>JAMPYF010000009.1 GCA_023700805.1 Sulfuritalea sp.
CGGCCGGCTTCTTGGCTTTCTTGGTATCAGCCATGTTGAACCTCCTTAACAAATTAACAGGAAAGAACCACCACTACTTTTTTACTGCAACCCGTCTGGGCTAGCACGGATTATCCAACGCTCCGATGCAATCGAAAGCGACGAATTCCTCACGTTTATCCGCCTATCACTTCGTTTTGAAACGCCCAATGACAAACGCACATCAATGCATTGATCATATTGCGGCAGCCCCGCTGGGGTACGAATGTCCCGCCGGCACAGGCGTGGACGCGTGCCCGCCGCGAAAATTGCCGGTCGGCAAATCTGCGCGGCAAACGAATGCCTGGATCAGGGGATTGAATGCGATGCCGGGGAAAGAATGCAGGCGCCGATCCGTTTCAAGATCAGCAGAAGATTGCTGGGCGGACCGGTTCAAATCGGTTTGATCGGTGCCCGCGGCTTCCTGCATTCAGATCTCCCGTCTTGGCGTAATGAAGCCGGTGATGATCGGGACGCTGCGGTGAACAAGCGGCGTCGCCCCTTCTGCATGGCAACCTACTATATCTAGTAGGTCATCGACGATTCGCTACTAATTGTAGTGTTCGAATTTTTTCACCGCAAGAGTTTTCTGTTGCCGATTCGGCAGCGCGCGTTGCAGCTTTGCGACAGTCATGCTCCGGCGCCGCGTACCCGATGCCAGTCGAAGCAGGGACCTGGATCGGTCTTGCGCCCCGGCGCGATGTCGCTGTGCCCGACCACCGCATCGACTCCGTAGCGGTCATGCAGTTGCGCGAGGAGCCGGTTCAGGACCCGGTACTGGACGTCCTCGAATGGAAGCCGGTCGCAACCCTCGAGTTCAATGCCGATGGAAAAGTCGTTGCAGTTCTCGCGGCCCCGCCAGGTCGAAACGCCCGCATGCCAGGCACGTCGGGAGCAGGGTACGAACTGGATCAATTCGCCGTCGCGACGAACCAGGAAGTGGGCCGAAACCCGCAGATGCTGGATTTCGCTGTAATAGGCATGTTCCTGCGGATCGAGCGTATTGGTGAATAGCTGGATGATTCCCTGGCCGCCGAATTCCTCAGGCGGCAGGCTGATGGCGTGGATGACGATCAAATCGATCGACGCGTGTGGCGGGCGCTCATCGCAATTCGGCGACGGCACGCGGCGCGCCTGGGGCCACCATTCGGCGGCGTCGGCCGCCGGCAACGGCTGGCTCACTCGTTCATTCCCAGCCGCGCCATGCGATAGCGCAGCGAGCGGAAGGTGACGCCGAGCAGCCTTGCCGCGGCGGTTCGATTGTTGTTCGACTGCTTGAGCGCATCGAGAATGGCCTGACGCTCGACATGGTCCAGGTGCTCCTGCAGCGAGCCGGCCGAGTTGCCGCCAATGCCGGGCAACTGGGTCGGCGCCAGATTCAGATCGGCGCCGTCGATGCGGTCATCGACCATCAAGGCCAGCGCCCGCTCCAGCACGTTTTCGAGTTCGCGCACGTTGCCCGGGAAAGGATAGCTCTGCAAGGCCGCAAGTGCGGACGCGGTCAGCGGCGGCGGCTTCAGGGCGGCGGCCCGCGCCAGCCGGGCCAGAATGTGCTGGGCCAACATGGGAATGTCCTCGCGACATTCGCGCAAGGCCGGCATGCGCAACTCGATGACGTTGAGCCGGTAGAACAAATCCTGGCGGAAGCGCTCCTGCTCGACCAGCGCCTTGAGATCCTGATGGGTGGCGCAGATGACTCGCACGTCGACGCCTTCCTCGGCGGTCGCACCGACCTTGCGCACGCGCTTCTCCTGGATCGCGCGTAGCAGCTTGACCTGCATGGTCAGCGGCAAATCCGCCACTTCGTCAAGAAACAGCGTGCCGCCATCGGCGACATGGAAGAAGCCTTCCCGGTCGTCGTTGGCGCCGGTGAAGGCGCCCTTGCGATAACCGAAAAACTCGCTTTCCATCAGATTTTCGGGAATTGCGCCGCAGTTAACCGGTACGAAGGCGCGGTCGCGGCGGGCACCCAGCGCATGGATCAGGCGCGCTGCCAGTTCCTTGCCGCTCCCGGATTCGCCGGTGATATGGACCGGCGCCTGGCTGCGCGCGACGCGGTCGATCAGTTTGCGCACCTGCTCGATGGCCGGCGACTCGCCCAGCAAACCCGAGCCGTCGCTGCACTCGCCGGCCGGATCGGCGCTGGGCAGTTCCAGCGCCGACTTGACCATGCCGCGCAACTGATCGAGCGAGACCGGCTTGGCGATGTAGTCGAATGCTCCGGCCTTCAACGCCGACACCGCATTTTCGGCGCTGCCATGGGCGGTGATCACCGCCACCGGCAGGTCGGCTACCGTATCGGCGATATGGCGCACCAGTTCCAAGCCCTCGCCATCGGGCAGGCGCATGTCGGTCAGGCATAGCTGGTAGCGCTGACTGGCCAGCATGCGCCGCGCCTCGGCAAGGGATCCAACGCAATCCGCCTGGAGACCCATGCGCGCCAGGGTCAGGTCGAGCAATTCACGGATGTCCGCCTCGTCATCCACCACCAGTACGCGCTTGGCTTCACCACGATGGCGAGGACGGCGTTCGTTCTTCAGCGGCATGCAGACCCCTCGGCAGAAATACAGAAATGGGCACCGGGCCCGTCGTTCAGCAATTCGAGGCGGGCACCGTTGGCCTCGCACAACTCCCGCGCGATGTAGAGCCCTAGCCCGGTGCCGGCTCCATGCGTGGTGAAGAAAGGTTCGAAGACCTGGCTGCGCTGCGCCTCATCCACGCCGGGACCATCGTCAATGATATGCAATTCGATGGAACGCGTGGTGGCCGCCGTCCGCGCCTCGAGTCGAACCGAGCCGTCCGCCGTGCTGGCATGGCGCAAGGCATTGCCCAGCAGGTTCCACAAGATGCGGTAGAGGTGTCCGCGATCGAAACGCAGCTCAAAATCGCCGTCGCCGACCTGGATCCGCCTGCCGGCCGAAGGATCGTGCAAGGCCAGTTCCTCGATGAATCCGGCAAGGAAGACCTGCCAGCGCAGCGTTTCGGGCTGCGCGCGGTCGCGACGACCGAGTTCCAGGACCTCGGTCACGAGTCGGTTAAGGCGTTGCGTATTGTCGTGAATGATGCGGGCAAGGCGCTGATGCAGGGGGTCGCTGTCTTCCTCGGCAAGCAGTTCTGCGGCATGACTGATGGCGGCCAGCGGGTTGCGGATTTCGTGCGCCATGTTGGCCGTGAGCCGCCCCAGCGCGGCAAGCTTCAACTGCTGCGCCTGGGACTGAACCCGCTCCATGTCTTCCAGATAAATGAGCGCATGCCCGCCGGTCTCGGAGGAAGGCAGGAAACGCACGCGCAACAGGCGCCCGCTTTCCTGCCGCAGCATTTCAACCATTTCGACCGGCTGCGCGCTCCATGCCCGATAGCGATCGGCCAGTCCGTCCGACAAGGACGCAAGATCGGCGCCATCGGCCGCGTGTACGCCCAACAAGGACTCGGCGCGCGGGTTCAGCAGTCGCACCCGGCCGTCGCCGTCGACCACCAGCGCACCGTCCTCCATATCGCGAATGATCCGTTCGCTGATCCGCAACTGGTCGTTGAGTTCCCGCCCCCGCTGGCGGGCCAGGGTTTCGTTGGCGACAACCCGTCGCGCCAGCAGCCGGGCGATGATCGCCGTGCCGAAAAAGGCGACGCAGATGATCCCGGTGCGCACGAAGTCCGCCGGATCGGCCTCACGGGTCAACGCGCGCCAACTCTCCTCGAGCAGCATTGCCACGGACGCCAGGGCCGCATAGAACAGGGTCATGCGCCCCTGCCCGACCAGACCGGCGCCCGCGACGACGACCAGCAGAAGCGCGGCGATGCCGCTCTTCTGCCCGCCGCTGGCGAACATCATCAACGTCAAGGCCGCAATATCGACCGCCACCTGCACCGACAACTGCAGGTTGAAGCGCTGCGGTCGACGCAGCAAGGCGACAAGAAATGCCGCGGCAAGCAGCAGATAGACTCCGGCAGCCCTGCCGAACAGTTGCGGATCCTGGGTGCCAAGGCTCACCGAATCGCCTAGAACAACCGCTGCAACCAGGAACAGCAGTGCTATCGAGAGACGATAGATCGAGAAGAATCGCAGCGAGCGCCAGAACGATTCGATTGCGTCGCTGCCCTCCAACTCCGCAGCCTGCGCGCTCAAGGCCTTGATCCCAGGCGGCGATGGTCCTCGCAGCAATATTCCCGCCCGTCCTGGCTGATAGCCTCGCTACGGGGAAAATGGACTCCGCAGTGGGCGCACTGCGTCATTGCCTCTGGCTTGGCCGCCGCGGGTGGCGTCTTGCTGCGTCGATTCGATGCGCGTACCAGCATGACGATCACGGCAATGACGGCGACGAAAAGGAGAAACTTCGCCACGGCGTCAAGCCCACACAGCAAGCTGGTCGGGGCGAGAGGATTCGAACCTCCGACTCCTGCGTCCCGAATTTGGCACGTTACTGGAAAACGTCATTTCATCATATAGATACATGCAGTCGACTCCGCGCGACGTTTTCAAGAGTGTGCAGAAATTCGGACAAATCATCAGGAGGTAGTTACGCAATGGTTACGCAAATAAATGGACGTAGGCGCAAGGCGGGTTTGCATATCTCGGTCGATGCGGGGTTGAAGGCGCGTCTTCAGATTGTAGCTGAGCGCATGAATGTACCTGTTTCGCACCTGACCTCGCTTGCATTAAGTCGAGCGGTAAGGGGCTTTGAAGAAGAAATTGGCCTCTTGCCTGGCGTAGGCGGTGAGGCATCGGCTACGAGTGGTGTGCCATGCTGATCGCGGTGGCATGGGTTAGACGTGGGCTTATCTGGGAGGCACTTAGGTGCGCATTTGGGGTGCTGGTGGTTTCGGCGGCTTGGTGGCATGAGAAAGTATCGACGGCAATCCTCACGGCGGTTCACGATCCTGTATATGTGCCGGTGCGGCGGTGGTTTGGCCATGATGTTGCTTTGCGAGTTGTTCACTTGGTCGAGTGGGGCCTTCGACTTGTCCTTTTTGATTGGCTGGTTTGGTGGATAGCGGCTGATTTTCTGCGTGCCAAGTGGCGACGTGAAGATGGTTACGGCAAATAGGCCGGGTAGTCGTCGGCACGCGAAGCGTGCGCGCGCAGCGCGTACTGATGCGGGGTGGCGTAGCGTGCGGCGGCGCGAAGCGCCGGCGGCACGCGGAAGCGGGACCCCGCGTCGGGCCGGCGGCTACTTGGCCAACAGAGTCGCCCTGCTATTGCCTTTACGATCATGGCCGCTTGGTAAGCGGTCCTCCGTCAAGGGGAAGCTTTGTAAAAGTCCAGTCTCACCGGACTTTTATGAATACCCCTTGATCGGCGTACAAGCCCCGCAGGGAATGCTTCGGCCTTGGGTTGAGGGGTGGCCTCATCTCCCCGCAACCCATGCCGACTGCTGGCTGCTACTGACGTGCGAGAGGCTTGTGCAGAAAATTGAGGGGATGAGGCGTGCGGCCGGCCACCGCGCCGCAGGCGCGAGGACGGCTACACGCAGCAGGCCCAAAGACTTTACGTGCCAGTTACACGTAAAGTTAGTCTCATTCCTGACACTCAGTGAGACAGCGTCGATCTTGGTCTATGCCCCTACTGGCAAGACTTTCCAGCCGATTTTGACTCAATAAAACTATTGCGGGGGTCTAGCGTGACTTTACAGCGGGTCTGGAGCGGTGATCGGGACGCATTGCCACGTTACATCGAGGTGAATCCGGTTGGGCTGGTTACAGAATTATCTGGCCTTTGGAAGATTTCCAAGCAACGGGTTCGCTTGCTTCTCGCTCAAGGTCGGGTAGTCGGTGTTTTTAAGAACCCAATTACTGGGGTTTGGCAGAAAGTGCCTGGTCAGGTTGCGGTTAAGGTTCGTACTGGCAAGCGTGGGCCGAGATCGAGGGCATTTAGCACGCATATCTGACATGAAACGTTCAAGGCTTGACATCAATATTGGGGGTTTGGTATCTTGGCGATGTCATAAGGCGAGCGACCACAAGAATAACAAGTAAGCGCCTTCATGTGATGCCTCGGTGCGTAGAGTGTGCCCAATGCGGGCTTCCTGCCGATGGCTATGATTAGTCTGCCTAGTAGGCTACTTATGACTTCAACGATCATCTTAACGATGACCGGGTGAGGTCTTTTCCATGGCTCCATTCGGTCGAATTGATTGGAGTCCGCATGACCACCAAATGCAATGTTGTAGCTGTTTCTTCGCTTCTGGTCGATGTCGATCGGGCGAGCTGACCGTGTCGCTTCTTTGGTCACTCGATGAAACTTGCCAGCAGCTCGGCGGAGTTTCAAAAAGCACGGTTCGCCGGTTGATACATGATGGCGAACTGGCCCATTGCCGCGTTGGACGCAGGCTGCTTCGCATTCCTGCTGATTCCGTCCTGGCGTACATCGATCGCGTTACTCATCCAGTTTCGCATGCGAAATTGCCGCCTGTGAGCGTGTCAGAAGGTATTGCACCTGTGACACAACAGGCGGAGAATTTGCAATGCGCGGAGTCGGTAGCGTGCAAGGAGCGGAACCCATGCCATACCGACGAAAAGATTCACCGTATTTGTGGATCAAGTACACCGACGCAAGCGGCAAACCAACTTACGAATCTACTGGCACAACTGACCGGAAAGAAGCCGAGGCGCTCGAAGCAAAGCGGCGGCTTGAAGTCCATCAGCAGCGAAAGTGGGGCGTGCAGCCCGAGCATACTTTTGACGAGTTGATGGTCCGATACATCACCGCAACGCGTGACGAAATGCGAAGTCCGGAGCGGGTTGGGTATGCGGTGAGTAAGTTGCAGTGCGTCTTTGCAGGCAGAGTGATGGAGCGCCTAAGGCGTTCCGATATCTCGACCTTCATTGAGGCGCGAAAGAGGGAAGGTGTGGGGCCGGCGACTATCAATCGTGAGCTGGACGTGCTGTCGGCGGCCATCAATTACGCTCGCAAGCGATGGGATTGGGAGATGAATAATCCTTGTTCGGGGATGTCTCTCAGGGAGCCGGAAGGCCGTTTGCGTTGGATCAGCCGTGCCGAGGCTGACGCGCTGATACGGGAAGCGGAAAAGGACGTTAGATCGTTGCACTTGGCGGATTTTGTTCGGCTGGCCCTGAATACGGGATGCCGAAAAAATGAGTTGCTCAAGCTGTCATGGGATCGAGTGGATCTGCGAGACAACCGCTTGTTCCTGGAATCTGAGCACACCAAGAGCGGAAAGCGTCGGGTAGTGCCGTTGAACGAGGAAGCGCGAAGGGCAATGTTGGGCCGGGCCCGGTTTCGTGCGGAATTCTGTCCAGGTTCGCCCTGGGTGTTTGCGCACAAGAGCGGGGAGCGGGTGCAGTACATGCAGAACGGCTTTCAAGCGGCCTGTAAGCGGTCAGGGATCGAAGGGTTCAGGGTTCATGATCTCCGGCACACTTGCGCGTCTTGGATGGTGCAGCAAGGCGTTCCGTTGATGGAAGTGCGGGATGTGCTCGGGCATTCGACAATTGAGATGACCGAACGCTACGCACACCTGGCACCGGAAAAGCTGAAGTCGGCCGTAGGCGTACTGGATCGGTTACGATCCAGTTACGTTGAGCGGGAAAAGGGACAAGGAACCGGCTAGGTTCCTTGAAAATAGTGGTCGGGGCGAGAGGATTCGAACCTCCGACTCCTGCGTCCCGAACGCAGTACTCTACCAGGCTGAGCTACGCCCCGATGGTAAGTTGGTGGCAAGGAAGGACATTGCGGGAACAGGCCAACAATGTCGGCCCGAGAGGTCATCCTTGCAAACATTGCGGCGGTCAGAAACTTCGTTGCACCGCAAAGTCCGCTAATTGTAGCAGCGTTTGTCGAAACTTTGAATCCGGCAACGGAGCCAATGCAGCCTTGGCCATCTCGGCCTCCTCCACGCCATGCTGACGCGCGGCATCCAGTGCGCCGCTGGCACGAACCGCCGCCAACACTCCGGCAAAACTGTCGCCGCTGGCATTCTCGATGGCACTGCGCACCAGCGCCGCCTGCTGCGGACTGCCATGCTGGATGGCATGGATCAGGGGCAGGGTCGGCTTGCCTTCGGCCAGATCGTCGCCGAGGTGCTTGCCGGTTTCCGCTTCCTGCCCGGAGTAGTCCAGCACATCGTCGATCAACTGGAATGCGGTGCCGATATGCGTGCCGTAGGCCGCCATCGCTTCCTCGATCTCCGGGCTCACGTTGCCAAGAATCGCGCCCAGCCGCCCGGCAGCCTCGAACAGCTTGGCGGTCTTGTAGCGAATCACCTGCAGGTAGGCATCGACCCCGATATCGGCGTTGCGGCAGTTCATCAACTGCAGCACTTCGCCTTCGGCGATGATGTTGGTCGCATCGGCCAGCACCTGCATCACCCGCATGCTGCCGACGCCGACCATGATCTGGAAGGCGCGCGAATAGAGGAAATCACCGACCAGCACGCTGGCCGGATTGCCGAACACCGCATTGGCGGTGTCGCGGCCGCGGCGCAGCGAAGACTCGTCGACCACGTCGTCGTGCAGCAAGGTCGCGGTATGAATGAACTCGACCACGGCGGCCAGTTCATGGTGGCGCGTTCCCGCATAGCCGCAGGCACCGGCCGACAGCAGCAGCAGCGCCGGACGCATGCGCTTGCCGCCGGCCGAAATGATGTATTCGGCGACCTGGCGCACCAGTACCACTTCCGAATGAAGTCGCGTCCGAACCACGGCGTCTACCGCGCGCATATCGGCGTCAATGGGGGCGTACAAACTGGCAATGTCCACGGCGGATATCAAGGGGCCAAGCAAAGGCGCGATGTTAGGCGGCGCATCAGTCGGCGTCAACGCGCAATCGCTGGCCGGCGCCTCCCGGCATCGCCGGCGCGGGAGGATTTCCCGACACCGGCAAAGCGCGCGCGGCCCCGCCACGCAGATGACATTCGCCGTTGCCCCATGCGTCGGCATGGATGGGGTTTTCCCTTATACTTCGGGCTCGACTCAATTGCCCGTCACCGTTGATTTTCCAGTGATTTTGTGGAACGCGTCGGTGACCGGGGCGCCAGCCCGACTATGACCGAACCAAAACCTTCAAATTCTCCAGCAAACCAGACCGCCTGGTCGGGCCGGTTTTCCGAGCCGGTTTCCGATCTCGTCAAACGCTACACGGCTTCGGTGTTCTTTGATCGCCGCATGTGGCGGCAGGACATACGCGCCTCCCTGGCCCATGCGCGCATGCTGGCACGCCAGGGCATCATCGGGGCCACCGATCTGGCGGCCATCGAACAGGGCATGGCGACGATCACCGGCGAGATCGAGGCGGGCAGCTTCAACTGGAATCTCGACGACGAGGACGTGCACCTCAACATCGAGAAACGCCTCACTGCGCTGGTCGGCGATGCCGGCAAGCGCCTGCACACCGGGCGCTCGCGCAACGACCAGGTGGCCACCGACATCCGGCTCTGGCTGCGCGACACCATCGACGACATCGACGCCCTGCTGCGCAATTTCCAGGCCGCGCTGCTCGATGCCGCCGAGGCGCACGCCGAAACGCCGCTGCCCGGCTTCACCCATCTGCAGGTGGCCCAGCCGGTGACTTTCGGCCATCACCTGCTGGCCTACTTCGAGATGCTGCGGCGCGACCGCGAGCGCTTTGCCGACTGCCGCCGCCGGACCAATCGACTGCCGCTGGGCGCCGCGGCCCTGGCCGGCACCACCTTTCCGATCGACCGCGAAGCCGTGGCGCGCGAGCTCGGCTTCGAGAGTGTCTGCGAAAACTCGCTGGATGCCGTTTCCGACCGCGACTTCGCCATCGAGTTCTGCGCCGCCGCTGCGCTGGTGATGACCCACATCTCCCGCTTCTCGGAAGAACTGATCCTGTGGATGAGCCCGCGCGTCGGCTTCATCGATCTCGCCGACCGCTTCTGCACCGGGTCGTCGATCATGCCGCAGAAGAAGAATCCGGACGTGCCGGAACTCGCCCGGGGCAAAACCGGGCGCGTCTTCGGCCATCTGGTGGGCCTGCTGACGCTGATGAAGGGCCAAGCCCTGGCCTACAACAAGGACAACCAGGAAGACAAGGAACCCCTGTTCGACACGGCCGACACGCTGCTCGATACCTTGCGCATCTTTGCCGACTTGGTACCGGGCATCCGGGTCAAGCCGGAAGCCATGGCGGCGGCATTGCGCCAGGGCTATGCCACCGCGACGGACCTGGCCGACTACCTGGTGAAGAAGGGCCTGCCCTTCCGCGACGCCCATGAAGCGGTGGCCCGCGCCGTGCGGGCCTGCGAAGCGCGCGGCTGCGACCTGCCGGACCTGACGCTGGAGGAACTGCGCTCCTTCTCGCCGCTGGTGACCGAGGACGCATTCGCCGTGCTGACCGTGGCCGGTTCGCTCGCCGCACGCGACCACCTTGGCGGCACCGCGCCGGCCCAGGTCAGGGCCGCCATCGCACGTTCGCGCACGCGGCTCTGACCGCCAATCGATGGCACTTCCCGAGCGCGTCGGCAAGTACGAGATTCGCCGCAAGCTCGGTGAAGGCGCCACCTCCATCGTCTACCTCGGCTATGACCCCTTCGCCAAGCGCGAAGTGGCGGTCAAGGCGATTTTTCCCGAGGTGCTGCGCGACAAGGAAAGAGGCAAGCTCTACCGCAACCTGCTGATGACCGAGGCTTCGCTGGCCGGCAAGCTCAACCATCCGCACATCGTGCAGATTTTCGATGCCGTGGTGGACCAGGAGCAAAGCTACATCGTCATGGAATATGTCAAGGGCGGCACGCTGGAGCCCTTCTGCACCCCGAGTACATTGCTGCCGGTGGATCGCCTGGTGGAGATGATCTTCAAGTGCACCCGCGCACTCGACTACGCCGTTCGCGCCGGCATCACCCATCGCGACATCAAGCCGGCCAACATCCTGCTGGTCAATCCGAGCGACAGCCCGGAGCAGGCCGGCGGCGACATCAAGATCTCCGATTTCGGCGCGGCGATGATGAGCAGCGGCGAACAGACCCGCACCCAGGTATCGGGCGTCGGCTCGCCGGCCTACATGTCGCCGCAGCAGGTGCGCGACATGACGCTCAATCACCAGACCGACATCTACTCCCTGGGTGTGGTGATGTATCAGTTGCTGACCGGTCGACTGCCGTTCCAGTCGACGTCCAATTACGGCATGATTTATCAGATCTGCAACACCGATCCGCCGCCGCCGTCGACCTTCCGCGCCGACATGCCGGTGAGCCTCGATGCGGTGGTGGCGCGCGCCATGCAAAAGGAAATCGCGGCGCGCTACCAGAACTGGGAGGAGTTTTCCCACGATCTCGCCCAATCCTTCCGCAACAAGCTGCTGGTGTCGCAGCGTCAGGCATTTCCCGACAGCGAAAAATTCGAGGCCCTGCGGGCGCTGAAATTCTTCGGCGAGTTTTCCGACGTCGACCTTTGGGAAGTGGTGCGCTTCTCGCGCTGGGACGAAGTTGCCGCCGGCACCGTGATCATGCGCGACGGCGAGCGTGGCGACTTTTTTGCCTTCCTGCTCGATGGCGAACTGACGGTCTCGAAAAGCGGCCACGCGCTGGGAACCCTGGCGGCCGGCGAATGCTTCGGCGAAATGGCCATCATCCGCCGCGGCGAACACACGCGCGGCGCCGATGTCGTGGCACAGACCGCCACCCGCGTCGTCACCATCTCGGCGCAGGCGCTGCTGCATGCCTCGGATGCATGCCGGATGCACTTTTATCAGGGCTTCCTCGACGTCATCGCCGGTCGCCTGGCCGATGCGAACGCCCGCCTGGCCTCGCTTTGATACCCGGCTTCGACGCCATCGCAGCGGCGATCGGCGAGCGCACGGGCACTCGCTTCACGCCATGTGCCGTCAGTCCGGTCAGCGGCGGCTCGATTCATCGCGCCTGGCAGCTCGATGACGGACATCGCCGCTATTTCGTAAAGACCGGCGGCATCGCTGCGGCACCGCTGTTCGCCGCGGAAGCCCAGGGATTGCAGGCATTGACCGCTGCCGCCGTGGTGCCAACGCCAACTTTCGTCGCCCTGGGCCAGACGCAAGACCTCGCTTTTCTGGTGCTCGACTATCTCGACCTGAAGCCGCTGGATCAGGCCGGCGGCGTCCGGCTCGGCGCGGCGCTGGCACAGCTGCATCGCGTGACCGGCGGCTCGTTCGGCTGGCCGGCGGACAATTTCATCGGTGCCACACCGCAGCAAAATGCGCCGCATCCGAGCTGGCCGCATTTCTTCGGCGATCAACGGCTGCGGCCGCAGTTGCAACTCGCGTTGCAAAACGGCATGGACCAAGCGCTGGTGACAAAGGGCCACGGCGTCATCGAGCGCATCGGCGGCCTTTTCATCGACTACCGGCCGGCGCCGAGCCTGCTGCATGGCGACCTGTGGTCGGGCAACGCCGCGCAAACCAGCGACGGCCTGCCGGTGATCTTCGACCCGGCCTGCTACTACGGCGATCGTGAAGCCGATCTTGCGATGGCGGAACTGTTCGGCGGCTTTCCCGCCAGCTTCTACGCCGCCTACCGCGCCGCCTGGCCGCTGGACCCGGCTTACGAGCTGCGCAAGCCGCTCTACAACCTGTACCACATCCTCAATCACTTCAACCTGTTCGGCGGCGCCTATCTGGGCCAGGCGCAGCGCATGATCGAGCGGCTGCTGACGGAACTCCGAAGATGATTCAGGCGTTGACGATCGGTTCCAGCTGCTTCTGCAGTTCGCCCGACTGATACATCTCGGTCATGATGTCGCTGCCGCCGACGAATTCGCCGTTGATGTAAAGCTGCGGCACGGTCGGCCAGTTGGCGTAGTCCTTGACGCCCTGGCGCACGTCCGGGTCGGCCAGCACATCCACCGTGACCAGGTTCTTGACGCCGCAGGCCTGCAGAATCTGGATCGCGCGCGCGGAAAAGCCGCACTGCGGAAATTGCTGGGTTCCCTTCATGTAGAGCACAACCGGGTTGGCGGTAACGGTATCGTGAATCTTCTGCTTGATGTCCATGGTGTGTTGTTTAATAGTTGAGTAAATAAGTCGGGATATTGTAACGGTGCCCATGCCCCGCGGTCAACCGGTCGTCTGACTACGGCCGGCGTGCAGCCATTCCCAGGCTCAATGCAGGACGCGCGGCATGGAGAGGACGAACTCGGCGATCGGCGCCGCAAACTGCACGCCATCTTCCGCGGTCATCTGGTAACTGCCCTTCATGGTGCCCACGGCGGTGGCCAGCTGGCAGCCGCTGGTGTATTCGAAGCTCTGCCCCGGCGCCAGCAAGGGTTGGTGACCAACCACCCCCAGACCACGCACTTCCTGCACGTGGCCCTCGGCGTCGGTGATGATCCAGTGCCGCGAAATCAACTGCGCCGGCACGTTGCCGGTGTTGCTGACGGTGACGGTATAGGAGAAGACGTGGCGATTGATCGCCGGATCGGATTGCTCCGCAATATAGTGGGTCGCGACGGCAACCTCGATCTGGTATTTCTTTGACTCGGCCATGGGCGGCCATTGAACACCAATTCGCGCGGCGGAGCAAGAATCCATTTGGCGCACGCGCCATTCACTGATCATTCTTGACCATTGCGGGCGATTCCGCGACACTTCAAGTATGCGAACCAACTGACGGCCGACCAGCCGGCCCAAAGCCGCTTCATGACATCTCCCGAATCAAGCGCCACGGCGCCGCATTTTCTCGAACGGCTGCAGAACGCCGGCATAGAGCCGGGCGACAGCGAAGAGCTGCGGCTGAACAAGTCGCTCTTGATGTTCGCGACCGGCCTGGTAAGCCTGGCGACGATAATCTGGGTCGGGATCTACTCGATACTCGGGCCGCAGTTTTCCGTCACCCTGCCCTTCTTTCTGCAGTTGCTGCTCGCCGGCAACATGCTGGCCTACATCAAGACGAAGAACTTCGAATTCTTTCGCATCACGCAACTCGGGCTGTTTCTGTTCTGGCCCTTCGTCGCGCAATGGACCGCCGGCACCATCGTGTCCACCAGCGGCGTGGTGTTGTGGGCGCTGCTTGCCCCGATCGGTGCCATCCTTTGCATCGGCGTCCGGCAATCCATGGGCTGGTTCATTGCCTGGGTCTTGCTGACTTTCGTGTCGGCCGCCGCCGACTGGTATCTGGCCGACATGGCGATGTCGCTGAGAGCCGAGGTACCGATCCGCACCACCGTGGTGTTCTTCGCCCTCAACTTCGTCGCCGTGGCGACCATCATCTACCTGCTGCTGCGCATGTCGATAGAGGAAAACCGCAGGATGCAGAAAGGCCTCGAAGACGCCCACCGGCAAATCCAGATAGAACAGGAGCGCTCCGAGAAGCTGCTGCTCAACATCCTCCCCGGCGCGATCGCGGAGCGACTGAAGAACTCCGACAAGACCATCGCCGACGGCTTTGCCGATGTCACGGTGATGTTCGCCGACATAGTGAACTTCACCCAGGTGGCGGCCAACATGTCGCCATCCCAGGTGTTCGCCATGCTGAACCGGATCTTTTCCGCCTTTGATGAACTGGCGGAAAGCCACGGCCTGGAAAAAATCAAGACCATCGGCGACGCCTACATGGTCGCCGGTGGCCTCAATGAAGATCTGAGCGATTATTCGGCGGCCGTCGCCGATATGGCGGTGGCGATGCGCGACCTGCTAAGGCGCGACTTCGCCATCAATGCCTCTCATCTCGAAGTTCGCATCGGCATCGGCACCGGACCGATTGTCGCCGGCGTTCTGGGCAAGAAGAAATTCATCTACGACCTGTGGGGCGACACCGTGAACATCGCCAGCCGGATCACCTCGGAAGGCGTGCCCGGCATGATCCAGTGCGACACCATGACCTATCACCGCCTGTCCGCAAGCTTCGATTTTCACGAGCCGCAAACCATCTACCTCAAGGGCAAGGGCAACATGACCGTGTATCGGCTGATCGGCCGCAAGGGCGCGACCAATCCCGAAGACGACTATTGAGTTGCCAGAGCCAGTCGGAAGCAGACCTGGCCGGGTCGATTTTCGGCCAGGCTAAGCTGGTACCCCGCGACCTGTGCGTAACGCGCCGCGTGATAGAGCCCGATGCCATAGCCGCCCGCCGACGATACGGGGCCGGTAAATAGCCTGGGCGCAATGTCGTCTGCCACCGCGGCACCGTTGTCGCAGACGAGCAGTTCGAAACCGGCGTCGGTGCTCTTCAGCACAACGCAGGCGCGAATGTCGGGTTCCCGCAGGTGCTTCTCCGCGGCGTTGCTGATCAGGTTATCGACCACGCCGGAAAACACCTCGGCGGGAAGTTCGCCGGGCGCCACGCGGTCGGCCTCGAAACTCAACCAGGTGAGCGCCGCCATGCGCTGTTGCAAGCCTTGCCACCACTCCGCCGCAGCGACCTGGCGGGCAGCGGATCGCCCTTGGGGCGCGTTGAGTTTGGCCAGGGTATCGGCCAGCCGGTCCGTGATGGCCGGCAACTGGCGCCGCAACAGTGCCTGATAGTCGCGCGACGACTCCGCGCCGGGCTCGATGCCGGCGGAGCACAGCGTATTCAGCGATTGCAGCAGATTCTTGACGTCATGCGTGAGCCGCGCCCCGGTTTCGTGGATCGCCTGCATGTAGGACAAATGCTTGAGCGCCAGCGCGCGCTGCTTGTCGGCGTAAAACTGCGCCAGCAATTGCGCCAGCAGGTTGTAGTGCCAGATCAGCGTCGGCGACGGTGCGTGCAGGGTGTAGAACACCAGCACCATGCCGCCGTGGCTGAATTCCCAGCGGCGCCCGTCGGTCACGCCGAAGCGCCCGCTGCCGCCGCCGGCTATCCATTCCCCGCCCCTGACCCAGGGCAGGCGCTGGACGATTTCGGCGCAGGCCTGCTGCAGAAAGCCCTGCGGATCTTCTTCGTGCAGGGCCAGGTTGGACAGGGCCTGCAACCACTGCTCGACGGGCAGGCCGATCGACATCAGGTAGCGGGAAATCAGGCCACCGATCCCGGAAAAGCCCGAACGCGGATTCGACACCAAACCCAGCAGCATCAGCATCAAGCCGGTCACCAGCAGGGTCTGCAGCAGCGCCTCGACATAGCCGCTGCCCAGCAGCAACATGGCCGCCAGGCTGCCCAGCATCAGCACGGCCAGCAACAGGAAGACGAACAGGCTGTAGACAAAATCCACCACTTCGCGCCCGCTGTCGATCTCCTGCCCGCGGGGCAACAAGACCATCACCCCGAGCACCACGGGCAGCACCGCGCGGCCCAGCCACAGAATCTCCGCCGGCGGTCGCGCCTGCGGCACCGCCAGCGGCGCCGCCATCAGCATCAGCGCCATGACCAGGAAGCCCAGCGCCAGCAGGTAGAACAGCCGGGACGCGCGCGCGCCGAAGAGCAACACCTTGCCGCCGACAATGCCTGCCAGCATCATGATCCACAGCGCGATCATCCAGCCCTTGAGAAATGCCGCGGCGACCAGAACCACGGCCCCCACCACCAGCAGCCAATGTGGCGACAGGCGCTGTTCGGCTTGCACGAAGGGTTGCCAGAGCATGAACAGGCCGAGATGGACGACAAACAGCGTCCTGCCGATCAGCGTGTCCGGCCCCTGCCAAAGCACCAGGTACAGGGCCACCAATAGCGCCAGCAACAAGCCGCGACGCAGGGCAATCAGCCGCGCCGACAGCGTCGAAGAAGGGGGAGAAATCACCACGGCATCAGATCGGCGGCCAAAGCAGGAAGAACGGAGGATAGGCCGATTCTAGCCGGCGAGGGCGGCCAGGAATCCGCCAGATAACTGACAAACCTGTCCAAATCTCGACAGATGCCGTTCGAATTGAATTTAGATTAAACTTGAAGCTATTGAATCCAATGAATTAAAATAATAGGTACGAGTTGTGCTTTATGTAGGCTACCAATAACCACCCCATCGGGGAGATGATCATGAAAAGCAGACAATCCGGTTTTACCCTGGTCGAAATCGCCATCGTGCTGGTGATTATCGGCCTGCTGCTGGGCGGCGTGCTCAAGGGTCAGGAACTGATCAACAGCGCCAAGATCAAGGGGCTCGTCAATGACTTGAACGGAGTAACCACAGCGGTGTACGGCTATCAGGACCGCTTCAAGGCGCTTCCCGGCGATGACCCAAATGCTACGACCCGATGGGGGACCAACACGACGGCAGCACTTCCGGCCACTTCTGTTGGCAACGCAACGTTGAATGGTGCGTTCAATTCCGCCACTGGCACGGACGAATCCAGGCTGTTCTGGCAACACTTGCGCTTGGCTGGCTTCATCAGTGGCGACACCACGAGCACCGCGCAGCCGCAAAACTCGGTTGGTGGCATCATGGGTGTGCAGTGGGGGGTCGCTGGACAGACAACTGGGGCAGACCAAGGCCTTGCTGGATTGGTCGTATGCCACACCAACATCCTGGGTCGGATTGCTGAATCACTCGACAACCAGATGGACGACGGGAGGCCTAATAGCGGCTCGGTTAAGTCATGGGTTCAAGGCACGGCCGGCACTCAAACCTTGGTTGGCGCCGATGGTGCAACCACGGGAGTTGACTTGACCACTACTACTTTGAATACGGTTGACCCCGCAACCTCGTATCTCGATGACGGCAACACGATGTACGCCGTGTGCAAGAAGGTGACCTGACCGGTACCCGGCAAACCAGCAAGGAAGCCCGCTTCGGCGGGCTTCTTCATTTCTGCCTGCCGCGCAGCAGCAGTTCCTCGCCCGCCCCCACGGCGGCGGCCGAGCCGAGCAACACCACCACGTCGTCTTCCATCAGCACCAGGCCCGGTTCGAGTTTCAGCGCGCGTTGCGTACGGCGCCGGATCGCCGTGGCGCCAGCGCCAACTCTTGCGAGGTCGAGTGCTCCCACCTGGCGACCGACGGCCCAACTGCCGGGCGCCAGCGTCACCGCATGCAGGCGCGGCTGGTCGGCATCGGCCAGATGGGCGCCGGCATCCGCGGCGCCGTGGAAGAAGCCGCGCAGCAGCGCATAGTGCTGTTCGCGCACGCCGCGCAGGCGCTTGATCACCTTGTGCATCGGTATGCCCGACAGGGCCAGCGCATGGGTGGCCAGCATCACGCTCGATTCGAGAGCCTCCGGCACCACCTCGGCGGCACCGGCGGCGTAGAGTTTTTCGACATCGTCCTGCTCCCTGGCGCGCGACACGATGGCGACGTCGGGACGCAGTTCCCTGACCCGGTGGATCACCCGCAACGCGGCATCGATGTCGGCGAAGCTGATGATCACCACGCTGGCCCGCGACAAGCCGGCCGCCAGCAGGGTCTCCTTGCGCGACGAGTCGCCGTAGGAGACCGCCTCGGCCGCCTTGCTGGCCTCGCGCACGCGCTCGGGATCGAGGTCGAGGGCCATGAAGGAGACGCCCTCGGCTTCGAGAAAGCGCGCCAGGTGCTGGCCGGTGCGGCCGTAGCCGCAGATGATGGCGTGCTTGTCGCTGGTGAGGGACTGCGCGGCGAGCTGGGTCAGCTGCATCGAACGCAGCAGCCATTCCGAGGCGACGAAGCGGAACACCAGCCGGTCGGAAAAATGCACGATCAGCGGCGCCAGCAGCAGCGACAGCACCATGGCCGCCAGCACCGGCTGCAGCGTCGCGGCGCCGAGCAGAGTCACGTCGCCGGCGCGCGCCAGCACCACGAAGCCGAATTCGCCGCCGGCGCACAGCCACAGCCCGCTGCGCAGCGCGGTGCCCGGCGAACCGCCCAGCAGCCTTGAGGCGGCGCCGACGATCAGCAGCTTGAGCGCCACCAGCGCCACCAGTAGGCCCGCCACCAGCGCCCATTGCCCGAGGATCTGCGGCACATCCAGGCGCATGCCGATGGCAATGAAAAACAGGCCCAGCAAGACATCGCGGAAGGGCTTGATGTCCTCTTCCACCTGATAGCGGTATTCGGTTTCGCCGATCAGCATGCCCGCGGTGAAGGCGCCCAGCGCCAGCGACAGGCCCGCCAGTTCGGTCAGCCAGGCCAGGCCGAGGGTGATCAGCAGTACATTGAGCATGAACAGCTCGGCCGACTTGCGGCGCGCCACCATGTAGAACCAGGCGGACAACGCGCGCTGCCCGATGAACAAAACCAGGCTCAGCAGCACCGCGGCCTTGATGGCAGCCAGCAACAGGGCCTCGGCCATCACCTCGACCGGTTGCGACAGGGCCGGGATCAGCACCAGCAGCGGCACCACGGCGATGTCCTGGAACAGCAGCACGCCGATCACCTCGCGCCCGTGCGGCGCATCGAGTTCGCCGCGCTCGGCCAGCAGTTTCGACAGCATGGCGGTCGACGACATCGCCAGCGCACCGCCCAGGGCGATGCCCGCCAGCCAGGGGATGCCGGCCAGGCGCGCGAGCAGGGTCGCCACCAGCACCGTCACCATCACCTGCGCCAGTCCCAGGCCGAACACGATGCGCTTCATGCTGTAGAGCCGCGCCAGGGAGAATTCGAGGCCGATGCTGAACATCAGGAAGACTACGCCGAACTCGGCCAGATGCCGGGTCTGCTCGGTATCCGGCACCCATCCCGCGGCATGCGGCCCCAGCGCCGCGCCCACCAGCAGGTAACCCATGATCGGCGGCAGGCCGAGCATGCGGAAGATCACCACGACAACCACGGCGGCGGCGAGCAGCAACAGGATCAGGGGCAGGACGTCGGTCATGGGGCAGAGGGGCGGCAGCGAAGAAGATGCAAAGGAGTGCGGGGCGCGGTTGCTATAATTTGGTTCCATCATAAACGCCAGCCCCCCGATGAACCAAGCCATCAAGTCGCCCGAGCCATCGTCCGCGCTGCGCGTCCATGATCTCGATCGCGCCGTGCTCATGGGCCGCCAGGTGCTGGAGATCGAAGCGGCGGCGGTCGCCGCGCTGGGGCAGCGGCTGGGCAGCGAGTTCGGCAAGGCGGTGCTGCTGGTCCTCGAAAGCCGCGGCCGGGTGGTTGTCAGCGGCATAGGCAAGTCGGGCCACATCGCGCGCAAGCTCGCCGCCACCTTCGCCAGCACCGGCACCCCGGCCTATTTCGTCCATGCCGCCGAAGCCGTGCATGGCGACCTCGGCATGATCACGCGCGACGACGTACTGATCGCGATTTCCAATTCCGGCGAAAACGACGAGTTGCTGACCATCGTGCCGCTGGTCAAGCGCCTCGGCGGCAAGCTGATCGCCATCACGGGCAACGAAAGCTCGTCTTTGGCCCAGGAAGCCGACATCCATCTCGACGCCCGCGTCGATCAGGAAGCCTGCCCGCTGAACCTGGCGCCGACCGCCAGCACCACGGCCGCGCTGGCGCTCGGCGACGCGCTCGCGGTGGCCTTGCTCGATGCGCGCGGCTTCGGTGCCGAGGACTTCGCCCGCTCGCATCCCGGCGGCGCGCTGGGCCGCAAGCTGCTGACCCACGTGGGCGACGTCATGCGCAGCGACGTGCCGACGCTGGACGAGGCCGCGGCGGTTCCGGTCGCGCTGGCGGCGATGACCAAGGGCGGCATGGGCATGGCGGTGGTGCTCGATGCGCAGGCCGGCATCACGGGAATTTTCACCGACGGCGATTTGCGGCGAGCCATGGAGCGTCTCGGCGACTTGCGCGCGACGCCGGTGGCCGCTGTCATGACGCGCCATCCGCGCAGCATCGGCGCCCGCCGCCTGGCGGTCGAGGCCGTCGAGATGATGGAAGCCAACAAGATCAACCAGCTGCTGGTGACCGACGAGGCGGGCAAGCTGTGCGGTGCACTGAACATGCATGACCTGTTCCGGGCCAAGGTGGTCTGATGAGCGCCGCGCACGGCCGCCCGAAGGGGCGCCAGTCATCACATGGAGCCGCGCAGCGGCAAACCATGGTCACCCCCTCGCTTGGCGAGGGGGCTGGGGGGAGGATAGTCCGGTGACCGGTTTCGCGCCTGCGGCCATGACCCGGGCGGCGCGGACCGCGCTGATGGGCTTCGACGTCGACGGCGTGCTGACCGACGGCAGCCTCTACTTCAGCTCCCAGGGCGACGAGATCAAGGCCTTCTCCAGCCTCGACGGGCACGGCATCAAGATGCTGCAGCGGGCCGGCGTCGAGGTGGCCATCATCAGCGGCCGCAGTTCGCGGGCGCTGGAACTGCGCGCCCAGAATCTCGGCATCGCTGCGCTGCACATGGGGATCGAGGACAAGCGCGGGCTGATGGCCGAACTCGCGGCGCAGCGAGGCATCGCGCTGGCACAGGCCGGCTACATGGGCGACGACGTCGTCGATCTGCCGATCCTGCGCGCCTGCGGCTTTTCCGCGACGGTGGCCGACGCCCACGACGAAGTCCGTTCCCGCGTCGATTACGTCGCCAGCAAGGGCGGCGGCCGCGGCGCCGTGCGCGAAGTCTGCGACCTGATCCTGCGCGCCCAGGGCAAGTGGGACTCCGCGATGGCGGACTATTTGGCATGAAGGATCGCGGTACCTCGCTGTTTCCGCTGGCCATGCTGGTGCTGCTGGCCGCGCTGACCTTCTGGCTCAACCGCCTGATCCAGGACGACAGGCCGCGCGGCCCGCAGCGGCACGATCCCGACTACTGGGTCGAACGCTTCGAGGTGCGCCGCTTCGATAGCGACGGCCAGTTGCAGCACACCCTGGTGGCCGACAAGCTGGTGCATTACCCCGACGACGACACCTCGGTCGTCACGGCGCCGCACATCAGCTATCGCCGGCAACCGCCGGCCGAAATATCCGCCCGCATGGCCTACGTCGGCCGCGACGGCAAGGAGATCGACCTGGTGGACGAGGTGAAGGTGATACGTCACGGCGTGGAAGACGGCTCACCCGCCACCGTGCTGGAAACCAGGACGCTGAAGGTATTTCCCGATGATGAAAGAGCCCGCACCCGCGATCCCGTCGTCATCACCCGGGGCAACAGCATCATGCAAGGCAGCGGGCTAGAGCTAGACAACAAATCCGGCATCACGGTCCTCCACGGCCGCGTGACGGGCACCCTCCATCGCAACCGGACCGAGACACCATGAAATTTCTTCTTCGACACGCCGCCATTGCCGGTCTTGCCGGCCTGATGCTTGCCGCGGGCGCGGCCAGGGCGGAAAAAGCCGACCAGGACAAACCGGTCAACATCGAGGCCGACCGGGTTTCGGTCGATGATGCGAAAAGGATACAGACCTTCGAAGGCAACGTGCAATTGAAGAAGGGCACGCTGGTGATCCGCGCCGCACGCATCGTGGTCACCCAGGACGACAACGGTTACCAGCGCGGCGTCGCCACCGGCGGCGCCAATGGGCTGGCGAGCTTCAGGCAAAAGCGCGAGGGCCTGGACGAATACATCGACGGCGAAGCCGAGCGCATCGAGCACGACGCCAAGGCCGAAAAGACCGAGTTTTTCAACCGTGCCCGGGTCAAGAGCGGGCGCGACGAAGTTCGCGGCCAGTTCATTTCCTATAACGCACTGACCGAGAACTACTTCGTCACCAGCGGCCCCAACGGCACGCGCGCCAAACCAGGCAGCAACGAGCGCGTGCGCGCCGTGATCCAGCCGAAAAACAAGGACACCGGCGCGGCTGCGCAAAGTCCCGCCGACGCCGCCCCGGCGCTGAAGGGCGCCGAAAACCTCAGCCCCCGCAAGGAGACAGCACAGTGAATTACGAAAACATCATCGTCGAAACCCGCGGCAAGGTCGGCCTGATCACGCTCAACCGGCCCAAGGCCATGAACGCCCTCAACGACAGCCTGATCGACGAGATCGGGGCCGCCCTGGACGGATTCGAGTCCGATGCCGCCATCGGCTGCATGGTCATCACCGGCTCGGAAAAGGCCTTCGCCGCGGGCGCCGACATCGGCGCCATGGCCGGCTGGGACTTCATGGACGTCTATAAGGCCAATTACATCAGCCGCAACTGGGACCGCATCGCCCGCTGCCGCAAGCCGATCATCGCCGCCGTTGCCGGCTTCGCGCTGGGCGGCGGCTGCGAACTGGCCATGATGTGCGACATGATCTACGCCGCCGACACCGCCAAGTTCGGCCAGCCCGAGATCAAGCTCGGCATCCTGCCCGGCGCCGGCGGCACCCAGCGCCTGCCGCGCGCCGTGAGCAAGGCCAAGGCCATGGACATGTGCCTGACGGCCCGTTTCATCGACGCCGAGGAGGCCGAGCGCGCCGGCCTCGTGGCGCGCATCATCGCGGCCGATAAACTGCTCGAGGAAACCCTGGCGGCCGCGGCGACCATCGCCGGATTCTCGCTGCCGGTGGTCATGATGATCAAGGAATCGGTCAATCGCGCCTACGAATCCAGCCTGCAGGAAGGCCTGCTGTTCGAGCGCCGCACTTTCCACTCGGCCTTCGCCCTGGCCGACCAGAAGGAAGGCATGACGGCCTTCGTCGAAAAGCGCAAGGCGGTCTTCCGCGACGCCTAGCCAACCTTCTGCATCGCAACATCAAAGGCCCTCGTGGGCCTTTTTTGTTTTCGCAAGCCATTGTTTCAGGCTGGTTAATACTCCATAGAAAAATTTTGTTGCATTGCACCAAAAAACTCTTGACAGGGCATTTTTCATCCCTATAATGGAAACCATGATGCACTGCAACATCGCCCCGGCGGTCAGGGGTGAGCGATACCAATCCGACACATTGCCGATTTGATACCAATCTCAGGAGATTCCCCATGAACGCCACCACCGAACAATTCGCCACCGCCAACAAGGCCACCGTTGAAACCCTGCTGACCATTGCCAACACGGCTTTCGCCAGCGCCGAGCGCCTTGCCGCACTGAACCTCAACACCGCCCGCGCCATGCTGGAAGACAGCGTTGCCAACGCCAAGGCCCTGCTCGGCGTCAAGGACGTGCAGCAGCTGATCGCCATGCAGACCACGCTGGCCCAGCCCGCCGTCGAGAAGGCCGTTGCCTACTCGCGCAGCGTGTATGAGATCGCCACCCAGACCCAGGAAGAACTGTCCAAGGTCGTCGAAGGCCAGTTCTCCGAACTGAACAAGAATGTCACTTCCGCCCTCGACAAGGCCGTCAAGAACGCCCCGGCCGGCTCCGATGTCGCCGTGGCTGCCGTGAAGTCGGCGATCGCCGCCGCCAACTCGGCCTACGACAGCATGACCAAGGCTGCCAAGCAAGTTGCCGAAATCGCTGAAGCCAACGTCGCCGCCGCCACCACCGCGACCGTCAAGGCTGTCGGCACCGGCGCGCCGAAGGCCAAGAAAGCCGCCTAAGCGACTTTCCTACCGTCTCCTCCTCCGGCCCCGCAAAGGGGCTGGTTTCAGACCCGATGCCGCAATGCATCGGGTCTTTTTTATTTGTTGCGGAGCAAGAGTTGGCGCTGATGAAGCAACTGCGCTACAAGGCGGTCGAGCAAAAGACGCTCTCCTCGCCGTAGCGGATGGCGCGCCGGCGCTTACAGTGCGCGCAAGCGCTCCCCGGCCGCGGCCAGGGTGGCTTCGTTCTTGGCGAAGCAGAAACGGATCACGCGCTGGTCATCGCCGTCGGGATTGAACACCGACACCGGAATTGCCGCGACGCCATGCTCCTTGGTCAGGCGCTGGACAAAGCGGGTATCGGGCTCGTCGCTGATCGCGGCATAGGTGGCGAGCTGGAAGTAGGTGCCGGCGCAGGGCAGCAGCACAAAACGCGAGCCTTGCAGTTGCTGGCGGAAGAAATCCCGCTTGGCCTGGTAGAAAGCCGCCAGGTCGTCGGCGAATTCCGGATGCTCGCTCATGAAATCCGCCAGCGCCAGCTGCGCCGGGTGATGCACGGTAAATACGATGAACTGGTGTGCCTTGCGAAATTCGTTCATCAGGCTGCGCGGTGCCAGGCAGTAGGCGACCTTCCAGCCCGTCACGTGGTAAGTCTTGCCGAAACTCGAAACCACGAAGCTGCGCTCGCGCAGACCGGGGTAGCGGGTCACGCTCTCGTGGCGCGGCCTGGCGCCGGCGCCGTCACCCTGGTCGAACACCACGTGTTCGTAAACCTCGTCACTGACCACCACGATCTTGGTATCCCGCACCAGGGTTTCCAGCATGGCCATGTCGTCTGCCGACCACACCGAACCGCTCGGGTTGTGCGGCGAATTGATGATGATCATGCGCGTGCGCGGCGTGATCAGCGCGCGCACCTCCTCCCAGTCGGGCCGGAACTCGGGAAAGCGCAAATGGGCGTACACGGCGTGGCCGCCGTTGAGCGTGATGCCGGGCACGTAGGAGTCATACACCGGGGCGAAGACGATCACCTCGTCGCCCGGCCTGACGCAGGCGGCGATCGCGGTATAGATCGCCTGGGTCGCGCCGGCGGTCACCGTCACTTCGCTTTCCGGGTCATACGCGGCGAGGTAAAGGCGTTCGACCTTTGCCGCTATCGCCGCGCGCAGGGACGGCACGCCGGCCATCGGCGGATATTGGTTGGCGCCGGCGGCCATGTGATGCGTGACGCGCTCCAGCAGCCGCGGCGAGGGCGAAAAGTCGGGGAAACCCTGCGACAGGTTGATCGCCCCGTGTTCCGCGGCAAGCCGCGACATGACGGTGAAAATCGTGGTGCCGACGTTCGGCAGGCGGGAAGCGGGATAGAGTGCCATGGCGGTCAGTGGTGATGGAACGGTGAAGCGGGCAGCGCCGGCGGATCGCCGCCGCTGCGCGCAGGGCTCAATCCAGGCCGAGCAGTTCCACCTCGAACACCAGCGTCGCATTGGGCGGAATCACCCCGCCGGCGCCGCGCGCGCCGTAGCCGAGCGCGGGCGGAATGGTCAGCTTGCGCGTGCCGCCGATTTTCATGCCCTGCACGCCCTCGTCCCAGCCGCCGATGACCTGCCCGCGGCCCAGCGCGAAACGGAAGGGATCGTTGCGATCCTTGCTCGAATCGAATTTCGAACCGTCGGTGAGCCAGCCCGTGTAATGCACCGTAACCATCTGCCCGGCAAAGGCTTCCGCGCCCTCGCCGACGATTATTTCTTCGAACACAAGGCCGCTGGCCGTGGTGATTTGACTCATTGCGCTGCTCCAGAATATTGATGGGTGAAGGCCCGCATTATGCCCCAGCGCCCCGGATCAACTGCGGACTGAAGATTTCATCGGCTGCGGCGGGCGGCAAGGGGCGCGCGAACAGAAAGCCCTGGAATTTCTCGCAGCCGAGCCCGCGCAGCACGTCGAGCTGCTCGCGGGTTTCGACGCCCTCCGCCAGCGTGTCGAGGCCCAGGCTCCGGGCCAGGCCGATGATGGCCGTGACGATGGCCGCATCCTCGGGGTCGATGGTCAGATCGCGCACGAAGCTCTGGTCGACCTTCAGCTTGTGCACCGGGAAACGCTTGAGATAACTCAGGCTCGAATAACCGGTGCCGAAATCGTCGATCACCAGCTGCACGCCCATCGCCGAAATCTCCTGCAGCCTGGCCTGGGTTTCTTCGATGTCGTGCATCAGGGTCGACTCGGTGATTTCCAGTTCCAGCAGCCGCGCCGGCTGCCCGGTATCGGCCAGGATGCGGCGCAGCATGTCGACCAGGCCCGCCTGCCGGAACTGGCGCGGCGAGAGGTTGACCGAAACGGGCAGCAGCGGGCGGCCCTCCTGCTGCCAGACGCGGTTCTGGCGCAAGGCCTCGCCCAGCACGTATTCGCCGATCGGCACGATCAGTCCGGTTTCCTCGGCAATCGGAATGAACTCGCCCGGCGCGATCATGCCGTGCTCGGGATCGTCCCAGCGCAGCAGCGCTTCCATGCCGCAGACCGCGCGGCGCGGCCAGTCGATCAGCGGCTGGTAGTGCAGCCGCAGCTGCCCGCCCTCGATCGCCTGGCGCAGGCGGTTCTCCAGGGTGAAGAAGTGCGCCGCCTGCTCGTTCATGCGCCGGGCAAAGAACTGGAAGTTGTTGCGCCCGGCCGCCTTGGCGTGATACATCGCCGTGTCGGCGTTCTTCATGAGCGCGAACACCTCGTCGCCGTCATCGGGAAAGATGCTGATGCCGATCGAGGGCGTGGCACGCAACTGGTGATTGTCGATGGTCACCACCGTGGCCAGGGCGCCGAGTATCTTCTCCGCGACCTGCACCGCATCGTCGGGCGAGGACATTTCGTGCAGCACAATGACGAACTCGTCGCCGCCCAGGCGCGAGACGGTATCGACCGCCCGCACCACGCCGGTCAGGCGCTGCGCGACATGCTTGAGCAGTTCATCGCCGATGGCATGGCCGAGGGTGTCGTTGACCGTCTTGAAGCGGTCGAGATCGAGGAACATCACCGCCACGCGATGGCGGCCGCGCTGGGCCTGCGCCAGCGTCTGCTGCAGGCGGTCGTGCAGCAGCGCGCGATTGGGCAGGCCGGTCAGGCTGTCGTGATGCGCGACATGCCAGATGCGCTGCTCGGCCTGCATCCTTTCGAACACCTCCTCCTGCAACTGCGTGTTGGCGTTCGCCAGTTCGGCGGTGCGCTCGACCACGCGCTGCTCCAGCACCTCGTGGGCGCGCAGCAGCGCTTCCTCGGCCTGATGCCGCTCGGTGACGTCCTCGAAAATCCAGATCAGGTCGACGCTGCCGGCCTGGCTGGCGACCCGGCGCCCCGTGGCGCGCACCCAGAAGGGATGGCCGTCGCGGTGCCGCACGCGGGTCTCGCCGACATAGGTGGCGCCGGCCGTGACCACCGGCATGACCTCGGCACCGTGACGCTGGTAGTCTTCCTCGCCGAGGTAGAACACGCGCGTCGAGCGTCCCGCCAGTTCCTCCGGCAGGTAGCCGAAAATCTCGGCCATGCGGCGGTTGCAGCGCTGCACCATGCGATCCCGCGCAAACAGGATGCCCACCGCCGCGTTGTCGAAAATCAGCTGTTGTTCATCGAAGGCCTGCCGCGCGCGTTCTTCGGCCTCGCGCGTCGCCGTGTAGTCCTCCGCCAGCCAGACCGAACCGAGATGCGGATTGGCCGCGTCGAAGGCGCTGCCGCTGACGCGCAGCCAGCGCGCCTTGCCGTCGCGCCGCAGCAGCAGCTGCTCGCGGTGATGCACGGCGCCGGCGGCAAATTCGGCATAGACCTGCTCGCCGATGCGCTGGAATTCCTCCTCGCTGCTGAATAGCTGCCGCACCGAATGACCGACCAGGCTGGCCTGCGGCAGCTCGAACAATTCCTCGAAACGCCGGTTGCAGCGCACGACCACGCGGTTGCGCACCACGGCAATGCCCATCGAGGCCGTATCGAGGATGGCCGACAGTTCGCGCGTGCTGCCTTCGAGCGCCTCCAGCATCAGGCGGTCTTCGGCGATGTCCTCGATGATCCACAGGGTGCCGTCGCGCGGGCGTTCGGGATCCACCGCCTTGGCCGAAACCCGGCACCAGAAGCAGCTGCCGTCCTTGCGCTTGAGCTGGGTCTCGGCGCGAAACGGACGGCCGGCCGCGAGCACTGGCCCGGCCTCGCGGCCGAGCGCCGAATAGGCTTCCTGGTCGGGATAGAGAATCAGTGCCGACTGGTCGACGAATTCATCCAGGGTGTAGCCGAACATCTCGGCGCACAGCCGGTTGGCCTGCACCAGCCGGCGGTTGTGGGTGAACACGATGCCGACCGTGGCGTTCTCGAAAATCGCGTTGAGTTCGAGTGCGGCTTTCTTGGGCGGCAGCGCCGGCCGGCCGGCGCTCACTGGACTACCCTCCCCCCAGCCCCCTCGCCAAGCGAGGGGGTGACGATGGTTCGCCGCGGCGCGGCTCCGCGTGATGACTGGCGCACCTTCGGGCGGCCGTGCGGGGCGCTCATCGCGCCGGTCCGGCGCCGGTTTCCAGCACGCGCAGCAAGGCGCTGGTGTCCTGCCTGCCCCAGCCCTGCGCCATCAATGCGTTGAGCTGCTGCCACACCGCGGCGGAAACCGGCAAGGGGGCGCCGATGCGCGCGGCTTCGTCCATCAGCAGCGCGTAATCCTTGTGGTGCAGCCGCGCCTCGACGCCGGCCGCGAATTCGCGCGCCGCCATGCGTTCGCCGAAGACCTCGAGCACGCGCGAGCCGGCCGAACCGCCCAGCATCGCGGTGCGGACCCTGGCGAAGTCGATGCCGGCGGCCGCCGCCAGCCTTGCCGCTTCCGCCGCCGCCTCGATCGCCGCCACCATCACCATCTGGTTGCAGGCCTTGGCCACCTGGCCGGCGCCGGTCTCGCCGACATGCACGACGGTCTTGCCCAGGGTCTCGAAGACAGGCTGGAGGCGTGGCGCCAGCGCCGACTTTCCGCCCCACATGATCGCCAGCGTGGCGGCCCGGGCGCCTGCGCTGCCGCCCGACACCGGCGCGTCGACGAAATCCACGCCACGCGCCGCGTAGCTCGCGGCGATGCGCCGCGCCGCGCTTGGCGCGATGGTCGAAAAATCGAGGTGGATGCCGCCCGGCGCAAACCCCGCCGCCAGTCCGCCGGCCAGCCCCTCGACGTCGGCGCTGCCCGTGACATTGGTGCAGACGATCTCGCTGGCGCCTGCCACCGCGGCGGGAGAATCGCACCAGCTCGCGCCCTGCGCGACCAGCGCGGCCGCCGACTCCGGCCGCCGCGACCAGACCGACAAGCGATGCCCGGCATCCAGCAGATGCTCCGCCATCGGCGCCCCCATGGCGCCGACGCCGATGAAACCCAGATTCACTGCGGTTACTCCGCCGTGCTCATCTTCTCCAGCAGTTGCAGGGCCGTGATCGAATCGTTCTCGCCCATGCCGCTGCCGACGATGGCGTTGAAGACCTGCGCCGTCGCCGCCGCCGAGGGCAGCATCAGGCCCATGCGGTGCGCCTCTTCCATGATGATGCGCAAATCCTTCTGGTGCATCCAGGCCTTGAAGCCCGGCTTGAAGTTGCGGTCGAGCATGCGCTGGCCGTGGTTCTCCAGGATCTTCGAATAGGCGAAGCCGCCGAGCAGCGCCTCGCGCACCTTGGCCGGATCGACGCCGCTCTTCGCCGCGAAATTGAAGGCCTCGGCCACCGCCATCACACCGACCCCGGTGAGGATCTGGTTGCAGGCCTTGGCCACCTGGCCGGCCCCGGAATCGCCGATCAGCGTTACCGACTTGCCCATCTTTTCCAGCAGCGGCCTGACCTTCTCGAAGGCGCTCGCCTTGCCGCCGACCATGATGGTCAGCGCGGCGTTGATGGCGCCCATCTCGCCGCCCGACACGGGCGCGTCCACGAAGTCGATGCCCTGCTGCGCCAGCCGCAGGCCGATGTTGCGCGCCGCGTTCGGGTTGATGGTGGACATGTCGACCACGATCAGCCCCGCCTTGCCGCCCGCCGCCAGGCCGTTCTCGCCGAGACAGACCTTCTCCACGTCGGGCGCGTCGGCGACCATGACGACCACCACCTCGGCATGCTTCGCCACCTCGGCCGGGCTGGCATGGGTCTTGGCATTGACCGCCGCCGCTTTGTCAATGAATGGCGCCAGCGACGCCGGCCGCCGCGCCCACAGATGCAGCGTGTGTCCGGCCTTTTCCAGGTGCAGGGCCATCGGACGGCCCATCAGGCCAAGGCCAATAAATCCTACTTGCATGATGTTGTCTCCTTGGGGTGGTTTTTGTTGTACGGCATGTCAGAGGCTGTGAAGAAATCGTAGCGAGCGGGCCGCAGCGGGGTGCGGCCGGAGCGCAGCTACCGGAGCGTAGGTGGTTATACGGGAGGATAGCCGGGGTTGCCAAATGAGCCGCCCAAGCCCCGATCCGGCACGCGCAGTAGATTTATTCATAGCCTCTCAGGCGCCGATGGCCTTGAGAATCAACGGCACCAGCGGGTCCGGCAGCTTGATGCCGCCACCGGTGGCAAAGTCGTGGGCGCGCTGCGACATTTTCCGCCAGGTCTTGCGGATGATGTCGAGCCACTTTTCCTCGCTGTACTCGGCATGCTGGCCGGCAAAACCGAGCATGTAGTACTCGATGAACACCAGGTCGGTGACGTCTTCCATCATCTGCGTGTCGGGATTGACCTTGAGCCCGCGCTTGCCGACGGCGGCCTTGACCTTGTCGATCATGGCGTCGTCGTAGCCGGCCTGGCGCATCAGCTCGCCTGCCGTCTCGGCGTGGAACTTGTACAGCCCGGTACGCCAGGCCAGATAGCCTTCCTTGGTCATCGGATAGCTGCTGCGCGGCACCGTCCAGCGCTTGATGTGCTGGGCGCGCACGGCGAGCTGGGCGACCTCGCTGGCATCCGGCGCGTAGCGGCCAATCATCTCGGTCATGCGCTGCGCATAGAGCAGTTCCTTGGGCTGGCCTTGGTCGAGATTCGGGTCGGCGGCGTTGGCGGCGTCGAACAGGGCGATCGCGCGCTCGAAGCGCTGCGGGTCTTGAATGGTCATGGTGTCCTCGGATTGAACTAAGAGCGGTAATCGGCGTTGATTTTCACGTAATCATAGGAGAAATCGCAGGTCCATACCGTGGCCTGGGCCTGGCCGCGGCCGAGGTCGATGCGCACGGTGATCTCGGCGTCCTGCATGATGCGGGCGCCGTCCTCCTCGCGGTAGCTGGCGGCGCGGCCGCCGTGCTCCGAAACCAGCACTTCCCCGCCCGCATTTTTGTCATTGTTGCCGAGCCACACGCGCACGCCGGCGCTGTCGAGATCGGCGATGCCGGCGTAGCCGATGGCGGCAAGGATGCGACCGAGGTTGGGGTCGGAGGCGAAGAATGCCGTCTTCACCAGCGGCGAATGGCCGATGGCATAGGCCACCTGGCGGCATTCCGCCGCCGTGGCGCCAGCGCCGACTTTCACGGTGATGAACTTGGTGGCGCCCTCGCCGTCGCGCACGATGGCCTGGGCCAGTTCCTGCGCCACGCCGATCACGGCGTCGCGCAGCGCCGGCCAGTGCGGCGAGGCTTCGCTGTCTACCATGCAACCCGAAGCGCCGGTGGCGATGACGACGAAGGAATCGTTGGTCGAGGTGTCGCCATCCACGGTGATGCAGTTGAACGAGACATCGGCGGCATCCTTCGCCAGTTGCTGCAGCAGCGCCGGACTGAGGCCCGCGTCGGTGGCGACGAAGCCGAGCATGGTCGCCATGTTGGGCCGGATCATGCCGGCGCCCTTGCTGATGCCGGTCACCGTGAATTGAAAGTTGCCGCTGGTGACCCGGCGGCTGGCGGCCTTGGCCACCGTGTCGGTGGTCATGATGGCGTGCGCCGCGGCATGCCAGTGATCGGCCGCCAGATCGGCCTGTGCCGCCGGCAGGCCGGCGATCAGGCGCTCCACCGGCAGGTGTTCGAGGATGACGCCGGTCGAGAAGGGCAGCACCTCGCGCGGCGCGCAGTCCAGCAGTTCGGCCGCTGCGGCGCAGGTGTCGCGCGCGGCCTGCAGGCCCTGCTCACCGGTGGCGGCATTGGCGATACCGGTGTTGATCACCAGCGCGCGTATCCCGCTGTCGCCGGCCAGATGCTCGCGGCACACGGTGACCGGCGCCGCGCAGAAGCGGTTCTGGGTGAACACGCCCGCGGCGCGGCTGCCCGGCGCGAACTCGATCACGGTCAGGTCGCGTCGATTCAGCTTGCGGATGCCGGCCTCGGCAGTGCCGAGCCGGACGCCGGCGACGGGGAACAGGGCTTCAGGGGCGGGGGTGGCGTAGTTGACGGGCATGGTTTGCGATGGCTCTTGCTGTAAATGGAAGGGAGGGCAAGCGAAACGCGCAGTTTATCCGCGTCCGCTCCAGGCTGGTTCAAGAGTCGGCGCCGGCGGCGCCCCGAAGGTAGTGCATAGCAAGGCGATTCGCGCTGTCAGGAAGATCGACGCGAAGCCGACCCGATTCGCGGGGCTTACTGCGTTCAGGCCTTGTCGCGGCCGACCAGGAACTGACGAACGGCATCGACGAACCGATGAGCCTCGGCCACCGCCCACGCCGCGCTATCCGGCTTCACAGCGCTATGCCTTCCCGCCGGATATTGCGCAGCAGGTAAGGACTCGAATAAGCATCGGGATGATCCCATTCCGTTTGCCAGATGGGCAGGGCCTGTATGCGTATGTCGGTATCGAGCAGAACGTCGTAGGCGATCCCGGAAAGCACGCGCTGAGTATCGAAGAATTCGCCGGCTTCGCCCTTGAGCACCACGGCAATGTCCGCATCGCTGTCGTTCCGATGATCGCCGCGCGCCCGGCTGCCGAACAGGATCGCGCCAGCCACGTCGTACTGACGGGCGACGCGATCGAGAAAGGTGCGAGCGGCGCGTTCGGTGGCGGGTTCGATGGCGTTCATGAATTCAATAGTAGCGGAAAGTCCGACTTCTTGAGTTGAACACGGACATCGTTGTCCTCCGCCACGGCTTGGAAATGCTGCTGCTAACGGCAATGCAGGGCATGGCTATGTCGTGCAATCTGCATGCTGACGACAATTCGTACATGCGCCGCTGACGAAGCCAAAATGGATGCCCGTTTGATCCGATCAGGTCGAAAAGTTGGCGCTGGCGGTACGGCGACTCTCCGAGGGTCCGCGCCAGCGGGACGGTCGCAGCGCCGGCCCTGGTTCGCCGGTCACGCAGTAGCGGAATCGGCGAACACCAGCCGCCACAACTCGCGCACCGCATCCACGCGCTGCTGCACCAGGTCCGGCGCAACCCTTGCCCGCGCGGCGTTGAGGCGCAGCTCGTGCTGCATGCGGCGGTAATCGCGGTAGGCGTTGCGCACCCGGTCGGCCAGTTCGGCGGGGATCAGGCCCAGGCCGGCGGCGATTTTGAGCAGCGCGATATTGCCGAGGTTGCCGGTCAGTTCGGGATGGCGATGGGAATGGCCGAGCACCAGGTACTGCACCATGAATTCGACATCGACCAGGCCGCCGGGATCGTGCTTGAGATCGAAGACGTACTCGCGCTGGTCACCCTTGGTGCCGTGCGCGTCGACCATCTTCTGCCGCATCGCCAGCACTTCCTCGCGCAGTTTGGGCAGGTCGCGCTTCTGGCACAGCACTTCGCAGCGGATGCGCTCGAAGGCCTCGCCCACGGCGCGGTCGCCGGCCGAGAAGCGGGCGCGGGTCAGGGCCTGGTGCTCCCAGACCCAGGCCGATTCGAGCTGGTATTTGCGGAAGGACTCCATCGAACTGACCAGCAGGCCGGAATCGCCGTTGGGCCGCAGCCGCAGGTCGGTCTCGAACAGCTGCCCGGCCGCGGTCTGCGCCGACAGCCAGGTATTCAGCCGGGTGCCGAGCCGCGCGTAGTTTTCGCCGGCTTCGGGGGCGGGATCGTCAAAGAGGAACACCAGGTCAAGGTCCGAGGCGTAGCCGAGTTCCTTGCCGCCCAGCTTGCCGTAGCTGATGACGGCAAACTTCGGCGCCTCGCAGTGGCGCTTGGGCATTTTCAGCCAGGCGCGCTGGATCGCCGCCGCGAGCAGGATGTCGGCCAGTTCCGAGAGGTGGTCGGCGAGCTTTTCCACGGTCAGCAGGCCGGCGACGTCCTGCGTCAGCAGGCGGAACACCTGGGCGTGGTGCGCCTCGCGCAGCGTCTCCATCTGCCGTTCGGTGTCGGGTTCCTGCTCTTCGAGCAGCGCCGACAACTGGGCGCGAAACCCCGCCCAGTCGGAAACGGCATCGAGCAGGCGCGGGTCGAGCAGTTCGTCGAGCAGGATAGGGTGGCGCTGCAGGTAATTGGCCGCCCAACTGGAACTGCTCAGCAGTTGCGCGACCTTCTGCAAGGCCTGCGGATACTGCTGCAGCAGCGCCAGATAGGCGGCGCGGCGCGAGATCGATTCGAGCAGATCGACGCCGCGCGACAGGGTCTCGTCGGGATTCGGCAGTTCGGCCGCGGCCTCGATCAGGCGCGGCACCAGGACATCGAAACGGCTGCGGATGTCCTGCGACATCTGCTGGTAGAGCGGCCCCGCGCGCAGCGCCGCGATGCGTTGCGCGGCGGCCGGCGGGTTGCGGTAACCGAGACGCTCGAACTTTTCCTCCTGATCGTCGCCGCCCGCATCCTGCCAGAGCCCCGCCAGCGCATGCTCGCCGTGGTTCGGGTCGGCGAACACCTGCTCGAAGTGGCGCGACACCGTGGCGCGGTGGTCGTCGAGCTCCTCCAGCAGGGCTTCATAGCTGCCGAAGCCCATGGCCCGGGCCACGCGGCGGCGGTCCTCCGCACCCGGCGGCAGGCTGTGCGTCTGGGCGTCGTCGAGATATTGCAGGCGATGTTCGAGGCGGCGCAGAAAGTTGTAGGCGGACGCCAGTTCGGCGGCGGCATCGGCATTGAGGGTGCCGCGCTCGGCGAGCAGCTTCAGCACCTGCTGGGTCGGCTTGATCTGCAGCGGTGTATCGCGCCCGCCGCGGATCAGCTGGAACACCTGGGCGATGAATTCGATTTCGCGGATGCCGCCGGGGCCCAGCTTGACGTTGTCCGCCATGTCCTTCTTCGCCACTTCGCGGCGGATCTGCGCGTGCAGGCCGCGCATGGCGTTGATCGCGCCGAAATCGAAATACTTGCGGAACACGAAAGGCTGGCGGACTTTCTCCAGCTCCTCGTGGCGGCTACCGGTCAGCGGCCGCGCCTTGATCCAGGCATAGCGCTCCCATTCGCGGCCCTGGGTGATGAAGTAGTTTTCCAGCATATCGAAGGAGCAGACCAGCGGCCCCGATTCGCCATTGGGCCGCAGGCGCATGTCGACGCGGAACACCTGGCCGTCGCCGGTGACCTCGGCGATGGCGTTGATCAGGCCGCGGCCGAGGCGGGTGAAAAACTCGAAGTTGGAAATGGCACGCGAACTTGCATTGACCGCGTCGGTCTCACCGTCTTCGGGAAACACGAAAATCAGGTCGATGTCGGACGAGACATTCAGTTCGCGCCCGCCGAGCTTGCCCATGCCGACCACGATCAGTTCCTGCAGCCGTCCGTCGGCGCCGCGCGGCGCACCATAGCGCTCGGTCAGGCCGCGGCCGAGCACTGCAACGGCCTTGCCCACGGCCAGTTCGGCGATCTGGGTCATGCATTCGGTGACTTCGGCCAGGGGCGCCAGGCCCGCCAGATCGCGCGCGGCGATGCGGGCGTAGGCGCGCTGCTTGAGCTGGCGCAGCACCGGCTTCAGGTTGTCCTCGCCCAGCGGCTGCGCATCGAGCCAGGCCGCAAGCTCGGCGGCGGTGACGGGCTGCTCCAGGGCAGCCTCGACTTCGGCCGCCAGCGCCGGCCTGGCGGACAACAGACGCTCAAGGTAACGGGATGTTTCGACGATATCGGCGAGGGAGGGCATCGGTTAGAATTTATGGATAAAGCGCTGTTGTAGCCCATCATTTTAGCTTGGGCCAAGGCAGCCTCCCCTCCATGTCCGCACCGCGAGCCTCGACGCCCATCATTTCTCGGATCAGTTCTCACCCCGGTACCCGTCTGCGCCGGTTGGCGCAAGCCAATCCGTGGCTGGGAGCCCTGCTGCGCGCCTCGCTGTGGGCAATCACGATCGCCTACTTTGCCTTCGGCCTGATGCTGCTGGCCTTGCGTTACGCGATCCTGCCGCAGATCGAAAACTATCGCGGCGATGTCGAGCAGCTGATCAGTTCGGCCGTCAACCGTCCGGTCGGCATAGGCCGCATCGAGGCGCACTGGGCCGGCCTGCGCCCCGCGCTGAAACTCGGCGGCTTCGAAATTCGCGACGCCGAGGGACGCGCCGCCCTGGCCTTCGACCAGGTCGAGGCCGAGTTGTCCTGGAGTTCGCTGTGGCATTTTCAGCTGCGCCTGGCCCGGCTCGAACTCAAGACGCCAAGCCTGGTGCTGCGTCGCGATCGCGACGGCCGCCTGTTCGCCGCCGGACTCGAAATCACGCCCCAGGCGGACCAGCAGGCCGGCTTTGCCGACTGGCTGCTGGCGCAGCAGCGCATCGTCGTGCGCGACGCCAGCATCGCCTGGCAGGACGAACTGCGCGGCGCGGCGCCGCTGGAACTCAAGCATCTCGACTTCCAGCTCGACAACCGCGGCAGCCGCCATCGCTTCGGCCTTAGCGCCGAGCCGCCGCCCCACTTGGCGGCACGCATCGACATCCGCGGCGATTTCAAGGGGCAGGATCTCGACCAGTGGCAGGCCTGGAAGGGCGAGGTGTATGCCGAGCTGGACTACGCCGACCTCGCCGGCTGGCGCGCCTGGGTCGATTACCCGGTGGCCGTGCCGCAAGGCAGCGGCGCCCTGCGGCTGTGGCTGGGGATTGCCGACCGGCGCCTGGTATCGACCACCGCCGACGTGCGCCTGGCCGACGTGCGCCTGCAATTGCGACCCGACCTGCCCGAACTCGACCTGTTGCGGCTCGAAGGGCGCTTGGCCGGGCATCGCCTCGATACCGGCTTCGCGGCCGAATTGAAGCATCTGACGCTGGCCACCCGGGACGGCCTTGCGCTGCCGCCGACCGACCTGAAGCTCGCGTGGCAGGGTGCCGCCGCCAACCGCACGCCCCAGGGTTCGGCGACCGCCAACGGCCTCGACCTCGACGTCCTGGCGCGCCTGGCCGCCCACCTGCCGCTGGACGACGCGAGCCGCGCCCGGCTGGCCCGCCACGCGCCGCGCGGCCGGGTCTTCGACCTCAAACTGGACTGGAAGGGCGCACCCGGGAACGCCGGAACGCTGGAAAAATGGAGCGTCAAGGGGCGCTTCGAAGGCCTCGGGCTCACCGCCCTGGGACCGGTGCCGGGCATCGCCGGGATCAACGGCCGCGTCGACGGCAACCAGAGCGGCGGCGCCATCAGGCTCGATGGCCAGCGCGCCGCCTTCGAACTGCCCACCGTATTCGCCGAACCGCGGCTGGAACTCGAAGCCTTCGCCGCCGACCTCGACTGGAAGGCCGCCGCCGATGGCCTGCAGGTGAAGCTGCAGAAGGCCTCGTTCCACAACCGGGATGCCGCCGGCGAAGCCAGCGGCATCTGGCGCGCGCTGGACGCGGGCCCCGGCCAACTCGATCTCGACGCCCGCCTCACGCGCGGCAGCGGCGCCTCGGTCTGGCGCTACATGCCGCTGGCGGTGGGCAAGAATGTGCGCGAATGGCTGCGCGTCGCGATCATCGGCGGCAAGGCCAGCGAGACCACGCTCAAGCTGCGCGGCGACCTGCGCCGCTTCCCTTACCGCGACGGCCTGGGCGGCGTGTTCGAAGTGCGCGGCAAGTTCCGCGACGCGACGCTGCGCTACGCCGACAGCTGGCCGGAGATCAACGACATCGAAGGCGAGCTGCTGTTCGCCGGCCAGCGCATGCTGATCACCGGCAACAAGGGCCGCATCTTCGGCGTCGACCTGCGCGAGGTGCGCGCCGAGATTGCCGATATCGAGCAGGGCGAGGAGTTGCTCACGGTGAGCGGCAAAGCCGCCGGGCCGACCGCGGATTTCCTGCGCTTCATCGAGGCCAGCCCGGTCGGCGAACGCATCGACCATTTCACCGAGGAGATGCGGGCGGAAGGCCGCGGCGAACTCGACCTCAAGCTCGCCCTGCCCTTGCGCCGCCTGGCGAATTCCAGGGTCGACGGCAGCTATCGCTTCGACGGCAACCGCCTCACCGTGGACAACGATCTGCCGCCGCTGGCCGAAGTGCGCGGCAACCTGCGCTTTTCCGCCGACCATCTCGAAGCGCGCGGCATCCGCGGCTTGCTGCTCGGTTCACCCCTGGCGGTCGACGTGAAGACGGCCGGCGACGGCAATGTCCAGGTCGATGCCGCCGGAGAAATAGCCATCGCCACGCTGCGCCGCGAGTTCCCGCAAGCCGTGTTCGACCATCTGGCGGGCAGCGCGAAATGGGCTGCCAACGTGCAGGTCAGGAAGAAGGCGGCGGAGGTCAGGCTGACCTCCAACCTGGTCGGCCTTTCGTCGAGCCTGCCGCCGCCCTTCAACAAGCCGGCCACCGACGCACTGGCGTTCAGCTTCGAACGCAAGCCGCCGCCCGAGCCCGCGGCGCGCGGCGCCGCAAGAGTTGGCGCTGGCGGCACGGCGGCAAAAGGTGCAACGGCCCAGGACATGCTCGACATCAGCCTCGGCCGCGTGCTGCGCCTGCAACTGGTGCGCCGTCACGATGTCACGCCGGCGGTGGTCACGCGCGGCTTGCTGACGGTCGGCGATGTCAGCGCCACCATGCCGGAGCGCAACCTGCTGCTGGCGGCCAATCTGCCGCACATCGATGCCGATTTCTGGCGTGGCCTGGCGACCAGGCCGGCCAATGACAACGGCAAAGACGGGAAACCGCTGCCCCTGCCCACGGTACAGTTCGACCTGCGCACGGCCGACCTGAGCCTGCACGACAAACACTTCCACGAGGTACGCATCAGCGGCAGCCGGCCGGAGGCGAGCACCAGCACGCGTTTCGAGATGAAAAGCCGCGAGCTGGCCGGCAACTTCGAATGGAACAGCGCCGGCGGCGGCAAGCTGTCCGGCCGCATCGCCCAGCTTTCGATTCCGGCCGTCGTCGCCCCGCCTGAAGTTCTCCAGGCCAAGGCCAGCGAAGTCATCGAACGGATTCCCGCGCTCGACGTCACGGTCGACCAGCTTTCCTACAAGGATCGCGCACTGGGCACCGTGCGCATCGCGGCGGAGAACGTCGACGGCTCCTGGAACACGCGGATCGAGATGAGGAACGACGACGGCACGCTGGACGCCAGCGGGCGCTGGCGCCCGAGCCCGACCCAGGCCGCCACCCATGTCGAATTCAAGCTCGGCGCCAAAAGCATCGAGAAGATGCTGGCGCGCATCGGCTACCCCGACTCGGTGCGCCGCGGCAGTGCCAACCTCGCCGGCAATCTGGCATGGAGCGGCTCGCCCTTCACCATCGACTATCCGAGTCTCAGCGGCAAGCTCAGCCTCGATGCCGCCAACGGCCAGTTCGTCAAGCTGGAACCGGGCGTCGGCCGCCTGCTCGGCATCCTCAGCCTGCAATCCCTGCCGCGGCGCATCACGCTGGATTTCCGCGACGTCTTCAGCGAAGGTTTCGCCTTCGACAATATCTCCGGCAATTTCGCGGTGAACCGCGGCGTGATGGAAACCAAGGACCTGGAGATCAAAGGGCCCTCGGCCAAGGTACTGATGAACGGCACGGTCAGCCTTGGCGCCGAGACGCAGAACCTCAAGGTCCGCGTGCAACCCGCCGTGGGAGAATCGCTTGCGGTCGGCGCCATGATCGCCAACCCGGTCGCCGGCGCGGTGGTCTGGGCCGCGCAGAAGATATTCCGCGACCCGCTGGACCAGGCCTTTGCCTTCGAATACGCGGTGACCGGCAGTTGGGCCGATCCCAAGGTCGCGAAGCTGAGTGCGCAGAAGGCCACGGAGGAGAACAAATGAACGACCTATCCCCCATCCCCTTTGCCAGGCAAAGGGGTGACTACGGCTCGCTGCGCTCGCAGCGTCCTGGCGTGGCTGCCTTGGGGCGGCCCGGCGGCAGGCCATGAAGATAGCCGCAGTGCAGATGATTTCCGGACCCGAGGTGGCGCCCAATCTCGCCACCGCCGGCCGCCTGATCGCCGAGGCCGCCGCGGCGGGCGCGCAGTTGGTGGCCCTGCCCGAATACTTTCCGCTGATCGGCGCCGCCGATGCCGACCGCCTCGCCGCGCGCGAGGCGGATGGGGCCGGCCCGATGCAGGATTTCCTGGCCACGACCGCGCGCCGCCACGGCCTGTGGCTGGTCGGCGGCTCGATTCCGTTGATGGCGCAGGATCCCGCCAAGCTGCGCAACAGTTGCCTGGTGTACGACCCGCAGGGCGAGCGCGTGGCACGCTACGACAAGATCCACTTGTTCAATTTCAGGAAGGGCGACGAGGCCTACGACGAAGCCGCCACCATCGAACGCGGCGACAAGCTGGTGAGCTTCGACACCCCGCTCGGACGCGTCGGCGTCGCGATCTGTTACGACCTGCGCTTCCCCGAGCTGTTCCGCGCTCTGGGTGAATTGGATCTGCTGGTGCTGCCCGCCGCCTTCACCGAAACCACCGGCCGCGCGCACTGGGAAATGCTGCTGCGCGCGCGCGCCGTGGAAAACCAGTGCTATGTGCTGGCGGCAGCCCAGGGCGGACGGCACCCGACGGGGCGCCTGACCCACGGCAACAGCATGATCATCGACCCCTGGGGTGAGATCCTGGCGCGCATGGACAAGGGCGAAGGCGTGGTGCTTGCCGAACTGAATCGACAATGCCTGGTCGACACCAGAACCAGTCTGCCGGCCCTGAAACACCGCATACTGTAGGAAACGCAGGAAACAAATGTAGGAAACTTAAGGAAAGCCATGAACGCTCCCGCCAGCCCCATCCCCCTCTTCGAAATCGCCGAACAGACCCTGCTCAAGCCCCACGGACTGGCGCCGCATCAGCTGGAACGGGTCTTCGGCCAGTTGTTCGGCAATCACGTCGATTACGCCGACCTGTATTTCCAGTACGCGCGTTCGGAGGCCTGGAGCCTCGAAGAGGGCATCGTCAAGTCGGGCAGCTTCAACATCGAACAGGGCGTCGGCGTGCGCGCGCTGTCGGGCGAGAAAACCGCCTTCGCCTATTCCGACGACATCAGCATGGCCGCGCTGCAGGCCGCCGCCGGCACCACCCGGGCGATCGCCGCGGCCGGCGCCCAGCGCCTGGCGCCGCTGCTCAAGCGCCGCAAGCAGCCGGCCGCGCTGTATGCCGGCAACGATCCGATCGCTTCGCTCGACGATGCCGCCAAGGTCAAGCTGCTGGAGCGGCTCGAAGCCATGGCGCGCGCCGCCGATCCGCGCGTCAGGGAAGTCATGGCCAGCATCGCCGGCACCTGGGAAGTGGTGCTGGTGGCACGTTCCGACGGCCACATGGCAGCCGACGTGCGGCCGCTGGTGCGCCTTTCGATATCGGTGATCATGGAAGAAGGGCAAGGCACCGGGCGCCGCCGCGAACAGGGTTCCGCCGGCGGCGGCGGGCGCTTCGACTACGCCTATTTCAGCGACGCCGTGCTGGAGGACTACGCCAGGCGCGCGGTGCATCAGGCCAGCGTCAATCTCGCCGCCAAGCCGGCCCCGGCCGGCGAAATGACCGTGGTGCTGGGACCCGGCTGGCCCGGCATCCTGCTGCACGAAGCGGTCGGCCACGGCCTCGAAGGCGACTTCAACCGCAAGGGCAGCTCGACCTTCGCCGGGCGCATCGGCCAGCGCGTCGCGGCCAAGGGCGTCACCGTGGTCGATGACGGGACCATCGCCGACCGGCGCGGTTCGCTGACCATCGACGACGAAGGCAATCCGACCCAGCGCACGGTGCTGATCGAGGACGGCATCCTGGTCGGCTACCTGCAGGACACGCTGAACGCGCGGCTAATGAATGTTCAGCCCACCGGCAACGGCCGCCGCGAATCCTTCGCCCATCTGCCGCTGCCGCGCATGACCAACACCACCATGCTCAACGGCAGCCACGATCCGCAGGAAATCATCAAGTCGGTGAAGAAGGGTCTCTATGCGGCCAACTTCGGCGGCGGCCAGGTCGATATCACCAGCGGCAAGTTCGTCTTCTCGACCGCCGAGGCCTACCTGATCGAAAACGGCAGGATTACCGCGCCGGTCAAGGGCGCCACGCTGATCGGCAGCGGTCCCGAGGCGATGACCCGCGTCGCCATGATCGGCAACGACATGGCGCTCGATTCGGGCGTCGGCACCTGCGGCAAGGAAGGTCAGAGCGTACCGGTCGGCGTCGGCCAGCCGACGGTGCGCATCGACGGCCTGACGGTGGGCGGGACGGGCTAAGGTGAATTACGTTGCCAAGCGCAGTGTCTGATTCGAGCGCAGCGAGCCGATCAGTAGCCTCCCCGTGAGGGGAGGATGGGAGGGGTGGGCCTATTGGCCAGCTTGGGGCCCGTCGAAGGTGAGTGATTTCATGATGCGGGTTGGCTTACTTAAGCCATGAGCGTTAGACCGCGACTTCCACCCGGTCGCGGCCGTTTTCCTTGGCGCGCTTCAGGGCCGCGTCGGCGCGCGCGATCAGCGCCTCCAGCGATTCGCCGCCGAGCATCGGGGCCACGCCGCAACTCAGCGTGACGCCCTCGCCCGTCGGCAGCCCGCAACCGATGGCCACCAGCTCGCGCAGGCGCCCGGCAATCGGCAGCGCCTCGTCGAGGCTGGTGTGCGGCAACAGGATCAGGAATTCCTCGCCGCCGTAGCGGGCGATCAAATCCTGCGCCCGCAGGCCGTCGGCCAGGCGGCGCGCCATGCGGCGCAGCAGCGCGTCGCCGGAGAGATAGCCGAAGCGTTCGTTGAAATGCTTGAACAGGTCGATGTCGGCCATCACCAGGCACAGCGGCGCGCCATCCCGCTCGCAACGGGCGATGGCGCGCGGAAAGGCATCCAGCAGCCAGTGCCGGTTGTAGATCCCGGTCAGGGCATCGACGCTGGCCGCCTGTTCGAATTCGAGGCTGCGAGTCTGCAAGCTCACCAGCGACTCGTTGCTTTCGCGCATGCGGCCGGCCATGATCGCCAGCAGGTTGCGCGCCACGCCGTGGGAACAATCCACCAGCGACCAGAGCACGTCGTGCGGAATCGCCAATAGCTGGCTGTCGCGCGCCGCCAGCACCAGGGCCGAGGCAGCCTGGCCGTCGAGCAGCGACATTTCGCCGACGCAATCGCCGGCGCCGAGGACGGCCTGCTCCGGCATGCTGCGATCCTCCAGATAGACGCGCAGCTCGCCGTCGAAAATCAGGTACAGGTGGCTGTTGGCCACGCCGGGTTGCAGCAGACGATCGCCGCGTTCCAGCTTCATCCGCTGACAGCCCTCAAACAAATGCTCGATGCTTTCGAGTCCGACATTGGCGAACAGCTTCGCCCGCTGGAGATGTTCGCGATCCGTGCTATCGATCATGATCCTTCCTGCTGATTCCTTACCATGGGATTCGTAGCATAGATCACAAAGCGTTACTGCCGCAAAAAAACGCCGCCCCTGCGGCAGCGTCATTTTTCGTCATAGGCGTAACCTAATTCCTCGACGCCGTGCCGCAGTGCCGCCATGGCGGCCGGCACCTGGTCGGGCGCGCCGCGCACGCCGAGCTCGATATGCCGTTGAACTTCCTTGGAGCCGAGGAAGGGCAGGCTGAACACCTTGACCCCGGAAAACTCGGCTTCGACGCGCCGCATCAGGGGAATCAGCGCGCCTTCGCTGCCCTTCCACACCAGCAGCGCCGCTTCGTCGCTGGGATGCGCATGGAAGCGCCAGGAGTAGAAACTGTCGAGCACCCATTCCACCATCGGCCAGGCCATCTGCGGGAAACCCGGCACGAAATGGTGCTGGCCCAGCGTAAAGCCCGGAATGCGGTTGAAGGGGTTGGGAATGATGCGGCTGCCGCGCGGGAAATTGCCCAGCGCGAGTTGCATGTCGGTCAGCTCGAACTTGAGTTCGGCGAAGCGTGCACGGATCTCGCGTTCGGCGTCCGGATGCAGCACCAGCTCGACGCCCGCCGCGGCGGCGGCGGCCTGGCGGGTATGGTCGTCGGGCGTGTTGCCGATGCCGCCGAAGCTGAACACGATGTCCTCGCCGGCCAGCGTGCGGCGCAGGGTTTCGGTCAGGCGTTCCCGGTCGTCGCCGATGTAGAGCGTCCAGTCCAGCACCAGGCCGCGCGCGGCGAGAATTTCGATGAGCTTGGGGAAATGCTTGTCCTCACGCTTGCCGCGCGTGATCTCGTCGCCGATGACGATGGCGCCTATGCCTTTCACGGCCTGCCGCCGGGCCGCCCCAAGGCAGCCCCTCCAATATCGTGCGAGCGTAGCGAGCCGTAGTCACCCCTTTGCCTGGCAAAGGGGATGGGGGATATGTCGTTCATAACTCTATTCCCCCTTGCTGGCGCTGGCGACGCAGCGCCGCCAGCCCGAGATGGACGAACACCAGCGCGGTCAGGGCCGGGGCCAGCAGATTCACCAGCGGCAGATGCGCCACGGCCGCGGTGGCGAGCCCGGCGGCATAGAAGCGGCTGCGATTCTCGCGCACCAGGCGCTGCATTTCGGCACGCGAGGCATGTTCGGCCAGCGCATCGAAACGAAAGGTGCGCTGGTTCAGCCAGGCGCCCCAGGCCAGCGGCAGCACCAGCAGGACGCCGGGAATCAGCAGCAGCGGCAGCATCGCCAGGAAACCGAAAACGAAGATCGCGCCGGCCCCCAGCGTGGTGCCCAGGCTGCCCCAGAACACGTTCTCGCCGTGGCGGCCCAGATCCGGGTAGTCGCGCGCGGCCACCAGCTCGATCAGGCGCGGCAAGGCAAACACGGCGACCAGCAGGATCGCGGTGACATAGACCAGCACGGCGAAGGCCGCCAGCAGCAGGAAAACCGCGGCCCAGCGCGCCACCCACTCCCAGCCTTCCCAGGGCAGCTGCGGCAGGATGCGCGTCATCATGTCCATGCCCTGAGCCCACAGCGCATAGCCCACGACCAGCCACAAGACCAGCGCCAGCAGCGGCGGCCAGAGCGCCTGCCACAGCACCTCGCGCCGCGTCAGGTCGCGCAGCGATCTGTTGAAGGCCGCAAATACTTCGATCATCTCCACCCCCCGCGACAGCCATTCATCGGTGCTGCCTACTATCCCACATCTTCTGCAGGCGCTTCACCGAAACCGGCGACGTGGTCTTCAGTTCCTGGGCGAACAGCGCCACGCGCAGCTCTTCGAGCAGCCAGCGGAACTCGTCGAGGAAGCTGTCATTCTGCTGGCCGGATTTGAGCATGGCATTGCGTTCGCGCTCCCAGGGCTTGCCCAGTGCCTGCCAGTCCGCCATCAGTCGCGCATCGCGCGCGGGGTCGCTGCGCGCCTTGTCCAGGCGCAGGCCGATCGCCTTGAGGTAGCGCGGATAGTGCTGCAGGCGCTCGAAGGGCACGCTGGCGATAAAGCGCTTGGGCATCAGCTCGGCCAGTTGCGCCGCGATGTCGGCGCAGGCCTGCGGGAAAGCCTTTTGCAGCGACGCGAGCTTCTTCGCCAGCGCCGCATGCTCGGTCAGGATGCCGCCGAGCAGGCGCAGGATTTCCTGGGCGACGAGCAGGATGCGGCCGCGCGCCGCCTCGCGCCGCGCCGCGAACGCCGGCTCGTCGGCGGGCAGCGGGTCCATCAGGCAGGTGCGCTCCAGGGTCACGGCGATCAACTGTTCGCGCAGCTCCTTCTCGGTGCCCAGCGACACGAATTGCAGCGCCAGCTCGCGCAGGCCCGGCAGCTTCTCGATGGCCTTGACCTGGGCCGCCAGCTGCAGCGCGAACAGGCGCGCCATGCCGCGCCGGTGCTCGGCGCGCGCCTTGTCCTCGGTATCGAAGGCGGTCAGGCGCACGCTCTCGCCCATGTCGACCAGCGCCGGAAAACCCACCGTGGTGCCAGCGCCAACTTTCACTTCCATGAGCTCGGGCAAGGCGCCGAAGCTCCATGCAGTGAGGCCGGACAAATCGCCTGCCGCCGCTTCGTGCCGCACCTCGGCCGTGGCGTAGGCCTGCTCGACGCGGCCGCGATATTCGGCGCGCAGTTCGGCCAGGTTGCGCGAGATCGCGAGCGTGCCGCCGTGCTCGTCGGTGAGGCGGAAGTTCATGAACAGATGCGGCCGCAACTCGCCGCTGCGGAAGGCATCGAGCGGCAGCTTCATGGCCAGATGCTCCTCGGCCGCGCGCGTCAGGGCGCGCACCAGCGGCTCGTCCAAATCGTGCTCTGCCTCGCAGAAGTTCGTGGCGAACTCGTCGAGCGGCTGCAGGCGATGGCGATACTTCTGCTGCAGGGTCTTCAGCAGCGCCAGCACCTTCTCCTTGAGCAGTCCCGGCACCAGCCACTCGCAGCGATTGGCCGGCAACTGGTTCAACGCGGGCAGCGGCAGGGTCAGCGTGACGCCGTCATCGGCCGCGCCGGGATCGTGGTGGTAGCTGAGCTTGAAGCTCTGGCCGCGATGCGTCAGTGCCGGCGGAAAGGCATCGGTGGTGATGCCCGCCGCCTCGTGCCGCATCAACTGTTCCTTCTCCAGGCAGAGCAGCTTCGGATTCGCGGCCTCGGCCTCGCGCCGCCAGTGGTCGAAGGCCGCCAGGGTGATGATGCCCTCGGGAATTCTAGCGTCGTAGAAGGCATGGATCAGCTCGTCGTCGACCAGCACATCGGGGCGCCGCGACTTGTGTTCGAGGGCCTGGATTTCCTTCATGAGCTTGGCGTTGTGCTGGAAGAAGCGCCACTTCCTGACCCAGTCCTCGCCGACCTGGCCTTCGACCAGGGCCTCGCGGATCAGGATTTCGCGCGCCAGTTTCGGGTCCATCGGACCGTAATGCAGGCGACGTTTGGCATGAATCATCAGGCCATGCAAAGTCACGCGCTCCCAGGCCACGACCTGGCCCGGCCCCTTCTCCCAGTGCGGCTCATAGACATGCTTGCGGATCAGGTGGCCACCGACCTGCTCCAGCCATTCCGGCTCGATTTTCGCGATGCAGCGCGCGAACAGTCGCGAGGTCTCCACCAGTTCGGCGGCGACGATCCAGCGTCCCGCCTTCTTCAGCAGGCTGGAGCCGGGATGGATGTAGAAGCGGATGCCGCGCGCGCCGAGATAGTTCTTGTCCTCCTCGCTGATCAGGCCGATGTGGCCGAGCAGGCCGGTGAGCAGCGCCTTGTGGATCGCCTCGTAGCCGGAATCGCCCCCGCCGCCGGGCCGCCCCAGGGCGGGGGCAGCGTTTGAATCCTGAGCGGAGCGAACTGTCGTCACCCCCTCCCTCGGGGAGGGGGGCGGGGGGTAGGCACTCGTAATTTTCCAGCCGTGTTCGTGACACAGCGTCAGCAACTGGCCATGCACGTCGCGCCACTCGCGCAGGCGCAGCCAGTTGATGAAATTCTGGCGGCACCACTGGCGCTGCTTGTTCGCGGTCTCGTGCTTCCAGATTTCGTCGCCGGCGGCCCAGAGCTTCAGGTAGGAAAGGAACTCGGACTTCTCGTCCTTCCACTTGGCATGGGCCTGATCGGCCGCCGCCGCATGCTCCTGCGGCCGGTCGCGGGGATCCTGGGTGCCCAGCGCGGCGGCGATGATCAGCACCTCGCGCAGGCAGCCGTGTTCGCGCGCAGCGAGGATCATGCGGCCGATCTTCGGATCGAGCGGCAGCTTGGCCAGCTCGAAGCCGACCTGCGTCAGCTCCTTCGTCGTCTCGTCGATCGCGCCCAACTCGGCCAGCAGCTGATAGCCATCCGCAATCATGCGCGGCAGCGGCGCTTCGAGGAAGGGGAAGTCCTCGACGTCGCCCAGGTGCAGCGACTTCATGCGCAGGATCACGCCGGCCAGGCTGGAGCGCAGGATCTCGGGCTCGGTGAAGGCCGGGCGCTGATTGAAATCCTCCTCGTCGTAGAGCCGGAAGCAGACGCCCGCCGAGACCCGCCCGCAGCGCCCGGCGCGCTGGCTGGCCGCAGCGCGCGAGATCGGTTCGACCTGCAATTGCTCGACCTTGTTGCGATGCGAGTAGCGCTTGACCCGCGCCAGACCCGAATCGATCACGTAGCGGATGCCGGGCACGGTCAGCGAGGTTTCGGCGACGTTGGTCGCCAGCACCACGCGCTGCCCCTGATGCGAGGCGAAGACGCGACCCTGCTCGACGGCGGTCTGGCGCGCGAACAGCGGCAATACCTCAAGCCCCGGCGGATGGTGTTTGCGCAGCGCCTCGGCCGCCTCGCGTATCTCGCGCTCGCCGGGCAGGAACACCAGCACGTCGCCGGGGCCCGTGCGATGGGCTTCATCGACGGCATCGACGATGGCGTCATTGAGGTCGGTGTCCTTCTTCTCGTCGAAGGGGCGGTAGCGCGTCTCGATCGGATAGAGCCGGCCGGAGACTTCGATCACCGGCGCCGCATTTCCGTCAATGGCGAAATGCCTGCTGAAGCGCTCGGCATCGAGCGTGGCCGAGGTGACGATGACTTTCAGGTCGCGCCGTTTCACCAGTACCGACTTCAGGTAGCCGAGCAGGAAATCGATATTGAGGCTGCGCTCGTGCGCTTCGTCGATCAATATCGTGTCGTACTGGCGCAAGAGCGGATCTGTCTGGGTCTCGGCCAGCAGGATGCCGTCGGTCATCAGCTTGATGTAGGAGGACGGCGTGCTCTTGTCGGTGAAGCGGATCTTGAAGCCGACATGCTGCCCGACCTCGGATTTCAGTTCCTGCGCGATGCGCGTCGCGGTGGCCCGCGCGGCGATGCGCCGCGGCTGGGTATGGCCGATCAGGCCGTTCACGCCGCGCCCGATTTCGAGACAGATCTTGGGCAGTTGCGTGGTCTTGCCGGAACCGGTCTCGCCGCAGACGACGACGACCTGATGCCTGAGTATGGCCTCGCCGATCTCGGCCCGGCGCTGATTGACCGGCAGCGCTTCGTCATAGCTGAGCGCGGGCCGCGCCGCCCGTCGCGCCTCGGGGTCGAACCTCATTGCGCCAGCTTGTGGATGCTGTAAATGCCGAGCCCCGTCATCAGTAGCGAACCGAACAGGTGCAGGGCCGCCGCGCCCGCCGCCCAGCCGTAGCGCGCGTTCTGGATCAGGTGCACCACTTCGGCGGAGAAGGTCGAAAAAGTGGTCAGCGCGCCGAGGAAACCGGTGATGAAGAACAGCTTGAGTTCGGGCGGCATCTCGGCATTGAGGTGGAACACCATCACCGCGGCGCCGACCAGATAGCCGCCGATCAGGTTGGCCGCCAGGGTGCCCAGCGGCACGGCGACGAACAGCGGATTGAGCCAGAGCCCCAGGCCGTAGCGCAACCAGGCGCCGAGTACGGCACCGGCGCCGATGGCGAGAAGGGCGGACAGATTCATAGGGGCGCATTTTACGTCGCAACGGTAGAATTGCCGCTTTGCATCATGCTGCCGCGAACCATGGCCGAAATCGAAAGAACCTCCAACTTCATCCGCCACATCATCGACGCCGACCTCAAGGCCGGCAAGTACGCGTCGCGCCGCTGGAGCGGCAGGCCCGGACCGGCCGCGCAGCAGAAAGTTGGCGCTGGCACTACGGTGGATGAGGCGAAGATAAGAACTCGTTTCCCGCCGGAGCCCAACGGCTACCTGCACTTCGGCCATGCCAAGTCGATCTGCCTGAACTTCGGCCTCGCGCAGGACTACGCCGGCGCCTGCCACCTGCGCTTCGACGACACCAATCCGGAGAAGGAAGAGCAGGAATACGTCGATTCCATCATCGACGCCGTGCATTGGCTGGGCTGGGACTGGCACGACAACAAGTATTTCGCCTCCGACTATTTCCAGTGGATGTACGACTTCGCCGAGAAGCTGATCGAGGCCGGCCATGCCTATGTCGATTCACAGACCGCCGAGGAAATGCGCGCCAGCCGCGGCAGCCTCACCGCGGGCGGCAGCAACTCGCCCTACCGCGAGCGTACGCCGGCCGAGAACCTCGACCTGTTTCGGCGCATGAAGGTCGGCGAATTCGCCGACGGCACGCACATATTGCGGGCCAAGATCGACATGGCCTCGGGCAACATCAACCTGCGCGACCCGGCCATCTACCGCATCCGCCACGCCACGCACCACAACACCGGCGATGCCTGGTGCATCTACCCGATGTACACCTACGCCCATCCGATCGAGGACGCGCTGGAGAACATCACGCATTCGATCTGCACCCTGGAGTTCGAGGACCAGCGCCCCTTCTACGACTGGCTGCTGGCGCGGCTGGCCGAACTCGGCTGCGTCAATACGCCGCTGCCGCAGCAGATCGAATTCGCCCGTCTCAATCTTTCCTACGTCGTGCTGTCCAAGCGCAAGCTGATCCAGTTGGTCGAGGAGAAACACGTCGACGGCTGGGACGATCCGCGCCTGCCGACCCTGGTCGGCGCGCGCCGCCGCGGCTTCACGCCGGAAGGCTTCCGCCGCTTTGCCGAAATGATAGGCGTGACCAAGTCGGATTCCTGGATCGACATCAGCGTGCTCGAGGAATGCCAGCGCGAGCACCTCAACGAAACCGCGCCGCGCCGCATCGCCGTGCTCGACCCGGTCAAACTCGTCATCGACAACTACCCGGAAGGCCAGGAAGAGGAATGCCTGGCCCCCAACCATCCGCAAAAGCCCGAGTGGGGCAAGCGCCCGGTTCCCTTCTCGAAGGAACTCTGGATCGAGCGCGAGGACTTCATGGAGGCGCCGAGCAAGGGCTACTTCCGGCTGTTCCCCGGCAACACCGTGCGCCTGCGCTACGGCTTCGTGGTCAAGTGCAGCGGCTGCGACAAGGATGCAAACGGCAACATCACGGCCGTGCATTGCGAGTACATGGCCGACTCCAAATCCGGCACGCCGGGTTCGGACAACTACAAGGTCAAGGGCAACATCCACTGGGTCTCGGCACCGCATGCCTACGCCGCCGAGGTACGCCTCTACGACCGGCTGTTCGCCGCCGAGGCGCCGGGCGAGGGCGGGCGCGATTTCATCGCCGACCTCAACCCGGATTCGAAGCGGGTCATCAGCGCGCAACTCGAAGCGGCGCTGAAGGACGCGGCCGCCGAGGAACGCTTCCAGTTCGAGCGCCACGGCTATTTCGTCGCCGACCGCGTCGATTCGCAACCCGGCGCGCCGGTGTTCAACCGCGCCGTGACGCTGAAAGATTCGTGGAGCAGGAAGTGAAGTTCACCGAACAGCTCGCCGCGGCCTGGCAGAAGAACAATTCCCTGCTCTGCGTCGGCCTCGACCCCGACCCGGCGAAATTCCCGGCTCACCTCAAGGAGCAACCTGACGCGATTTTCCGCTTCTGCGCCGAAATCGCCGACGCCACGGCCGACCTCGCCTGCGCCTTCAAGCCGCAGATCGCCTACTTCGCCGCGCGCCGCGCCGAGGACCAGCTCGAAGCGCTGATCGCCCACATTCACGACAGGCATCCGGGCGTGCCGGTGATCCTCGACGCCAAGCGCGGCGACATCGGCAGCACCGCCGAGCAGTACGCGATCGAAGCCTTCGAACGCTACCAGGCCGACGCCGTGACGGTGAACCCCTACATGGGCCGCGACTCGGTCGAACCCTGGCTGGCCTACAAGGACAAGGGCGTGATTCTGCTTTGCCGCACCTCGAATCCCGGCGGCAGCGATCTGCAATTCCAGAAAGTTGGCGCTGGCGATACGGCGCTTTATGAACTCGTCGCGCAAATGGTGGCCCGCGACTGGAACCCGGAAGGCAAATACACGGGCCAACTGGGGCTCGTGGTCGGCGCCACCTTCCCCGGCGAGATCGCCCGCGTGCGCCAGATCGTCGGCGACCTGCCGCTGCTGGTGCCCGGCATCGGCGCCCAGGGCGGCGACATCGAAGCCACCGTGACGGCCGGCAAGACCGCCACCGGCAGCGGCCTGATGATCAACTCCTCGCGCGCCATCCTCTATGCCGGCAAGGGCGAGGACTACGCCGCCGCCGCGCGACAAGTGGCGCTGCAAACGCGCGACGCGATCAACCGCTGGCGCTAGGTCGGGCGAGAGACATTACCCTCTTTATTACCCTCTTTATTACCCTCTTTGCCGCCAGCGACCTTCCCTCTCCGGCGACTGCTCCACGCCCGCCACGGCAACCAGCTTGAAACTGGATTGCCATTGGCATTGCCGTAATCAGGGTTGCCATGCCTCGCCTTTCTGGACAGGCGCTGATTCTACGCCGCGGCTTGCTCTTGGCATGGACAGGGACGGGCCGCTGCCACGGCCGAGAGAGCGCCTATCGACCTGGATCGATGCCGATCAGGCGACGAAATTCGGCCGCCGGCAGCGGCCGGCCGAAGAAGTAGCCCTGCACCAGGTCGCACTCCATGGCGCGCAATTCGGCGGCCACGGCTTCGGTCTCGACGCCCTCGGCGACCACGCGCAGGCCGAGGCTGCGGGCCATCTGGATCACCGCGCGCACGATTGCCGCATCCTCCGGATCGGCGACGATGTCGCGGACGAAGGACTGGTCGATCTTCAGCTTGTCCACCGCGAAGCGCTTGAGGTAGGCCAGACTCGAATAGCCGGTGCCGAAATCGTCGATCGCCAGGCGCACGCCCAGCGCCTGCAGGCGCCCCATGGTCGCCAGCACGGATTCGGTGCCGTCGATCAGGATCGACTCGGTGAGCTCCAGTTCCAGCGCCGAGGGTTTCGCGCCGGCGGCGGCCAGCGCGCGCAGCACCGTCTCTTCGACATCGCCGCGGCGAAACTGGATGGACGAGATATTCACCGCCATCGAAAGCTGCGCTTGCCCCGCGGCGTGCCAGTGCGCCAGCTCGCGACAGGCTTCCTGCAGCACCCATTCGCCGAGCGGCACGATCAGGCCGCTGTGTTCCGCCGCGGCAATGAAATGCCCCGGCGCGACCAGGCCCCGCCGCGGGCTCTGCCAGCGCAACAAGGCTTCGCCGCCGACGATGCGGCCGCTCTTGAGGTCGACCAGCGGCTGGTAGTACAGCACGAATTCGTCGCGCTCCAGGGCGCGGCGCAGGTTGCTGTGCAGGTCCAGCCTTTCCTGCGCGTCGGCATTCATGCGCTCGGTATAAAAGCGGAAGGCATTGCGGCCGGCGGCCTTGGCGTGGTACATGGCCGTATCGGCCTTCCGCAGCAACTGGTCGAAAGCGTCGCCGTCCTCCGGATAGACGGCGATGCCGACCGACGCCGAAATCTTCGCTTCGTGCGTCTCGATGTGGAAGGGTTCGCCCAGCACCGTCATCATTTTCGCGGCGATCTGGGCCGGCACCTCGGAACTGTGCAGGTCGGTCAGCACCACGAGGAATTCGTCGCCGCCATGGCGGCTGATCGTGTCGGACTCGCGCACGCAGGCCAGCAGGCGCTGTGCGGCATCGCGCAGCAGTATGTCGCCGACCGGGTGTCCGTAGGAGTCGTTGACGGTCTTGAAGCGATCGAGGTCCACGAACAGCAGCGCCACCTTCCTGCCGGCGCGTTCGCCGTGCGCGATCGCCTGCTCCATGCGGTCCTTGAGCAGCAGGCGGTTGGGCAGGCCGGTCAGCGGATCGTGGTGGGCGAGAAACTCGATCTTCGCCTCGGTCGCCTTGCGCTCGCTGATGTCGGAAAATATGCCGACGAAATGGGTGATCCTGCCCTCGCCGTCGCGCACCGACGAAATGCCCAGCCACTCCGGGAACACCTCGCCGTTGCGGCGCCGGTTCCAGATCTCGCCCTGCCAGTAGCCGGTGGCGAGCAGGGCGCGCCACATGTCGCCGAAAAACTCGCGGCTGTGGTTGCCGGAGGCAAGCATGCTGGCGTTGCGGCCGACGGCCTCGGCCGGGAAATAACCGGTGACCCGGGTGAATGCCTGATTGACCGAGATCATGCGGCCCGCGGTGTCGGTGATCATGATCGCCTCGCCGCTGCTCTCGAACACCTTGGCGGCCAGGCGCAGTTCCTCTTCGGCCCGGCGCTGCCGGGTGTTGTCGCGGGTGGTGCCCTCGACGCCCGCGATATTGCCGTCGGCATCATGAATGAAATGCGCCGTGGTCAGCACCCACAACTCATGCCCATCCTTGTGCCGCAGGCGCGACTCGCCGCCGACGATATGGCCGCCGTTGGCCCGCATGCGTGCCAGAAACTCGTCGCGATCGGCCTGCGAGCAATAGAGGTCGGCCAGCTTGCGGCCCAGCACCTCCTCGACCGTATAGCCGAGCAGTTGCAGGACGGAGCGCGAGGCGCGCACGATGCGGCCATCGCGGTCGGTCCGGTAATAGGTATCCTGCAGGTCGTCGAGAATGCCGCGCAGTTCGCGCTCGGACTCGGCCACGGCGCGCTGCGCTTCGATGATCGGGCTGAGATCGGTGATGAAGCCGAACGAGCCGACCACCTCGCCCTTCTCGTTGCGATGCGTCGAGTTGTTGAGCAGGATGGGAAAGGTGCTGCCGTCCTTGCGGCGGGCCATCAGCTGAAACCGTCGGCGATCGGTGGTGTCGATGCGCCGGATCTGCGCCGCCAGATCGGCCTGGCTTTCCTCGGTGATGAAATCGAAAGGAGTCTTGCCCAGCCACTCGGCTTCGGAATAGCCGAACAGTTGGCACAGGGTGTCGTTGACCTCGATGAAACGGCGTTCGTGGTCGATCGCGAAATAGCCGTCGGTGGCGCTGTCGATCACATGACGGTAGTAGCGCTCGCCCTCGCGCAGCGCGGCCTCGATTTTCAGCGTGGCGGAGGTGTCGCGAAAGATCGCCACATGCAGCAGGCGCTCGCCGTCGTGCACCTGATAGACGCGCACCTCGACCGGCAGCAGGCTGCCGTCGCGGCGGCGGAAGTCAGTGCTGACCACGCGCACCTGGTCGCTCAAACCGGCATTCCAGGCGCGCCAGGCGGCCGCGTCGGCGAAGCTGGTCAATATCTCCCAGACGTGGCGGCCGATCACCTCGCGGCGCGGATAGCCGAGCATCTCGACCGCGCGGTCGTTGAGGTCCACATAGACGCCGCTGGCCACATCGGCAAGGAACACGCCGTCGCCGATGCGATCGAACACGCTGCCGAGAATCATATGCCGGCCGATCTCGGCGTAACGCCCGCCGGACTTGAGCAGCTTGCGACGCAGACGGACGATGGTGTTGCGCAGGAACTCGACGTGGCGCCCCTGCATGGCGCGGACGATTTCATGGCGCGTCACCACGCCCAGCATGCGGCCATCCTCGACCACCAGCAGGCGGCGCACCTTCAGTTCCGCCATCAGCTGCACCGCAAGCTGCAGCGGCCGATCGGGCGCAATCGAGTGCACGCCGCGCGTCATCAATTCGGCCAGCGGCGTCCCCAGGCGCTCGCCGCCGCCGGCGCAACGCACCACGTCGCGGTCGGTCAGGATGCCCACCGCCGCGCCGGCCTCGGTCACCACCACGTGATCGCTGCGCCGCCGGTGCATCAGGCGCAGGGCTTCGCCCAGCGTGGCGCCGAGGTCCAGGGCCCGGAGGTCCTGGGTCATCGCCGCGGCGACGGTCTTCAACTCCAGAAAGTACTCGTCGTCGAGGTGGCCGAGGAAATCCGCTTCGGATATCACGCCCGCCACGCGGCCTTCGCCATCCACCGCAACCAGATGGTGCACGCCATGCTCCAGCATGTGCTGGTGCGCATCGTGATAATCGACCGAGGTCGGCAGCGTCACCACCGGGCTGCTCATCACCTCGCCGACGGAAATTGTCGGGACGATGTCCCCTTCGGCGAGCAGGGCCACCGCGTCACGCTCGGTGAAAATGCCGCAGGGGCGCCGGTCTGCGTCGACCACCACGATGCAGCTGATGCGCTCGCGCTCCATGCTGCGCAGCACGTCGCCCAGCGCCGCCGCCGCGTCGCAGGTCACTACATCTACGGTAAGTATCGATTTCAGGGAAAGGGCGTTCACTGCAGCCGGCGACTATGTCCAAAACATCCAGAATATCACCAAAGACATAGCTCTAAATGTCCCCGGCGCGGGTCGCCGGCGGGCGCGCCGGACGCGCGTGGTGCATCGGTATAATGCGCGGCTCCTTTCATCCAACCGCCTCGGAAAACCATGCGCCATATGACCCTTTCCCGCTTCCTGATCGAGGAGCAACGCGACAAGAACGTCATTTCTCCCGATTTGCGACTGCTGGTCGAGGTGGTTTCGCGCGCCTGCAAGGCGATTTCCATCGCCATCGGCAAGGGCGGCATGGCCGGCGTGCTGGGCAGCGCCGGCAGCGACAACGTGCAGGGCGAGGTGCAGAAGAAGCTCGACGTGATTTCCAATGAAATCCTGCTCGACGCCAACGAGTGGGGCGGCCACCTGGCCGGCATGGCCTCCGAGGAAATGGAGCTGCCGCACGCCATCCCCAACCGCTACCCGAAGGGCGAATACCTGCTGCTGTTCGATCCGCTCGACGGCTCGTCGAACATCGACGTGAATGTCTCGGTCGGCACCATCTTTTCGGTGCTGCAATGTCCCGAAGGCATGGACCCGACCGAGCAGGCCTTCCTGCAGCCCGGCACGCGCCAGGTCTGCGCCGGCTATGCCGTGTATGGGCCGACCACGCTGCTGGTGCTGACGCTGGGCGACGGCGTCAATGTGTTCACCCTCGATCGCGAATTCGGCCGCTTCGTGCTGACCCAGGCCGACGTCAGGATTCCCGAGGAGACGCGCGAATTCGCCATCAACGCGTCCAACGCGCGCTACTGGGATGCCCCGGTCAAGCGCTATGTCGACGAACTGCTGGCCGGCAAGGACGGCCCGCGCGGACAGGACTTCAACATGCGCTGGGTGGCCTCGATGGTGGCCGACGTGCATCGCATCCTGAGCCGCGGCGGCATCTTCATGTACCCGGTCGACAGCAAGACGCGCGCCCAGGGCGGCAAGCTGCGCCTGATGTACGAAGCCAATCCGATGGCCATGATCGTCGAACAGGCGGGCGGCGCGGCCACCGACGGGCGGCGGCGCATCCTTGACATCCAGCCGGAGAAGCTGCACCAGCGCGTGCCGGTGATCCTCGGCTCGAAGAATGAAGTCGAGCGCGTGACGGCCTACCACGCCGCCTAGGCGGCGCCCGGAGCTTCTTTCAGTCCTGTTGGCCGTAGCTGGCGAACTTCGCCAAGACGCGTTCCATTTCGTCGGCGGCGAGCAGCTTCGGCGCGCCCAGTTGCAGCACGCGCCAGTACTGCTCGCACAGCGTTTCGAGTTCCACGGCCAGCGCCAGGGCCTGATCGCAGTCGCGGCCGAACACCACCATGCCGTGATGCGCCATCAGGCAGGCGCTGCGGCCGTCGAGCGCGGCGACGATGGCGTCGGACAACTCCTGGCTGCCGAAGGTGGCGTAGGCCGCGCAGCGCAGGTCTGCGCCGCCGAAGCGCGCCACCATGTAATGGAAGGCCGGCACGCCCTGCTGCTGGCAGGCCAGCGCGGTGGCGAAAGGCGAATGCGTATGCACCACGGCGCCGGCCTCGGGCCGCGCGGCGTAGATGTCGCGATGGAAACGCCATTCCGACGAGGGCTTGCGGCGGCCGCTCGCCGCACCGTCAGCGCCAACTCTCACCATGTCGGCAGCCTCGCAGGCGTCGTAGGCCATGCCGGTCGGGGTGATGACGAAGCCGTCGGCGCAGCGCGCACTGACGTTGCCGGCGCTGCCGCGATTGATGCCGGAGGCATTCATCGCACGCGCCGTGGCGAGCACTTTCTCAGCGAGCTCGAGATCGACCGCGCTCATGGCCGCCACTGCGCCAGCGCATCCGCGGCGGCGATGCCGCGTTCGGAAATGATGCCGCCGATCAGCGCGGCCGGGGTCACGTCGAAGGCCGGGTTGGCCACCGGCACCTCGCCGGCACCGAGTTCGCCGGCGGCGCGCTCCTCGATCGGGATCTGCGCGCCCGATGCGCAGGCGAAGTCGATGGTCGACAGCGGCGCCGCCACATAGAACGGCACGCCATGCGCACGCGCGGCAAGCGCCTTGAGATAGGTGCCGATCTTGTTCGCCGTGTCGCCATTCGCCGCGATGCGGTCGGCGCCGACGATCACCAGATCGACCCTGCCCTGCATCAGCAACAGGCCGGCGGCGTTGTCGGCGATCAGGGTATGCGGCACACCGGCCTCGGCAAGTTCCCAGGCGGTGAGCAGGCCCTGGTTGCGCGGCCGGGTTTCGGAGACCCAGACATGCAAGGGAATGCCGGCGGAGTGCGCGGCATACACCGGTGCCAGGGCGGTGCCGTGCTCGACGGTCGCCAGACGGCCCGCGTTGCAATGGGTCATGATGTTGATTGGCCGGTCGCCCTGCCGCTTGGCTGCTATCAGCGGCAATCCATTCTGCCCGATGGCCGCATTGGCGGCCTTGTCTTCCGTGGCGATGGCGCGCGCCTCGTTCCAGGCCGCTTCACGCCGTGTCGCCAGCGCCAACTCTTGCAGCACGCGCCGCATGCGCGCCAGGGCCCAGTGCAGATTGACCGCCGTCGGTCGCGTCGCGGCGAGGGTTTCGATCACGTAAGCGAGGCGCGCATCGCCGGCGTCTTCCGCCAGGCCGAGCGCGACGCCGTAGGCGGCGGTGGCGCCGATCAGCGGCGCGCCGCGCACCTGCATGACGCGGATCGCGTGGGCGGCGTCCTCCAGCGTGGCAAGGCGGATCAGTTCGGCGCTATGGGGCAGCCTGGTCTGATCGAGCACGAGGACCGCATTGCCATCCTCGATCAGGGTCGGATAGCGCGTCTGCGTCAATTCAGCTTGCCGTGGCAGTGCTTGTATTTTTTGCCGCTGCCGCAGGGACAGGGGTCGTTGCGGCCGACCTTGGGCGCATGCCGCTCCACCGGCAGCGCCGGCTTGGCCGCCGCGGCGCCGAGCGCTTCGTCATAGTCGGCATGGTGGTACTGCACGTTCTCGAGTTGCGGCGGCGCTTCGGCCTCTTCGATCTGTTCCTCGCTGCGCACCTCGACGGTCATCAGCAGCTTGGAGACTTCGCTGCGCACGGTCTGCAGCAAGCCTTCGAACAGCTCGAAAGCTTCGCGCTTGTATTCCTGTTTCGGGTTCTTCTGCGCATAGCCGCGCAGGTGGATGCCCTGACGCAGATGGTCCAGCGCCGACAGGTGCTCGCGCCAGTGCGTATCCAGGCTTTGCAGCATGACGTTGCGCTCGAAGCCGGACCAGGCGGCGGCATCGACCTTGGCGATCTTCTCGGCATACGCGGCGTCGCCGGCATCGAGCAGGCGCTTGAGGATGTCGTCGTCGCCGAGCTGCGGCTCGGTCCTGATCCATTCGGCGACCGGCAGCTTGAGCTGCAGTTCGGCTGCCAGCGCGGTTTCCAGACCGGCGACGTCCCACTGCTCCTCGACGCTTTCGGCCGGGATGTAGATGCGGAAGGTGTCGTGGATCTGCCCCTGGCGCATGGCCGAGATGGTTTCGGCGATATCCTCGCTGTCGAGCAGTTCATTCCTCTGCTGGTAGATCACCTTGCGCTGGTCGTTGGAGACGTCGTCGTATTCGAGCAGTTGCTTGCGGATGTCGAAGTTGCGCTGCTCGACCTTGCGCTGGGCCGATTCGAGCGAGCGGCTGACCAGCGGATGCTCGATCGCCTCTCCCTCGGGCATCTTGAGGCGCACCATGATGGTGTTGAGACGCTCGCCGGCAAAAATCTTGAGCAGCGAATCATCCAGCGCCAGATAGAAGCGCGAGGAACCCGGATCGCCCTGGCGACCGGAACGGCCGCGCAACTGGTTGTCGATGCGGCGCGACTCGTGGCGCTCGGAACCGATGATGTGCAGGCCACCGGCGGCCAGCACCTGGTTGTGCACCTTTTGCCATTCCGCCTTGAGCGCGGCAGTGCGCGCTTCCTTCTCCGCCGCGGACAGGGTCTCGTCGTCGCGGATGGCGCTGGTCGGCTTTTCGATGTTGCCGCCCAGCACGATGTCGGTGCCGCGCCCGGCCATGTTGGTGGCGATGGTGATCATGCCGGGGCGGCCGGCCTCGGCCACGATCTCGGCTTCGCGCGCGTGCTGCTTGGCGTTGAGCACCTGGTGCGGCAGTTTTTCCTTGTTCAGCAATTCGGACAGCAGCTCGGAATTCTCGATCGAGGTGGTGCCCACCAGCACCGGCTGTCCGCGTCCATGACAGGCGCGGATGTCGGCGATGATCGCCGCATATTTCTCGGGCGCGGTGCGATAGATCTGGTCGTTCTCGTCCTTGCGGATCATCGGCCGGTTGGTCGGGACCACCACGGTTTCGAGGCCGTAGATCTGGTGGAACTCGTAGGCTTCGGTATCGGCCGTGCCGGTCATGCCGGCGAGCTTGCCGTACATGCGGAAATAGTTCTGGAAGGTGATCGACGCCAGGGTCTGGTTCTCGGCCTGGATCGCCACGCCTTCCTTGGCCTCGACGGCCTGGTGCAGGCCATCCGACCAGCGCCGGCCCGCCATCAGGCGGCCGGTGAATTCGTCGACGATCACCACCTCGCCGTCCTGCACCACGTACTGCTGATCGCGGTGATAGAGGTTGTGCGCGCGCAGTGCGGCGTACAGATGATGGATCAGCAGGATGTTGGCCGGCTCGTAGAGGCTGCTGCCTTCGGCCAGCATCCCCAGGCGCGCCAGTATCTCCTCGGCCTTCTCGTGGCCGGCCTCGGTCAGCAGCACCTGGTGCGACTTGAGGTCGACCGTGTAGTCGCCGGTATCGACCTCGCCCTCGCCCTTGGCTGCCTCGCCTTTTTCCAGCATCGGCGGCACCGCATTCATGCGCACATACAGCTCGGTGTGATCCTCGGCCTGGCCGGAGATGATCAGCGGCGTACGTGCCTCGTCGATCAGGATCGAGTCCACCTCATCGACGATGGCATAGTTGAGGCCGCGCTGCACCCGCTCGTCGGCCGAGTACACCATGTTGTCGCGCAGGTAGTCGAAGCCGAATTCGTTGTTGGTGCCGTAGGTGATGTCGGCGGCGTAGGCGGCCTGCTTTTCATCGTGCGGCATTTGCGAAAGGTTGATGCCGACGCTAAGCCCGAGAAAACGGTAGATGCGCCCCATCCACTCGGCGTCGCGCTTTGCCAGGTAATCATTGACCGTGATCAGATGCACGCCCTTGCCGGGAATCGCATTCAGATACACGGCCAGCGTCGCGGTCAGCGTCTTGCCTTCGCCGGTGCGCATTTCGGCGATCTTGCCGTAATGCAGCACCATGCCGCCGATCAATTGCATGTCGAAGTGGCGCAGACCGAGCACCCTGCGGCTGGCCTCGCGCACCACGGCAAAGGCTTCCGGCAACAGCGCGTCGAGCGACTCGCCCTTGGCGTGGCGCTCGCGGAATTCTTCCGTCCTGGCGCGCAAGGCCTCGTCGGAAAGCTGCTGGGTGGCAGCTTCCAGTCCGTTGATGCGGGCCACGGTTTGCGAATACTGCTTGATCAGGCGGTCGTTGCGACTGCCGAAAATCTTCTTGAGAAAGCCGGTTATCATTTTCATATCACTCGGAAACCGGCTTCAGAGAAAGCTAATGCCCACGCATGTGGGCGTTATGCTGGAACTAAAGCCGGTTATCATTTTCATATCACTCGGAAACCGGCTTCAGAGAAAGCCAATGCCCGCGCAAGCGGGCGTCATGCTGCAGCTAAAATCGGTGATCATGGGGTACGCGGCCGCAAGTCGGCGGGGAAAAACAAAGATGCGATTTTAGCATGCGGGGAATGCGCTCCCCGCTTGCTTAGTGGCGATGCGCAGTCGGCCGCTGGCCCGTCTGCGCCATGCGCAGGAAGCGATCCGGGTTCTGCGCCAGACCGCGGATGCGAACTTCAAAATGCAGATGCGGCCCGGTGGACCGTCCGGTGTTACCCACCTCGGCGATCTTCTGGCCGCGCTTCACCAGCTGTCCGGCCTGGACCAGAATTTTCGACGCGTGGGCGTAACGCGTGATCAAATCCTTGCCGTGGTCGATTTCCACCAGGTTGCCGTATTGCGGATGCCGCTCCGCGGTCACCACCACCCCCGCGGCGGCGGCGCTGATGCCGGTTCCCGGCGCCGCGACGAAATCCACACCCTCGTGCATCGCCCGTTCGCCGGTGAAGGGATCGACTCGCCAGCCGTAGGCCGAAGCATTCCATTGCGCCTCGACCGGCAGGCTGGTGGGCAGCAAACTCTTCCTGATGCGGTCCTCCAGCATCTGGGACTCGATCATGGAAATCGCATCCGACTTCGCTTCGACCTGATGCGCCAGCGCATCGACGGCACGCTGCAATTCCGTCGGCGACATCGCCGCAGGCAGAATCAGCGGCCCGCCTCGGCCATCGGGCTTGGCCTCGAATGCCTTCAAGTCCTGGGGCTTGACCCCGGCCATGCCGGCGAGCCGTTCGCCTATGGTGTCCAGCCGCAACAGTTGCGCCTGCATCTCGCCGAGCTTGACCGCCATGGCGTTGAGGTTTTCGCGGACGAAGTCCTTTGAACGCTGGGTATCCTCGGCATTGATTGCGCGCAGCATATCCTGCAGGAAGGGCAGGCGGATTTCCGCCGCATGGCGGACGGTGACATAGGAAAACAGCGACGACAGCACGAGGACCGTGGCAAACATGGCGCCCGCGAAAAGAATCGCATGATGCCAGGTCAGCCTGATGCTTCTGGCAGTTGCCAGCCGGTCGGAGACGAGAATAATATGCATCCCTTCCCTCCCTTCAGGTTCGTTTCAGCGCGGTCCGCGGTGTTAAACGCCGATAATGCCGGCCTCGGCCTACACTGAAACTCTAATTCCGATGACAGCGCGCAGTCTCCAGGAACACCTTGCCTCCGGTGACAGCATGGCGCGGCTTGCAGCCCACGCCCAACGCCTGCTCCAATTCCAGCGACTTCTGGAAGCCGCACTGCCGGAGGCTCTCCGGCCTCATGTCCGGGTTGCCAACTTCCGGCTGGGGAAACTTTTTATCCACGCCGCCAACGGCGCGGTCGCGGCGAAAATCCGTCAATTCGGACCAAGTCTCGCCGTCGATTTGTCGAATAAGGAGGCGAAGGTTACCCAAATCGAGGTACGAGTGCAAGCCCGCAACCCGTCGCCGCCACCGCAGCCACACCAAAGACCTGCCCTCCCCGGCTCCAAACAGAGGCAGGAACTGACTGCGCTGGCCGCGCGTCTGCCCGGGGAATCCCCCCTCAAGAAGGCGCTGGAGCGCCTGTTGCGCAGCGTCAAAGAATGATCAGGCGCTCGGCGGCCATCAGCACCAGGATCACCAGGGCGAGGATCAGGGCGCCCAGGGCGACACGACCCGACAGGACCAGGTAGCGCCGGTCGCGGGTAAACAGCCAGGCCACGATGCCGCTGCCTATGGTGATCGCCGTAAGTATGCCGATGATCCTGAGCAGGAGCATGGCCGGATCGGTCCCTAGGCGAGCTTGGGATAGAGCCGGGCGATGCTGCCCGGCGCTTCTTCGGCGCGCTGGAAGCTGACCAGCTCCCAGGCGGAGGCATCCGCCAGCAGGGCGCGCAACAGCAGGTTGTTCAGCGCATGGCCCGACTTGTGGGCCGCGAATGCCGCGAGCAGGGGATGTCCGGCGAGGTAGAGGTCGCCGACGGCGTCGAGAATCTTGTGCTTGACGAACTCGTCGGCGTAACGCAGGCCGTCGCTGTTGAGTATTCGGTACTCATCCATCACGATGGCGTTTTCCATGCTGCCGCCAAGCGCCAGGCCCTGGTCGCGCAGGGATTCCACGTCCTGCATGAAGCCGAAGGTGCGGGCGCGGGCGACTTCCCGCAAGTAGGACTGGTCGGCGAAATCGATGTGGGCATGCGAGGCGGCGCGATCCATGGCCGGGTGATTGAAGACGATCGAGAAGTCGAGGCTGAAGCCGTCGTAGGGGGACAGCCTGGCCCACTTGTCGCCGTCTTTGACTTCGACGACTTTCTTCACCCGCAGGAATTTCTTCGCCGCCTTCTGCTCCTCTATGCCGGCCGACTGGAGCAGGAAGACGAAGGGCGCGGCCGAGCCGTCCATGATCGGCAGTTCGGCGGCATCGACGTCCACATAGATGTTGTCGATGCCGAGTCCGGCCAGCGCCGACATCAGGTGCTCGACCGTCGCGACCTTGACGCCGTCCCGTTCCAGGCAGGATGCGAGCCGCGTATCGCCGACGCCGAAGGGATCGGCGCGCAGGTCAATCGGAGGGTTCAGATCGACGCGACGGAACACCACCCCGGTGTCCGGCTGTGCCGGGCGCAGCACGAGCGCGACCTTGACGCCGGAGTGGAGACCCACGCCGGTGGCCTTGACGACTGATTTCAGGGTGCGCTGACGAAGCATCGGAGGGTCATTCGGATGGAATGATGCAGAGCCGCAATTTTAACACGGCCGGCCGGTTCCGGCGGGAGGAGGCGCCCGCCGGAACCGGTGGCCGGACCGGGTTTCAGTCCGACTGGCGACGCAAAAAGGCCGGGATATCGTACTTATCCACGCCGGATGCGGCCATGGCATCGGCCTGCGCATTGCGCGGGGCGCCGCGCGCGCTGCTGGTGACGCTGGAAAGGTCGATCGGGCCCTGGCTCATGCCGACATCGTACACCTGCAGGTTGTCGGTGCCGGTGCGCAGACCCACGGTTTCGACCACGCGCATGGCGGGCTTGGCGGCTTCGCGTGCGCCGACGATGCCGAGGCCCGTGGCGACCACCGTCACCCGCAACTGGTCTTCCATGGTTTCGTCGAACACGGCGCCGCAGATCACCGTCGCTTCCGGTGCCGTGTATTGGCGGATGGTCTTCATCACTTCCTTGTACTCCTTGAGCCCAAGGGTACTGCTGGCCGTGATGTTCACCAGCACGCCGCGCGCACCGGAAAGCTCGATGCCTTCCAGCAGCGGACTGGCCACCGCCTCCTCGGCCGCGACGCGGGCGCGATCGACGCCCGCCGCGACGGCTGAACCCATCATCGCCTTGCCCATCTCGCCCATCACGGTGCGCACGTCCTCGAAGTCGACGTTGACCAGGCCCGGCACGTTGATGATTTCGGCGATGCCGCCGACCGCATTGCGCAACACGTTGTCCGCCGCCTGGAAGGCTTCCAGCATGCTGACTTCGTCGCCCAGCACCTCTTCGAGCTTCTCGTTGAGGATGATGATCAGCGAATCGACGTGGCGCGCGAGTTCGGCCACGCCTTCTTCGGCCAGGCGCTTCCTCTTGCCCTCGTACTCGAAGGGCTTGGTCACCACGGCCACGGTGAGGATGCCCAGTTCGCGCGCGACCTCGGCGATCACCGGCCCTGCCCCGGTGCCAGTGCCGCCGCCCATGCCGGCGGTGATGAACACCATGTGCGCGCCGGTGAGCGCCTCGGCTATCCGGCCGCGGTCGAGCACGGCCAGTTCCCTGGCCTTTTCCGGCTTGCCGCCAGCGCCCAGACCCGGACCGAGCTGCAATTTCACATGGGCGGTGCTTTTCTTCAACGCCTGCGCGTCGGTGTTGCAGCAGATGAATTCGACGCCGCCGACGCCTTCGCGGATCATGTGCTCGACCGCATTGCCGCCCGCGCCGCCGACGCCGACGACCTTGATCACCGTCGAGCTCGCCTCAGCCTCCGGTGTTCCTACTTCCTCGAGTTCAAACATTTTCGCCTCCTGAAAAGACCAACTGCATCAAAAATTCCTGGTAAACCACGCCCTCATCCGCGCCAGAACCTGCCCGAAGCTTCTCGGGCTTTGCGCCTTCATGCCGCGCTGGCGCTGCGCCACGCCTTCCAGCAACAAACCCATCGCCGTGGAGTAGCGCGGATTGCGCACGTAATCGCGCAAATTGCCGTCGTAATGCGGCATCGCCAGCTTCACGGTGTTGTGAAAAATCTCCTCGCCGAGTTCCGCCATGCCCGGCATCTGCGCCGCGCCGCCGGTCAGCACGATGCCGGCCCGCAGCAGGCGTTCCTTGCCGCTGCGCTGCAATTCCTCCTGCACCTTCTGGAAGATCTCCTCGACCCGCGGCTGGATGAAGCCGGCCAGGGTCTGGCGCGACAGCTGGGTCGACGGCCGGTCGCCGACGCCGGGCACCTCGATCATGTCCTCGGGATGGGCCAGCTGCTGCAGCGCCACGCCGTAGCGGATCTTGATGTCCTCGGCGTCCTGGGTCGAGGTGCGCAGCGCGATCGCGATGTCGTTGGTCAACTGGTCGCCGGCGATCGGGATCACCGCCGTGTGGCGGATCGCGCCATGGACGAAGACCGCGACATCGGTGGTGCCGCCGCCGATATCGACCAGGCAGACGCCGACGTCCTTCTCGTCCTCGGTCAGCACGGCATAGCCGGAGGCCAGCGGCTGCAGCACCAGGTCGACCACTTCGAGGCCGCAGCGGTGCACGCACTTGACGATGTTCTGCACCGCGGTGACCGCGCCGGTCACCAGATGCACCTTGACGTCGAGCCGCCGCGCATCCATGCCGATCGGCTCCTTGACGCCATCCTGGCCGTCGACGGTGAACTCCTGCACCAGCGTATGCAGGATCTGGTCGTCGGCCGAGATCGAGGTCGCATTGGCCGCCTCGATCGCGCGCTCGACGTCGAACTGGGTGACTTCCTTGTCGCGCACCACGGCCATGCCCGTGGAATCCTTGCTCTTGATGTGGCTGCCGGCGATGCCGGTGTACACCTCGCGCACCTTGCAGCCGGCCATCATCTCGACTTCGGCGATGGCCCGCGAAATCGAGTTCACCGTGGCCTCGATGTTAATCACCATGCCGCGCTTGAGGCCGGTCGATTCCTGGGTGCCGAGACCGAGCACGCCGAGCCGGCCCTCGGCATCCAGCTCGCCGACGATGGCGACGATCTTGGAAGTGCCGATGTCGAGGCCGACGATCAGGTCGCGTTTCGCTTCTTTACTCATCAGCTCTTGCTTGCCCTGAGGGCGAATCCATTCGGGTAACGCATGTCCACCACGGCGATGCCGGGCAGACGACCTGCGGCCGCGCTGGCGGCGGCCGCGTAATGGCTGGCGAAGCGCTGCACGCGCTCGGCCAGCGGATGCTTGGGCTCGTCGCGGCCCAGTTCCAGCACCACGCCATCGTCCAGCTTGAGTTGCCAGGCCTCGCGTGGCGACAGATGCACCGCCACCGGCCGGCGTCCGCTGGCGGCCAGGCCTGCGCCGAACTCGCGGTAGCGCTCCAGCACGCGGGCTGCCGAACCTTCGGGGCCGACAAACACCGGCAACGCTTCGCCGCTGGCGGCGAAGAACACCTCGCCGCGCTGATTGACCAGGCGCGCCTCGCCGTCCAGCGGCGTCCAGCGCGCCGCGGCGCGATGCTCTTCGAGCGTGAGTTCTATGCCGTCCGGCCAGATGCGGCGCAGCGTGGCCGAGCGCACCCAGGGCATGCGTTCGAAGGCGCTGCGCGCGGCTTCGAGATTCACCGTGAAGAAGTTCCCGGACAGCGCATTGCGCGCCGTATGTTCGATCTGCGCGCGCGAGACATGATCCAGCGGCGTCGCCACCAGCAACTGCTTCAGCGGCAGCACCGGCAGGCGTTGCAAGGCCACGGTCGCAGCCCAGGCCAGCAGGACGCCGCCGGCCAGCAGCAGCACGTCGGCCAGCAGGTTGATCAGCAGCGGCCGATCCCAGAAACCCTCGCCGCCGCGCTGATCGCGCACATGGCCATTGTTGGAACCGGCGCGCATCCTAGCCACAGCGCGCCTCCGCGAGCAGGTCGAGCACCAGTTGCGGGAAGGGAATGCCGGCTGCACGCGCCGCCATCGGCACCAGCGAATGATCGGTCATGCCGGGCGAAGTGTTGGCTTCCAGGCAATAGATGCGCCCCGCGGCGTCGAGCATGAAATCGACGCGCCCCCAGCCGCGCCCGCCGAGCACGGCGAAGGCGCGCAAGGCCAGGTCGCGCATCTCGGTTTCGCGCTGTTCGCCCAGCCCGCTCGGAATCCGGTATTCGGTGTCGTCGCGCAGATACTTGGCGTCGTAGTCGTAGAACTCGGTCGCCGGCACGATGCGGATCACCGGCAAAGCCCGTCCATTGACAATGCCAACGGTGAATTCACCGCCGGCCAGGTAGCGTTCGGCGATCACGCAGGTGTCGTAGCGCGCGGCCAGCTCATAGGCCGCGCGCAGGCCGCCGGCCTGCTTGACCTTGCTGATGCCGATGCTGGAGCCTTCGTTGGCCGGCTTGACGAACAGCGGCAGGCCGAGCTGCGCCTCGACCGCGGCAAAGTCGCTGGCGGCATCGAGCACGACGTAGTCCGGCACCGGCAAACCGCTGGCCTGCCAGACCAGCTTCGAACGCCATTTGTCCATCGCCAGCGCGGAGGCCAGCACGCCGCTGCCGGTGTAGGGAATCGCCAGCAGGTCGAGCGCGCCCTGCAGCGTGCCGTCTTCGCCGCCGCGACCATGCAGGGCGATGAACACGCGCTGGAAGCCCTCGGCATGCAGCGCCTCGAGCGCCTTGTCCTGCGGATCGAAACTGTGTGCATCGACGCCGGATGAGCGCAGTGCGGCCAGCACCGCAGTCCCGCTTTTCAGCGAGACCTCGCGCTCGGCCGACTTGCCGCCCATCATCACCGCCACCTTGCCGAAATCCATCAAACTCCTTCTCCATCGTGCCCGGATCGATACGCCACGGCGCCGACGATGCGCACCTCGCGTATCAGGGCGATACCAAACTTTTCCGCGACTTCCGCCTGAATCCGGCCGATTAGCATTTCTATCGCACTCGCTGTCGCCGCGCCCTCGCGATTAACGATGAAATTCGCATGCTTTTCGGAAACCTGCGCGCCGTCGATCTGTGTCCCCTTGAGCCCGGCGGCCTCGATCAGCCGCGCGGCGTGGTCGCCCGGCGGATTTCTGAACACCGAGCCGGCATTGGGCAATTGCAGCGGCTGCGTGGCGATGCGCCGTTCCAGCAGTTCGCGCAGGCGTGTCTGCGCCGCCTCGGCGTCCCCCGGCGGAAAGCGAAACCAGGCGGCGGCGAAGATCTCGTCGCTGCTGCTCTTGAGCCCGGCATGGCGATAGCCGATGGCGAAATCCTCCGCTCCGCGCAGCACCTGTTCGCCGCTGCGGTTCAGCATCAGCACCTTCTCGACGTAGCGCCAGGTCTCGCCGCCGTGACAGCCGGCGTTCATCGCCAGTGCGCCGCCCACGGTGCCGGGAATCCCGGCAAGGAATTCGGCTTCGGCGCAGCCCTGCCTGCCGACGAAGCGCGCCAGCTTGGGCGAGGCGACGCCGGCCTCGGCATAGAAGCTGCCATCCGGCTCGCGGCGCAGCGTGTTCAAGGCGCCATGGGTGAAGATTGCGGTGCCGTCGAAGCCGCCGTCGCGCACCAGCAGATTGCTGCCCAGGCCGACCAGCAGCAGCGGCTCGTCGTAGCGCACGCGACCCAGAAACGCGGCAAGGTCGGCCAGGTCGGCCGGGAAAAACGCCCGCGCCACGGCGCCGCCGGCACGCCACGAGACATGGCCGGCCATGGGCTCATTGCTGCGCAGTTCGCCGCGTATCGACTCAGCCATCGGCCAGCTTCCCCGGCACGCCGCCGATGGAACCGGCGCCCATGGTGATCACCACGTCGCCGTCGCGCGCCGCACCGAGTATGGCCTCGGGCATGGCCGCGATGTCTTCGACGAACACCGGCTCGACCTTGCCCGCCAGGCGCACCGCGCGCATCAGCGTGCGGCTGTCGGCGGCGACGATCGGCGCCTCGCCGGCAGCATAGACCTCGGCCAGCAACAGGGCGTCGACGCCGGACAGGACCTTGACGAAATCCTCGAAACAGTCGCGCGTGCGGGTATAGCGGTGCGGCTGGAAGGCCAGCAGCAGCCGGCGGCCGGGAAAGGCGCCGCGCGCCGCGGCCAGGGTCGCCGCCATTTCCACCGGATGGTGGCCGTAGTCGTCGACCAGGGTGAATGTTCCGCCCGCCGGACAGGCAATCTCGCCGTAACGCTGGAAGCGCCGGCCGACGCCGCGGAACTCGGCCAGGGCGCGGACGATCGCCGTGTCGCCAACGCCAACTTCCGTGGCCACCGCAATCGCCGCCAGTGCATTGAGCACGTTGTGGCGCCCCGGCAAATTGAGCACGATGGGCAGGCGGCTGACGCCGCCATTGGTGCGCACGCAGGTGAAGCGCATGGTGCCGCCGTCCGCCACCACGTCCTCGGCGCGAAAATTGGCCTCGCTGTCGATGCCGTAACTGACGATCTGCTTGGCCACGCGGGGCATGATTTCGCGCACGTTGGGATCGTCGCCGCAGACCACGGCGACGCCATAGAAGGGCAGGCGATGCAGAAAATCGACGAAAGCCTGCTTGAGGCGGCCGAAATCATGGCCATAGGTTTCCATGTGGTCGGCGTCGATATTGGTGACCACCGAGACCACCGGCGAGAGGAACAGGAAGGAGGCATCCGATTCGTCGGCCTCGGCGACGAGGAATTCGCCGCTGCCGAGCTTGGCATTGGCCCCGGCCGAGTTCAGCCGGCCGCCGATGACGAAGGTCGGATCGAGCCCGCCCTCGGCCAGGCAACTGGCGACCAGGCTGGTGGTCGTGGTCTTGCCGTGAGTGCCGGCGATCGCGACGCCCTGCTTGATGCGCATCAGTTCGGCCAGCATCTGCGCGCGCGGCACCACCGGCACGCGGCGCTCGCGCGCCATGACCACTTCCGGGTTGTCGTCGCGCACCGCGGTGGACACCACCACCGCATCGGCGGTCGCGACGTTGGCCGCGTCGTGGCCGATCGCGATGCGGATGCCCTGCAGCGCCAGGCGCCGCGTCGTCGCGCTCTCGCTGAGGTCGGAACCGCTGACCTCGAAGCCCTGGTTGGCCAGCACCTCGGCGATGCCCGACATGCCGGAACCGCCGATGCCGACGAAGTGGATGCGTTTGACTTTATGTTTCATGCTTTGGCCCCCTTATGGGCTAATTCGGCGCAGGCCTGCGCTACTTCGGCCGTGGCCTCGGGGCGCGCCAGATCGCGCGCCTTCTCGGCCATCTGCGCCAGTTGGCTGCGCGACAGATTGCGCATCTCGGCCAGGCGCTCCGCTGTCAGCTGGTCCTGCGGCAGCAGGATCGCCGCGCCGGCCATGCTGAGGAAGCGCGCATTGGCGGTCTGGTGATCGTCCACCGCATGCGGATAGGGCACCAGCAGGCTGGCGACGCCGGCCGCCGCGAGCTCCGCCACGGTCAGGGCGCCGGCACGGCAGATCACCAGATCTGCCCAGTCGTAGGCGCCCGCCATGTCGTTGATGAAGGCCACGCAATCGGCCTTGACCCCCGCCGCTGCGTAAAGGCTTTGCAGCAGCGGCAGATGCTTCTCGCCGGCCTGATGCACCACCTGCGGACGCTCGTCTTCCGGGATCAGCGCCAGCGCCCTGGGCAGGGCCTCGTTCAGCGCCTGCGCACCGAGGCTGCCGCCCACCACCAGTATCCGCAGCGGTCCCTGGTGCTGCGCATAGCGCAGGGCAGGCGCCGGCAGCGCGGCGATTTCCGGGCGCACCGGATTGCCGACCCAGGTGCCTTTCCTCAGCACATCGGGAAAGCCGCTGAAAATGCGATCGGCCACCCCGGCCAGCACGCGGTTGGCCAGGCCCGCCACGGAATTCTGTTCGTGCAGCAGCAGCGGAATGCCGCGCAGGGAGGCCATCATGCCGCCCGGAAAACTCACATAGCCGCCCATGCCCAGCACCACGTCGGGGCGGATGCGGCCGAGCTGCGACCAGGCCTGGGCGAAGCCGCGCAGCAGGTTGAAGGGCAGCAGCAGCTTGCGCAACAGGCCCTTGCCGCGCAGCGCCGAAAACTGCACCCAGGCCATCTCGTAGCCGCGCCCGGCGGTCAGCTTCGCTTCCATGCCCTGCGGATTGCCCATCCAGGCGATGCGCCAGCCCTGCGCGCGCAGATGCTCGGCCACGGCCAGCCCCGGCATGATGTGACCGCCCGTGCCGCCGGCCATGACGAGCAGGGTCTTGCTCATTGGACTACCCTCCCCCCAGCCCCCTGCCCAAGGCAGGGGGTGACGGAGGTTCGCCGCGGGGCGGCTCCGTAGATTGACTGCGCCTCCCTTGGGACGGCCCGGCGGGGAGCGCTCATACCTGCTGCCCCCGCATCAACTGTCGATTCTCCCAGTCGACGCGCAGCAAGATTCCCAGTGCCAGGCAGTTGGCGACGATGCCCGAGCCGCCGAAGCTCATCAGCGGCAGGGTCAGGCCCTTGGTCGGCAGGAGGCCCATGTTCACGCCCATGTTGATGAAGCCCTGCACGCCGAGCCAGATGCCCATGCCTTGCGCGACGAGGCCGGCATGCACGCGGCCGAGCACCAGGGCCTGGCGCCCGATGGCGAAGGCGCGCTGCACCAGCAGGGCGAACAGGCCGACCACGACGCAGACGCCGACGAAGCCGAGTTCCTCGGCGATCACCGCGAGCAGGAAATCGGTGTGCGCCTCGGGCAGGTAGAACAGCTTTTCGACACTGGCGCCGAGGCCGACGCCGAACCACTCGCCGCGGCCGAAGGCGATCAGCGCATGCGAGAGCTGGTAACCCTTGCCGTAGGCATCCTGCCAGGGATCCATGAAGCCGAATATGCGCTCGCGCCGATAGGGCGAAATCCAGATCATGATGACGAAGCTGACCGCCAGCACCACCACCAGGACCGCGAACACCCGCGCATTGATGCCGCCGAGGAACAGGATGCCGGTGGCGATGCAGAGGATCACCACCAGCGCGCCGAAATCCGGCTCCTTCAGCAGGAGGAAACCGACCAGCACCATGACCAGCGCCATCGGCCCGAAGCCGCGCAGGAAGCTGCCCATGTCGCCGAGCTTGCGCGCGGTGTAGTCGGCGGCGTAGAGCACGGCGAACAGCTTCATCAGTTCCGAAGGCTGCAGATTGACCGGACCGAGGCCGATCCAGCGCTGGGCGCCATTCACCGAACGCCCGACGTGGGGAATCAGCACCAGCAGCAGCAGCACCACACCGGCCAGGAACAGCCAGGGCGCCGCCTGCTGCCACAGGCGCAGCGGAATCTGGAAGGCCATCACGCCCGCCACCAGGCCGACGCAGAGGAAGACGGCGTGGCGAAACAGGAAATACGCCGACTGGTTGCCGGTGAAGCGGCTGCCCTCGGCCATCGCGATCGAGGACGAATACACCATCACCAGACCCAGCAGCAGCAGGCCGAGGGCCGGCCACAGCAGCAGGCTGTCGAGTTCGTCCGGCGCCTTGTTCGCCGCCACGGCATAGGCCCGACTCACGATTTGCCTTCCAAGGCACGCACCGCGGCGGCGAACACCTGCGCGCGGTGCTCGTAGTTGCGGAACATGTCGAAGCTGGCGCAGGCCGGCGACAGCAGCACGGCATCGCCCGGCCGCGCCAGCGCATGGGCACGCCGCACGGCATCGGCCATGTCGGCTGCGGTTTCGACGGCGACTCCGGCGCCGGCAATTGCGGCGCCGATCGCCGGGCCGTCGCGGCCGATCAGGATGACAGCGCGTGCATGGCGCGCAACGGCGTCATGCAGCGGCGAAAAATCCTGTTGTTTGCCGTCGCCACCGAGAATGACAACTGATTTGCGGCCGGCGCCCCCGCCCAGGCCGGCGAGCGCAGCCACCGTGGCGCCGACATTGGTGCCCTTGGAATCGTCGTACCAGCTCACGCCCTCCAGTTCGGCGATTTTCTCGACCCGGTGCGGCAGGCCGCGGAAGCTGCGCAGCGCCGGCAGCAGGGTTTCGGCGTCGAAGCCGATCGCGGCGCACAGGGCCAGCGCCGCCATCGCATTGGCCGCGTTGTGCAGGCCTGCCAGCGGCAGTTCCGCCACGGGCAGCAGGAAGTTCTCGCCCTGCACCAGCCAGGTTTCACCCAGCTTCAGGCGCAGGCCGAAGTCCTCGCCGGCGGCCGGGGCATCGAGACCGAAGCTGATGATCTGGCGGTCGGGCAGCACCATGCGACAGACGCGCGGATCGTTGCGATTCAGCACCTGCACGCCGGGTGCGCCCGCGGCGCTCTGGAAGACCCTGGCCTTGACCGAGGCGTACTCGTCGACATCGATATAGCGATCGAGGTGGTCGTCGGAAATGTTCAGCACCGTTGCCGCCGCCGGATTGAGGGTCTCGGTGGTTTCGAGCTGGAAGCTGGAGAGTTCCAGCACCCAGAATTCGGGCAGGGCGCGGGCATCCTGCGCATCCATCAGGGCGGTCAGCGCGGCCGGCGAGATGTTTCCGGCGACGCCGACGGCCTTGCCCGTCGCGCGCAGCAGATGCCCGGTCAGCGCCGTGGTGGTGGTCTTGCCGTTGGTGCCGGTGATCGCCAGCACGGTCGCGCCGCCCAGATCGCGCAAGCCCTGGGCGAACAGTTCGATTTCGCCGACCACCGGAATCCCCGCGGCGCGGGCGTGGATCACCACCATCAGGCCGCCCGACAGCCCCGGCGACAGCACCAGCAGGTCGATGCCCGCGAGCAGCGCCTTGTCGAATTCGCCGGCCACAAAGTTGGCGCTGGCGGCACGGTGCCGCAACTCGTCGAGGCAGGGCGGCGCCGCCCGGGTGTCGGCCACGCGCACCCGCGCACCCTGCCGCGCACACCAGCAAGCCGCAGCCAGCCCCGATTCGCCGAGGCCGAGCACCAGAACGTGTTTGCCGATCAAATTCATGAACCTCTACCACCAAGACACCAAGTGCACAAAGATGCACCAAGAAAACCAGAACTTTCTTGTTGCAGTTCTTGGTGTTCCTTGGTGTTCTTGGTGTCTTGGTGGTGAAAGTCTTTCATCGTATTTTCAAGGTCGACAGGCCGAACAGCACCAGCAGGATGGTGATGATCCAGAAGCGCACCACGACCTGGGTCTCCTTCCAGCCGGTCTGTTCGAAATGATGGTGCAGCGGCGCCATACGCAGGATGCGGCGGCCTTCGCCGTAACGCTTCTTGGTGTACTTGAAGTAGCCGACCTGCAGCATCACCGACAGGGTCTCGGCGACAAACACGCCGCCCATGATGAACAGCACGATTTCCTGGCGCGCGACCACGGCCACCGCGCCGAGCGCCGCGCCCAGCGCCAGCGCGCCGACGTCGCCCATGAAGACCTCGGCCGGATAGGCATTGAACCAGAGGAAGCCGAGGCCGGCGCCGGCCAGCGCGCCGCAGAACACCGTCAGTTCGCCGGCGCCGGGGATATAGGGCAGCAGCAGGTATTTCGAGAACACCGAATTGCCCGCGACATAGGCGAAGATGCCCAGCGCGGCGCCGACCAGCACCGTCGGCATGATCGCCAGGCCGTCGAGGCCGTCGGTCAGGTTCACCGCATTGCTGCTGCCGACGATCACCAGGTAGGTCAGCAGGATGAAGCCGAACATGCCCAGCGGGTAGCTCACGCTCTTGAAGAAGGGCACGATCAGCGCGGTCTGCTGCGGCAGTTCCAGGGTGAAGCCGGAGGACACCCACTGGAAGAACAGCTGCACCACCTTCTCGTTGTTCGGCGCCGAGATGGAAAACGCCAGGTAGATTGCGGCGACCAGACCCACCACCGACTGCCAGAAGAACTTGGCGCGCGCCGACAGGCCGTCGGGATTGCGATACACCACCTTGCGCCAGTCGTCGACCCAGCCCACCGCGCCGTAGCCGAAGGTGACGATCAGCACGATCCAGACGAAGCGGTTCGACAGGTCGGCCCACAGCAGCGTGGACACGCCGAGCGAAATCAGGATCAGGGCGCCGCCCATGGTCGGCGTGCCGGCCTTGATCAGGTGCGTCTGCGGTCCGTCGCTGCGCACCGACTGGCCGATCTTCTTGGCCGCCAGCCAGCGGATCACCGCCGGGCCGAAGACGAAGGAAATGGCCAGCGCGGTCATGGTCGCCAGCACCGCACGCAAGGTGATGTAGCCGAAGACATTGAAGCCGCGGAAATCCTTGGCCAGCCATTGAGCGAGTTCAAGCAGCATGCGTCATTCCTTCGTCCAAGATCGCTTCGACCACGCGCTCCATGCGCATGAAGCGTGAGCCCTTGACCAGAACCGTGGTCTGCGGGTCGAGTTCGGCCAGCAGCACCTTGACCAGGTCCTCGATGCGGTCGAAGTGCTGGCCGCCTGCGCCGAAGTTGTGTGCCGCCGCGGCCGACAGTTCGCCCAGGCACAGCAGGCGGTCGATGCCGTGGCTCTTGGCGTAGCCGCCGATCTCGTCGTGGAACTGGGCGGCCGCGGCACCGGCTTCGCCCATGTCGCCCATGACCAGGATGCAGCGGCCGGGCACCGAGGCCAGCACATCGATCGCAGCGCGCATCGAATCGGGGTTGGCGTTGTAGCTGTCGTCCACCACCAACGCGCCGTTGCGTCCGGCGCGCCGTTGCAGGCGGCCCTTGACCCCGGCGAAGCGCTCCAGCCCCTGTTTCACCGCGGCCGGCGCGGCGCCGGCCGCCAGCGTCGCCGCCGCCGCGGCACAGGCATTGCGCGCGTTGTGCAGGCCCGGCACCGCCAGCGTCAGATCGATCTCGCCCCAGGGCGTGGCGAGATGCAGCTCGCCGCCCAGACCGCGGCTGAGGAACCGGCCGCGCACCTCGGCGGCCTGATCGATTCCGAAACTCAGCTGGCGGCGTTCGCGCGACAGTTCGCGCCAGATGTCGGCCTGGGCATCGTCGGCATTGAACACGGCGACACCGTCGGCTGCCAGGCCGGCGAAAATTTCACCCTTGGCCAGCGCGATGTCCTGCACCGAACCGAGTCCCTGCAGATGCGCGCGCTGGGCGTTATTCACCAGCGCCACGCCGGGTGCCGCGAGGCGCGTCAGGTAGTCGATCTCGCCGGCGTGGTTCATGCCCATTTCGATCACCGCCGCGCGATGCGAGTCGCGCAGCCGCAACAGGGTCAGCGGCAGGCCGATGTCGTTGTTGAGATTGCCTATCGTCGCCAAAACCGCGTCGGCGCTGCCGAAATGCGCACGCAGGATCGCCGCGCACATTTCCTTCACCGTGGTCTTGCCGTTGCTGCCCGTGATGCCGAGCAGCGGCAGCGCAAAGCGCCGGCGCCAGTGCGCCGCCAGGGCGCCCAGCGCCAGCCGCGGATCGACCACGGCGAGCAGCGGCAGGTCGGCATGGGCCGCGGCGAATTCGTAGCTCACCAGCGCGCCCACGGCACCGCGCGCGAGGACGTCGGCGACATAGTCATGGCCGTCGAAGTTGTCGCCCTTCAGGGCGACGAAGAGTTCGCCGGCGGCGATGCTGCGCGAATCGGTGGACACGCCGCTGAACTCGGCGTCCTCCCCCTGCGCCACGGCGCCGATGGCCTGGGCTGCCTGGTGCAGGCGCATCATCGCGCCGTCCCCGCGGCGCGCCGTGCCGCCAGCGCCAACTTTGCGGCATCGAGATCCGAGAACGCATGGCGCGCGCCGGCGATCTCCTGGTAGGGCTCGTGGCCCTTGCCGGCCAGCAGGATCACGTCGTGCGGGTCCGCCGCAGCCACCGCGGCGGCGATGGCGCGGCCCCGGTCGGGCTGGATTTCGGGCAAGGTCTTCATGCCGCCGAGGATGTCGTCGAGGATGGCCTGCGGATCTTCGCGGCGCGGATTGTCGCTGGTCAACAGCACGCGATCGGCCAGGGCTTCGGCGATCGCACCCATTTGCGGCCGCTTGCCGGGATCGCGCTCGCCGCCGCAGCCGAACACGCAGACCAGCCGGCCGCCGCGCGCCGCGGCGGTTTCGCGCAGGACGCCGAGGGCCTTGTCGAGCGCGTCGGGCGTATGCGCGTAATCCACCACGATCAGCGGCTCATCCACGCCGCCCAGCGCCTGCATGCGTCCCGGCGGCGGCTGCAGCCCGCGCAGCGCCGCGGCGATGTCCTCCAGCCGCTCGCCGCGCGCGAGCAAGGCGCCGATCACGGCAAGCAGGTTGGAAACGTTGAAACGGCCGACTACGGGCGCGCCGAATTGCACCCCGCGCAGTTCGAAGCCGATGCCGGCGGCGTCCATGACCAGATTTTCGGCGCGCAGGATTTCATCGACGGCCGTGCCGTCGGCATCGCCCAGCGTGTAGCCGATGGTGCGTACCGCGCTTTCCGGGCGGCTCTTGAGCATTGCGGCGAGCTCGACCCCGACCGGGTCGTCGAGATTGAGCACGGCGGCGGTGAGGCCCGGCATCTGGAACAGCTTGCCCTTGGCCTTGGCATAGGCCGCCATGCTGCCGTGGTATTCGAGATGGTCGCGCGTCAGGTTGGTGAATACGGCGACATCGAAGGCCGCGCCATTGACCCGGCCCTGGTCGAGGCCGATCGACGACACCTCCATGGCGCAGGCATCGGCCCCGCGGAGGACGAAACCGGCCAGCGCCGCATGCAGCGTGATCGCATCGGGCGTAGTGTTGGGGCTCTCGTCGAGCGCGTCGAGAAAGCCGTTGCCGAGGGTGCCGACCACGGCGCAACGGTGATGCAGCGCATTCATGGCCTGGGCGATCCATTGCGACACCGAGGTCTTGCCGTTGGTGCCGGTGACGCCGGCCAGCCACAGCTGTTCGGACGGACGGCCGTACACCAGGTGCGCGATCTTGCCCGAGAGCGCCGCCAGCCCCTCGACCTCGACCAACGCCGTATCACCAGCGCCAACTCTTGCCGAGGCGGATGCTCCCGCTTCGGCAATCACCGCGGCGGCGCCCCGCGCCACGGCCTGGGCGATATAGTCGCGGCCGTCGGCCTGGGCGCCGGGGAAGGCGACGAAAACGTCGCCCGGCTGCACGCGCCGCGAGTCGGCGGTCAGGCGTGTCACGGCGACACCTTTGTCTTTGAGCTGTTCGAGTATCGACATGACAGTGTTCACATCTCTTCCTTGACCGGCTCGGCACCTGTCATCAGCAGCGGCTTCTGCGGTGCATCGGGCGCCACGCCCAGGGTGCGCAGGCTGCCGGCCATGACCTGGGCGAACACCGGCGCCGCCACTTCGCCGCCGTAATACTTGCCGTTCGAGGGTTCGTCGATCATCACGGCGACGATCAGCCGCGGCTCGGAAACCGGCGCGAAGCCGACGAAGGCGGCGATGTATTTGTTGGCATAGGCGCCGCCTTCCAGCTTGTGCGCCGTGCCAGTCTTGCCGGCCACGCGGTAGCCGGCGATCTGCGCCCTGGGCGCGGTGCCGCCCGGCTGCACGGCCATTTCCAGCATGCTGCGCACCTCGCGCGCGGTCTGCGCCGAGAACACCTGGCGGCCGCGCTGCGGCGGCACGTCCAGGCGCGCCAGCGAAATCGGCACCAGGTCGCCGTCGCGGGCAAAGGCCAGATAGGCCTGCGCCAGCTGCATCAGCGTCACCGAAATGCCATGGCCATAGGCCATGGTGGCCTGCTCGATCGGACGCCAGGTCTTGACCGGACGCAGCCGGCCGCCCACCTCGCCGGGAAAGCCGAGCTTGAGCGGCGCGCCGAAGCCCAGGCTGTCGAACATGATCCACATGTCTTCGGGCTTCATCGCCAGCGCCAGCTTGGCCGCGCCGACGTTCGAGGATTTCTGGATCACCTGGGCGACGGTCAGGGTGCCGTGCATGTGGGCGTCGTGGATCGTCGCCGAGCCTATCGTCATCTTGCCCGGCGCGGTCTGAATCGGCGTGTCGAAGCGCACCTTGCCCTGCTCCAGCGCCAGCGCCGCGGTGAAGGGCTTGAGCGTCGAGCCGGGCTCGAAGGTATCGGTCAGGGCACGGTTGCGCAACTGGGCGCCGACCAGCTTGACGCGATTGTTCGGGTTGTAGGTCGGCAGGTTCGCCAGGGCCAGGATTTCGCCGCTGCCGGCATCGAGCACCACCACGCCGCCGGCCTTGGCGCGGTGCTGCTCCAGCGCCTGCTTCAGATAGCTGTAGGCCAGGTACTGCACCTTCGAGTCCAGGGCGAGGACGATATCCTTGCCTTCTAGTGGCGGCCGCTTGCTTTCGACATCCTCGACCACATTGCCGCGCCGATCCTTGATCACGCGACGGCTGCCGGGCTTGCCGGCGAGCTGGCCATTGAAGGCCAGTTCGATGCCTTCCTGGCCGACGTCCTCGACACCGGTGAAGCCCAGCATGTGCGCCATCACCTCGCCGCCCGGGTAGTAGCGCCGATATTCGTTCTTCTGGTGGATGCCGGGCAGCTTCAGGGCCATTACCCGCTCCGCCAGCTCGGGCGGCAACTGGCGTTTGACATAGCTGAAATCCGCCTCCGAGCCGAGCTTGCGATTCAGCTCGCGCACATCCAGGTCGAGCAGGGAAGCCAGGTTGCGCGCCTGCGCCGGCGTCAATTGGGCGTCTTCCGGGATCGCCCAGATCGAACGCACCGGCGTCGATACCGCCAGCACGTCGCCGTGGCGGTCGGTGATGCGGCCGCGCGTGGCGGAAATGTCGATCACGCGCTCGAAGCGGGCGCGCCCCTTGTCGCCGAGGAATTCGTTGTTGAAACCCTGCAGGTAGAGCGAGCGCCCGATCAGCACGCCGAAGGCGCCGAGCAAGACCACCAACACCAGGCGTTGCCGCCAGGGCGGCAGGCGCTCCGAGAGCAGCGGGCTCTTGCTGAATTTGATCGGCTTCATGGCCACCCTAGTTCCCCGGCGCCGCTTCGACGGAAATGATCTGCCCCGGCGCCGGCTGTTTCATGCCCAGCTTTTCACGCGCGGCCTTCTCGACCCGGACATGGGCCGCCACCGTGCTTTGCTCCAGCTGCAGCTGTCCCCATTCGACATCCAGATCGCGCATACGTTTTTGCACGGCTTCCAGTTCGGTAAACAGCTTGCGCGAGCGATGATTGGCGCTGACCAGCGACAGCGCGCAGGCCAGCACGATCAGGATCAGGAAGAAGTTGATGCGTACCACGCTAACACTCATGGCGGCGAGAGCCACCCGTCGAGAATGAAACACGCGAAAAGCGAATTGAAGGCCCGCCCCTCCCATCCGCTTCGCGGCCCACGGCTGACTTTGCACAGCCAGCCGGCTGCGGCGGCGCACCGCGTGCGGTGCGAAACCCCGCCTCGCCCCCTCGCGGGGAGGCTGTTGATTGGCTCGCTGCGCTCGACCGGCACCAGTCGCTCCGAATATGCTGTTTCACGTTAAACCTTCTCCGCCACGCGCAGCACGGCACTGCGGCAGCGCGGGTTGGCGGCGATTTCGGCGGCCGAGGGGAAGATCGCCTTGCCCACCAGCTTCAGCACCGGCTGCGGCAGATCCACCGCGCGCACCGGCACGCCCTTGGGCGGCTGCAGGGGTTGCGCCGCATCGCGCAGAAAGCGTTTGACGATGCGATCCTCCAGGGAATGGAAACAGATCACGGCCAGGCGCCCGCCCGGCGCCAGTCGTGCGACGGCCCTGGGCAGGGCTAGCGACAGCTCTTCAAGCTCCCGATTGACGTGAATCCGTAGAGCCTGAAAGGTCCGCGTCGCCGGATGCTGACCCGGCTCCCGCGTGCGGACGACTTGCGCCACGAGCGTGGCAAGCTCTCCTGTCCTTGAAATACCGTGCTCGCCCCGAGCAGCAACAAGCGCCTTTGCAATCGCATGAGCAAACCGTTCTTCGCCATAGTCTCTGACCACCCTTTCTATTTCCGATTGCGATGCCCGCGCCAGGAACTCGGCGGCGGTCTCCCCCTGCGTCGTATCCATGCGCATGTCCAGCGGCGCATCGAAACGAAAGCTCATGCCCCGTTCGGGCGTATTCAGCTGCGGCGACGACACCCCGATATCCAGCAGCACGCCATCCACCTGCCCGACGCCGAAGCGGTCCAGCACCGCGTCGAATTCGCTGAAGGCCGCATGCGCCAGAGTGAATCTGGGATCGACGAGCGCGGCGCCGGCAGCGATCGCCGCCGGATCGCGATCCAGTGCGATCAGCCGCCCGTCGGCTGCCAGCAATTCGAGGATCGCCCGGCTGTGTCCGCCGCGGCCGAAGGTGGCATCGACATAGATGCCCGCCGGCCGGATCGCCAGCGCAGCGACCGCCTCGGCCAGCAGCACGCTGACGTGGGTATGCGCGGTCAAAGCGGGCACTCACAACGCAAGATTTTCCAGGCCCGGAGGCAGGAGCTTGTCGCCCACCGCGAAGATCGCCTCCTGCTGAGCCTGCCAGCCGGCGGCCGACCAGATTTCAAAATGACGCCCCTGGCCCACCAGCCAGATTTCCTTTTCCAGCCCCGCGTATTGGCGCAGCGACGGTGAAATCAGCAGACGCCCGGCGCCATCGAGTTCGACCTCCTCGGCAAAACCCACCAGCAGACGCCGCACCATGGCCGATTCGAGCTGCAGGCTCGACGCCGCCAGGATCTGCGCGCGTATCGGCTCCCAGGCGGGCTGCGGATAGAGCAGCAGGCAGCGATGCGGGTGGGCGGTCACCACCAGGCGGCCTTCGCCAGCCGCCGCCAGGGCATCGCGGTGCCGCGCCGGAACGGCCATCCGGCCCTTGGCATCAAGATTCAGCGCCGCCGCACCTTGGAACATCGGATCTCCCCCAGGGTGGAAAACGAGCCGCCATCCGGCCAAAATTTCCCACTACTTCCCACAAGATCCCACTTTATGACACTTTTTGATGTCGGTCAAGAATCAATCAAGTTTTCCCCAGACGCAACAAGGGCTTAGGCGTCGAAACGAAAGAATTGCGTGCATGCAATATTTAATGGAATCAATATAGATAGCAAGCTAACCGAATGTGATTTATCAGGAGTTCCAAGCGCCCGGGCGAGCCCGCCGGACGGGCCGGACCCGATGCAGGTCGAGAAAGAAAAGGCCAGGGTACCCGTCGGCCGCCGGCTTTCGGGCGGCTGGCGCCCGCCGCCTGAAGCGAAGGGCGCTTAAGCCGCGCGCTCGCCCATTTTCTCGCCGAGGCGTATCGACCGCTGCGGCGACCACTCGGCATTGAACTTCAGCGCGCCTTGCGCAAACAGCAACACGACCGTCGAGCCGAGCAGGAAGCGGCCCATTTCCTCGCCCTGGCCGAAGCGTTCTTGCTGGTCCGCGTAGCGCCATTCGCGCAGTTGCCCGGGGCGCGGCGGATTCACCACGCCATGCCAGACCGTGGCCATGCTGCCGACGATGGTGGCGCCGACCAGCACCATGACGAAGGGGCCATGTGCCGACTCGAACACGCAGACCACGCGCTCGTTGCGCGCGAACAGCCCGGGCACGCCGCGCGCCGTGACCGGATTGACCGAGAACAGATCGCCCGGCACGTGGATCATGCGCAACAGGCGGCCCGCGCAGGGCATATGGATGCGGTGGTAATCCTTGGGGCTCAGGTAGAGGGTGGCGAAACTGCCGTCCTGAAACTGCGCCGCGAGCTCGCCGTCGCCGCCGACCAGGGCCGTCGTCGAATAGGAATGGCCCTTGGCCTGGAATATCTGGTCGCGCAGGATGGCGCCGAACTGGCTGATCGCACCATCCACCGGACAGATGAAATCGGCCGCCGCCAGAGGCCGCGCGCCGGGCTGCAGGGGGCGGGTGAAAAAATCATTGAAGCTCGCATAACTCGCAATGTCCGGATTCGCCGCCTCGGCCATATTGACGCCGTAACGGCCGACGAACCAGCGGATCACCGCCGTCGTCAGGGCGCCGGCGCGCGCCGTGGCGAACTTGCCGGCGAGCGCGGTAAGCGCCTGCTTGGGCAGCAGATACTGGGAAAACACGGCAAGGCGATCGGACACGGCAGCGACCAGAGAAAAGGGCCGCCGATTATAGCCGGCGACCCTTGCCCCTTATGCGCCCGTAATCCGGGCCGACGCGCACGCTTTCAGCGGCCTTGGGCGGCCAGCGCGGCGATGCGCTCTTCCATGCTCGGATGGCTGGCGAACAGCGCCATCAAACCCTGCCCGCCGGCAATGCCGGAACTTGCCAGGGCCTTCGGCAAGGGTTCGACATCGATGCCGCCCAAGCGCTGCAGCGCCGCCATCATCGGCCGCGGCGAGCCCATCAGGCCGGCGGCGCCGGCATCGGCGCGGAACTCGCGCTGGCGCGAGAACCAGGCGACGACAATGCTGGCCAGCACGCCGAACAGGATGTCGCAGACCACCACCGTGATCATGTAGCCGATGCCGGGGCCGGAAGACTGGCTGTCGCCGCGGCGCAGGAAACTGTCGACCAGGTAGCCGACGACGCGCGACAGGAAGATGACGAAGGTATTGACGACGCCCTGGATCAGGGTCAGCGTGACCATGTCGCCATTGGCGACGTGGCTGACTTCATGCGCCAGCACCGCCTCGACTTCCTCCTTGCTCATGCTCTGCAACAGGCCGGTGGATACGGCAACCAGCGAATTGTTTTTGCTCGGGCCGGTGGCGAAGGCATTCGGCGCGCCTTCGTAGATCGCCACCTCGGGCATCGCCAGGCCGGCCTTGGCCGAGAGCTTGCGCACGGTTTCGACCAGCCAGAACTCGGTCGAGGTCGACGGACTGTCGATGACATGGGCACCGGTGGACCACTTGGCCATCATCTTCGACATGGCCAGGGAAATGAAGGCGCCGCCAAAGCCGATGATGCCGGCAAAACCCAGCAGCATGCCCATGTCGAGGCCGTTGGCGGTCAGGTAACGGTTCACCCCCAGCAGGCTGGCGGCGATCGACAGCACCAGCATCACGGCAAGGTTGGTGACCAGAAACAGTACGATGCGTTTCATTGCGGTTCTCCAGGGAAATACGCGAACGGCGTCGGCGGCGCACATGCGCCCACGCACGCAGGCTTAGATGCTGCGTTTCACGAAAAATTCAAGAGCCCTCACCCAGGATCGCCGACGCCCCGGGCGAGGTCCGCGCCTACTGGTAGCCCGGCGATCCGATCGCCGGAGTTGTGCCTCCGGCGGAGCCGGGGGCGGTATCCCTTGCGGACGGCGCTGGCATCACCGCAGGTGCGGCCTGCTGCATCTGCGCCGCCGGCGCCACATCCTTGTGCTTTTCGTGCGGATGCCAGCCGAGGATGCCCAGCAGCGCGAAGAAGCCGACCACGTAGCCGATCGGAATGAACCAGCCGTGGCGCAGCCACTGGCCGACCGACTTGGCCTCGGGAAACAGGTTGGCGACCGCAACGCCGGCCGAAGAACCGAACCACAGCATCGAGCCGCCGAAACCCACCGCATAGGCCAGGAAGCCCCAGTCGTAGCCGCCTTGCTTCAAGGCCAGCGCGGTCAGCGGAATGTTGTCGAACACGGCGGAAATGAAACCCAGCGCGAGCGCCGACGGCCAGGACGCCGGCGGCAGTTCCTCTACCGGCATCATCGAGGCGCAGGTGACCAGCGACAGGAGGAACACCGAGCCCTTGAAGGCGCCCGGAACCAGGCTCCACTCCGGCCGGCGCAAGGGCACCGCGAGCAGCAGCGCGACCCAGACCGCGACGCCGAGGAAGGGGAAGTGCTCGGCCAGTGCGGCGAACTTCAGGTTCACGGTGACGTTGGCGACGATCGCGCCGACCAGGATGAAGACCACGATGCCGACGCGCGCCCAGTCGATGCGATGGGCGGCCTTGAATTCGCGGCTGATGGCCATGTGCTTGTGCTGCAGCAGGGCGGCGGGAATGCCGAACACCACCAGCGCTACGCCCGAGGCCACATAGGCTTCGACCACGTCGAGCGGGCTGACGCCGTCCAGCCACATCATGGTCGTCGTCGTGTCGCCGACCACCGAGCCGGCGCCGCCGCCATTGGACGCGGCGACGATGGCCGCGAGGTAGCCGATATGCACCTTGCGCTTGAACACGCTGGCCGCCACCGTGGCACCGATCAGCGCGGCGGCGATGTTGTCGAGGAAGCCCGACAACACGAAGATGATCACCAGCAGCATGAAGGGTCCCAGCCAGCCTTCAGGCAGCAACTTGGGCAGCACCTCGGGTACGCCGCTGTCCTCGAAATGGCGCGCCAGCAGGGCGAAGCCGACCAGCAGGCCGAGCAGATTGACCAGCAGCACCCATTCGTGCCCCATGTGCGCGCCGAAGCCGGCGATGCCGGCACCGGTCTTGAATCCGGTGAACAGAATCTTGTAGGTCGTGATGGTGACCAGTCCGGTCAGCGCCACCTGCAGCACGTAATGGTGAAACAGCGCCACGCCGAGCAGCGTCGCGCCAAACAGGATGAAATCGACGGGAATGCCGAATAGGGCCGGGGATGCGACGACGCCCTCCGCAGCCTGCGCCAGCGGAGTCGCCAACAGCAACGCGGCAAATGCGGTCAAGGTCCCCATTGCGGACCGGAATGCGGCTGTTCGGCGCGACGTTCTCATCTACTACTCCCCTTGGCTTTTGTCGGCGGATTGTAGCAGCCCGCCGGCTGCGATCCGCCACCCCGGAAGCACTGGCGCCGTCTTTGTCATTCCCCGCGAGAGCAATGCCGAAGCGGAATGCGCTAAACTCGAGCGTCCCAGAATACGAAGGTCAGGCCATGAAAATACTGCTTCCGGTGGATGGTTCCGAGCATTCCGATCGCGTAGCGCGCCATGTCGTCCAACTGGCGAATAGCTGCGCCGACTACGAGATCGTGATGCTCAATGTCCAGGCGCCGATCGATGCGCCGGAAGTTCGTGGCCACATGCCGGCGCGGGAAATCGAAGCCATGCAGGAAACCCGCGGCGGCGATGCCATGGCTTCGGCGCGGGCGCTGCTCGACGCCGCAGGCATCTCCTACGTTCCCGAACTGGCGATCGGTCCCGTGGCGGAAACCATCGCCCGCATCGCGCGCGAGCGCCAATCCGACGCGATCGTGATGGGCTCGCATGGCGCCGGCGCGCTGGTCAGTGCGCTGATGGGATCGGTGGCCAGGGAAGTCATTCATCTCGCGCCCTGCCCGGTGACGGTGGTCAAATAGCGCGCGGTCGCCGCCGCGAATTTGCCGAGGACTACTGCACGTCTTCTCCGGGCGCCGCCGGGGCGATGCCCGCGGCACGGAAGGCATGGCCCATCATCACCATGCCGGCGTGCGGCGCATTGAGCCCGGCGGCGTAGTAGATCAGTTCGAACACCGCATCGCCCTGCGCCGCCTCGACCACCGCGGTCAGCACCTGCTTCTCGTCCGAATACACGCGATGGCGCAGGCTGTGCGTGCCTATGCCGCGCGCATGGTGAATGCTGGCGCTGACCACGCCCTGCTCGCGGCGCAGGGCTTCGAGCACCTCGGCGCCGCGCCCGGCTGGCATCACGCAGGTGATGATGCGGTAGTCGCCGCGCAGCGGCGGCAGTTGCACGGCCTCAGTCATGGCGGCCGAAACGCGCGGCGACCTCGGGCGGCACATAGGTCGCCATCTTTTCCAGCGGCGACATGTAGATCATGCCCATGCCCGGCGTGTCCAGCTTGGCGGCGACAAACACCCGCTCGAAGATGTGATCGGCGTGATCGGCCGGGGCGACGATGTAGATCACTTCCTTCTCGGCGTTCACGGTGATGCCGAGCACGCCGAGGTGCTTCTGCCGCACCCCGGTGCCGCGCGCGTAGAAGATCGTCGCGCCCTGCGCCCCGGCTTCGGTCGCCGCATCGACCACGGTATCGGCCACACCGCGCTGCACGATGCAGGTGATCAGCACCGCATCGGTCAGCACCACGATTTCGTCGCGTTGTTTCATGTCTAGCTTTCTCCCCGTGCAGCGATTTCCGCGCTGCGACGAATCCAGAGGCCCACCAGCAACACCGAAATGATCGGACCGAACGAGGCCATGGCCAGGATGCCGAAGCCTTCCGCCGCACCCACCGCCTGGCCCAGGCCGAGCCCGAGCGCCAGCACCAGCGGCACGGTGACCGGACCGGTGGTGACGCCGGCGCTGTCCCAGGCCAGCGCCACGTACTCCTCGCTGGACCACAGCGTTCCGGCCAGCGCGACCGTGTAGCCGCCCAGCAGCAGCGGCAGCATCGACCAGCCGAAGATGATCTTCGCCACGCCCAGCGCGATGCCCAGCGCCACGCCGGCCGCCACGGCCTGGATCAGCAACTGCTTGGGGAAGGCGCCGTCGGTCAGGTTTTCCACCGTGGTCCCCATCGCATTCAGCGCCGGCTCGGCCACCGTGGCGCCATAACCGAGGGTCACGGCGAAAATCAGCGTCAGACCAATGCCCAGCGGATAGGGATACAGCGCCTCGCCGCCCGCCGCCGCGCTGAAGGCCGCCGGCACGGTGGCCCCGGCCTGGTTGCCGAGCGGGATCAGGCCGACCGTCAGGCCGAGATTGAACAAGGCCATGCCGAGCACCGCCACCACCACGCCGTAGACCACCAGGTTGCGCTGCTTGACCGCCTCGCCGAGCAGAAGGCGCTGCACCAGCCAGAGCAGCAGGATCAGCGGGCCGATCGCGCGCAGGGCGGCGATCAGTTCCGCCACGGGCGTCTGGTCCCACCATGCCGCCGTGGCGTCGGCGCCGACTATCGGCGGCAAGGCCGCGGGATCGGGCACTTCGGCCACCAGGCCGATGCCGACCAGCATTACCGCGATCGCCGGAAACAGCGAGGCCAGGGTGACGATGCCGAAACCGGCCAGCGGGTTGTCCTCCTGCCCGGCGGCGGCGGCGACCCCGATGCCCAGCGCCAGCACCAGGGGCACCGTCACTGGGCCGGTGGTGATCGCACCGCAATCCCAGGCCAGGCCGATGATCGGCGCCAGTCGCGGGTCGAGTCCGGCATAGGCCGTGAGCGCGAGGCAGGGCAGCAGGGTGGCGATGATCAGCGTCTTCATGCGCCAGGCGAAGAAGAAGCGCAGCATGCCGACCACCACGGCAAGGCCGACGCCGATGCCGACCGCCAGCACCAGCCGGTCGGGATATCGCGTCAGCAGCAGATGCAGCCAGGGCGCGCGCAAGGGATCGACGCCGCCGCCCGCCGCGCGCAGGGCGCCGATCGCCGGCTCGGCGAAGGTGGCGATGCCGCCCAGCAGAAAGGCGAAGCCGAGCACCACCGCGGGTGCGGCGCGATTCGGCAGGTTGAAGCCGATGTTCTCGGAAAACGGCATCAGCCCGTATTTGACGCCGTCCATGAACAGCATCAGACCCAGCATCACCGCCAGCATGCCGAAGGCGATCAGCTCTCCCTGCTGGACGTCGACGCGCAGCGCGGCGATCTGGAACAGGGCGAGGAACAGCGCCAGGGGCACCACGGCACGCAGCTGCTCCATGAAACGCACGCTGACATAGGGCGTCAGCAGGCGATGCACATCGAGCAGCCGCAAGCGCCGCGGCTTCGGCCTGCGGCCCGCATCTGCATGCACGTCGCGATAGCTCACGCGGCGCTGCTTGACGCGCACGGCGCTGAGGAATTCGCCATAACGCAGGCGGCGTTGCGAAACCTTTTCGGTCATGGCGCGAACCACAGGACAAGGGAATTATTGCCGGCATTTTACCCATGCCGGCATGACAAGTGCAGGCTCGCGTTATCATCTTGCCATGCATTCCAACCTGCTCTGGATCCTGCTCCTGCTCAGCGCCGCGGTCGGCGCCGTCGCCGTCGCGCGCCGCTACAAGCTGCCCTCGATGCTGGCCTACCTGGTGATCGGCATCGCACTGGGACCGCACGGCCTGGCGCGGCTGACCGAAAACTCCGCGGTGGACAGCTTCGCCGAGTTCGGCATCGTCTTCCTGATGTTTTCGATCGGCCTCGAATTCAGCCTGAAGCGCCTGCAGGCGATGCGCGCGCTGGTGTTCGGCTTCGGCCCGGCGCAGATGGCGCTGACCGCGCTGGGCACCGGCCTGGTCACCGCGCTGGCCTACGACCAGGGCTGGCGCAGCAGCATCGCGGTCGGGCTGGCGGTGGCGATGTCCTCCACCGCGATCGTCGCGCGCATGCTCTCCGAGCGCTTCGAACTGCATTCGCGCTCCGGACGGCAGACCATGGGCGTGCTGCTGTTCCAGGACCTTGCCGTGGCGCCCTGCCTGATCCTGCTGCCGGCGCTGGCCGCCTCGGGCGACGATCTGCTGCGCTCGCTGGCGGTGGCCGCGGCACAGGCGGTCGCCGTGCTGGCGCTGCTGATCTGGGCAGGACAGAGACTGATCGGTCGGATTTTCGACGCCGCTGCACAATACAAGTCCAGCGAACTGCTGGTGCTGACGACACTCTGGATCGTCGTCGGCCTGTCCTTCCTGACCGCCCAGAGCGGGCTGTCGCTGGCGCTCGGCGCCTTCGTCGGCGGCATGCTGATCTCCGAGACGGCCTATCGCCACCATGTCGAAGCCGACATCCGGCCGTTCCGCGACATCCTGCTCGGCCTGTTCTTCGTCACCATCGGCATGATGCTCGACCTCCGCTTCGTGCTGGCCAATGCCCACAAGCTGGCGCTGGCCGTGGCGCTGCTGATCGCCGGCAAGGCCGTGGTGATGCTGTTCATCACGCGCCTGGCGAAGACGCCGCTGGCGGCCAGCCTGCGCACCTCGGCGCAACTGGCGCAGGCCGGCGAGTTCGGCCTGGTCCTGATCCAGCTGGCGCAACAACTGCAGCTGGTCAGCATCGGCGTGTTCCAGATCACGCTGTCGGCCATGCTGTTGTCGATGTTCATCGCGCCCTTCCTGATCGAACGCGCGGCCCGGCTGTCGGGCGACCTGGGACGCGGCGACTGGGCGCACAAGGCCACCGCGATCCACGACATCGCCGTGCATAGCCTCGACCTCGGCCAGCACGTGGTGATTTGCGGCTACGGCCGCACCGGCAGCCGCATTGCCGAATTCCTCGCCATCGAGGAAATCCCCTTCATCGCCCTCGACGTGGACCCGCAACGCATCGCCGAGGCGCGCACCAAAGGCATCAACGTCGTCTTCGGCAATGCCGACCGGCCCGAGGTACTGCAGGCGGCGGGCATTTCCCGCGCCCGCGCGGTGGTCGTCAGCTATCCCGACGCGCGCTCGGCCGAACGCGTGGTGCGCATCGTGCGCAGCACCCGGCCGGCGATTCCCATCGTGGTGCGCACCAGCGACGACAAGGATGTCGCCCGCCTCAAGGCCGCCGGCGCCACCGAGGTGATTCCCGAAGTGCTCGAAAGCAGCCTGCTGATCGCCGCCGAGACCCTGGTCCAGGCCGGCATTCCGATGAAGAACGCGATCCAGCATGTGCGCGCGGTGCGCGCCGAACGCTATGCCTCGCTGCGCGACTTCTACAAGGCGCCGAAAAAGTAGCTCGTTCTGCCGGCCTTAAGCGCCGTTTAAGCGGCGCCCTCCATGATTCGTCTCACTCAACACTCATGGAGATTCCGATGCGACACCTGCTCATCATTGCGGCCGCGCTGTTCGCGGCGACTGCCTCGGCCGAAACCCCGCGCGACTTCCTGACGCGCTTCGAGAAAGAAGCCGGCACTGCCGCCTCCGCCCAGCGCGGCGCGCGCTTCTTCACCAGCAAGCAAGGCGGCGAGTGGAGCTGTTCCTCCTGTCACACCGACAAGCCGACCCAGGCCGGCCGCCACGCCAAGACCGAGAAGGCCATCACCCCGCTGGCGCCGGCGGTCAATGCCGAGCGCTTCACCGATGCCGCCAAGGTGGACAAGTGGTTCCGCCGCAACTGCAACGACACCCTCAACCGGGTCTGCAGCGCCCAGGAAAAAGCCGACGTCATGGCCTGGCTATTGACCCTCAAATGATCCGGAGACCCTGATGAAAAAACTTCTCCCCGCCGCCCTGTTGCTGGTCGCGCTGACGGCCCAGGCCGACAGCTACAGCCTGCCGAAGCACGCCGCCTTCGAAGAAGAATGCGGCTCCTGCCACATGGCCTATCCGCCGCAGATGCTGCATGCCGATTCGTGGCGCGCCATGATGGGCGACCTGTCGCACCACTTCGGCTCGGACGCCAGCATCGACGACAAGCGCCGTGTCGCCATCACCAACTTTCTGCTGGCAAACGCCGGCGGCCGCAAGACCGGCGACACCCGCGATGCGCAGGGCAAGCCGCTGCTGCGCATCACGCAGTCTGCCCGCTTCGACAAGAAGCACCGCGAGGTGCCTGCCGCAACCTGGCAGCGCGCTTCGATCAAGAGCCCGGCCAACTGCGGCGCCTGCCATACCAGGGCGGCCGCGGGCGAGTACAGCGAGCGCTGGGTTCAAATTCCAAAGTGAGGTCCGCCATGCATGCCGATACCAAGTCCGTCCGCGTCTGGGACCTGCCGACGCGAATCTTCCACTGGTCGCTGGTGGCGAGTTTTGCCACCGCCTTCCTAACGTCGGAATCGGAAAAGCTGCGCGACATCCACGTCATCGCCGGCTATACGCTGGCCGGCCTGATCGTGTTTCGGCTGCTGTGGGGCTTCATCGGTGGCGGCTATTCGCGCTTTGCCGAGTTCCTGCCGACGCCGCGCAAGCTGATCGACTATCTGAAGTCGTTGCTCGACGGCAAGCCGCAGCACTATGTCGGCCACAACCCGGCCGGTGCCGTGGCGATTTTCCTCCTGCTTGGCTTCGGCCTGGCCGCCGCGGCCAGCGGCTGGGCCGTGTACGAGGACGTCGGCGGCCACTTCATGGAAGAACTGCATGAAGGCGCCGCCAATGGCATGATGGCGGTCGTCGGCATACACATTGCCGGCGTCATCGTCAGCAGTTGGCTGCACCGCGAGAATCTCGTGCTGGCGATGATCACGGGCTGGAAAACCAGGCATGGCCGAGATTCAGTGCAGGCCAAGGCCGGCTTCACCGACCTTAAGCACAGCGGCCGGAACTAGGAAGATGCGGCACATGAATCATGAGAATCCTACTGGTTGAAGACGATGCCCTGCTCGGCGACGCGCTGCAGGTCGGCCTGCGCCAGGCCGACCACGCCGTCGACTGGGTCAGGGACGGCGTCAGCGCCGAAACGGCGCTGATGACCGAGGATTACGCGGCCGTGGTGCTCGACCTCGGCCTGCCGCGCCGCGACGGCCTCGACGTGCTGCGCCACCTGCGCGCGAAGCAGAAGACCCTGCCGGTGCTGGTCCTCACCGCGCGGGACACCGTCGATGACCGCATCCGCGGCCTCGATGCCGGCGCCGACGACTACCTGGTCAAGCCCTTCGATCTGGGTGAATTGACGGCACGCCTGCGCGCACTGTTGCGCCGCGCCGGGGGCCAGCCGGCACCGGTGCTGGCCGCCGCCGGCATCACCCTCGATCCATCGACGCGGCAGGTCGCCTGCGGCGGCCGCGACGTCGAGCTCTCGGCCAAGGAATACGCGCTGCTGCACGCCCTGATGCAGCAGCCCGGGCGCGCGCTGTCGCGCGCACAGCTGGAGCAGCACCTGTATGCCTGGGGCGACGAAATCGGCAGCAACACGGTCGAGGTCTACATCCATCACCTGCGACGCAAGCTCGGCGCCGATGCCATCCGCACCCTGCGCGGCGTCGGTTACGCCGTGCCAAAAAGCGGCCCCCAACCATGAGACGCCCCTTCTCCCTGCGCACCCGGCTGGTCGGCCTGACCTTGCTGGCGGTCGCCAGCGTCTGGCTGCTGACGGCCTTCATCACTTGGCGCGAAGCGCACCATGAACTGCAAGAGCTGCTGGCCCATCCGCCGAGCACCTCGGCCGCGCACTTCGCCCAGGAGCGCGACGAGGTCGCCGCCGAGATTGCCGAGCAACTGCTCAAGCCCATGCTCTACGCCCTGCCCACGCTGGCACTGCTGCTGGTGATCGCCATCGGCTATGCGCTGGCGCCCCTGCGCCAGCTCGCGCGCGACGTCGAGGCGCGCGCCGCCGACCGGCTCGATGCGCTGCCCGACACGAGCCTTCCCGCCGAGGTCGCCCCGCTGGTGACCCGGCTCAACAGCCTGTTTGCCGACATCACGCGGGCGCTCGACAACGAGCGCCGCTTCACCGCCGACGCCTCCCATGAACTGCGCACGCCGCTGGCCGCGCTGAAGGCGCAGGCGCAAGTCGCGCTGGCGGCCGTCGATCACGCCGAAAGACGGCACGCCCTGGAGCAGATCATCGCCGGCTGCGACCGCGCCACGCACCTGGTGGCGCAGTTGCTGACCCTGGCGCGGCTGGACGCCGGCACGCCGCAGGCGATGCAGGAAGTGGCGCTGCGGCCGATCGCCGAAGCGGTCCTGGCCATGAGCGCCGGCGAGGCCATCGAACGCGGCTGCGAACTCTCGCTGCGCGAGGGCGACGCGCGCGTGCAGGGCGATGCACTGCTGCTCGAAGTGCTGCTGCGCAACCTGGTGGACAATGCCTTGCGCCACAGCGGCGCCACGCGCATCGAAGTATCCATCGCGGCCGCGGGCAAGCGCGCCGTGCTGACCGTCAGCGACAACGGCAGCGGCATTGCCGCCGACCAGCGCGAGCGGGTGCGGCAACGCTTTTACCGTAGCGCCAGCGCCAACTCTTCGGGCAGCGGGCTCGGGCTGTCCATCGTCGGGCGCATCGCCGAACTTCATGGCGGCACGCTGGACATCGGTCGCGGACCGGCGGACACGGGTGCCGCCTTGCGGGTGCTGCTGCCCGCCGTATAGCCGGGCCAGGCAGCCTGCGGCCGGGCACGTCCGGGCCGCATCATCGGTGCATAATTGAACCGATGATGACATCTCACTCGCCGCCGGAACGCGGCAAGCTGCAGTGGCACGCCGCATCCGCGGCAGACGCCCTGGCCCGCCATGAGGTGGACCCGGCGCACGGCCTGAGCGAAGCGGAGGCGGCCGAGCGTCTACTGCGCCACGGCCCCAACCGCCCCAGCCAGCAGCCGGGACGCAGCGCGCTGCAACGCTTTTTCGCGCAACTGAAGGAACCCCTGGTGCTGGTGCTGATCGGTTCCGGGATGGTCACCTCGGGCCTCGGCGAATGGGTCGACAGCTCGGTCATCTTCGGCGTGGTGCTGGTCAATGCCGTGATCGGCTATCTCCAGGAAAGCAAGGCCGAGGCCGCGCTGGCGGCGCTGGCGCAGGCCCTGGCGACCGAGGTCACGGTGCTGCGCGCGGGCCGACGGCGGCGCATCGATGCGGTGCATCTGGTGCCGGGCGACGTGGTCTGGCTCACCGCCGGCGACAAGGTGCCGGCCGACCTGCGCATCATTTCCGGCAAGCAGCTGCGCACCGTCGAGGCCCAGCTCACCGGCGAGGCCGCGCCGGTCGACAAGCATGATGAGGAACTGCCGGACGACACTGCGCTCGCCGACCGCCGCAACATGGCCTATGCCGGAACCACGGTGGTGGCCGGCCAGGGCCACGGCCTGGTGGTCGCCACCGGCAACGCGACGGAGACCGGCCGCATCTCCGGCCTGATCGCCAGCGCGCCCGAAATCGCCACGCCGCTGACGAAGAAGATGGGCGAGTTCGCCGGGCTGCTGCTGTGGGTGATCCTCGGCCTCGCCGCACTCACCTTCGTCATCGGCGTAGCCAGAGGCGAGACGACGACCGACATGCTGATGGCGGCCGTGGCGCTGGCCGTCGGCGCCATCCCGGAAGGTCTGCCGGCCGCGATGAGCATCACCCTGGCGATCGGCGTCGGCCGCATGGCCAGGCGGCGCGCGATCATCCGCCACCTGCCCGCGGTGGAAGCCCTCGGCAGCACCACGGTGATCTGCTCGGACAAGACCGGCACGCTGACCGAGAACGCGATGACCGTCACCGAACTCTGGGCGGCCGGCACCAGCGTCATGGTCGAGGGCCGCGGCTATGCGCCGGAAGGCGCCTTGAGCGGCGGCGAACCCGGCCCGGCGCTGCGCGAAACGCTGATCGCGGGGGCGCTGTGCAACGACGCCGCGCTGAGTCCGGAAAGTCGACGCTTGCCGGCCCGCAAAGCGGCCTCCCCGGCAGACAGGGTCCAACACGCCGGCGACCCCACCGAAATCGCCCTGCTGGTGGCGGCGCGCAAGGCCGGCCTGGACGAAACCACCTTGCGTCACCTGTTCCCGCGCCAGGACGAGCTGCCCTTCGATTCGGCGCGCCAGACCATGGCCACGCAGCACCAGGTGGACGGGCGGCCAACCGTCTACGCCAAGGGCGCCATCGAAAAAATCCTGCCGGCCTGCAGCGCGCTGCTCCGCGCCGACGGCCGCGAAATTGCGCTCGATGCCGGCGGACGCGAACTGATCGCCGTGGCCGCCGCCGGCATGGCCGCGCGCGGCCTGCGCATACTGGCGCTGGCGCGGCGCCACGCCGGCGAGCAACTGAGCGAGCAGGCGCTCGACTCGGGCCTGGTGTTTCTCGGCCTGGCTGCGATGATGGACCCGCCGCGCAAGCAGGCGATTGCCGCGGTGCGCACCTGCCATGCCGCCGGCATCATGGTGAAAATGATCACCGGCGATCACGCCGAGACGGCACGCTCGATTGCCGCCCAGATCGGCATCGTCAAGGACGGCAACAGCGCCGAGGTGCTGAGCGGTCGCGATCTGGCGCGCCTGGACGATCAGGCGCTGCAGGCGGCGGCCGGCCGCGTCAACGTCTTCGCCCGCGTCGAACCGGAACAGAAGCTGCGACTGGTGCGCGCGCTGCAGGCGCAGGGCGAGGTGGTGGCGATGACCGGCGACGGCGTCAATGACGCACCTGCGCTGAAGCAGGCCGACATCGGCATCGCCATGGGCCTGGGCGGCACCGACGTGGCCAAGGAAGCCGCGGCCATGGTGCTGACCGACGACAACTTTGCCACCATCGAGGCGGCGGTCGAGGAAGGGCGCGGCATCTACGACAACCTGGTGAAGTTCATCACCTGGACCCTGCCAACCAACTTCGGCGAGGGCCTGGTGATCCTCGCCGCGATCGTCGCCGGCGCCACGCTGCCGATCACGCCGCTGCAGATCCTCTGGATCAACATGACCACCGCGGTGCTGCTCGGATTGCCGCTGGCCTTCGAGCCGGCCGAGCGCGGCATCATGCACCGGCCGCCGCGGCCGCCGGGATCGCCGGTGCTCGATGCGGTGCTGGTCGGGCGCATCGTGCTGGTCGGCAGCCTGATGCTGGCCGGCTCCTTCGGCATGTTCCTGCTGGCCGGCGAGCGCGGCCAGTCCATGGCCGAAGCGCGCACCATCGCGATGAACGTGTTCGTCGCGATCGAGACCGTCTATCTGTTCAACTGCCGCTCGCTGCGCCTGCCGGTCACCGCCATCAACGCCTTCTCGAATCCATGGGTATGGGTCGGCGCCGGCCTGCAGCTGACGCTGCAGATGGCCATCACCTACTGGGCGCCGCTCAATGCCGCCTTCGCCACCGCGCCGATCGACGCCCGCGCCTGGGGCGAGATCGCCGCCATCGCGCTGGTGGCGATGGGCATCATCGAACTGGAAAAGCGCTGGCGCGCCGGACGGGCCTGAGGGATTTTCCTAGTTCCACAAGTCCAGTTTTTCGCCGGCCTGCTTCATGTGCTCGGCCTTGTTCTGCAGGAAGCGCTGGAACTCGGGCTCCTTCTTGTAGGCGCCGCTGGAGACGTACTCGAAGGACGAGGTGAAGTGGAAGGGCCGCAGGTAGGCTTCGAGGCGGAACACCTCGCGGCCGCGGTCATCGAAGAACACCACGCTCGGCGTGTAGCTGATCTTGAGTTCCCGGCCCCAGGCCTGCGCCGTGCTGCGGCGTCCGTCCGGCGTGGTCAGCGTCTCGCGTCCCGACAGGGAAAAGCGCGCGACGTCGAAAGGCGCCAGCGCCGCCCGCGTCTTGTCGCGCGTGAAGCCTTCTCTATGCAGTTCGTCGCAGGGCGCGCAATGGCGGGTCTCGAACAGCACCGCCAGCGGCTTGCCGCCCGACTTCCGCGCGAGGTTGAAGGGCGGCTTGACGAAGAAGGACTGCTCATTGAGCGCGGCGCCGGCGCCGGTCTGCGGCACGGATTTCATGTGCTCGGCAAACGGCAGTTTGGCTTCCAGGCGTTTGATCGAATAGTCGAGCGCGGCGGAGAAACGATGCGGCGGGTAATAGCCGTTGATGCGCGCGATGATCCTGCCCTTCTCGTCGAGCAGCAGCAGCGTCGGCGTGAACTGCACCTTGAGGAATTTGGCGAATTCCTTTTCGCTGCGGACCTTGCCGTCGAACCAGGTCACTTCGCGGTCGCCGAACAGGTTGAAGGCGATCGGCAGGAAGTGCCTGGCCACCTTGTCCACGATGGCCTTCTGCGTGAAGCTGGTCTGCATCAGCTCCTTGCAGTAGGGACAGCCAACCTGGCCGAAATACAGCAGCAGGCGCCTGCCCGACTTGGCCGCCTGCGCCGCGTCGTCGGGCAGTTCGAGCAGGGTTTCGACGAAGACCGGCGGCAGCACCTCGTCGCCGATCTGGGCAAGAGTTGGCGCTGGCGCCACGGCGAAAAGCATCGCCACAAGAATCAGCAGCCGGCGCATCTCAGTCCTCGACGATCACCAGATGCACGCGGTAGGGCCCGTGCGCGCCGAGCACGATGGTCTGTTCGATGTCGCCGGTGCGCGAAGGACCCGAGATGAAATTCACGGCCCGCGGCAGGCTGCCAAGTTCCGCGCGCGCGAGGTTCCAGGCGTCTTCCATGTAAGGCAGGATGCGCGAGGCATGCACCACCGCGATGTGCGTCTCCGGCAACAGGCTGACGGCGGCCGGCGTAGCGGGCGAGGAGCACATCATCAGCGTGCCGGTTTCGGCCACGGCGCAAAAGCAGCCGGTGATGCCGACCAGGTCGGCGTCGCGTGCGCCGCGCAATTCGACCGCGAGCCCCGCGCCGGCCCAGTCCAGCGCCGCCAGCGCCGGCTGGGCGACGGCGGCTTTCGGCAGCTTCATGGCCGTCAGGTAACGCGCGATCGCGGTCGGCACCTCGGCCTCCGCAACCACGATATCGACGGTGCTCGACTGTGCTTCCGACTTGACGCGGAAGCGCTCCAGCAGCGCCTGCGGCGCCGTGTCCATGGCCGGCTTCGGCCCCTGGCTGCGGCTGGACAGGGCGGCGGCCATCACCTCGCGGCCGACCGCGGCATTGCCGGCGTTGCGCTGGAGCCCGGCGCGCACGCGGCCGAGAATGTCTTCACGAGAACTCATGCCGCCTCCTTGTTTATCTTCTGCCGCGCGGCATAAAGCTCGCGAAAGGTCTTGCCCTGCGGCGCCGGGAAATCGCGCCCCAGCGACCATTCCGGCGCGGTCGACAGCAGGCGGATGCGATCCGCATCGCCGGCCAGCCATTTCAGGTAGCGCGCGCCAAGGCTCGCTCCCAGCGCATAGAGCTTCGGCCGTTGCGCGACCCAGGCCCAGAGGCGCAGGCCGATGCGTTCCTTGAGCGGGCGCAGGCCGCGCTCGGTCTGCTTTTCGCGCAGGCGGCGCAACAGGTCGGGCAGCGGTATCCCGACCGGGCAGACGACGCCGCATTGGTTGCACAGCGTCGCCGCATGCGGCAGGTCGATCGAATTTTCCATGCCCGCATACAGCGGCGTCAGCACCGAGCCCATCGGACCCGGATAGACCCAGCCGTAGGCGTGGCCGCCGATGGTCTGGTACACGGGGCAATGGTTCATGCAGGCGCCGCAGCGGATGCAGCGCAGCATGGCGTGGAAATCGCCACCGACCACGTCGGCGCGACCGCTGTCGACCAGCACGAAGTAGAGATGCTCGGGGCCGTCGTGTTCTTCCGGCTTCTTGACTCCGGTCAGGATCGAGAAGTAGTTGGAAATCGACTGGCCGGTGGCCGAACGCGGCAGCAGGCGCATCAGGGTCGACAAGTCCTCCAGCGTCGGGATCACCTTCTCGATGCCGGTGATGACCACATGCACCTTGGGCATGGTCGTGACCATGCGGCCATTGCCTTCGTTGGTCACCAGCGCCACCGAGCCGGTCTCGGCGACGAGGAAATTGCCGCCGGAGAGGCCCATCTCGGCCGAGAGGAAATGCCCGCGCAGCACTTCGCGCGCTTCCCTGGTCAGCGCCGGAATCTCGGTCTTGCGCGGCGTGCCATGTACCTTGTGGAACAGGTCGGCGACGTCGTCGAGGCTCTTGTGCACGGCCGGCGCGATGATGTGGCTGGGCGGCTCGTTGTTGTCGACCTGCAGGATGTATTCGCCGAGATCGGTTTCCACCGGCTGGATGCCGGCGGCTTCGAGCGCCTGGTTGAGACCGGCCTCTTCGGAGAGCATCGATTTCGACTTGGTGACCTTGGTCACGCCGTGCTTGCGGGCGATTTCCGTCACCAGGCGGCAGACCTCGGCGCCGTCCTTGGCCCACATGACCGTGGCCCCCGTCTCCTGCGCCTTCTGTTCGAAGCGCTCGAGCCACAGGTCGAGGTTGTCGATCACCTTGTTGCGGATCGCCACCGCCGCGTCGCGCGTGCCCTCGAAATCGTCGAGATCCTTGAGCGCCTCGGCGCGCTTGGTCACGAACTTGCCCTTGGCATTTTTCAGGTTGCCCTGCAGCACCACATTGGCCAGCGAACCCGCGGCGTTGGCCTTGAAGCGCATGGACTTGATTTCCATTACGCGTCTCCCGCGAGGATTTCCGCCACATGCAGCACCTTGGTGTTCTCGTCACCCATGCGCCGCAGCTTTCCCTCGATGTTCAGCAGGCAGCCGAGGTCACCGCCGACCACGGCCTTGGCGCCGCTGGCCAGCACGTTGTCGCACTTGCGCTCGGCAATCGCGGCCGAGACCTCGCCGAACTTGACCGAAAAAGTGCCGCCGAAGCCGCAGCATTCCTCGCAGCCGTTCATCTCCCTGAGTTCGACGCCCTTCATCTTCGCCAGCAGCGCGCGCGGCTGATCCTTGATGCCCATGCTGCGCAGGCCGCTGCAGGAATCGTGATAGGTGATGCTGCCTTCATGGTCGCCCGGCACGCTGTCCACCTTCAGCACCGTGACCAGGAAGTCGGTCAGTTCATAAGTGCGGCTGGCCATGGCCGTGGCGCGGTCACGCCACCCGGGTTCGGCGGCAAGCAGGGTCGGGTATTCGGTACGGATGTGGTCGCCGCAGGAGCCGGAAGGCGAGACGACATAATCGAAGCCCTCGAATTCGGCAATGGTCTTTTTCGCCAGTGCCACGGCGCCCGGCGCGTCGCCCGAATTCCACGCCGGCTGGCCGCAGCAGGTCTGGCTCTCCGGCACGATCACCTCGCAGCCGGCCGTTTCCAGCAGCTTCAGGGCGGCAAAACCGATGCGCGGGCGCATCAGATCCACCAGACAAGTCACAAACAGCCCTACGCGCACCCTTGCCATGGACTCACTCCGTTATGTTGTTGTCGCCTGCCTCCGAAGCGGAATCCCAGGCATGCAAAGCAAATAGTCGCCGATCGCCGGTGAAGGCATTTGTTATAGTATCCGAAGTCCCGTACCCAGGAAGAGAATGCCGTGCCGCATAAGCCTGCGGATGCCGCGCCGGAAGCCCGCAGCGGTATCCAGGTCATCGAGCGCATGATGAAACTGCTCGATGTCCTTTCCTATCATCACGATCCGGTCAGCCTCAAGCAGCTGGCGCTGGAGACGGGCCTGCATCCGTCGACCGCGCATCGCATCCTGGCCGCCATGGCCACGTCGGGTTTCGTCGAGCGCGCCGATCCCGGCACCTACCGGCTCGGCATTCGCCTGCTGGAACTGGGCAACGTGGTCAAGTCGCGCATCAGCATCGGCCAGGCGGCCATGCCGCTGATGCAGCGCCTGCACCAGCAACTCGGGGAAAGCGTGAATCTGGGCGTGCGCCAGGGCGACGAGATCGTCTATGTCGAGCGCACCTCCAGCGGCCGCTCCTCGGTGCGCGTGGTGCATCTGGTCGGCGCCCGCGCGCCGCTGCATGTCACGGCCGTGGGCAAGCTCTATCTGGCCGAGGACGGCCCGCAAAAACTGCGCGAGTACGCCAAGCGCACCGGCCTGCCCGGCTATACGCCGACCTCGCTGACCACGCTCGGCGCGCTGGAGCGGGAAGTGGAGCGCGCGCGTCGCCACGGCGTGGCCTTCGACAACGAGGAAATCGAGCAGGGTCTGCGCTGCATCGCCGCGCCGGTGCGCGACGACACCGGCGAACTGGTCGCCGGGCTCTCGGTTTCGGCACCGGCCGAGCGCCACAGCGCGGACTGGGCCGCATTGGTCAAGGAAACCGCCGACGCCATTTCTCTGGCCATAGGCTACACGCCAGCCGCGGCACGTTAAGAATTTGACCTGCCGCCGCTCACTCTGTATACTGCGCGGTTCTTTGCGTCATCCCATTGGAGTCTCTCATCATGTATGCGGTCATAAAAACCGGTGGTAAGCAGTATCGCGTTGCTGCCGGCGAAAAACTCAAAATAGAACAGATACCGGCTGATGTAGGCACTGAAATCACTCTCGACCAGGTGCTCATGGTCGGCGAAGGCGAATCGGTCAAGATCGGTTCTCCCATGCTCGCCGGTGCCACGGTCACCGCGAAAGTGATATCTCAGGGCCGTCATCCCAAGGTCACCATTTTCAAGATGCGCCGTCGCAAGCACTACCAGAAGCACCAGGGCCATCGCCAAAACTTCACCGAAATCGAGATCAGCGGCATTGCCGCCTGAGCCCGACGAGAGAATCAGGAGCTAAAACATGGCACACAAAAAAGCAGGCGGCAGTTCCCGCAACGGCCGCGACTCGGAATCGAAACGCCTTGGCGTCAAGAGCTATGGCGGCGAATTGATTTCCGCCGGCAGCATCATCGTGCGTCAGCGCGGCACCGAGTTCCATCCCGGCGACAACGTCGGCATGGGCAAGGACCATACGCTGTTCGCCAAGATCGAAGGTACGGTGCTGTTCGCCGTCAAGGGCCCGACCAAGCGTCGCGTAGTCAGCATCGTTCCGGCCGCCGCCTAAGCAGTCAATCCTTCCGCGACGAAAGCCCTATCGTCGAGATAGGGCTTTCGCGCTTCTGGCCCCCGAAAACCCATGAAATTCTTTGACGAAGCTCGCATCGAAGTCCTTGCCGGCGATGGCGGCAACGGCGCCGTCTCGTTCCGCCGCGAGAAATACATTCCTCTCGGCGGCCCGGACGGCGGCGACGGCGGCAAGGGTGCGAGCATCTGGGCCACAGCCGACCGCAACCTCAATACCCTGATCGACTTTCGCTACACCCGGGTGTTTCGCGGCCAGAAGGGCGAAAACGGCCACGGCTCGGACCGCTACGGCAAGGGAGGGGAAGACCTGGAACTACGCATGCCGGTCGGCACCGTGATCACCGACAGCGAAACCGGCGAAGTCATCGCCGACCTCGATACTGACGGCAAGCGCGTGCTGATCGCCAAGGGCGGCATCGGCGGCCTCGGCAATTCGCACTTCAAGTCGAGCACCAACCGCGCACCACGCCAGAACACGCCGGGGCAGGAAGGGGAAAAGCGCGAACTGAAACTGGAGCTCAAGGTGCTGGCCGATGTCGGCCTGCTCGGTCTGCCCAATGCCGGCAAATCCACTTTCATCCGCGCGGTTTCGGCGGCCAAGCCCAAGGTCGCGGATTACCCCTTCACCACGCTTTACCCAAATCTCGGCGTGGTTCGCGTCGATGACAACCGCAGCTTCGTCATTGCCGACATTCCGGGCCTGATCGAAGGTGCGGCGGAAGGCGCGGGGCTCGGCCATCGCTTCCTCAAGCATCTGCAGCGCACCGGCCTGTTGCTGCATCTGGTGGATATTTCACCTTTCGATCCGGACTCCGATCCGGCCAAGGATGCCAAGGCAATCCTCAAGGAACTGAAGAAATACGATCAGGCGCTGTACAAGAAACCGCGCTGGCTGTTGATCAACAAGATCGACCTGGTGCCGGAAGAGGAACGCGAAGCACGGATCGCAGCACTCGTGAAGAGCTACAAACCGAAGAAGCATTTCGTCGTTTCCGCCATTTCGGGAGGCGGTTGCCGGGAGGTCACGTTTGCCGTGATGGATTATCTGGAACAGCATCGAAAACATGAGACGGCAGATAGCTGACGCGCAGCGCCTGGTGGTCAAGGTCGGCAGTGCGCTGGTGACCAACAACGGCGAGGGTTTGGCGCACGACTTCATCGCCGAATGCGCGCGCCAGATCGCCGCGTTGCACGCCGATGGCCGGCAGGTGCTGCTGGTGTCCTCCGGCGCGATTGCCGCCGGCATGCAGCGCCTGGGCTGGACAACAAGGCCGCATGCCATGCACGACCTGCAGGCCGCCGCCGCGGTAGGCCAGATGGGTCTGGCCCAGGCCTACGAGACAACCTTCATCAACCACGGCCTGAAAGCCGCGCAGATACTGCTGACCCACGAAGATTTGGCCGATCGCACGCGCTACTTGAATGCCCGCTCGACCCTGCAGACCCTGCTCGACCTCGGCGTCGTGCCTATCATCAACGAAAACGACACCGTGGTCACCGACGAAATCAAGTTCGGCGACAACGACACGCTGGGGGCGTTGGTCGCCAACCTGGTCGAAGCCGAAGCCCTGATCATCCTCACCGACCAGAAAGGCCTTTATAGCGCCGATCCGCGCCTTGACCCGACCGCCACGCTGATCGGCGAAGGACGGGCCGACGACCGCCGCTTCGAGGCCATGGCCGGCGGCGCCGGCTCGGGCATCAGCAAGGGCGGCATGATCACCAAGGTGCGTGCGGCGCAACGCGCCGCCAGGAGCGGCGCCCATACCCTGATCGTCAGCGGCCGCGAACCCGATTCGCTGCTGGCTGCCGCGCGCGGCGAGGCCATCGGCACCCTGCTCTACGCCGCCGAATCCCCGCTGGCGGCGCGCAAGCAATGGCTGGCCGACCATCTGCAATTGGCCGGCGCCCTGACGCTCGACGCAGGCGCGGTGCAGGCGCTGGCTGACGGCCGCAGCCTGCTGGCCGTCGGCGTGGTTCGCGTCGACGGCGACTTCGAGCGTGGCGCGGCGGTGGCCTGTCGCACTCCAGAAGGCCGCGAAATCGCGCGAGGCCTGGTCAATTATTCAAGCTCCGAAGCCCGCCGCATTGCCGGCCACGGCACCCAGGACATCGAAGCCCTGCTCGGCTACATCGACAGCGCAGAACTGATCCACCGCGATAATCTGGTCCTGCTCTGAGGCCGGCATGGCGTCGAGAGAGCCGCCTTCGGGTGGCTTTTCCATGCTGGCTTGCCGAAGATTGATGCCCGGCCCCGCGCCCAAGCCCGCTCCTGTAGTGATTCGCCATGCACAACGCACGAAAAAAACGGCCACCCGAAGGTGGCCGTTTGAGATGCTGCATCTTCCTGGGGTCGAACCCCAATCAGATTTAGAACGAGTGCGACATGCCCAGGTGCCATTGGGCCGACTTGTTGCCCACACCGACCGTCGCGGTCGTAGTAGCGAAGAAGTCGTAGGTGCCGCTGGTGCTGTCGTTCTTGACCTCGGTGTAGCTGATACCGACGTTGGTACGCTTCGACAGCGCGTAGTCATAGCCCAGCATCCAGGCCTTGGCGCCGGAACCAGAATCGGCAGCGCCGGCGCCGGAGGTGTTGCCGGCCTTGGCGTACTGCAGATAGAAGGCATTGGCGCCCATGGTGTATTGGCCGGTGGCCTGCCACGCATTACGCTTGACCCAGTTGGTGTTGGCGGTCACGTCGTTGTCGTACTTCGACGAATCCCAGCCCAGACCCAGAGACAGGCCCATCGGGAAAGCATAGCGCCCCCAGATGCGGTTGGAACGCTGATCGGAAGCAGCGACACCGGCGGTCGCGCCGTTGCCGCCTTCTTCGTTGTTCTGCCAATAGCTGTAGCCGGCATTGATCGGGCCGTTGGCATACTTCGCCGTCAGGTTCCACGCGCTGCCTTTGGAGCCGTCGGCAGCCTGGCCGCCTTCAGCACCAAACGGGGCTGTCGAGCCTGCCAGTTGAACGGCAAAACCGCTCATGTTCGGGCTGTTGTACATCACGACGTTGTTGGAACGGGTGCGCGGGGTGATCGCGACGCCGTTGACTTCGCTCATGATGCCGTGGCCGAGCAGCGACTGCAGGGAACGGACGCGCATGGCGCCGAGGCCGCCGGCGAGTTCGTTGTAGTGCAGATCCTGCTTGCCGGCAACGACGCGGCCCCAGTTGCCCGACAGGCCAGCCCAGGAATTGCCACCGGCCCAGGCAGCGCCGGCCTGATCGATACCGGGGCGGCTGTCGATCTGGAACACGGCCTTCATGCCGCCGCCAAGATCCTCGGAGCCGGCAAACGTGATGTTGCTGGAATGATCGGTAACGCGATTGACGGTACCAAAGCCGGCAGTGGCTGTGCCGCCGCTGGTCTTGTTGCTGTCATAACCCAGGAAGATGTTGCCGGAAATGGTCACGTTCGACTGGGCAAAGGCGCCGCCGGAAACCAGACCAGCAACAGCCAGAGCGATGAGTTTCTTTTGCATATATTTCTCCAAAGAGAGTTGGTTATTAACAGCTTGCAATGACACCACGTGGTCGGTCACTGCTCGCTGTCACTGCCCGAATCCGGGAAGCTGGGAGCATTCTGCTTTACCGCCCGGCGCCAGACAATCATCGCCGGCCTTTTCTCGCATTGTGGTGGTAATTTTGTGGTTTTCCTGCAACAGAAAAATCGATTCTGGTGCCGGCAAAAACTTCGGTCGTTTGGCCGGCAAAGTGGAACCCGCCATCGTGCCCATTCGGCATATCCGAAGCTGTACGGATTGCGGCGGGCGTTGTAGCGAAAGTCATATAGCCCAAAGCAAAAAACCCCCAACCGGCAATCCGGAGGGGGTTTTTATGGGGAGTCTGGCGTTGACCTACTTTCTCACACGGTGAAGTGCAATATCATCGGCGCGGTCTCGTTTCACGGTCCTGTTCGGGAAGGGAAGGGGTGGTACCAAG
>JAMPYF010000046.1 GCA_023700805.1 Sulfuritalea sp.
AACAAGGTTGGCGGCCAATTCCTGATCCAGAACGACCAGAGCTTCCAGGGCGACGGCGGCACCGCCGAAGTCGTGATCAACGCCGGCTTACTGAGAAAGACCGTGGCCACGGGCACCACGACGCTGGCCGGCGCGGTGGACTTCAACAACAACGCCAGTGGCGTGGTGGAAGTACAGACCGGAACGCTGCAGATCGACAGCTTTGCCAGTGGCACCAACAGCGGCACGATCGACCTTGCCGCCGCGGCGACGCTGGGCACCAACGGCAGCGCGCTGCTCAATGCGGCGGGCGGAACCATTCGCGGCAACGGAACGCTGAACCTGACTGCGGCGACCTTGAGCAACGATGGCCTCATGGCGCCGGGCGCGGCAAGCGGGACCACCATCGGCACGCTGTCGATTACCGGCAATCTCGTCAACAATGCCGGCGGCACCATCGAAGCCGAACTTGGCGGCGCCACGGCCGGCACCGGCCATGACCAGATCATCGTTTCCGGTTCCGCCACCCTCGGCGGCGCCCTCAATGCCCCGCTCGTCAACGGCTTTACGCCCGGCAACCAGAGTTTCGATATTCTCAGCGCAGGCTCGGCGAGCGGCAGCTTCGCCACCAGCAATCTGCCCAGCGGGGTCAATGGCGCCATCGTCGGCAATCTCTACCGCCTCACGCACTCCGGCGTGATCTGCGGCGGCATCTGCTGGGATGGCGGCGGCGGCAACAGCAACTGGTCCCTCGCCGCCAATTGGACCGGAGATGCCTTGCCGGGCAGTGCGGATGTCGCCTACCTCAACCTGGTTGCCGGAGTTACGGTCAATCTTGCCGACAGTCAAACCATCAAGGGTTTGAACTCGACCGCCGACAACCATCTGGTGATAGGCGCCGGCGGCGCGCTGACGCTCAACGATGGCGGCACCACCTCGACCCTGCTCGGCAGCCTGACGCTCGCCAGCGGCGGCACGCTGACCGGCAATGGCACACTGAACGCGACGACGTTGACGCAGAACGGTGGCGCGCTGAACGGTACGGGCAACGTCGCGGTGAATGGCAGCTACAACCACAGCGCGGGGACGGTCGGCCTCTCCGGCAATCTCGACCTCGACCACGCCGGCAACCTAAGCCTTCCTGCGATGCCGTCCCTGACTTCACTGCTGGCCCGGGCCAGCGGCGACATCACCCTGAACGGCAACATCGCGACCAGCGGCGCCGGCAACTCGCTGGTGATCGCCGCCACCGGAAACTTCATCAACGCCGCGGGCGCTGCCGCGCTGAGTGCCGGCAGCAACACCGGCGCCGATCGCTGGCTGGTGTATTCGGCCGCGCCGGCAGGCATCGTCAAGGACGGACTGACGTCGAACTTCCGCCGCTACGCGGCCGGCTATGCCGGTCTTGCCCCGGCCAGCGTGGGCGAGACCGGCAACGGCTTCATCTACACGTCCGCTGCCGGAACGCTGTCTGTCGATGCGACGCTGACGGGCGGCGCCAGCCATGTGTACGGCGATGCGCCGAGCGCCGCTTTCGGCTATACGCTGACCGGATTTGCCGATGCCGAGGACAATGCAGCGAACATCGGGATTGCCGGCTCGCCCAGCTACAACGTGCCGCTGCCCACGTCCGCCAGCGATGCGGGCAACTACACCATCGCCTACGTCGGCGGCCTGTCGAGCGACCTCGGCTACAGCTTCAGCGGCGGCACCGGATTGGCGTACAGCGTCACCCAGGCGCCGCTTGCCATAACGGCCAGCGACCAAAGCAAGGTTTACGGCGATACGCTCGGCTTCGCCGGCACCGAATTTGTCGCGCTCGGCCTGAAGCACGGCCAGACCGTGGGCAGCGTCACCCTGGCCAGCAGCGGTGCGGACGCGCCGGCTGGCGTCGCCGGTTCGCCCTATGCGATCACCGTCGGCGCTGCCACGGGAGGCAGCTTCAATCCCGCCAATTACAGCGTCACTTATGCCGATGGCGCGTTGGCCGTCACGCCGCGACCGCTGACGGTCAGTTTCTCGCCGGCGACCAAGACCTACGACGGCAACGCGACCGCAACAGTCGGCGGCTACACGCTGAATAATCTGGCGAACGGCGATTTGCCGGGTCTGGTCGCGACCGCCGCCTATGACAGCCGCAACGTCGGTGCAACGAAGACGGTGAGCTACAGCGGGCTTGCGCTTACAGGAGGAAAGACATCCGACTACAGCTTGCCGGCAGCGGCGACCGGCAGCGGCAGCATCACGCCGCTGGCGAGCGTGGCCTGGACCGGCGGCAGCAGCGGCAACTGGTCGGTGGCGTCGAACTGGGCCGGCAATGCGCTGCCGGACGGCAGCAATGTCCTGGCCGTCAGCATTCCCGCCGGTAGCAGCGTCATCTTCGATGCCGCCACGGCTGTGACTCAACTCAATAGCCTGACCGTGGGCAGCGGCGGCGGCTTCGTCATGGCCGGCGGCAGCCTCGGCATCGCCGGCAGCTTGAGCTCGCCGGCCTACACCCAGAGCGGCGGAGCCCTCAACGGCGCCGGGACGCTGAATGTCACACAAAGTTTCAGCAAGAGCGGCGGCAGCCTGGCGCTTTCCGGTGCGATCAACATCACCCAGGCAGCGGGTGCGCTGACCATCGTCAATGACGCACCGCTGATCCTCGGCGCGGTCAGCACGGCCAGCGGCAACATCCTGGTCGATGCCAGCGGCGGCATTTTCACCACGGCGTTGCCGGTCAGCGCCAACGGCGGCTCGCTGGCCTTCACCGCGCACAGCCCGATCCATGTCGGCAGCGGCGGCCTGGCCGCCACCGCCGACCTGAGCCTGAGCGCACCGACGCCATCGGCAGGCAGCACCATCACCCTGGATGGCCCGCTCAGCGCAGGCGGCGCAGTGAATGTATCGGCCTATGGCGCGATTGCGCAGAACGCCGGCATTCAGGGGCAAAGCATTGCGCTATCCAGCACCAGCGGCGACATCGTGCTTGCCGCTGGAGCCGTGAGCAGCGTTCCGGCCGGCGGCAGCATCAGCTACAGCGCGAGTGCCGGCAGCATCACGTCGAGCCCGGCCAACTTTGCCGGCGCGACTCCTTCTCTCGTCAGCTCGGCCGGGGCGATCGGCGATCCTGGAACGAGCAGCACCACGACCAACGATATCGCCAACACGATCGACAAGGCGAGCGATGCACTGGCCGATGAGCCCGCCGGTGCGCCGACCGTGCTGCCGCAGGTGCCCGCAGAAGGAGCCGGCGGCCCCGTCACGCTGACGGCCGTTTCGCTGACCACCGGCGGCGATAGCGGAACCTTTGGCGCCAGCCCCGAGCCGGAAGTTGGCGCTGGCGGCACGGCGACCAGCCCCGCGCCGGCAGGCGAAGCCGCAGCGCCGGAGGGCACGCCGGCGAAGTCCGAAGCCGTCAGTGAAGCGGCCAAGGAAAAAGACAAAGACGAGACCAAGGACGAAGCTAAGGACGAAAAGAAGAAGCGGAAGGACGATCAGAAGCCGGAGAAGAAAGACGAGCGTCGCGCGGCAACGAAGAAGGTCGCCCAATGCACCTGAGCCCGGCCGCAGCCGGCGTCGATTGGTTTCAGGCCTTGCGCCTGATCGCTGTCGCGGCGAACAGCGCCTGGCCGGCCCAGTAGCAGAGGATGATGGGGAAGGCCGCGCCGGGCAGGGCTTGGTGGAAGCGGTGTATGCCGATCAGGAAATCCGAAAAGCCGAACAGGATCGCGCCGGCCAGCGGGCCCCAGCGGAGCAGGGCGTCGTCCTGCGCGTCCAGCGCGCAGGCGGCGGCGCGCCAGATCATGGCGCCGATGACGAGGACGTAGACCACCAGCGGCAGCGTCAGCGCGCCGGCACCGGGCAGCATCAGCCACAGCCCTGCGGCGGCGAAAATGCCTACCGGCAGCAGCAGGGCCGGCGCGGGCGCGCGGCTCCATTGCAGGAAGGCCGCGACATACAGCGCGTGGCCGATGGCGAAGGCGATCATGCCGGGCAGGAAGGCGTTGGGCAGGGCGAGGCAGACATCGCCCGCGGCGCCGGCCAGCAGGCCCCAGGCGATCAGGCGGCCGGCGCGCGTGCCGGCATGGAGCCACACCGCCACGGCCAGCGCCAGGACCAACCAGGGCTTGGTCAGCAGCTTGAGCCAGAACATGTCGAGCGCCAGCCCGACCAGGTAAAGGCAGGCGGCCAATGCGGCGCTGAGGATGAGGGGGACCGGGTTCATCGCGGGTTTCATGCGCGGGCGTATCTGCGCCGCAGCATCAGCAGCGCGGTCGCCAGCGCGCTCATGGCGACGATGGGCAGGGCGTAGGTGTTGAGCGTGCCCCAGCCGGCACTGGTGACCAGTACGCCCGAGGACAGCGAGGTGAGGCCCTGCACGCCGAGCACCAGGAAATCGTTGGTGCCCTGCACCTTGGCCTTTTCCTCGGGGCGATAGGTCTCGGTGAGCAGCGTGGTGCCGCCGATGAACAGGAAATTCCAGCCGATGCCGAGCAGCACCAGCGCCCACCAGAAATGCATCAGCGTCACGCCGGACAATGCGATGCCGATGCAGACGAACATCAGCGCGGCGCCGACGATCAGGATGTTCAGCACACCGAAGCGCTTGATCAGGTCGCCCGTGAAAAACGAGGGCGCGAACATGCCGATCACATGCCATTGCAGGATGAAGGCGGTGTCGGCGAAGGGCATGCCGCAGATGTCCATGGCCAGCGGCGTCGCCGTCATCAGCAGATTCATCACGCCGTAGCCGCAGGCCGCGGCCAGCACGGCGACGGCGAAGGCCGGCTGGCGGGCGATTCTCCGCAGCGGACGGCCGACGGCCTTTTGCTCGGCGGCCGAGAGCGGCGGGATGTCGAGCCGGCTGGCGATCAGCATCGACAGCGCGGCGAAGCCGATCAGCGCGGCGTAGCTGGCGAGATAGGTGGGCTCCAGCAGGGTGCGCGTGAGCTTGCCGACTTCGGGACCGATCACTCCGCCGAGTATGCCGCCGGCCAGGGTCAGCGAAATCGCCTTGCCCTTCCAGTCCAGCGGTGCGGCGTCGGCGGCGGCGAAGCGGTATTGCTGGCCGAAGGCGTTGTAGATGCCGGCGAACACGGTGCCGAGACAAAGCAGCCAGAAGCTGCCGATGCCGACGGCGAAGGCCGATATCGCCGCGCCCAGCATGCCCAGCCCGGCGCCGAGCATGAAGCCGGCGCGGCGGCCGAAGCGCTTCATGAAGAAGGCGGCGGGCAGGGTCGCCAGCGCGCCGCCGATCACATAGGTGGTGATCGGCAGCGTGGCCAGGCGCTTGTCGGCCGCGAGCTGCAGGCCGAGTAGGCCGTTGATCGAGACCAGCATGATGCCGTTGGTCAGCAGCAGGGCCTGCGCCGCGGCCAGCAGCGTTACGTTCTTGCGGTGGCTCACGCCGGCAGCGGTTCGATCAGCGCGCGGTAGGCATGCCAGGTGGCATGGCCCACCAGCGGCATGGTCAGGATCAGGCCGACAAAGCCCACGGCGAAGCCGATTGCGGTCAGCAGCACGATCAGCGCGGCCCAGACCAGCATCGCCGGCAGGTTGCGCACCAGCGCGAGGAAGCTGCCGAGCATGGCGGTGACGGTGTCCTGCTTGCGGTCCAGCATCATCGGGATCGACACCGCGGAGAAGGCGAACACCAGGCCGGCGAAGAAGCCGCCGACGACGAGATAGGCGAGCAGGAATTCGAGGTTGTCGAACCTGGATATCTGCGCGATGAAACTGCCCAGGGTCGGCATGCCGCCCTGGTAGAACAGCGCGAAGATCACCAGCGAGGCGCGCGCCCAGACCAGGTAGATGACGATCAGGATCAGCGAGTAGATGCCGATCGAGCCGAGGTTATGCCGCCAGACCATCAGCGTCGGCAGCAGTTGCGGCGGCTGGCCCGCTTCGCGCCGGCGCGAGAGTTCATACAGGCCGATGGCGAGGCAGGGCCCGACCAGCATGAAGCCGGTGGTGATGGCGGTGACGGTTTGCACGGCATGGCGGAAGGCCAGCCAGAGCAGGACGCCGGCGGCGGCGAAGCAGGTGCCGTAGAACAGGCTGGCGAAGCCGCAGGCCCGCAGGTCGGCCGCGCCGCGCCGCAGCCATTCGAAGGGCGCCGACCAGGGCAGGCCGCTGCGCACCGCCGGAAACGGATTCTGTTGCGGCGGGTCTTGGGGCAAAGTCAAGGCGGTCAGGCGATGAAGCCGCGCAAGGCGTCGAGCACCGCATCGGGCTGCTCGGCCATCAGGTCGTGGCCGGCGCCGTCGAGGCTGACGCTCCTGACATCCCTGATCGCGGCGGCGAGTTTGGCGGCGGCCTTGGGGTGGGTCATCATGTCGCGGCTGCCGCTGATGATCAGCGCCGGGCAGGCCAGCGCGGCGGCTGCCTCCATGCCGTGCGTGTAGGCATTGCAGGCGGCGAGATCGTTGTGCAGCACGCCGGGCGGCTGGCGTTCCGCCAGGCGCCGCGCCGCGCCGAGCAGCCACATGCCGGGCACGGTGTTGCCGCCTATGGTGCCGCGCGGCGAATGCGACCAGGCATTGATCATCGAGATCGCCTTGGACTCATTGTCGCGGGCCGCGCCCAGCAGCGCGTCGGAGACCGGCATCGGCACCGCGGTGCCGACCAGGGCGATGCGCGCGATGCGCACCGGGTGGCGCGCCGCGCATTCGAGCGCGGTCAGCGAACCCATGCTGTGGCCGACCAGCGTGACCTTGCCGGGCGTTGCCGTATCGCCAGCGCCAACTTTCTCCAGCAGCAGTTCGATCCAGTCGGCCAGCGCCTCGATCGATGGCAGCGGCGCGCCGGCGCTGCGTCCGTGGCCGGGCAGGTCGACCGCCAGCACGGCGAAGCCGTGGTGGGCGAACCAGCGGCTTTGCAGCCCCCACACGCTGTGGTCGTTCTGCGCGCCGTGGATGAACACGACGCAGGGCAGGGCGGCGTCGAAGGGTTTGCCGCCGGTGTAGGCGTAAGCCTGCTGACCGTTGAGTTCGAGTTCCATGTCAGATCTTTTGAGCGGCAGCGAGGCCGCGATTCAGGTCTTCGAGCAGGTCGCCGGCGTCTTCGAGACCGATCGACAGGCGGATGGTGCCGGGGTGGATGCCGGCGGCCACCAACGCGGCGTCGGACATGCGGAAGTGGGTGGTCGATGCCGGATGGATCACCAGCGATTTGGCGTCGCCGACATTGGCCAGGTGCGAGAACACGCGCAAGGCTTCGATGAACTTGCGGCCCGCCGCACGGCCGCCCTTCAGGTTGAAGCTGAACACCGAGCCGGCGCCGCGCGGCAGCAGCTTCTGCGCCAGCGCGTGGTCGGGATGGTCTTCCAGTTCGGGGTAGCCGACGCTGGCTACGGCCTCGCTCCTGGTCAGATGCTCGACTGCCTGGCGCGTGTTGGCGATGTGGCGCGCCATGCGCAGCGGCAGGGTTTCCATGCCCTGCAGCAACTGGAAGGCGGTCATCGGGCTCATGCAGGCGCCGAAATCGCGCAGGCCTTCGCGCCGCGCGCGCAGCAGGAAGGCGGCAACCGTGGATTCCTCGCTGAAATCCATGCCGTGAAAGCCCTCGTAGGGCTCGGTCAGGGTTGGAAACTTGCCGGACTTGTCCCAGTCGAAGCTGCCGCCATCGACCAGCAGGCCGCCGATGGCGACGCCGTGGCCGCCGAGGAACTTGGTCGCGGAATGAAAAATCAGGTCGGCGCCGTGGTCGAAGGGCCGCATCAGCCAGGGCGTGGTGAAGGTGCTGTCCACCATCAGCGGCAGGCCGTGATGGTGGGCCAAGGCGGCGACTTCGGGAATGTTCAGCACGTCGAGGCCGGGGTTGCCCAGGGTCTCGCCGAACAGCAGGCGCGTCTCGGGCCGGATCGCGGCGCGCCAGGCGTCGAGGTCGCGCGGATCGACGAAGCTGGTGGTGATGCCGAAGCGCGGCAGCGTGTAGTCGAGCAGGTTGTGCGAGCCGCCGTAGAGCGAGCGGCTGGCGACGATGTGGCCGCCGGCGCCCATCAGCGTCGCGATCGCCAGATGCAGCGCGGCCTGGCCGGAGGCTACCGCGATCGCGCCGACGCCGCCTTCGAGCGCGGCGATGCGTTCTTCGAGCACGGCATTGGTCGGGTTGGAGATGCGCGAATAGACATGGCCGGCGCGCTCCATGTTGAACAGCGCGGCGGCCTGGTCGGAATCCTTGAAGACGAAGGAGGTGGTCAGGTAGATCGGCGTCGCCCGCGCGCCGTAGCGCTCGTCGGGCACCTGGCCCGCATGCAGGGCCAGGGTATCGAAGTTATAAGTCATTTATCGGCTACTTAACGTGAAATACATTGCCAAGCGCGCTGTGCTTTGTCTCGTTCGAGCGCAGCGAGCCGACCAGTAGCCTCCCCGTGAGGGGAGGATGGGAGGGGCGGGCCCATTTGCCAGCTTGGGGCCCATCGAAGGTGCAAGAGTTCATGACGCGGGGCGGCGTATCGAAGCCATGAGCGTTAGGCGTATTCGTCGGGATCGGGATCCAGCATGCGCTCCAGCGCAAAAATGCGATCCTTGATCAGCAGCTTGCGCTTCTTCAGGCGACGCAGCAGCAACTGGTCATCGGGGGGGCTCAGGGTCAGGCGGCCGATGGCTTCGTCAAGATCCCTATGCTCGGTGCGCAAATCGATCAGGCGCGTCAGCAGGGCCTCGGGACTATCTGTCGCATCGATCGGTTCCATGGCGCTATGGTATGGGCGCAGCGGCATCTTGGCAACCCGGACACGTTATTATCCAGCCATGAAAGACCATGTCGGCCGTTTTGAAATCCGTCGCGAAGTGGGGCGCGGTGCGCAGAGCATCGTGTACCTGGCTTGGGACCCGCAACTCGAACGCGAAGTCGCCATCAAGACCCTGCATTTCGCCAACACCGATGCCCAGCGCAACGATGCCCTGATCGCCGAGGCGCGCGCCGTCAGCCGCCTGCGCCACCCCAATCTGGTGCCGATTTTCGACGTCGGCGAGGAAGACGGCGATCCCTATCTGGTCTTCGAATTCGTCGATGGCCCGAACCTCGCCGCGCTGCTGGCCGAGGAGGGCCGGCTGGCGCCCGCGCGCGCCGCCGACCTGATGCGCCAGGTGCTCGATGCCCTGGCCGCAGCGCACGCGGCGGGGATCATCCATCGCGACCTGAAGCCCTCGAATATCCTGATCGACCCGCAGGGGCGGCCGCGCGTGATGGATTTCGGCATTGCCATGCGCCTCGACGACAGCGCCGCCAGCCGGCGCCTGAAGGAGATTTCCGGAACGCTCAGCTATCTCGCTCCGGAATATCTGGACGGCCAGCAGGTCAGCGAAAAGACCGATGTCTTCGCCGCCGCCCTGGTCATGGTCGAAATGCTTTCGGGCCGGCCATGGGTGTCGGCCGACACGCCCGTCGCGATCTTCAACCAGATCCTGAACCAGCCGGTCACGCTGCCGGCCGACGTCAGCATCGACAATCAGCTGACCGGGATCATCCTGACCGCCAGCGCCCGCGATCCGGCCCTGCGTACGCCCGGTGCGGCGCAGATGAAGGCGCAGCTCGACGACTATCTCGGCGCCGCCGCCACGCCTATCGATGCCGCAGGCGCCGCCGAGGCGCGGAAGAAGGACACGCTGGAATTCCTCATGCGGCGCATGAAGCACAAGAAGGATTTTCCGGCCCTGTCCGATTCGGTGTCGGCCATCAACAAGCTGACGAACTCGGACAAGGAGAGCGTCAACCGCCTGTCGAACACCATACTCAGGGACTACGGCCTGACCAACAAGATCCTGCGTCTGGTTAACTCCGCCTATTACCGCCAGGCGTCGGGCGGCACCATCAGCACCGTCTCGCGTGCGGTGATCGTGCTGGGCTTCGATGCGCTGCGCAATATCGCGGTGACGATACTGCTGTTCGAGCACATGCAGGACAAGGGCAGCGCCCGCGAACTGAAGGAGGCCTTCCTGCGCGCCAACCTGGCCGGCTGCCTGGCGCGCGACGCGAGCAAGCAGTTCATGGCGCGGGAAGCCGAGGCCGCCTACATCTGCGCCCTGTTCCACAGCCTGGGCCAGTTGCTGGCGCAGTTCTACTTTCCCGAGGAAGTCGCGGAAATCCGCAAGGTCATGCTGCAAAGAAGCTGCAGCGAGGAAGTCGCCTCGGCGCTGGTGCTGGGCCTGTCGTTTTCGGAACTCGGCATCGGCATTGCGCGGCACTGGGGTTTCCCGTCGGGACTGGTGAATAGCCTGCGGCCCCTGCCCGAAGGCGTGATCAGGAAGCCCGCGACGCACGACGAGGCGCTGCGCGTGGTTTCGGGTTTCGCCAACGAGATTTGCACGGCGATCGCCTCCGTACCGCGGGAGCAGCGCGGCGTCGCCACCCAGGCGGCGCGCGAGCGTTTCTATTCCGCGCTGCGCTTTTCCGACAGCCAGTTGCAGGCCGTGCTCGAAAAATCCTTCGACGAGCTCGGCGAGCTGGCGGCGATCCTGCGCGTGAATCTGACGCAAAGCCCCTTTGCCCGCCACGTCAAGGCGTGGACCGGCAAGGCGCATGAGGCCACCGTCATCGCTGCCGGCGCGCATGCGCTGGACAGCACCCGGCTCGACGATCCCGTGCTGCGCAAGCAGGCCGCGGCCGACGATGCCGATGGCGTGCCGGACGACGCCCAGGACATTCTCGCCGCCGGCATCCAGGACATCAGCAATTCGCTGGTGGATGATTTTTCATTGAACGACATCCTGCGCATCACGCTGGAAACCATGTATCGCGCAATCGGCTTCCAGCGGGTATTGCTCTGCCTCAAGGATCCAGTCAGCGGCAGCATGGTCGGGCGCTTCGGTTTCGGCGCCGACACCAACGAGCTGGCGCACAAGTTCCGCTTCATGGCGAGCGACACGCCGAACGTGTTTCAACTGGCGATCGCGCGGGGTGTGGATATCATCATCACCGATGTCGATGATCCGAAGATCGCGGACAAGATCCCGGCGTGGTACCGCAGGATCCTGATCGCCAAGACCTTCGTCCTGCTGCCCCTGCTGATCAAGGGCAGTGCCGTGGCGCTGATCTACTGCGACCGCGACAAGGCCGGCAGCATCGCGATCCCGGACAAGGAACTGTCCCTGCTGAAGACCCTGCGCAACCAGGCCCTGCTGGCGATCAAGCAATCGCGCTGAGGACGCGCACAGGCAGCTCAGCTCGCGATGTACTGCTCCAGTTGCTGGATCAGGAAGGCCTGCTCCGAGATGGTTTCCTTGACCAGGTCGCCGATCGACACCACGCCGATCACGCGCTGATGGGTATCGAGCACGGGCAGGTGGCGCACGCGCCTTTCGGTCATCAGCGCCATGGCGTCGTCGGTGGTCTGCTCGGGCCGGACATAAAGCACCTTTTCGGTCATGATCTCCCGTACCAGGGTTTCCTTCGACGACTTGCCGCACAGGATGCCCTTGCGCGCATAGTCGCGTTCGCTGAATATGCCGGCGAGGCGTCCGTCGCGCATTGCCAGCACGGCGCCGACGTCGTGCTTCGCCATGAGTTCCAGGGCCGAGAAAACCGTATCGTCGGGAGACACCGCAAGCGGTTCGCGCGGACGCTCATCAAGTAATTGTTTCAGGGTTTTCATGACGACTTCTCCTCCGGTTGACGGGCTGGCCGCTGGCGGCCGCTAGGCGTTGATCTTTAGCCGGTTTGCTGCGAACCCGGCATGCTTGCTATTGTGCAGGAAGATGCGGCGCCGGTGTTCGCCGCATGCGGCGGATTTCAAATGCGGCGCGGATGCTGCGCGCAACATGGCTTCACTCGGCCAGGCCATGTTCGAGGCCGTAGCGAATCAGCTCGGCCGTGCTCTTGAGGCCCATTTTTTCCAGTAGGCGGGCGCGGTAGGTGCTGACGGTGGCGACGCCGAGGTTGAGTTTTTCGGCGACCTGCGTCAGCGTGTTGCCGGTGGAAATCAGCACCAGCACCTGGTACTCGCGATCCGTGATGCGTTCGTGCGGCGACTTTTCGGAATTGTCCGAAATCGCCTCGGCCAGTTGCTGGGCAACGGCCGGGCTCAGGTATTTCTGGCCCGAGGCGACCTGGCGAATCGCGGTGACCAGCAGTTCCGGCGCGCTTTGCTTGGTCAAATAGCCCGAAGCGCCAGCCTTGAGCGCGCGCACCGCGTATTGCTCCTCGGGATGCATGCTGAGAATCAGCACCGGCAGGCGCGGAAACTCCTTCTTCAGCTGTTTCAGGGTGTCGATGCCGTTGCGGTTGGGCATCGATACGTCGAGCAGAAAGACATCCCACGGCTGCTGGCGTGCCAGGTTCAGGGCTTCGGCGCCGTCGTCGGCCTCGCCGGTGACCAGAAGATCCTCGGTTTCGGACAGGATTTGTTTGAGGCCCTGCCGTACTATGGCATGGTCATCGGCAATAAGGACGTGGATCTTGTCGGCCATGATTACAAAGCGTTGCTTATACAGGGAAGGCTGGCGCCGCGAGGCGGCGTCATGCCACGACTAAAACAGGTTGCGCTGCAATTCCTCTTCGCTCGGCGGTTCCACACCCGCGCGTTCCGGAACGCGCAGCACGATATGGGTGCCACCGTGTTCCGCCGGTCCGATGGAAAACTCGCCGGCCAGACTCAGGACCCGCTCGCGGATTCCGCGCAGGCCGAAGGATTTCGGCTTCTGCATATCGACCTCCGAAATGCCGCGACCGTTGTCCCTGATTTCGAGCAGGATGTTACCGCGTTCGCGTCGCAAACGCATGACGACCAGCGAGGCGTGGGCATGTTTGGCGACATTGGTCAGCGCTTCCTGGGCGATGCGGAACAGTGCCAGCGAGGTATCGGGTTCGGGCTCGATGGCGTCTTCGTCGCATTGCACCCGGCACGGGATGCCGAAACGCTGGGTGAAGTCCTCGGCCTGGCATTCGATCGCGGCGGGCAGGCCGAATTCCTTGAGGATGCCCGGACGCAGCTCGCGCGCGACGCGGCTCGCCGTGCTCATCGCCTGGTCCAGCAGATGTTCGATGGAGTGGGCCTTCTCGCGCAGGTGGCCGGTGCCTTCCGGCATCTTGCTGGCCAGGTGCGCGGCCTCGATTTTGAGGAAAACCAGGATGGAACCGAGTTCGTCGTGGATGTCGCGCGAGATGCGCTCGCGTTCTTCTTCCTTGACCGCTTCGAGGTGGGTCGAGAGTTCGGCGAGCTGCTGCCGCGAGCGGCGCAGCTCGGCTTCGCTTTCCTTGCTTTCGGTTACATTGGTGGCGATGCCGCGCCATTCGACCACGCCCGAATCGAAACGGTAGGGCGTCGAGCGCAGGTTGATCCACTTTTGCCGGGTGCGCCCCTTGGTGTGGCCTTCCCAGTTCAGCAAAGTGCCCTTGGCGGCGGATTCGAGCAGCGCATGTTCGAGGCTCTTGCGCTTGTCGGCGTCGAAGGCATCGAACAGCTTGTTGGCCGAAGCCAGCAGATGCTGTTGCTTGAAGCCGAACAGCTTTTGGCAGCCTTCGCTGACGAAGAGGAAGCGGAATCCGCCCTCGCTATCGCGACGCAAATGGAACAACATGCCTGGCAGGTTAGAGGCCAGGGCGTCGAAGCGCGCCTGGCTCTCGTTGAGCATTTCGAGCGCGGCGCGGTGGTCGGCGCGATGCCGCGCCTCGCGCACCTCGCGCTCGACAGCAGGTATCAGGCGTTCCAGCCGGTCAGCGTCGATCACGTCGCGCGCACCGGCCTTCATCGCCGGCTGCATCGCGGGCTGGTCGCCGGGACCGGCAACGAGAATCACCGGCAGGTCCATGCCGAACTGATCGATTTCCCGCACCGCCGCCGGCAGCGAGAGCGCGGCAACGCCGGACAGGTAGAGCGCCGCGTCCCACGGCTGCTCGCCGAGGGCACTACGCAATCCGGCAGGGCTGTCGACGCGGTGGAATTTACAGGCCTTGTCCGACTCGGCAAGGATAGGCAGCAAACGCTCCATGGCCTCGTCCGAGGCCGCAATGACCAGCAGATGCAAGGGCTGACGGGGAGAGGAGGTGGCGACCATGGGCAACGTCGGATGTGGCGAAGAGGAAGTTTATAGCGGATCGGCTCCGTTATAATTCCATTTTCGCCGGCATAGCTCAGTTGGTAGAGCAACCGCCTTGTAAGCGGTAGGTCGTCAGTTCGATTCCGACTGCCGGCACCAATAAAAACGGCTCCCATGCGGGAGCCGTTTTTATTGGTTGGTGGAGGCGGCGGGAATTGAACCCGCGTCCATAAGTGCGCCACATACAGTTCTACATACTTAGTCGCGTCATTTGATTTAACCCGCAACACGCCGACGAACAGGCTGGTTGCAGGCGATTCGCTAGATTTTCGAACTGTGCGTCGCGACTCCGCGCAGCCTTATCTCCTGTATATGATTCCGATGTAGCTTGCGCTACCTGGCCCAGAAGCAAACCAGTTCGGAAGCCAGCCGCTGTTAAGCGGCTAGAGCGAAACGCTCGTCGTTGGCAGTTAGTGCTTTCCAGATGGATTTACGAGGTACCCGGATCCTCGGTATGCCCTGCATGCTTTGTCACCCATGTCGAAGCCATGTCGCCCCCTCGATGGTGCAAATCAGATGGTGCCTGATCTGCGGATTGCAAGCGACAGTTTAACGCTTTGTGGAAGCAATGCCGAGGATATCTTGCGGGGCACCGGCAATGGCATCGGCGCCCCAGCTTGCCGGCGGCTTGCCGTCGCCGAGATAGCCCCAGCCGGCGATGATGGTCCTCATACCGGCTGCGCGGCCGGAGATCACGTCTCTTTCGTCGTCACCGACGTAGACGCATGCGCTGGCGGCGACTCCCATCACCGCGCTGGCAAGCTGCATGGGATGGCCGTGCGGCTTGGCACGCCGCGCGCTGTCGCCGCAGACGATGCAGACGCAGCGCTGGCGCAAGCCCAGGCCTTCCATGAGGGGAATCGCAAAACGCTGCGACTTGTTGGTCACGATGCCCCAGGGAATTGCCTGGGCGTCCAGGTCATCGAGGTGCTCGGCCATTCCCTCGAACAGTCGGGTGCCGACGCACAAGGCTTCCTGGTAGATGGCCAGAAACCTCTGCTGCAGGTCGACATAGCCCGGATCAGCCGGCGTGATGCCGAGACCGGCACCGATCATGCCGCGGGCGCCCGAGGAGACGTGCGGGCGCAGCTTTTCCATCGGCAGCGGATCGCGTCCGCGCTCCCGCAGTAACTGGTTGAGGGCCCCGCCGAGGTCAGGCGCGGTGTCGGCCAGCGTTCCGTCGAGGTCGAAGAGTAGGGCCTCAGGCACTGCGCCGCGCCCTGAGCAGGTAATTGACGTCGGTATCGGCGCCAAGCACTCCTTCACGAGTGAAGGGGTTGTAGCGCAGGCCGGTGATTTCGAGCACTTCCAGCCCGGCATCGCGACACAGATGTGCGAGTTCGGCAGGCTTGAGGAAGCGCGCATAGTCGTGGGTGCCGCGTGGCAGAAGGTTGAACAGGTACTCGGCGCCGATGACCGCCAGCAAATAGGCCTTGGCGTTGCGGTTGAGCGTCGAAAGGAACACCTGCCCGCCGGGTTTCACGAGGCGCGCGCAGGCCGCCACCGTGCTGGCCGGATCGGGCACGTGCTCCAGCATTTCCAGGCAGGTGACATGGTCGAAGCTCGCCGGCGCTTCCGCCGCCATGGCCTCTGCCGAGATCAGGCGGTAATCGACGGCATGGCCGCTTTCGTAGAGGTGCAGGCGAGCGATGCCCAGAGCCCTTTCGGACAAATCAATGCCGGTAACTTGTGCACCGAGGGCGGCCATGCCCTCGCTGAGCAGCCCACCACCGCAGCCGACATCGATCACGCGTTTGCCGCTCAGTCCGGCGTGGCGGTCGATCCATGCCAGACGGGCCGGGTTGATGTCATGCAGGGGGCGAAATTCGGAATTCGGGTCCCACCAGCGATGGGCGACTTCCCCGAACTTGTCGAGTTCCCGCGGGTCAGCGTTGCTGCTTGGATTCATGTGGGTGCCCCAGGTCATCTATCGGCATTAGGCGCAGTAGCCAAAACAAAAAAAGCCCTGCAGGGCAGGGCTTTTTCCGGAGTCAGACGAAATTACTGGTTCTTGGTTCCGATGACTTCGATTTCAACGCGACGATCGGGCTGCAGGCAGTCGATGGTCTTCTTGCTCTTCGGACCCTTGCACTGATCGGCCTTGGTGATCGGCTGCTTCTCGCCCTTGCCTTCGGTGTAGACGCGGTTCGGCTCGACACCCTTGCTCACCAGATAGGCCTTGACGGCTTCCGCACGCTTCTCGGAAAGCTTCTGGTTGTAGGCGTCGCTACCGAAGCGGTCGGCGTGACCGACGGCGATGATCACTTCGAGCTTGATGCCCTTGATGTCGCCGGAAAGCTTGTCCAGCTTGGCCTTGCCTTCGGGACGCAGAACGGCCTTGTCGAAATCGAACAGCGCGTCGGCGGCCAGAGTCACTTTCTGCGCGGCGGGCTTCGGCGCGGCGGCGGGTGCCGGTGCCGGAGCAGGCGCTGCAGCGGCAGGTGCAGGCGCTGGTGCAGGCTTCTTCACGAGATCCGGGTCGCATTCCTCGATGGCCATCGCCGGGGTCCAGTAGCCGGTACGCCAGCACAGACCGGTGCCACTCTTGACTACATTGTCGCGCTGGTCGATGACATAGCCAACGGTACCGGAGCGGTCGATACCCGGCGTCTGAGCGACGGCGGCAGCGGAAAGTCCGAGCAGGGTGGCGAGCAGCAGAGAATGTTTGGCGCTATTGATCATGTTTCCCCCTTTGTTGGGTTTGTTGAGTTTGACGGAATCCGGCTTTTTCTTTTCCCGGAGCGCAGCATTGCGTCAGGACGTCAGATGAGTATGCCACAAACCTGCGACGTCAAGCAATTCAGAAATGCCGATTTGTGCGGGAACACCGTTGCTCATCACCAGTTTTCCCGCGACCCAGGTGTGGCTAACCTGTTCTCGTCCCGCGACATAAACGAGGTGGGATGCAGGATCAAAGCAAGGTTGGATCAGCCATTCATCGAGACGTACGGCGCACAGATCGGCCGCCTTGCCGGGCAGCAGCGAACCGATCCTTGCGTCCAGTCCGAGGGCGCGAGCGCCGCCCAGCGTAGCCGCTGCAAGCGTTGCATGGGCCGCAAGCGCTTCCGGATTCTGGCTCGCGCCTTTGGCCAGCAGTGCGGCGTGGCGCATTTCCTGAAACATGTCGAGACGGTTGTTCGAAGCGGCGCCATCCGTGCCGAAGCCGAAGTTTATGCCATGTGACTGGATCGCGGACAAGGGCGAGATGCCGCTGCCGAGTTTCAGGTTGGATGTCGGGCAATGGGCCAGGTGGCATCCTTCGTGCGCCAGCAGATCGATCTCTCCGGGGTCGAGGTGGACGCCATGTACGGCGATCAACTGGGGCCCGATCAGGCCCAGACGACGCAGACGTTCAATCGGACGCACGCCATGCTGTTTGAGGCTGTCCTCGATTTCGTGGCGGGTTTCATGAACATGCACGTGTATCGGCAGTTCGAGTTGCGCGGCGAGGGTTGCGATCTTGCCGAAGGTCTTGTCGGCGACGGTGTAGGGTGCATGTGGAGCGAGACAAAAGCTCAGCAGGGGGTCGCCGGCGAAGTCGTCACGGGTCGCGAGTCCCTTGGCCAGATAATCGTCGGCATCGACGGCGTAGCTGGTGGGAAACTCGATCGCGATGATTCCCAACACAGCGCGCATCCCGACCCGTTTTGCCGCCGCGGCGACGGCGGTGGGGAAAAAATACATGTCATTGAAGGTGGTGATGCCGCCGCGCAGCATTTCGGCGCAGGCCAGCAGGGTGCCGTCCCTCACGAAATCCGGTCCGGCATGGCGCGATTCGGCCGGCCAGATGCGCTCGGACAGCCAGCGCATCAGGGGCAGATCGTCGGCGTAGCCGCGCAAAAGGCTCATGGCGGCGTGGGTGTGCAAATTGACCAGGCCCGGCATCAGCACCTGGCCCGGCAGATCGAGCGTCTGCCTCGGTCGCCAGCATTGCCTGGCCTCGTCAGCGGGCAGCAGGCCAAGGACAAGGCCGTCCTTGACTGCCAGTGAATGGCCGGAAAGCGTTACCCCGGCGGGTTCGATCGGGATGATCCATTCGGGGTGGATCAGAAGATCCACATCGACGGCATTGGCGCTCAGAGCGGCGAGTGCATTCATGGGTCGATTCAACCAGATTTGGCTGGCCGCGACAACCGCCGCGGCTATCCGCGCATGCTAAAATTGCTCCTTTTTACGCCATCGTCCGCCGCAAGTCGGTTAAGGCAGCCTAAATGACTTCGTTCGCCAAAGAAACCCTGCCTATCAGCCTCGAAGAGGAGATGCGCCACTCTTACCTCGATTACGCCATGAGCGTGATTGTTGGAAGGGCGCTGCCGGATGTGCGGGATGGTCTGAAACCCGTCCATCGCCGTGTGCTTTTTGCCATGCACGAGTTGTCCAACGACTGGAATCGGGCCTACAAGAAGTCGGCGCGCATCGTCGGCGACGTGATCGGTAAATACCATCCGCATGGCGACACGGCGGTGTACGACACCATCGTGCGCATGGCGCAGGATTTCTCGCTGCGTTACATGCTGGTCGATGGCCAGGGCAATTTCGGCTCGGTTGACGGCGACAATGCGGCCGCGATGCGCTACACCGAAGTGCGCATGGCTCGCATCGGCCATGAATTGTTGATCGATATCGACAAGGAAACCGTTGATTTCGGACCCAATTACGACGGTTCGGAACATGAGCCGCTGATTCTCCCGGCACGTATCCCGAACCTGTTGATCAACGGTTCCTCGGGTATCGCGGTCGGTATGGCGACCAACATTCCACCCCACAACCTCAACGAAGTGGTGGATGCCTGCCTGCTGCTGCTGGGCAACCCGGAAACCACGATCGACGAACTGATCAACATCATTCCGGCCCCGGATTTTCCCACCGCCGCACTGATCTACGGCGTTTCCGGCGTGCGCGACGGCTATCTCACCGGTCGCGGGCGCGTGATCATGCGGGCACGCACGCACATCGAGGATCTGCCGCGCAACGGGCGCCAGGCGATCGTGGTCGACGAACTGCCTTATCAGGTCAACAAGAAGACCCTGCAGGAAAAGATCGCCGAACTGGTGCACGAGAAGAAGATCGACGGCATCGCGCATATTCAGGACGAGTCCGACAAGTCGGGCATGCGCCTGGTAATTGAACTGAAGAAGGGCGAAGTGCCCGAGGTGGTGCTGAACCACCTCTACAAGCAGACCCAGTTGCAGGACACCTTCGGCATGAACATGGTGGCCCTGGTCGATGGCCGGCCGCGCCTGCTCAATCTCAAGGAAATGCTGCAATGCTTCCTTGCCCACCGGCGCGAAGTCATCACCCGGCGCACGGTGTTCGAACTGCGCAAGGCGCGCGAGCGGGGACACATCCTGGAAGGCCTGGCCGTCGCCTTGTCGAATGTCGACGAAATCATTGCCTTGATTAAGGCGGCGCCGACGCCGGCGGACGCCAAGCGCGGACTGATGGGGCGCAGCTGGCGCTCAAGCATGGTCGAAGGCATGCTGGCGCGCGCCTCTGCCGAATCGTCGCGCCCCGACGGCCTGGCGGCGGAATTCGGTCTTTCCGCGCAAGGCTATCTGCTCTCGGACGCACAGGCCCAGGCGATACTGGAACTGCGCCTGCAGCGCCTAACCGGGCTGGAGCAGGACAAGATCGTTGCCGAGTACAAGGAGGTCATGGACCAGATCGCCGACCTGCTCGACATCCTGGCCCGCCCCGAGCGCATCACCACGATCATCGGCGACGAACTGGCGGCGGTCAAGGCGCAGTTCGGCGACGCACGGCGTTCCGAGATCGTCCTCAGCACAGCCGATATCAACCTCGAAGACCTGATCGTGCGCGAGGACATGGTGGTCACGCTCTCGCATACCGGCTACGTCAAGCGCCAGCCCCTGGCCGATTATCGCGCGCAGCGGCGCGGCGGCCGCGGCAAGCAGGCGGCGGCGATCAAGGACGACGATTTCGTCGATCGCCTGTTCATCGCCAACACCCACGACTACATCCTGTGCTTTTCCAACCGCGGCCGGGTCTATTGGCTCAAGGTCTATGAAGCGCCGGAAGGCACGCGCAATTCGCGCGGCAAACCCATCGTCAACCTGTTTCCGCTCGAAGAGCGCGAGAAGATTACGGCGATCCTGCCGGTCAAGGAATTCGACGAAGAACACTTCGTCTTCATGGCCACGGCCATGGGTACCGTGAAGAAGACGCCATTGACCAGTTTTGCCAATCCGCGCAAGGCCGGGATCATCGCCGTCGGCCTGGACGAGGGCGATCACCTGATCGGTGTTGCGATCACCAACGGCCAGTGCGATGTCATGCTGTTCTCGGATGCCGGCAAGGCCGTGCGCTTTGCCGAAGACGACGTGCGGCCGATGGGGCGCGAGGCGCGCGGTGTGCGCGGCATGATGCTGGAAGACGATCAGCAGGTGATTTCCATGCTGGTGGCCGACAGCGAAGATTACTCGGTGCTGACCGCGACGGAGAACGGCTTCGGCAAGCGCACGCCGATTGCCGAATACACCCGGCACGGGCGCGGTACCAAGGGCATGATCGCCATCCAGACGTCCGAACGCAACGGCAAGGTGGTTGCTGCCGTGCTTGCCGAACTCGGCGATACGCGCGAAGAGATCATGCTGATTTCGACCGGCGGCGTGCTGATCCGCACCCGGGTTGCCGACATTCGCGTCATGAGCCGTTCGACGCAGGGCGTGACGCTGATCAACCTCGATGAAGGCACCTATCTGGCCGGCGTCGAAAAGGTGATCGAAACCGAGGATGAAGATCCTGCTGCGGACCTGCCTCCTGAAGACCCGGCGGACTAGCAAAGGCTATCCCGCGCGTGGGAACGTGACAATCCATCGATTAATGTATACGGTATCCTGTATTCTTTTGCTATCCTGATTTTCCCACATTGATTTAGTCACTTCCGGAGGCTGGTTATGGCACGTATTTTCAATTTCAGCGCAGGTCCCGCGGCGCTTCCCGAGACCGTACTCAAGCAAGCTGCCGATGAACTACTGGACTGGCACGGCAGTGGCCAGTCGGTCATGGAAATGAGCCATCGCGGCAAGGAATACATGGGCATCCACGCCCAGGCCGAGGCCGATCTGCGCGAATTGATGGCCATACCCGCCAACTACAAGGTGCTGTTCCTGCAGGGCGGCGCCACGCTCCAGTTCGAGATGATCCCGATGAACCTGTTTGCCGGCAAGGCCAGCGCCGACTACGTGCATACCGGCGAGTGGGCCAAGAAGGCAATCAAGGCAGCCAAGGCTTTCGGTAAGGTCAATATCGTCGCCAGCAGCGAGGAAGGCAAATTCACCTACGCCCCGGCGCAGCAGGAATGGAAACTTGACAAGGATGCCGCCTTCGTGCACTACACCGCCAACGAAACCATTGGCGGTGTTGAATTCCACTGGACGCCCGATGCCGGAAATGTGCCGCTGGTGTGCGACATGTCCTCGAACATTCTTTCGAAGCCGATCGATGTCAGCAAGTACGGCCTGATTTATGCCGGCGCGCAGAAGAACATCGGTCCGGCCGGCCTGACCATCGTCATCATCCGTGACGATCTGATCGGCAAGGGCGTGCCGACGCCGCAGACCATGATGGATTACAAAACCCACGCCGAAAACGATTCGATGTACAACACGCCGCCCACCTACGGCATCTACATCGCCGGCCTGGTGTTCCAGTGGCTCAAGCAGCAGGGCGGCCTGGCGGCAATCGAGAAGCAGAACATCGCCAAGGCCAAGATGCTTTATGACTGCATCGACGCATCGAGCTTCTACGCCAATCCGGTGCGCAAGGAAGATCGCTCGCGCATGAACGTTCCATTCACGCTCAAGGATGCGGCGCTGGACGAGGAGTTCCTCAAGGGTGCCAAGGCCAAGGGCATGGTGCAGCTCAAGGGACATCGTTCGGTCGGCGGCATGCGCGCTTCGATCTACAACGCGATGCCTCTCGCCGGAGTCGCCGCACTGGTCGAGTACATGAAGGAATTCGAGGCGAGGTTTGGCAAATGAGCATGGCCAAGCCGATCAATATCCTGATCCTCAATCAGATTTCGCAGAACGGCCTCAAGCGCCTGCCGGCGGAGCGCTACCACGTGGGCAAGGACATTGCCAACCCGGATGCCATCATGGTGCGTTCGGCCGACATGCACAAGATGGACATTCCTCGGTCGGTACAGGCCATCGGCCGTGCCGGCGCCGGCACCAACAATATTCCCGTCAAGGCCATGTCGGCGCGCGGCGTGCCGGTGTTCAATGCGCCGGGCGCCAACGCCAACGCGGTCAAGGAACTGGTGGTCGCCGGCATGCTGCTCGCGGCGCGCAACATCGGCGGCGCCATGAAGTTCGTCGGATCGCTGGATCCCGCTGATCCGGACATGGAAAAGAAGGTCGAGGACGGCAAGAAGACCTTCGCCGGCTTCGAGCTGGCGGGGCATACGCTGGGCGTGATCGGTCTCGGCAAGATCGGCTGCCTGGTGGCCGATGTGGCGATCAAGCTCGGCATGCACGTGCTTGGCTACGATCCCGAAATCACGGTCGATGCCGCCTGGAGCCTGCCGTCGCAGGTCAAGAAGGCGAACAGCGTGACGGAAGTGCTGAAAGGCGCCAACTTCGTCTCGATGCATGTGCCGCTGGTCGATGCGACGCGCAAGATGATCAATGCGGAGATGCTGGCCCACGCCAGGCACGGTGCCGTACTGCTGAACTTTTCCCGCGAGGGTGTGGTGGATGAGGCGGCAGTACTCGCCGCGCTCGATGCCAGGAAGCTCGGTGCCTATGTTTGCGACTTCCCCAGCGCCCACGTCAACCATCATCCGCATGTAATTGCCTTGCCGCACCTGGGTGCCTCGACCGGGGAGGCCGAAGAAAACTGCGCCATCATGGTCGCCGACCAGTTGCGCGAATATCTGGAGCACGGCAATGTGCAGAACGCCGTTAACTTTCCCAACGTGGTGTTGCCGCGCGAATCGAACTTCCGCATTGCCGTCGCCAATGCCAATGTGCCCAACATGCTGGGCCAGATTTCCACGACCATGGCCGATGCGGGATTGAACATCCACACCATGGTCAACAAGTCGCGCGGCGAAATGGCCTATACGCTGGTGGACGTGGACAGCCAGGTAATGCCGGCAGCAATCGACGCCATTGCGAAAATCGACGGCGTGCTGGCTGTTCGGTACCTGCCGCTGGAGAGCTGAGAGTGGCCGACGATTCGCAGGAGCTGGGCAGGTTGCGCGAGGGAATCGACGCGATCGACGGCGAGCTGCTGCGCCTGATCAACGAGCGGGCGCAGCTTGCGCATCGCATCGGCGAAATCAAGCAGGGCAATATCTACCGGCCGGAACGCGAAGCGCAGGTGCTGCGGCGGGTTGCCGAACGCAATCCCGGCCCCCTCTCCGCAGCCGCGGCGCAGCGCATCATTCGCGAGGTGATGTCGGCCTGTCTGGCGCTGGAGCAGCCCCTGACCATCGCCTACCTGGGCCCGGCCGGCACCTATTCCGAGGCGGCGGCGCGCAAGCATTTCGGCGGCGCACCGACCCTGCTGCCATGCCCGGCGATCGACGATGTTTTCAGGACGATCGAATCCGGCAACGCCCATTACGGCGTGGTGCCGATCGAGAATTCGACCGAGGGTGCCATCGGCCGTTCGCTGGATCTGCTGTTGTCCTCGCCGCTCAAGATTTGCGGCGAGATCAATCTGCCGATACATCACAATCTGATGACCCGGTGCGGCACATTGACCGACGTGACCCGCATCTATTCCCATGCCCAATCGCTGGCGCAGTGCCATGAGTGGCTCAACCGTAACCTGCCTCTGGCGACCCGCGTATCGGTGGCGAGCAATGCCGAGGCGGCACGCCTGGCGGCTGGAGAAGCCGGCGCCGCCGCAGTCGCGGGCGATGCCGCCGCCGAGCTGTACGCCTTGCCGATACTGGCCGCCAGCATCGAAGACGATCCGAACAACACCACGCGCTTCGTCATCATTGCCGACCACGACGCCGGCGCTTCAGGGGCGGACCGTACCTCTCTGGTGTGCTCGGCGCAGAACCGGCCGGGCGCCGTCTACCAGTTGCTGGCGCCGTTCGCCGATAACGGCGTTTCCATGAGCCGCCTCGAATCCCGTCCGGCACGCGGCTTTGGCGGCAGCCGCTGGGAATATGTGTTTTATATCGACATAGAAGGCCATCGCAGCGAGCCGGCAGTCGCCCGCGCGCTGGAAGAACTCCGTCTCCGCGCCGGCTTCGTCAAAGAACTCGGCTCCTATCCCAAAGCAATTTACTAAAGGTCCGACCATGAGCATAGTCCTCCAGGCCCCGCCCTACGTTCGAGCCATCTCGCCCTATATTCCCGGCAAGCCGATCACCGAGTTGGCCCGCCAGATGGGGCTGCCGGTGGAAAAGATCGTCAAGCTGGCCTCGAACGAAAATCCTCTGGGCATGAGTCCGCTGGCGCGCAGGGCGGTCGAAGGAGCTTTGGCCGGCGTCGAGCGTTACCCGGACCAGTTCGATCTGATCGCCGCACTGGCCGAACGTCACGGCGTGGCGCAGGAACAGGTGGTGCTGGGCAATGGCTCGAACGACGTGCTCGACCTGGCGGCTCGCGTATTTCTGGCGCCGGGTCGTTCGGCCGTGTTCTCCAAGCATGCCTTCGCCGTCTATCCGCTGGCGACCATGTCCGCCGGTGCCGAATGCATTGCCGCCGCGGCGAAGAACTATGGCCATGATCCGGCAGCGATGCTCGCCGCCATCCGTCCCGACACGCACATGATCTGGATTGCCAATCCGAACAATCCCACGGGCAACTTCCTGCCGCAGGCGGAGGTGCGGGCCTTCATCGAAAAGATCCCGGCGCAGATCGCCGTGGTGCTCGACGAGGCCTATACCGAGTATTTGTCGCCGGCCGACCGGGCCGATACCGTGGCCTGGATCAGGGACTTTCCGAACTTGCTGGTGGTGCGCACCTTCTCCAAGATCTATGGTCTCGCTGGCCTGCGCGTCGGCTACGGCGTCGGACGGGCCGAGGTGATCGACTTGCTGAACCGCGTGCGCCAACCCTTCAACGTCAACAACCTGGCGCTGGCCGGCGCCATCGCCGCGCTCGACGATCACGAATTCCTGGCGCGCAGCTACGAGTCGAACCGTAGCGGCATGGAGCAGATCGTCGCCGGCCTCAAGCGACTTGGCCTGTCGCATATTCCGTCCCATGGCAATTTCGTCACCTTCGAGGTGGCCGACACCGCCGGTGTGAACGGGCGCTTGCTGAAGCAGGGCGTGATCGTGCGGCCGATCGGCGGCTACGGCATGCCCAATCATCTGCGCGTGACCATCGGCCTCGAAACGGAAAACCGGATCTTCCTCGACGCCCTAGAGAAAGCGCTCCACACTTGATGCTGAAGAAGATTGTCGTCTGCGGCGTCGGCCTGATCGGCGGGTCCTTTGCACTGGGATTGAAGGCGGCCGGCGCGGTGGGCGAGGTGGTCGGACTCGGACGCACGCGGGCTGCGCTCGATGAGGCTTGTCGGCTCGGGGTGATCGACCGGGTAGCCGAGGACTGGGCGGATGCCCTGCGCGGTGCCGACCTGGTGTTGCTGGCCATGCCCGTCGGACAGATGCGACCGGTGTTCGACGCCCTGGCCCCGCATCTGGCGCCGGGAACCCTCGTTACCGACGGCGGCAGCACAAAGTCCGACGTCGTCGCGGCGGCACGTGCGGCACTCGGCGACAAGATTGGGCAGTTCATTCCCGGCCACCCGATCGCCGGTGCCGAGAAAAGCGGTGTGGCGGCGGCGCAAGCCGACCTCTACCTCGACAAGCGCGTCGTGTTGACGCCGCTTGCCGAGAATCCCGCTGCCGCCGTTGCTCGCGTCCAGCAGGCCTGGGAAGCTTGCGGCGCCAGGGTTTCTCGGCTGGCGCCGGAAGACCATGATCGCGTCTTTGCCGCGGTCAGCCACCTGCCGCATCTGCTGGCCTTTGCCCTGGTCCATGATTTTGCCCAGCGCCCCAATTCGGACCAGTTGTTCGGCTTCGCCGCCGGCGGCTTCCGCGACTTCACGCGCATCGCCAGCAGCCATCCGGAGATGTGGCGCGACATCTGCGTCGCCAATCGCCAGGCCTTGCTGCTCGAACTCGATGCCTACATGGCCGAGTTGATGCGCACCCGGGTACTCCTGGCCGCCGCCGATGCGGAGGGACTGGAGGAACTGTTCTCGACTGCACGGGCAAGGCGCGACGCCTGGCTCGATTCGCTGTTGCCGCCGGGGGAGTGATGGCAAGCCTGCATCTGCCGCCCCTGCGATCCGCCTCGGGATGCGTGCGCCTGCCCGGCTCGAAGAGCATTTCCAATCGCATGCTGCTGCTCGCCGCACTGGCGCAAGGCGCGACCGAAATCCGCGACCTGCTCGATTCCGATGACACGCGCGTGATGCTGGCGGCGCTGCAGAAAGTTGGCGTTGGCGTGACGGCGCTGGGCGGCGGCGCCTGGCGCGTTCAAGGCTGCGGCGGAGTTTTCCCGGTCAAGGATGCCGAACTGTTCATGGGCAATGCCGGCACCGCGATTCGCCCCTTGACGGCAGCGCTGGCCTTGTCGGGCGGGCATTACCGCCTGTCCGGCGTGCCGCGCATGCATGAGCGGCCGATCGGCGATCTGGTCGATGGTCTGCTGCAGATCGGCGCCGATGTCCGTTACGCCGGCAATCCCGGCTTTCCGCCGCTGACCATCCATCCGGCGATCGTAAAACTCGCTGCGCCGATCCGCCTGCGCGGCGACGTCTCCTCGCAGTTTCTCACCGCTTTGCTGATGGCCTTGCCCTTGAGCGGCGTCGAGGCGGTGATCGAGATGACTACCGAACTCATCTCGCGCCCCTACGTCGAAATCACGTTGAACCTGATGGCGCGTTTCGGCGTCAAGGTCGAACGCGAAGGCTGGCAGCGCTTCACGATTGCCGCGGGGCAGGGCTATCGCAGCCCCGGCTTGCTGCACGTGGAAGGCGATGCCTCGGCCGCGTCGTACTTTCTCGCCGCGGGCGCCATCGGCGGCGGCCCGGTGCGGGTCGAAGGCGTCGGCCGCGACAGCATCCAGGGCGACGTGCGCTTTGCCGAAGCACTGGCTGCGATGGGCGCGCGCATCGAATGGGGAGCGCAGCATATCGAGGCACGGGCGCCCGTCTCGGGCAAACTCAAAGCCTTCGATCTCGATCTCAACCATATTCCCGATGCGGCGATGACGCTGGCCGTTGCGGCGCTGTTCGCCGACGGCCGTTGCCTGCTGCGCAACATCGGTTCCTGGCGCGTCAAGGAAACCGACCGCATCGCGGCGATGGCGACAGAATTGCGCAAGCTTGGCGCGATTGTGGAGGAGGGCGCCGATTGGCTCGCCGTTACCTGCCCGCGAAGCGGAATACCAGGTACGCAAAGCGGAGCCGCGCCAACTCTTGTGCCGAACTGCGCTATCGACACCTATGACGACCACCGCATTGCCATGTGCTTTTCGCTGGCGGCACTGGGTGGCGTGCCGCTCACCATCAACGATCCCGCTTGCGTGAACAAGACCTTCCCCGATTACTTCGACGCCTTTGCCGAAATCACCGCACCGGTGATCGCCATCGACGGTCCCTCGGCCTCGGGCAAGGGCACCGTCGCCGAACGCGTCGCGGCAGCCCTCGGCTACCACTACCTCGACAGCGGCTCGCTGTATCGCCTGACCGCCCTGGCGGCGCTACGCGCCGACCTTGCGCTGGATGACGAGACCGGCGTCGCCGCGCTGGCAGCCGGCCTGCCCGCCAGCTTTTCCGGCGGCCGCATCCTGCTTGCGGACGACGACGTCACCGACGCCATCCGTACCGAAGAAATCTCGGCTGGCGCCTCGAAAGTGGCGGCTTTGCCTGCCGTGCGTGCCGCGCTGCTGGCCCGCCAGCGCGCCTATCGCCGCTTCCCGGGCCTGGTGGCCGACGGCCGCGACATGGGTTCGGTGGTCTTCCCCACGGCCGGCGCCAAGCTGTTTCTTACCGCCTCGGCCGAGGCGCGTGCAGAAAGACGCTATAAACAGTTGATCGCAAAGGGGATGCCTGCTAACATGCACGCCCTTTTGCAAGATTTGCAGGAACGGGATGCGCGCGATGCCCAACGCAGCGTGGCACCCCTCCGGCATTGCGACGATGCGGATCTGGTGGATACCACCGAGATGAACATCGAAGCGGCAGTGGCAGCCGTAATGAGCATCGTCCAGCGGTCGCCACTGTGATTCAAGCATCAGGAACTGTCGTACGAGTAGAGCAACACAGTAATGGTGTCGCAACGGCCGCCCGGCTGTTGCGGCGAAAATCAACCAACCCGTCACCCCGGTGACACACATCCGTAAGGTCCCCCACTCAATGTCTACTGCTGCTATTGCCGAAGCTTCACCCATGGAGAGCTTTGCCGCCCTGTTCGAGGAAAGCCTCCAGCGCCAGGAAATGCGTGCCGGTGAAGTAATCACGGCCGAAGTTGTTCGCATCGACCAGAATTTCGTGGTCGTCAATGC
>JAMPYF010000010.1 GCA_023700805.1 Sulfuritalea sp.
AGTCCGTCGTGAAGTCTTCTGCACCGTAGTCGTCGGCCAGACGCACCACATTGTTCGTCGCCACGCTCGATGTGCCGCCTCCCTGGCTCGTCGTGAAGTCTTCAACTATGTAGTCGTTCGCCAGCCGTACTTTCTCGCCGAAGTTGATGCTGAGAGTCCCGTCCGACGTGCTGAAATCCGCCGGCAGCAGAAAGTTGGTTACGCCCTGCAACAGCGCCGCACCTCCGTCGCTCGTCGTGATCGAAGACGACACGATCTTGCTGCTAGCGTAGATACCGGCGTTGTCTTCGGCGGCAACCGTGATCGCGCCGGCAGCCGTCACCGTACGCGTGCGCGCCGTGGCCAGGTCCTCGATGTACGCCTTGGCGGTGCTGCTGACCATGTTGCTCGCCAGCACCCCGCTGGTGGCCGAACTGCTTGCGTTGTAAAGGCCAGATCCCGTCGAACTCGCTGCATTGCTGACCACGGCATTGAGTTGCGCATCCGATTTTGCCGTGACCGACAAGGCGCCGCTCGAAGTGAGCGTGGAATTGACGATGTATGCCTGGACCTTCTCTGCCTGTTCCGTGCCGATATCGGTGCCGATCAGCGCGTCCACTGTCTTGAACAGGGCATTGGCGGGAGCCCAGCCAATCGAGTTGAATGCGATCGAGGCGCCAGTCGCGGTCGCGGCGGTACCAAGGTTGGGGAAGGTCGAATTGGAAGTGGCGCTCCCCTCGGACTTCGCATGGATGATCGAGGTATCCGCTGCGGACACGCTGACGTCGCTGCCTACGCCCGTGGTCGTGATCGTGCCGCCGGAGATGTACGCGTTCACGTCGCCCAATACCACGTTCGACGCGTAGGTCCCGCCTATGCTGAGCGCGGAAGGGGTGGACGCGATGGGTAGGCTGCTGCTGATCGCTGTGGACTTCGCATTCGCGCTCAGCACGACATTTCTCAGTGCACTCAGGCTGAGGTCACCGGCAACCGCCGCAGTCGAGTCCTTGACATAGGCCTCGGTGTTTTTGTTCACCTGATTGCGTGCAGCGGCCACTGATACATCGACCGGGGCGTTCAGGCCGAGAACATCGAACGCGTTGGCGGTCGACGTGGCGGACACGGTAGAGGTATCCGACGCGAGGACCGACACGCCTGAGGCGCCGACGGTGACGATGCTGCCGTCGATATAAGCCTTGGTACTGCCCGAGATGTCGTTGAACGCCGATCGCGACGACGCCGAAAAAGTCGTCGAACTGAGCGCCTTCAAATCCAGGCTGCCGACATCGATGTTCGCGCTGTTCGAAATACGCGCGGTCGCCGTGTCGCTGTAAGTGTTGGTGGCGGTAAGTCCGGCAAGGCCGGAGGTCGCGGCCGCAACGCTGCCCCGCGTCTTGGCGGTGATGGACAGGATGCCGCTCGCGTCCACATTCCCGCTGACCACCGCAGTCGCACTGGAGGATGAGTTCACAGTCGCCGTCAGGGCGTCGCTGAGCGCGACGTTGCGCACCGCCTCGGAAACCAGGGTAATGTTTCCGCTGGTCGCGGTGAGGTTGCCGAGGACCTGGATCGACGCGGCTCTCGCGACGAGTTGGTTCGCATCGGTCACCTGCGCCGCATCGACCGCGCTCGCGGTGAAGGCGATATCGCCGGTTCCCGTCGTGACTGTGAAGCCGGCGCTAAGCGTGATCGATTCGGCGTCGACGCTCAGGCCGCCGCTCAGCGTGAAGTTTTCACCAAGCGTCACCGAGTCTGTGCCCGCGCCACCAAGGATGGAGAGATCGGCCGCGCTCAGGGTGGACGCATCGTCGAAGTAGAACGCATCGTCCGCGCTGCCAAGATCGACGTTGATCGTGCCACCGGCAAGGGTGAACCCGCCAAGAACCGTGTAGGCAACGCTGCCATCCCATTGGTATTCCAGATCGCCGGAGCCGCTGACGCGCAGATGCAGGACGTCGGCGCCGGCCGATCCGGTGAACGTGGCGGTAGTGCCCGACACCACCGGCGTCAGGCCGGTCAGCAAGTCCTCGTAGCCCACCAGGTCTTCCGCCTGGAACAGCGGCCCACTTTCGATCGTGCCGGTGCTGTATTCGAGCGCCCAGTCGCCGCCGCGTGCGGCGCTGCCGGTCGCATCGGTCGACGCCGCAACGTCGACGCCGGTAAGCTGGGCGAGGTTCTGCAGGAATTGCATGCCCTCCACGCCCTTGGCCACGTCGCAGCCGTAGAGCAGGACGTCGCCGCCGGGACGCAGTGCCTTGCCCCAGTTCGCGACGCGTATCTTTTCCTGTTCGAGCCTGCCATCGTCGAACTGGCTCGATCCGAGGCGCAGCGTTCCGCTCGCACCGTGGGAAAGAACCTGCACCGCTGCCAGTCCATAGTGGGCGGAAAGAATGTCGGTCATCTGTTCGATGCCGTCGTAGCGGGAATCGAGCACCACGACCTCGATGTCGCCGAAACGCGAAACCGTCAGTTGCGGCGACGCGATTGACGATGACTCGTCTGCATCGGCGACATCCGCGTCAATGGCCGGTAAACTGCTTTGCTTGGCCGCAGCCGACGGCAGGTCCGGACTCTCGCCTGCGTCACCGGCGCGGATCGGGACCGCAAGACTTGTCGTTTCCGACGCGCCATAGCTGGCAATGTTCGCGACCAGCGACTGGTAATTGGTAACGGCGGAATCGACGATGACCAGTTGCGCCGGCGCCGGCCGGCTTTGCACGAATGCGGTGTAGGCGGCGAGCGAAATCCTCTGCGCGGCCTCGGCATCCGCGGCACTGCCCGCGACCTCGGCGAGCAATTGCGGCGAGAGCTCTTCATCCTGTGCGGTGACAGCGACCGCGAGAGGAGCGGCGGCTTGATCGGTGCTTGCCGAAGCTGCAACAGCGGGTTCGTTCAGGTCCGACCCGGTGCCGTCGTTGGGCAATGTCGGATCGATCGCCACAATGGTCGGCACCGTGGCCGCAACGCCACCAGGATCGGCCGCAGCGGGCTGCAATGCCGATGCCATATCCGGGTCGGCGATCTGCCCGTCGTCACCCTGGATCGTGTATTGGACCGGAACCGAGGATGCGCCCAATCCTGCCGGCAGTATCGGAGCCTCGGTATTGAGTGGAGCTTCCAGGGCCGGCAGCGTCTGGGCCGGGGGGGGCGGTGGGGGAACCACGCCTTCGGCCGACAGCAAGAAGCGCTGTTCCATGGCTTCGAACAGCGCCTTTCGCCTTTCCGGCGCCTGCAGTTTATTGGGGGACCGAAAAGCCTTGGCGATCGAACTCGCCAGGGTTGTCAGCGCTGTGGTCAGTGGTGTGCGTGCCATCGTGCTGTCCTTCACTCTGCGGCAGCGCGACGTCAATCGCCTGCCCTTGCTATTGCTGCCTTACCTATGCGTCGCCGATGGTCGCGCAGCTACCGCCACGCCTACTGCATCAGTCTGCTGGTCTCCAGCAAATCGTTCTCACTCAACGTACCCACCGCTTGTTTCAACCGCAAGCGGTTGAGCAGATAGTCATAGCGTGCCCTGGCCGAATCGCGCTTTGCCGCATAAAGGTCCCGCTCGGCGTCAAGCACCTGGATAATGGTTTCCAAGCCCGATTTGTAGCCCTCGAGTTTCAATTCCCTGGCACTCAGCGAGGAGGTCACCCCCTGAGCCAGGGCCTTGATCCGGACGGTCCCCCCGGTAACTCCCTGAAAAGCGGCCCTGGTCTGACGCTCGATTTGACGAACGTCCCGTTCCAGATCTTCGAGTGCCGCCTGATAGCGCTTGGCCGCCTCTTCACTCATCGCCACCGTTGCGCCACCCGAATAGACTGGAATCGTAAGCCGCAGCATGACGTCGGTCGTATCGACATTGCTGCCGCCGCCGAACAGGCTTCCTCCGGTGACCTTGCCGTTCTGCGTCACCACCAGATCGACAACAGGTGCGTGACCTGACCTCTGGCGACTGATTTCCTGCTGCGCCACTTCAACGCCATGACGACGGGCAGTCAGCATCAGATTCTGTTGCAGCCCGGCTTCAATCCATTGGTTGATCTCGGGAGGATTCGGCTGTTCCAGCGGGAACTCCTCGCGCAATGGCTTGAGGCTGACCAGCAACTTGCCGGTCATTTCGCGCAATGCCTGCAATTTGTCGTCGAGGTCGTTTCTGGCGGCCACCACATCCGCCTCTTTCAATTCATAGCGCGCCTTGGCCTCATGCAGCCCGACACGGGCTACCAGTCCGCTGCTGAAGCGCTGCTGCACCAGATCGAGTTGGCGCTTGATGGCGTCGCGTTCGGCCTCGGCAAAGCCCAGGGCATCTCGTGCTGCGAGTACATTCAGATAGGCGGTCGCTGCACGCAGCATCAGGTCTTGTTCAAGGGCAGCAAAGTTCGCTGCCGCCTGTTTGACTTTGGTCTTCGCCTGCTCGTAACCATGCCAGGCCGGTATCTTGAATATAGGCTGGGTAAGCGTCAGGGTCAGGTTGCGCGTCGGATAGCGCGACATGCCCGTGGCGAAAACCGTATTGGCACTGTTGATGATGCGCTGCCGGGTATCGATCTGCGATGCTTCGACCGACACGTTCGGCAGCAGGGCCGCAAGAGCTTGCGGTTCGGCATAACCAATCGCTTCGAACTCGAAGCGACCGGCCCTGTACTTCGGATCGCTATCCTTCGACAACAAATACACCTGCGCGAGGTCTTCGCCGTAGGCTGGAACACATCCTCCACCAAGCGCCAAGACCATCAGGGCCCAGATCCAGCGAAGCTTCCGTTTACCCAAACCCATTGCCCCCTCCCTTCTCATGGCCCAGTCGCCGTTTTGGACGCCTCGCTGCCATGGCACCGCATATCGCACCGCGTTCAGTCCGCTTGAACTTCCTTGCCGTTTCCGCGTTTTTTCTTCGCCGCCGCACCGGATTCCAGCAACGTCGCCTCCGCCGCAGGGCTTGCATTCGCCAAGCGTGACTCGAGTTTCTCCGACAAGCGGGCAACGTTGCCGAGCGAACCAAGATGGGCATAGATCAGTGCAAGATAGCCGTCCCTCGCCAGCGCCAGTAGGTCGGCGTCCGCCAGCGCGGCCAGGCGCTGTTCATCGACGACGCTGAAGCCCTGCAACACCAGAGGCGGCTCATCGTTGCGAACCACCTCCAGCACGCGGGGAATCAGCAAGTCGAGCGACTGCAAGCGTTCGACGAAAAGCCGGGTACGCGTAATTTCGCCCTGGTAGGTTCCTAGAAATTCAAGTGCCTGCTTCAGCAGCGGCGTATGTTCGCCGTCGTCGGTGAAGATTCTCTCTCCATCCGCGGCTCCGAATCCGGGATAAGCCTCGTCGACATAGACATTGAAGTCGTCCGCGCCTTGCTTCTCTGCCAGTACAAACGGATAGCGCCGCACAAAGGCGGGAATGTAGCGGCCATCCCAACGATTCTCTGCCGTGACAAACAGGTTCTCGTTTTGGCGCACGCCAACCAAGGCAATCGGAAACAGCGCGCCCCCTTCCTTTCCGGTAAACGCGATTGGGTATTCCCGCGCCGTGTCGATGAACTCAACCGCCGCGAGGGGAACTGAATTGGTATTTGCGGCAAATCCCACATCCGTGCCCAGCGATCCTAGTCGTGTCTTGAGATGCACGTCGACATTGAGAGGTACCGGCTTTTCATAGAACAGCAGTGTTGCCATGCTTCCATCCCCGAAAAAGTGTCGAAATCCGATGCCCCCCGGCATCTTGGATATTCATTAAGTCTAAACTAGAACTTTTATATTTGATAGTCGAAATAATTCATTTTTGAAGGAAATTTTTGCACCTATTTGCATTGCTTATTAGCATTGATACGCGGCAGGTGACCTGGACCAGTTCATCGGGCGCCGAATGCTGCATCTGGCGCCTTACGATCCCGGGCGTCCGGCAATGGCGCCAGTGACTCCGCGTGGTCCCCGTACTTCGCCCGATAGGCGCTATTCAGCCCCAGGCACTGGGTAGACGCGCATTGCTCGCGGTGCACGCACTGATGAAAGCCATTGCGGTCGAATTCGGTCCAGAAGGCCGGGTCGATGAAAAGTGTCGGCTGATCGTTGTAGAGCACGTCGCGATCGGCGCCCAGCAGGCATTCGGGGAAGTTCTTGACCTCGATGCCGCGGCCTGCGGCACGCAGCGTCGCAACCGCGGACTTGAGGAAAGGCAAGGCCTCCAGATGGGAAGCGATCAATCCCTTGTCGTCCAGTTCGCTCATCGGGAAATAGAACCAGAATTCCATCTGCGCAAGCCGCTTGAGTGCGTCGAGCCGCTCGACCAGGCGCGGCAGCTGGGCAAAGTTGAGGGCGGTCACCACCGTGTTGGTGATCGTGGCGATGTGATCGCAGGCATCGAGCAGTTCCAGGCCGCGCAAGGTCTTGTCGAATGAGCCCGGCACCTGGGTGATGGCATCGTGGGTTTCGGCATCGGCTGCAGTCACGCTGATGAAGAATTCGTCGACCCCCGCTTCGATCAATTCTTCGCAATAGCCCGCCTGTGCCAGGCGCATGCCATGGGTCTGGATGCGTACATGCTGGAAACCGCTGCGTCGCGCCAAACGAGCCCACTCCGGCAGATCCCGATGCAGCGTGATTTCGGATCCGGTCAGGATCAAGCCGGTCCATTTTCGATGCGTTGCGTTGTGCGCCAGCAGGGCCTTCAGCTGGTCCGGGCTCTGAGGCACCAAGCGATCCATGGTGTCCTCGATCATGCAATGGACGCACTTGAGGTTGCACCTGAACTCCAGCGTCGATGAAACGTAATCCGTGTGATCGAAGCGGCTGGCCCTACCTGTCCTGCCGGTCGCCACCGGCAACTGCCGCACAAAGCTTATCGGCCGTACCGCCGGATCAGAAGACCCCATAGTAGGCGCTCTTCAGGATGTTCAAGCGCCCGCCTTCCATCCGGTAGTCAAAACCGACGTCGTAGAGCATGTGATCGAGCCGATCCATATTGCTCTCCAGAAACTGGATCTGTTTTTTAGGATACCGCATTCGTTTCAGGAACCATAGCAATTGCGTCACGCCGATGCGAGAAAAGTATACGCCATCGCGGTCCGGCTTGTTTGCCACCACGATGACCTGACAATTCCTCAATTCGGGCCACAGCACATCGTCGATTTTGAAGTTCGCGGCATCGAGGTAGGCGGAGGTGCAGACTTTCCCCTCGATCTCGGCCATTTCCTTCCGGGCATCGAAAAAGAAATAGAAGTTTTTCAAACGAATTCCGTGCTTGGCTACCCCGTAGCAGATGCCGGAGGACACCGTGCTGCCGATGTTGCCTATGTACATCTGGACTTCATCGAGTTCGCCTCCCTTGAGCAATGCCTGTCGGGAAAAATCCAGTGAGAACATGAAGTAGGGAGCATTTTCGCTGGGAGTTACAGCGCATGACACCCAGGGACGAATGGTTTCCAGGAGTCGGGGAATCGAACGCTCGCGCTCTGTTCTTGCGTAGTCGTAAAAATAGAATTCCCAGCTGATCTCCGCCCCGGCCTGCTTCACCCCCCAGACGGTGCGCAGGTCACCGAACTGCTTGCGGATGGCCGATACCATGTCCATCGCGCGCGGCCCTGTCTGCTGACCAGCGAAAGAATCGGCGAGGAGATTGATGGACCGCAGTTTCCCCTCGCTTGGTTGCGTCGCGGTATAAGGCCACAGGCAAAAATCGAACTGCGCCTCATTCGCCGTCGCGTATTCAAGAAAGCTCATCCGCTATCTCCTTCAAGGCAGCCGATGAAGGCAGACCCACTGGCTGGTCAAGCAATGTCACTTTGTGGCAGTAATCAACAGAAACGGCATTTCGAGTTGGACGACCTGAATATCGATGTCCCGAAAACCAATGCGCTCAAGCTGCATACGGTATTCGTCCGGCACACGATAGGACCGGAAGAACAGCATGATCGGGATCATCGAATAGGGAATCGGCTGGCTCTTCGGGTCGAATTTGCCACGCTCGAAAATCAGCAGCGTGCCGCCAGGATCGAGCGCACGGTAGGCGTTCTCAAGAAACTGCCCTACTTCCCGGTCCGGCCAGTCGTGCAGCATCGACTTGAAGCAGACCGTGTCGAAGCCCGAGGGGAATTCGTCGCGCGCCCTGCCTGCCTTGACGAACGCTATCCTCGCTGCTTCCGGCTTGCCTCTCAGGTGTTCCATACCAATGTCGCAGACCAGCGGCAGATCGAAGACGCTAGCCTGGATGCCGGCGTGCGCCCTGCAAATGCGCAGGGCAAACTCCCCGCTGTTGCCGCCGACATCGAGCAGGCGCCGACTGGACGCGAAATCGTGATGGTCGATGCAGGCCTGCGCTTCATACTTGGTCAGGACAGTCGTGAAATGCATCCAGCGCCGGGTCGCCAAGATGTTTTCCGGCGTCGGCTCGAAGCAGCGTTCATAGGAGAAGAGACCGAATATCGCCGAGGTTTCGAAAAAGCGCTGCGGGTCGACCAACAGGGTCGAGAACATGCCCAGGAAATCGGGGGCGACCAGGGACGCAAAATCGAGTTGCGCCTCAAGCAGATCGCGATACTCAAGCGCCGTTCGGCACGCTGCGGACAACGCGAATCGGCCACCCCGCTCTTCGATTACCTGATTGGCAAGCAGCATCCCGAGCAGCAGATGCAGGCCGCGTGGATCGATGCGCGATCGCGCCGCGAGCGCGGCGAAATCGGCGCTTGACTGCCGCAACAAGTCGTCGATAAGCCCCAGTTCGAGCGCGCTCTGCAGGGCGCGGGCGCCGACCGCATCGCGCATGAATTTCTCGATGCACAAATAGCCGGGGCGCGGATTCTCATCGCTGCCCTGTCCTGGCAAAACTGTCATCGGCGTTGCCGCCACTGGGCTGCCATGTCGGACGCGTGAAAGCGGGGTGATCGGCGCATCCGGATCATGGGTCCTCGACGTCGACGACGGCATTGAATGCCATCGATCTTCGCTCGCCCGTGCCGCGGAACGGCTCCGCGACATGCAGCAGCCATCCTGGAAACAGGTAGAAATCTCCGACTTGCGGCTTGAAGCTGATCAGCGATTTCGACAAGCGCTGTTTTCCGCCAATCAGGAAATTGATATAGCCGGCCTGTCGGCCCGAAATATAGGTTCTCGCCTCCTCCGCCTCATCGACGACAGGCAGCTTGAGGTAGAGCACTCCCGCGACATCACCCGAGTGGAAGTGCACTGGGCTTGGCGTTCCCGCGTACTGGCTGACGACCCAGAAGACATCGAAATCCACGCGCTCGGCCCGGGAGCCTTCCGCCCGCGCCAGATAGCGCCTGATAAAGCCCGCCACGTGATGGACGAGGGACTCGTCACCCCCTGCCGAAACGAAGTCGGCGGGCAGCAGGAACTCAGTGCTCCGCTCCGGCGATACCCTGGAATCGGCGTAAGCGTTGAGGCGATCCACCAAAACCTGCGGCAATCGGAGCCTGGCGATCAGCGGCCCGAAAGGCGAGAAAAAATCCAGCGGCGGATCCGCGGCGTCGACCGCGCAAGGAGTCGTTTCAGCTTCATATCGTCGCAGTCTCCGGGTCGTCGATTCCATCGCCTATCGTCCAGTCAGCCATGCATTGCGCCAGCCAATAGCATTCGCCGACGCCGGCCCGGGCCGGATTTCAGACTGCATATCAGGTGCGGGTTACGGTCCGGCAATCTTACCTTGAAAGGTCATGATCGCCTGCTGTCGCTTGCCCGCATGCACATTGTGGCAATTGCCGACCGGCTGCAACTTGTTGGGCAGCCCTCTGTCGAAGTAAGTCTGGCCACTTGCTCAAACCGAGATAAGCATGTCGCATCGCGTTGCATCGATCCTGCTGGCCCTGCTCCTCGGCGCATGCGCCAGGCCGGAGCCGGCCCCGCCTGTGGCAGCGCCGCAGCCCGAACCGAAGTCGCCGCCGGTAGTCATCGCGCCTGCGGTACCCAAGGCAAAAAAACCCGGCCCGATTCCGACACGGCCGCTGAACGTGAAGACCGACTGTATTTTCCGCGACGAAGCCGGTTACAGCGGAACGATGAAGCTGGCAATCGAACAAGCGCGGGTCCAGTCTTTCGAAGCCCGTGTCGATGTTCCCCGCCGTGGCAGCTGTCGCTTCAATCTGAAGGATTTCCGCCAGACGCGGCACTTGCCGAACGTCGAGCTGAACCATCTGCACGACCGCTGCATCGTGCACGTTTGGGAACAGGGCGAGCGGGTCACCGTCGCCTTCCAGCAATGTCAGAAAATGTGCTCCGGCAGTGCCTGGGAAGGCCTCTGGCCCATTCTGACCGACACCCGCAGCGGTACTTGCGCCTGACTCCGCGCGACGCAGGTCGGGAACAAGCCCCTACCTGCAGAGTCAAGGTTTTGGCTTAGGGCAGTAGCCGAAAAGATCCGCGGCATCGCTGCGCCGGATCGGCTGCACGGGCAGGCCGTGCCAGACCACGGCAGAATCTCCGTTCATGGTGTCGAGTAGGGCGTCCTCGTCAGCGGGCTGTCCAGTCGCGTTCCGGCATCCGGCAAGGAATGCGGGAAGGTCCCGGTCGTCGAGCAACCCGACACCCAGAGCGGTCTGCAAGAGCACGCTGCCTTCCTCATCGAGATAGGCAGCGCTGGCGAGGCCCGCTGCGGCGCCGGTGTGTGCAGTCAAGCGATCGTCGAGGTCCAGTCGCCATACAAACGGTGTGTAGTCGAGAGCGACGAACACCGCCTGGGGCCCATTCCGAACAATCCAGTTGCCGGACTCATCGGCAGCATAACGGCTGTTGAAGAAAGCGATCAGGCCGGCGTGGCTGATGCCCTCGCCCTTCAACTTCCAGCACCCGCGCCGGTCGAGGGACAGCCAGCCATAGCAGGCGGGAATCGTGGGCCACCTCTGGGCGGCAGAAGGATCAGGGCCAGGCACAGTTCATTGCCCTCGCCGAAAGCGAAAAGGGGGCCAAGCCCCCTCGCGCAAACGAGCGTCAAGCCGCTTCAGTGGTGATGCCCATGTTCGCCATGGACATGGCCGTGAGTGACTTCTTCGTCCGTCGCGGCGCGTACGCCGGTCACGGTGCAGGAAAACAGCAGGGCGATCCCGGCCAGCGGATGATTGCCATCCACCACGACCTTGTCGTCCGCAATATCGGTGATGGTGAACAGCAGGTCGTCATCTTCGCCATCTTCGCTGCCGCGCTCGAACTGCATGCCGACTTCGATGTTCTCGGGAAACAGCTGGCGCGCCTCGATGGCGACCAGTTCTGCGTCATATTCGCCGAATGCGTCCTCGGGTTCCAATTTCACTTCCAGGGCGTCACCCACGGCTTTGCCCTGAAGTTCTTCCTCGATCCGATCGAAAATTCCGCCATAGCCGCCGTGCAGGTAGACCAGCGGTGCCGCACCTTCGTCGATGGACGTGCCATCAACGTCCCTGACGCTGTAATTGAGAGTGACGACGGTGTTCCTAGCGATGAGCATGTTGCTTTCCTTTGCCGTTGAGGCTTTTAACAAGTTGATAAACCTCGGCGGCATGCCCTTTCGGATGCACATCGTAGAGGGCGTGACGAACGATGCCTTCCTTATCGACGACGAATGTGGAACGTATTACGCAGAGCTTCTTGTGGCCGTCCCGTTCGCGAAACTGGGACACGCCGAACTTGCGACAGACATCGCCTTCCTCGTCCGACAAGAGCCGCACCGACAGGCCGTGCTTGTCGCGAAAATCCGCGTGGGACAGACAATCGTCACGCGAGACGCCGAGCACGACGCAGTCCAAACGGGCGAATTCGTTTTCGTGATCCGAGAAATCAGCGGCCTCCAGGGTGCAATAGGGGGTTCCGTCGCGCGGATAGAAAAACAGCACGGCATGTTGGCGACCGCGCAGCGAGCCAAAATCGAACCACTCCATATCGGCGTCGGGCAGCGAAAACTCCGGCGCTTTTTCACCTTGATGCAGCATGTGGTTCTCCTTCTTCGGCGAACTCGGGTCATTCTAACCGAGTCTACCGGCAAGGAATCAAGTGCGGCGGTCCTCCTCGTCGAGCGCCGGCGCATCCTCGTGCAGATGCGGGCTGGCAAGGTATTCGAGGGAGCGCATTTCGATCAGGCGACTGACGGTACGCTTGAATTCGCCGGCCTGCACACCTTGCGTATACAGTTCTTCGGCCGGGCAGGCGGCGCCGACGATGAGCTTGACGCGGTGGTCGTAGAGCACATCGACCAGCCAGGTGAAACGCCTTGCTGCGCTGGCCATGTCGGCTCCCATCCGCGGCACCCTGGAGAGGAACAGGGTGTGGTGCCGATTGGCCAGCCAGAGATAGTCATTCTGCGAGCGCGGGCCGCCGCACAGCGTTGCGAAATCGAACCAGATCACGCCGGGCGCCCGATGCACCACCGGCAGTTGCCGGCCCAGCACCTCGACCGGCTGCGTGTGCCCGGGACCGCCCGAGATTTTTCTGAACGTCTGCTCGATGACGGTTTCAGCCGCGGCGTCGTCGTTCGCGATGAATACCTGGGCCTGCTCCAGCGCCCGCAGACGATAATCGATGCCGGCATCGATCTCGATCACATCCAGTTGCCGCCGCAACAGGGCTATGGTCGGCAGGAACAACTCGCGCTGCAGCCCGTTCGGGTAGAGGCCGTCCGGCGGATAGTTGGAGGTGATGCAAAACACCACGCCGGCGTCGAACAGGGCCTGCATCAGGCGGCCCAATATCATGGCGTCGGCGATGTCAGAGACGTGGAACTCGTCGAAGCACATCAGGCGGGTTTCCCGCGCGATGCGCGCCGCGACTTGCGCCAGCGGATCGGCCTGGTTGCGAAGCGCGCGCAGGGATTCATGAATCTCGCGCATGAAGGCATGGAAATGCACGCGGCGCTTGCGCTGATAGGGCACCGCGGCGAAGAAGCAGTCCATCAGGAAGCTCTTGCCGCGCCCCACCCCACCCCAGAACCAGACACCGCGCGGCAGTTCGGGATTCACCAGCAGCTTGCGCAGACGGCTGCGCCGCGCCGCCTTGAGTGCCAGGAGTTCGTCGTAGAACTGCTGCAGGCGCCGGGCCGCGACAAGCTGAGCCGGATCGGCTTCGATGCCGCGCGCGGCCAGCGCGGCATTGAAGCCTTCGATCATGCCGTATTTGGGAACCTTGAGGATTTTGTGGGGCATCAATGACAAGGGCGGCCGGGCTGACCCGGCCGCCCTGACAGGACAGGCAACAGGTTCAGAAGTGTAGCGCGCGCTTGTCGACGGCCAGCGACGCTTCGTGCATGGCCTCGGACAAGGTCGGATGGGCGTGGCAGATGCGGGCGATATCCTCCGATGCGGCGTTGAACTCCATCGCCACCACGGCCTCGGCGATCAGCTCGGAGGCATTGTTGCCGATCACATGGACGCCGAGAATACGGTCGGTCTTGGCGCAGGCGATCATCTTGACGAAGCCGGTGGTGTCGCCCTGGCCCAATGCTCGGCCGTTCGCGGCAAAGGGAATCTGGCCGCTGCGGTATTCGACGCCTTCATTCTTCAACTGCTGTTCGGTCTTGCCCACCCAGGCGATTTCCGGATGCGTGTAGATGACCCAGGGCACGGTATCCAGGTTGACATGGCCCTTCTGCCCGGCGATGCATTCCGCCACCATCACGCCCTCCTCCATGCTCTTGTGCGCCAGCATCGGGCCGGGTACGACGTCGCCGACGGCCCAGACATTGGGCAGGTTGGTGCGGCAGTTCTTGTCCACCGTGATATAGCCGCGCGGGTTGATCGCCAGGCCGACATTCTCGCCGCCGAGACCTTCGGTATGGGGCACCCGGCCGACGGAAACGATCAGACGGTCGCACTGCAGGGTACGGGTTTCGTCCCCGAGTTCGTACTCGACGCTGACGCCCTTCTTGCCGGTTTCGACCTTGGTGATCTTGACGCCGAGCTGGATGTCGAGGCCCTGCTTCTGCGTGAAAACCTTCCAGGCCTCCTTGGCCACGGCCTGATCGGCCGCAGCGAGGAAATCCGGCAGCGCTTCAAGTATCGTCACTTCGGATCCCAGCCGCTTCCAGACCGAACCCAGTTCGAGGCCGATCACTCCGGCGCCGATCACGCCAAGCCGCTTCGGCGTCGAGTCGAAGGCCAGGGCCCCGACGTTGTCGCAGATCAGCTTGTTATCGACCGGAATGCCCGGCAGGTGGCGCGCCTTCGAGCCGGTGGCAACGACGACATGGGTGGCTTCGACGATCTCGCCATCGACGTCGATGCGCCAGCGCTCCTCTTCGCGATTCACGAACTTGCCGTGCCCCGGCAGCAGCGTGACCTTGTTTTTCTTGAACAGGCCCTTGATGCCGCCGGTCAGCTGACTGACGATGTTGTCCTTGCGCTTCATCATGGTCGCCACATCCATCTTGACGCCGCTGGCGGAGATCCCGTGCATGACGAAGGAATGGTTGGCCTGCTCGAAAAGCTCCGAGGATTGCAGCAGCGCCTTGGAGGGAATGCAGCCGACATTGAGGCAGGTGCCGCCCAGGCGCACTTCGCCCTTCGGGTCGGCGTAAGCCTCGGATTCGATGCAGGCCGTGGACAGGCCGAGCTGCGCGGCGCGTATCGCCGCCACATAACCGCCGGGGCCGCCGCCGATCACCACGACGTCAAATGTTTTATTTGCCATGGGGGAATCCTTAGACGTCGAGTAGGAGGCGGGCCGGGTCTTCCAGCGCTTCCTTCATGGTGACCAGGCCCAGCACCGCTTCGCGACCGTCGATGATGCGGTGGTCGTAAGACATGGCGAGGTAGTTGATCGGGCGAATCACGATCTGCCCGTTCTCGACCACCGCCCTATCCTTGGTCGCATGCACGCCGAGAATGGCCGACTGCGGCGGATTGATGATCGGAGTCGACAGCATCGAACCGAATACGCCGCCGTTGGAAATCGAGAATGTGCCGCCGCTGAGGTCTTCCAGGGAAAGCTTGCCGTCCTTGGCCTTGGCGCCGAATTCGGCGATCTTCTTCTCGATCTGGGCCAGGCTCATCTGGTCGGCGTCGCGCAGGATCGGCACCACCAGGCCGCGCGGACTGCCGACCGCGATGCCGATGTCGAAGTAGCCGTGATAGACGATGTCGTTGCCATCCACCGAGGCGTTGATCACCGGGTACTTCTTCAACGCGGCAACCGCGGCCTTGACGAAGAAGGACATGAAGCCGAGCTTGACGCCGTGTTCCTTCTCGAACTTGTCCTGGTACTTCTTGCGCATTTCCATCACCGGGGCCATGTTGACCTCGTTGAAGGTGGTCAGGATCGCGTTGGTGGATTGCGACTGCACCAGGCGCTCGGCGACGCGGGCACGCAGGCGCGACATCGGCACCCGCTGCTCGGGGCGATCCGCAATGATGGCATCGGCATTGACGACATTGGGCTGCGGCAGGGCCGGCTTGGCCGCAGGAGTTGGCGCTGGCGACACGGCGGCCGATGCGGCGGCAACCGGCCGGGCAGCGCCGCTGACGTCTTCCTTGAGAATGCGACCACCGCGGCCACTGCCCTGCACATCGGCGGCAGCAATGCTCTTTTCATCCATGATCTTGCGCGCCGCCGGCATCGCCGTCGCGGCCGTGGCCGGAGCAGCGGCGGCGGCCGGCTTGGCGGCGGCAGGTGCCGCCACGGCACCCTTGGCCTCGGTGTCCAACTGGGCAATGACTTCGCCCGAAGCCACGGTCTCGCCGTTGGCCTTGATGATCTTGACGATCACCCCGCTGTCGGGAGCAGGGAGTTCCAGGACCACCTTGTCGGTCTCGATGTCGATCAGATTCTGATCGCGGGTGACGGCATCGCCTTCCTTGACATGCCAGGCCGACAGGGTGGCTTCGGCCACCGACTCGGACAACTGGGGTACTTTGACTTCGATAATCATGATTTCTCCGCAGGGCCGCCCCAAGGAGAAACGGCCAAAAAATGGAGCGGGCGCAGCCCGCGAACAATGGTCATCCCCTTCCTCGGGAAGGGGGCCGGGGGGAAGGTCTTCATTTCTCCGTTATTCCTTGATGCCGAGGGCAGCGTTGACGACTTCCTTCTGCTGCTGAACGTGTTTGGCGGCATAGCCGACGGCCGGGGACGGCGACGACGGACGCGCCACCGCGTCCAGGATCTGACCCTTCTTGATCAGCCGCTCCAGGCGATGGTGCTTGGCATACCAGGCGCCCTGGTTCATCGGCTCTTCCTGGCACCAGATCAGTTCCTTGAGATTGGGGTACTTCTCCATCTCCTCGAACAGCCGGCGGTCGTCGAAGGGATACAACTGCTCGACGCGCACCAGGGCGACATTGCCGATCTTCTTCTCGCGACGCGCCGCCAGCAGGTCGAAGTAGATCTTGCCGGCGCAGGCCACCAGGCGCGTGACCTTCTTGGCATCAAGCTTGTCGATCTCGCCGATGATGGTCTGGAAGGTGCCGTTGGCCAGTTCCTCCAGCGAGCTCGTGGCGTCCTTGTGGCGCAGCAGCGACTTCGGCGTCATGACGATCAGCGGCTTGCGCTGCTTGCGCAGCATCTGCCGGCGCAGCATGTGATAGACCTGCGCGGCGTTGGACGGCACGCAGACTTCCCAGTTGAACTCGGCGGAGAGCTGCATGTAGCGCTCGAGGCGGGCCGAGGAATGTTCCGGACCTTGGCCTTCGTAGCCGTGCGGCAACAGCATCACCAGGCCACAACCGCGACCCCACTTGGCTTCTCCGGACGAGAGGAACTGGTCGATGACCACCTGGGCACCGTTGGCAAAGTCGCCGAACTGCGCTTCCCAGACCACCAGCTCGTTCGGCGCCGCCGTAGCGAAGCCGTATTCGAAGGCCAGCACCGCTTCCTCGGACAGCACCGAGTCGAAGCACATGAAGCGGCCCTGGTTTTCCTGGATGTTCTGCAGCGGCCAGAAGATGCCCTCGTCCCACTTCTCGCGGTTCTGGTCGTGCAGGGCAGCGTGGCGGTGGAAGAAAGTGCCGCGGCCGACGTCCTCACCCGACACGCGGATGTTGTAGCCGGCGGCCACCAGCGAGGCATAGGCCAGGTTCTCGGCCATGCCCCAGTCGACAGGCAGCTTGCCCTCGCCCATCAGCTTGCGGTCGTCGATGATTTTCTGCACCCTCGAGTGCAGCGTGAAATTGTCCGGAACCGTGGTGAGGCGCGTCGCCAGGCGCTGCATCTCGGTCATCGACACCGTGGTGTCGCATTTTTCCGTGTAGGGTACGTTGATGTAGGGCGTCCAGTCGATCGAGAACTTGCTCTGGTAGTCGCTGATCACCGGGTCGATCAGGTGCCGGCCTTCGTCCAGCGCAGCGCGATAGTCCTTGATCATCTGCTCGGCGTCGCCCTTGGCGATGACGCCCTGGGCTTCGAGCTTGTCGGCATAGAGCCGGCGGGTACCTGGATGCTGGGCGATCTTCTTGTACATCAAAGGCTGCGTGACCATCGGCTCGTCCTGCTCGTTGTGGCCGAGCTTGCGGAAGCAGACGATGTCGATTACCACGTCCTTCTTGAAATCCTGGCGATACTCCATGGCGATCTGCGTGACCAGCGCCACGGCCTCGGGATCGTCGCCATTGACGTGGAAGATCGGCGCTTCGATCATCTTGAAGATGTCGGTGCAGTACAGCGAGGAACGGTAGTCGCGCAGGTCGGAAGTAGTGAAGCCGATCTGGTTGTTCACCACGATGTGCACTGTGCCGCCCGTGCCGTAGCCACGCGTATTGGAGAAGTTGAGCATTTCCTGGTTCACGCCCTGGCCGGCCACCGCGGCATCGCCGTGGATCAGCACCGGCAGCGCCTGGATTTTGCCTTCGGCGCCGCGGCGCACCTGGCGCGCATAGACCGATCCGGCAACCACGGGATTGACGATTTCGAGATGCGACGGATTGAAGGCCAGCGTCAGGTGCACCGGGCCGCCCGGCGTGCCGACATCCGACGAATAACCCATGTGGTACTTGACGTCGCCGGCGGAAAGCGCCGACTTCTTCTTGCCTTCGAACTCGTCGAACAGCATCGCGGGCTGCTTGCCCAGGGTATTCACCAGCACGTTGAGCCGGCCGCGATGGGCCATGCCGATGACCATTTCCTGCACGCCGACCATTCCGGCGGTGCGGATCAGCTGGTCCATGGCCACGATCAAGGCCTCGCCGCCTTCGAGCGAGAAGCGTTTCTGGCCGACGTACCTGGTGTGCAGGTAGCGTTCGAGCGTCTCGGCGTGGGTCAGTTGCACCAGGAAGCGCTTCTTGTCCTCGGCACTGTAGGCCGGCGTCGCGCGCAGCGGTTCCAGTTTGCCTTGCAGCCAGCGCTTCTGGCCGACATCGGACAGATACATGAACTCAGCCCCGATGGTGCCGCAAAATGTCTGCCGACAAGCCTCGAGAATCTCGCGCAGAGTCGCCGTATCGGGTACGGCGGCAAAGGAGCCGGTCTGGAACACCTGGCCCAGGTCGGCCTCGGTGAAGCCGTAATGGGAGGGCTCGAGTTCGGGAATCGCCGGGCGCTCGCTGCGCTTCAGCGGATCGAGCTGCGCCCAGCGGTTGCCGAGGAAGCGGTAGGCATTGATCATCTGCAGCACCTTGACCTGCTTGCCATCGGAGCTGGCGGCGCGGGACGAGGCCTGCAGGGTGCCTTCCTTCGCCCGCTGGGCGAAGGAGGTGATCACCGGATAGTGGGCCACATCGGGACCCGTGTAGTTGCCGGCGCCCGGCAAGGTGCCGAGCTTGTCGAAATAGTCGCGCCATGCCGGCTCGACCGAGGCCGGATTGGCGAGATAGGCGTCGTAGAGTTCCTCGATGTAAGGCGTATTGGTGCCGAACAGATACGAGTTGGACAGCATCTGCTTCATCATTGCATCACCTGATTCTGAATGGGGTAGAGCAAAAAAAAAGGGGCGTGGTCCGCCCCTCCTTATGCCTCAGCGCTGGCCCAGCGGCTTGACGTCGCGACGCGCGGCACCGATGTAAAGCTGACGCGGACGACCGATCTTGTACTCGGGATCGGTGATCATCTCTTCCCACTGCACCATCCAGCCCACGGTGCGGGCCAGGGCGAAGATGCAGGTGAACATCGAGGTCGGGATGCCCAGCGCACGCTGCACGATGCCGGAATAGAAGTCCACGTTCGGGTAGAGCTTCTTCTCGACGAAATACGGATCTTCGAGAGCGATCTTCTCCAGTTCCTTGGCCAGCTTGAACAGGCGGTCGTTCTCCAGACCCAGTTCGGCGAGGACGTCGGCGCAGACCTTGCCCATCAGCTTGGCGCGCGGATCGAAGTTCTTGTACACGCGATGACCGAAGCCCATCAGCTTGAAGCTGTCGTTCTTGTCCTTGGCGCGCTTGATGTACTCGCCGACGCGGGATACGTCGCCGATCTCCTCCAGCATCTGCAGGCAGGCCTCGTTCGCGCCGCCGTGAGCGGGCCCCCACAGACAGGCAATGCCGGCCGAGATGCAGGCGAAGGGATTGGCGCCGCTTGATCCCGCCAGACGCACGGTCGAGGTCGAGGCATTCTGCTCGTGGTCGGCATGCAGCGTGAAAATGATGTCCAGGGCGCGGGTCAGCACCGGATTCGGCTTATATTCCTCGCACGGCGTGCCGAACATCATGTGCATGAAGTTGGCGGTGTAGTCGAGGTCGTTGCGCGGATACATGAAAGGCTGGCCGATGTTGTACTTGTAGGCCATGGCGACGATGGTCGGCAGCTTGGCCACCAGCCGGTTGAACGATACGTTGCGGTCGGCCGGATCCGAAAAGTCCGTGGCATCGTGATAGAAGGCCGACAGCGCGCCCACCACGCCGACCATCACGGCCATCGGATGGGCGTCACGACGGAAGCCCTGGAAGAACTTGACCAGTTGCTCGTGCACCATGGTGTGTTTCTTGATCGTGGTCTCGAACTCGGACTTCTGCACCTTGTTCGGCAGTTCGCTGTTCTTCAGCAGGTAGGCGACTTCGAGGAAGTTGCAGTTTTCGGCCAGTTGTTCGATCGGATAGCCGCGGTACAGCAACTCGCCCTTGTCGCCGTCGATGAACGTCACCTTCGACTGGCAGCTTGCCGTCGAAAGGAAGCCGGAGTCGTAGGTGAATAGGCCGGTCTTGGCTCCCAGGGTGCGGATGTCGATCACATCGTTGCCGTGAACTCCTGTCATCACCGGAAACTCCACGGTCTTGCCGTCTATGGTCAGGCTTGCTGTGCGATTCGTGCTCATAATCAGATCCTCTTTCAGGTCCGTTGAAATGCTTCTGTCACTCAAAATTGGCGGCGGGTGAAACTTCCCGCAGCCGCTCGATCATCTGTTTCAGCTGTGGATCATCGGTGGTCTCCCTGCCGCTCACCAATGCCCACAATTCATGGTCTTGCAGTTCCAGCAGGCGTTCCAGCGCCGCCTCGCCTTGCCCGTCGAGATCGCCTTCATGGCGCTCCCAAAAGCGATCGAAAACCAGATCCAGCTCCAGCAGGGCGCGCCGGCAATGCCATTTCAGGCGATTGATGCGTGCCCTGCGTTCCTCTTCCATGGTTCAGACGGCCCGGCGGACCATCATTTCCTTGATTTTGCCGATCGCCTTGGTCGGGTTCAGCCCCTTGGGGCAGACATCGACGCAATTCATGATGGTGTGGCAACGGAACAGGCGATACGGGTCTTCCAGGTCGTCGAGCCGCTCGCTGGTGGCCTGGTCGCGCGTGTCGGCGATGAAGCGGTAGGCGGCGAGCAGGCCGGCCGGGCCGACGAACTTGTCCGGGTTCCACCAGAAAGACGGACAGGAAGTCGAGCAGCAGGCACAGAGGATGCACTCGTAAAGACCGTTCAACTCTTCGCGATCTTCGGGCGACTGCAGGCGCTCGCGCTCGGGCGGCGGATCGTTGTTGATCAGGTAGGGCTTGATCGAGTTGTACTGCTTGAAGAACTGCGTCATGTCCACGATCAGGTCGCGAATCACCGGCAGTCCGGGCAGCGGGCGCAGCACGATCGGCTTGCCTTCCGGGAAGCTGTCCATCGCGGTCAGGCAGGCCAGGCCGTTCTTGCCGTTGATGTTCATCGCGTCGGAGCCGCAGACGCCTTCGCGGCAGGAGCGGCGGAAGGCGATCGAATCGTCCTTGGCCTTCAGCTTGACCATGGCGTCGAGCAGCTTGCGGTCGGTCGATTCGATCTCGACCGAGATGTCCTGCATATAGGGTTTGGCGTCCTGATCCGGATCGTAGCGATAGATCTTGAATTGGACGGTACGGTTGGCGTTCGTCATCGTCGGTTCCTTGTCAGTAGGCGCGCTTCTTGAGCTCGATGGTATCGACACTCATCGGCTTCATCTGCACCGCCTTGTAGTCGAGGCGATTGCCTTCGCGATACCACAGCGAGTGCTTGAGCCAGTTCTTGTCGTCGCGTCCGTCCGGCGTTTCCGGGGTGTCCGTGGCGTCGTCGCGGACGTGGGCACCGCGCGACTCGGTGCGGGCATTGGCCGAGGTGATGGTGGCCTTGGCGACTTCGATCAGGTTGTCGAGTTCCAGCGCCTCGATGCGCGCGGTGTTGAACACCATCGACTTGTCCTTGATCTGGGTCTGCGCCACCTGCCCGGCGATCTCGGCGATGCGCTGCACGCCTTCCGCCAGCATGTTCTTGAAGCGGAACACGCCGGCATGTTTCTGCATGGTGCGCTGCATGGTCAGCCTTGTATCATGGACATCGGCACCGTCCTTCTGGTGGTTCAGGCGATCGACGCGCGCCAGGGTCTTGTCGATGGCTTCCTGCGGCAAGGGCTTGTGCGCATTGACGCTGTTCTTCAGATCGGCCACGGCGGTTTCCCCGGCCGACTTGCCGAACACCAGGAGGTCGAGCAGCGAATTGGTGCCGAGGCGGTTGGCGCCATGCACCGAGGCGCAGGCGCATTCGCCGGCGGCATAGAAGCCCTGCACCGGCGCGCTCTGGTTGCCGTCCTTCGGCACCACGACCTGCCCCAGGTAATTGGTCGGAATCCCGCCCATCTGGTAGTGGGCGGTCGGCACCACGGGCAAGGGCTCCTTGAGGCAATCGACACCGGCGAACTGGACGCCGATCTCGTGGATGCCGGGCAGGCGCTTCATGATGGTCTCGGGCGGCAGATGGGTGATGTCGAGCAGCACGAAATCCTTGTTCGGCCCGCAGCCGCGGCCTTCGTTGATCTCGGTGGTCATCGCGCGCGAGACGACGTCGCGCGAAGCCAGGTCCTTGGCATTCGGTGCGTAGCGCTCCATGAAACGCTCGCCGGCCGAATTGCGCAGGATGCCGCCTTCGCCGCGCACGCCTTCGGTGATCAGCACGCCGGCGCCTGCCACGCCGGTCGGATGGAACTGCCAGAACTCCATGTCTTCCAGGGGGATGCCGGCGCGCGCCGCCATGCCCAGGCCGTCACCGGTATTGATGAAGGCATTGGTCGACGAGTAGAAGATGCGCCCTGCTCCGCCGGTGGCGAAGATCGTCGCCTTGGCGTGGAACACGACGATTTCGCCGGTTTCCATGTCCATCGCGGTGACGCCGAGCACGTCGCCGTCGGCATCGCGCACCAGGTCCAGGGCCTGCCATTCGACGAAGAACTGGGTATTGACCTTGACGTTGCGCTGGTACATCGCGTGCAGCATGGCGTGACCGGTGCGGTCGGCCGCGGCGCAGGAACGGCGCACCGGCTTTTCGCCGAAGTTCGACATGTGGCCGCCGAAGGGGCGCTGGTAGATCTTGCCGTTGTCGAGACGATCGAAAGGCATGCCGTAGTGTTCGAGTTCGACCACGACTTCATTGGCCTTGCGGCACATGAATTCGATCGCGTCCTGGTCGCCGAGCCAGTCGGAGCCCTTGACCGTGTCGTACATGTGCCAGTGCCAATGGTCTTCCTCGGAATTGCCCAGGCTGGCGGCAACGCCACCCTGCGCCGCCACGGTGTGCGAGCGGGTAGGAAAAACCTTGGTCAGCACGGCGGTCTTGTAACCGGCCTCGGACAATTGAATCGCGGCGCGCAGGCCGGCGCCGCCGGCACCGACGATGACCGCATCGAATTTTCGAACGGTGTAATTCATGATTGCCTTCCGCTGGGCCGTCCCAAGGAAGGCCGACAAGAATTATTGATGGAGCGAAGCGAACCGTTGTCACCCCTTTTTTCGGAAAAGGGGCTGGGGGATATGTAGTCCATCACAATCTCCAGATGATCTGTACCGCCCAGCCGGCGTAGCCGACCAGGGCGAGCAGCGTCAGCACGTGCAGGATGACGCGCAGCGCAGCCGAATTGAGGTAGTCCATCCAGATGTCCCTGATGCCGACCCAGGCGTGGTAACAGAGGCTGACGATGAACAGGAAGCTGATAAAGCGGATGAAGCCGTTGGCCATGAAGGCCTGCCAGGCCTCACGCGACGCGGTTGCGCCGCCCATTGCCGCGGCGAGGACGATCAGCGTATACACGGCCATGACGACGCCGGTGACGCGCTGCGCCAGCCAGTCCTTGAGGCCGTAATGAGCACCAACAACGAGACGGTTCATGTCAGTAGGCTCCCAACAATTTCAGACCGAAGACAAGGGTCAGCGCCAGGCTGATGACCATGACCGCCATTGCCGATGCACGGGCCTGCTGCTTCTCGACGCCGACGTGGACGTCGATCAGCAGGATGCGGATGCCCATGCAGAAGTGATGCAGGAAGGCCCACAACAGGCCCAGCAGGATCAGTTTGACCAGCCAGTTGCCGGTCACGGCGGCGAAGAGTTCGGCGCTTTGCTGCGTCGATCCGAGCGAAAGCTGCAGCAGCCAGATAAGCAGCGGAAGCATCAGGAACAAACCGGCGCCGCTGACGCGGTGCAGTATCGATGCGAATCCGGCCAGAGGCAGTCGGATTTCGTGAAGCGCCAAATACTTTGGACGCTGCTTGGTCATCTCTGGCATAGTTAAACTCCTCCTTTACACGCCGTTTTTGATGCGGCGCACTATAAAACAATACGTATCGACTGAAAACATTTTTTATACGGATCGCTAGCCCAGCTCATTGAAGTAGCAGTGATCGCTGGTCGAATACAAACCACGTCGCCACTCGACGGGTTTATCGGCATAGGAGAAGCTGACGCGTTCGACCGACAGCAGCGGACTGCCTTCCGCCACGCCGAGCAGTTCCGCGCTGGAACGATCCGCGGGCACGGCGCGCAGCCGCTCCTCGGCGCGAATCATGCGGACGCCGAATTGATTTTCGAAGAAGCTGTAGAGAGACCCCTGGTATTCGCGCAGCATGTCCAGGGTGACCGTGCCGAAGATGCTGCCCGGCAGGTAGATTTCGTCGACCACGACCGGCTTGCCGGAAAACTTCAGCAGGCGGCGCACGATGTTGATCGGATCGCCGATGTTGAGTTCGAGCATGCGCGCGACTTCGGGGCCGGCCTTGGCGCGCCAGCATTCGAGCGGTATGCTCTGCGCCTGTTCTATGCCCCCCGCCAGCGGTACCAGGCGCAGAAAGCGGAAAAAGGCGCGCGGATCGTCATGCGATGCAACAAAAGTCCCCTTGCCCTGGCGCCGCAGCAGCAGGTTCTCGGCCGCCATTTCGTCGATGGCCTTGCGCACCGTTCCCTGGCTGACATTGAAGCGTATCGCCAACTCGGATTCGCTGGGTATCGCCTCGCCCGGACGCCATTCGCCCGATTCGAGCCTTTGCAGCAGCAGGCTCTTGATCTGGCGGTAGAGGGGACTGAAAGTCGGCGACGACGCCCCGGAGGATGCCCCCTTGGCGGGCGTCGCGGAAGATGCGCTGCTTGCCTGCGCATCGGTGGAAGCCCCTTTCGGGGATAGGGCAGAATGCGGCATGGGCGACATTGAAACATATTTTTTCCGACTCGTCCACACCATGTCTTATGTCTTATATAAGATAACTAACAGATATTGACACAGCGCAGCATCAGTTTTAAGATTTCGTCCGCTTTCTTTGTCGTAACGTCCGCAACCATCGCTGCCGCGTCGCGCGCCATCCGATCAGCCGGCATTCATGCAGTCTTGACCAATCGATTCAAACTGATACAGGAGTTCAAAAATGGCAAAAGCCCCCGTTCGTGTTGCAGTGACCGGCGCCGCCGGACAAATCGGCTACGCCCTGGTGTTTCGCATAGCTGCCGGTGAAATGCTCGGCAAGGATCAACCCGTGATTCTGCAAATGCTCGAACTGCCGATGGAGAAGGCCCAGGCGGCATTGAAGGGCGTGATGATGGAACTCGACGACTGCGCCTTCCCGACGCTGGCCGGCATGGTCGGCACCGACGATCCGAAAGTTGCCTTCAAGGACGCCGACTACGCCCTGCTGGTGGGCGCCAAGCCGCGCGGCCCGGGCATGGAGCGCAAGGACCTGCTGATGGAAAACGCCAAGATTTTCATCGAACAGGGCAAGGCATTGAACGATGTCGCTTCGCGCAACGTCAAAGTCCTGGTGGTTGGCAACCCGGCCAACACCAACGCCTATATCGCAATGAAATCCGCGCCCAGCCTGCCCAAGAAGAACTTCACCGCCATGCTGCGGCTGGACCACAACCGCGCGATTTCCCAGCTCGCGACGCGCACCGGCAAGACCGTTTCCGATGTCGACAAGATGATCGTCTGGGGCAACCACTCGCCCACCATGTACCCCGATCTGCGCTTCTGCACCGTCGCCGGCACCGCCGCTCCCGCCGCGATCAATGACGAGGCCTGGTATCGCAACGAGTACATCCCGACCGTCGGCAAGCGCGGCGCTGCGATCATCGCCGCCCGCGGCGCCTCCTCGGCCGCTTCGGCCGCCAACGCCGCCATCGACCACATGCACGACTGGGCGCTCGGCACCCAGGGCAAGTGGGTCACCATGGGCGTTCCTTCCGACGGCAGCTACGGCATCCCCCAGGACATCATCTACGGTGTGCCGGTCACCTGCGACGGCGGCGAATACAAGCGCGTCGAAGGCCTGGCGGTCGACGACTACTCGCGCACGATGATGGACAAGACCCTGGCCGAGCTGCAGGAAGAGCAAGCCGGCGTTTCCGGCCTCCTCGGCTGATGACGGACGGCGGGATGCGGCGCAGCACACTGAGGTCAGACTGAGGTGAGCCAGCCGCTGCATCCTGCCGCTGTCCTGTATCAGGGCGCCAAGCCCTTCCCGGCGCTCGCCGCCTGCGAGCATTTCGCCGGGTCGGAAAAAAACCTGCGCAAGGCCCTGCAACTGCAATCGGAGCTGCTGGTCGACGATCGTCCGGTGTTCGACATCACCGCCGATTGCGAGGACGGCGCGCCCGCTGGGCGCGAAGTCGAACATGCCGAAATGATCGCCGCCCTGCTGCTGGGCCCCGACAATCGCCGCGCGCGGCTCGGCGCGCGGATTCACGACGTGACTCATGCGCATTGGCGCGACGACCTGCAAATCATCGTCGGCCGCGCCGGCGCGCAACTGGCTTACATCGTGCTGCCCAAGGTCGCCAGCGCCGACGACGCGCTGACCCAGATCGTCGCCCTCGATGAAGTTCGCAGCCTCTACAACATCGAGCGCGAAATACCGGTCCACGTGCTGATCGAGACGCCGGGTGCGCTGCATGAAGTCTGGCAGATCGCCGCCCTGCCCCATGTCGAATCGATCGACTTCGGCCTGATGGATTTCGTCAGCGCCCATCATGGCGCGATTCCCGGCAGCGCCATGCAGTCGCCGGGACAGTTTTCCCATCCGCTGATCGTCCGCGCCAAATGCGAAATCGCCGCGGCGGCGCTGGGCAACGGCGTGATCCCCGCGCACAACGTGACCACCGAGCTCAACGATCCCGATGTCGCGCGCGAAGATGCACGCCGCGCGCGCAGGGAGTTCGGTTTCCTGCGCATGTGGAGCATCCATCCGTGCCAGATCCAGCCCATCGTCGAAGCCATGCGGCCGGATTTTGCCGAAGTGACGGAGGCCGCCGGCATCCTGCTGGCGGCGCAGAACGCCGACTGGGGACCGATCGCCTGGGAAGGCAAGCTGCACGACCGCGCCTCGTATCGCTACTACTGGGAGCTGCTGCGCCGGGCACATGCCACCGGCGCCGCATTGCCGGCCGAGGCCAGGCATCGCTTCTTCCATACCGCTTTTGCGTCCAGTTCGACGCCCGCCGCAACCAATTAACCGATTCCAACGAGAGGACCTCATCATGCTTGAAGCCTATCGCCAACACGTCGCTGAACGCGCCAGCCTTGGTATCCCGCCCCTGCCCCTGACCAAGCAGCAGACCGAAGCACTGGTCGCCCTGCTGCTGGCTCCGCATCAGTTGCCAAATGCGGGCGAAGAGGACTTCCTCGTCGACCTGATCACCCAGCGCGTACCGGCCGGCGTCGATGATGCCGCCAAGGTCAAGGCCGAATTCCTCGCGAAAGTTGCCGCTGGCGAGACGGCGTGCCCGCTGATTTCCCGCGAGAAGGCCACCGAACTGCTCGGCACCATGGTCGGCGGCTACAACGTCAAGCCGCTGATCGACATGCTCGACGATGCCGTGGTCGGCGCGATCGCCGCCAAGGCGCTGAAATCGACCTTGCTGATGTTCGACTTCTTCCACGATGTCGCCGAAAAAGCCAAGGCCGGCAGCGCCAACGCCAAGGCCGTGATGCAGTCCTGGGCCGATGCCGAGTGGTTCACGCAGCGCCCCGAAGTGCCGCAGAAGATCTCCGTCACCGTGTTCAAGGTCACCGGCGAAACCAACACCGACGACCTCTCGCCCGCGCCCGACGCCTGGAGCCGCCCCGACATTCCGCTGCATGCGCTGGCCATGCTGAAGAATGCCCGCGACGGCATCACGCCCGAAAAGCCCGGCGAGCGCGGTCCGATGAAGCTGATCGAGGAACTGAAGAAGAAGGGCCACCCGGTCGCCTACGTCGGCGACGTGGTCGGCACCGGTTCCTCGCGCAAGTCGGCGACGAATTCCGTGCTGTGGTGGACCGGCGACGACATTCCCTTCGTGCCCAACAAGCGCTACGGCGGCTTCTGCCTCGGCAGCAAGATCGCCCCGATCTTCTTCAACACCCAGGAAGATGCCGGCGCCTTCCCCATCGAGTGCGACGTGTCACAAATGCACATGGGCGACGTGGTCGATATCTTCCCCTATGACAAGAAGGTCGAGAAGAATGGCGCCGTGATTGCCAGCTTCGACTACAAGTCGGAAGTGTTGCTCGACGAAGTGCGCGCCGGCGGCCGCATCAACCTGATCATCGGTCGCGCGCTGACCGGCAAGGCCCGCGACTTCCTCGGCCTGCCCGCGTCCACCCTGTTCCGCCTGCCGCAGCCGCCGGTCGATTCCGGCAAGGGCTTCAGCCTCGCCCAGAAGATGGTCGGCCGCGCCTGCGGCTTCCCCGAACTCAGTGGACAACAGCGGGGCGTCCGTCCCGGCACCTACTGCGAACCGAAGATGACCAGCGTCGGCAGCCAGGACACCACCGGCCCGATGACCCGCGACGAACTGAAAGACCTCGCCTGCCTCGGCTTCTCCGCCGACCTGGTGATGCAGTCCTTCTGCCACACCGCCGCCTACCCCAAGCTGGTCGACGTCAAGACCCACCGCACCCTGCCCTCCTTCATCACCGCGCGCGGCGGCATCTCGCTGAAGCCCGGCGACGGCGTGATCCACTCCTGGCTCAACCGCCTGTTGCTGCCCGACACGGTCGGCACCGGCGGCGACAGCCACACGCGCTTCCCGATCGGCATTTCCTTCCCCGCCGGCTCCGGCCTGGTGGCCTTCGCCGCCGCCACCGGCGTGATGCCGCTGGACATGCCGGAATCGGTGCTGGTGCGTTTCAAGGGTTCGCTGGCCGAGGCGGGAAAACGCGGCATCACGCTGCGCGACCTGGTCAATGCGATTCCCTTCTACGCCATCAAGCAGGGCCTGCTGACCGTGGCCAAGCAGGGCAAGAAGAACATCTTCTCCGGCCGCATCCTCGAGATCGAGGGCCTGCCGGACCTCAAGGTGGAACAGGCCTTCGAACTCACCGACGCCTCCGCCGAGCGCTCCGCCGCCGGCTGCACCGTGCGCCTGAACAAGGAGCCGATCGTCGAGTACATGCGCTCCAACATCACGCTGATGAAGTGGATGATCGCCGAAGGCTATGAAGACCGCCGCGCCCTGGGCCGCCGCGTCAAGGCCATGGAGGAATGGATCGCCAGGGGCACCCTGCTCGCCGCCGATGCCGATGCGGAATACGCCGCGGTGATCGAAATCGACCTGGCCGACGTCAAGGAACCGCTGCTCGCCTGCCCCAACGATCCGGACGACGTCAAGACCCTGTCCGACGTCGCCGGCGAAAAGATCGACGAGGTCTTCATCGGCAGCTGCATGACCAACATCGGCCACTTCCGCGCCGCCGGCAAGGTGCTCGAAGGCAAGTCCGACATCCCGACCCGCCTGTGGATCGCGCCGCCGACCAAGATGGACGCCATGATCCTCAACGAGGAAGGCTACTACGCCATCCTCGGCAAGTCCGGCGCGCGCATGGAAATGCCCGGCTGCTCGCTGTGCATGGGCAACCAGGCGCAGATCAAGAAAGGCAGCACGGCGGTGTCCACGTCCACCCGCAACTTCCCCAACCGGCTCGGCATCGACACCCGCGTCTATCTGTCTTCCGCGGAACTCGCGGCGGTGACGGCGCTGATGGGCAGGATCCCGACCATGGCTGAGTACCTGGAACAGGTGGGAGCGGTGAATGCCAAGGCCGCCGACGTCTATCGCTACATGAACTTCGACCAGATCGCCGAGTTCAAGGAAGTCGCGGATACGGTGACGGTCTAGGGGCGCGTCGGCGAGAAATCGCCGTATCGCCAGCGCCAACTTTCAAAACGCCCCCGTGGAGAAATCCACGGGGGCATTTTTCATACGCGGGTTTCGTAGGGGCGCGCCGAAAGTTGCCTCGGGTTTTGGTGGCCGTAGGCCCAGTTCAGATAGGCCAGCCGCAACCTGACCACCTCGCGCTGGGCATCGGGATCGCCGCGCGAAGCCTGGTCGATCAGCACCTGGAAGCGCCTTTCGCTGGCGCAGGCGACGTCTGCCAGCGCCGTCGCCGCCGGCAGGCCGACGATTTCATTGAGAGGTGGAATCCGTTGTGCCATCGCGCTTACCGCATCAATCTCGTCCGCCAATTTCTAGCTGACCCGCTGCGGCTGGCATTCAGCCTTGACGACGCCGACGTTCGCCATCGCCTGCGTCGGTTGAGCGCCATTCATGGCGACCAGCAGCGCCAGGCCGGCGCGGGGAGTAGCGGGAGGTTTGGCTATCGGCATTTCAGGATCTTTCTTGGCTATGGAGCCGCGTCGCACGGAGCGGCTGCCTGGAAAACGATGCGATCTGGAGATCAAGCCGCCCGGCGCAGGGACAACGTTGACGATAGATAATTTTATTCAGGCCATAGCGCTTGGATATACCCGTAGACAGGTATTTTGCTTACCGCCTTCCCGGTAAGGCTTGCCGGCCGGCTGTCAAGCGGATGCCTTGAGGAAGCAGGCCTCAGGGCAGCACCAGGCCGGTGCGAATGGCATATCGGGTCAGTTCCACCACATTGTGCAACTCGAGCTTGCGCATCAGGTTGCGCCGGTGCACGTCGACGGTGCTCGGCGCTATATGCAGCTCGGCCGCGATGTCGGGCGCGCTCTTGCCTTCCGCCAGCAGGGTGGCGACCTGCACTTCGCGCCGCGACAGGGAACTGGGTTCCGGCTGTCCCCCTGCGCTGTGACGGTCGCGCAGGCCGTCGGCGACCAGTGCGGCCACTTCGGAGCAAAGATAGCTGCGGCCCGCGACGACGTTGCGTATGCCCTGTTTCAACTCAGCGCCGGCCGCCGATTTGGCGATGTAGCCGCTGGCGCCGACATCGAGCATCTGCTGGATGATGCGCCGGTCGAGATAGGTGGACAAGGCCAGTACCTTGATCTGCGGATGCCTGGCCAGCAGGCGCCGCGTGGTTTCGATGCCCGACTGCCCGGGCAGGGCGACATCCATCACCACCACGGTGGGCTCCAGTTCATTGGCCAACTGCAAGGCCGTCTCGCCATCGCCGACTGCCGCTACCACCTCCATGCCCTTGTCCTGTTCCAGCACCACGCGCAAGGCTTCCCGTACCATCGTATGGTCATCGACAAGCATTATGCGGATCATTGCAGATCTCCTTTTCACCTATGGTATGGGGCACGCTGAGGGTGATCGTGGTGCCGTTGCCGGGGCTGCTGTCGATTTCCATTTCGCCGCCGATGTTGGCCACCCTTTCGTAGATAGAGCGCAGCCCGAAACTATGATAGCCGGGCCAGGCGCCAAGGTGGTCCGCCGGCTCGAAGCCGCATCCGGCATCGCTCACGACCAAAATGAGCCGGTCGCCGCTGCACAGGCAGGAAAGGCTGGCATCCCGCACTCCGGCGTGCTTGGCGACATTGATCAGCAGCTCGCGCGCCACGCGGAAGAGCACCGCCTGCACCTCGTCGACCAGGCGCCGGCGGCAGTCGTCGTGGTCGACATGGACCATGAGGCCGTAGACTCGTTCGATGTCCTCGGCCAGCCATTGCAGCGCCGGCACCAGGCCCAGCGTATACAGCACGGGCGGACTCAACTGCTGGGTGATGTTGCGCGCCGCCTGGTCTGCCTGGGCCACCAGCGCCACCATCTGATCGATCAGCGGTTGCAACTCGCCGGCGGATATCGAGGTGAGCTTGATCTTCATGACGGCCAGGAGCTGGCCGAGGTTGTCGTGCAGGTCCTGCGCCAGGTTGCGCCGCTCGCGCTCTTCGGTCATGGCCAGTTGCGCTGAAAGCCTGCGCAGCTGCGCGGTGCGCTCGGCCACCTTGAATTCGAGGCTTTCCGCCATGTCGCGCAATTGCTGCTCGACCTGCTTGCGGTGGGTGATATCCACCATGATCCCGCGCAACCAGCGCGGAGCGCCGTTCTCCTCGACCACCGTAACGATGTCGTGCAGCCAGACCGTGCGGCCGTCCTGCGCCATGAAGCGGTATTCGAAGTCGTGCGGCATCATGCGTTCGGTGCAGGACAGGCAATAGGCGGGGGCCCAGTCCCTGTCTTCGGTATGCAGCTTGCTTACCCAGAACCCCGGCTGCAACCAGTCCGCGATCGGATAGCCCAGCAGGCGCTCCGCCTGCCGGCTGATGAAGGTGAAATCGAAAGTTCTTGCGTCGGCCTCCCAGACGATGCCATCGGTGGTGTTGACGATGTCCCGGAAGCGCTGCTGGGAGGCCGCGAGGACTTCCTCTGCCTGCTTGCGCTCGGTCACGTCCTTCACGGTGGCCGCGTAACTGACGATCTGGCCGGTCCCATCCCGCACCGCGGACGGCGTGATCATCACTGGAAACCGCTCGCCGTTCTTGCGCATGAAAATCAGCTCAAGTTCGCCCGGCGCTCCCTGCGAAACCCGGCGGAATTCTGCAAGAATGAACTCATGCTGCTCCGGCGGCCAGTAAGCATGAGGCACGCCGCTGCCAATGAGCTCCTCGCGCGAAAAGCCGGTCAGGCGGCACAGGGCCGGGTTCACATCGAGATGCACCCCCTTCAGATCCACCGCCAAAAACCCATCCTGCATCGAGTCGATCAGGCTCCGGACAAATTGGGTCGAGGTCGTCAGGGCTTCCTGCGCACGTTTTTGCTCGGTGATGTCGGTTACCGTGCCGATCACGCCGATGATCTCGCCTCTGGCATTGCGCAGCGGTGCGGTGCGGTCCAGTGCCCAGCCGGTACGACCGGTCTGTCTGACCCGGAAGGGAAAGGTGACGGATTTGGCGGCACCGCCGGCAAGCGCATTTTCCAGGTTGGCGAATACGCCGCGCTCGACGAGGAAGGGGAAGACATCCTGCGGATGGCGCCCGAGAACTTCGCCGGCCTCCATTCCGGTGAAGATCTCCATATACGTGTTCCACACCCGATAGCGCAGGTCGGGGCCATAAACCACGATGCCTTCCTGTACGTTGGCAATCACCTGCTCGTTGAATTGGCTCGATTCGAGCAGCATCGCAGCCGCGAGCTTGCGCTCGCTGATGTCGGCCACGACCAGGCGGCATTCCCGCCGGTCGGCGGAAAGCGTGGCATCGATCTGGACGGTCCGCGACAGTTGGCCGTCGATCGTCAGTTCCAGTTCGCAGCCATGCCTCGTCGCGCCCGCATGAATCTGCTGCAGGAAGGCGTGGAAGCCCGGGCGGTCGGCGTCGGTCGCGAACTCCTCAAAGCGCCGGCCGATCAGCCTGCTGCGCTCCCGTCCGAGCAGCAGCGCCGCGGTCAGGTTGACCCGGATGATCGCGCCGTCGCGTTCCAGGGTGATCAGGCCGACCGGGGAAAAATCGTATAAGTCGGTATAGCGCTCCAGTCCCGTCCGCACGTCTGCCTGCGAATGGCGCAACTCGTCGTTGCGCAACTCCAGTTCGTTGCGCTGTTCATGCAGTTCGTGCAGGAGATTGTCGACGCGGAGCGGCAGGCCGGCGGCATCGCCGTCGCCGGGCAATTGCGGCTTCACCGACATGGCGTCGATTCCTTCCGCACGCGGTTTCGGCATGGTCCCGCCCTCAGCTTCGCAATGCGTTGCTGCGGCACCGCCGTCGCCGAAGTTGCGGCGCGGCCGACGGGAGCTTTCCTGGCAATTTCCCGGGATGGCACGGGTTTCCTTTTCTGGCGCCGCAATCAGGGCACTTATCGCAACCTGCCGTCGCAAGCAACGGGGCGGAACTGCCCGCCTACTATACCGCGCAATGGCAATGCCCCGCCACGTCGGTCGCGGCCGCCGATTATCGACGAGGCCCAGCCGCCGGCAAATACCCTGAAACCATTAGCCGGAATACCACCCGTTTGGTATTTACAGACCCGACGCAAAACCTAGACTCGACCTGTCCGGATACCGCAGCCGACCGTGCATCTGACCCGAATCAACGTCATGCCCCAAGCCGTCGAGGACATCATCCGCAAAGGAATTCCATCATGAACAGCCACAGCCTTCATCCCGGTTTCCACCCGGTCCGCCGTGACCGCCTGCTGCAGGAGCAGACGCAGGACACCTACAAACTCAAGGGCAAGCTGTCCGAGCCGACGGTCTGCCCCGACTGCGGCGCGATATTTCGCGACGGGCGCTGGCTGCGGGGGGATGCCCCGCCGGGGGCGCATCGCGAAACCTGCCCGGCCTGCCATCGCGTCAAGGACCACTATCCGGCCGGTTTCGTCAGCCTGGCGGGGACATTCTTCGCCACCCACCGTGATGAGATCATGAGCCTCGTGCATCACGAAGAACAGCGCGAAGGGCAGACACACCCGCTCAAGCGCATCATGGCGGTGGAGGCGCAGGACGACGGCGTGACGGTCACCACCACCGACGTGCATCTGGCCCGCAGTATCGGCGATGCAGTGCATCACGCCTATCAGGGCGAGCTTGAATTCCACTACAAGCCGGACGAGAATCTGTTGCGTGTGCACTGGACGCGCTGACCGCCCAATAGAGACGACTCACGATTGCCGCCATGCTGAAGAAAGCCGAAACCCGGCGCACCGTGGCCCTGATGCTGGTCGTCTTCGGCGCGATCGCGATGTTCCTCGCGCCGGAGACCTGGGCCGGCTTGGCATTGCTGGCGCTCGGCGTGTCGCTGGAACTGGTCGGCATCGCACTGCGCGATCGCAGCTCCCGCTGAGCGGAAAGCGCAGCGCAATGCCGACCAGGCCGGTTCCTTTCCAGCTTATCAGCTGGAATGCGGTCGGCATGCTTGCACGCAAGCTGGCCCGCGGAATCGCCGAATCCGGCTACCGGCCCGATATCATCGTCGCCATCGGCCGCGGCGGCTGGGTGCCGGGGCGCCTCTTGTCCGATTTTCTCGGCCAGATGGATCTCACCAGCTTCAAGATCGAACACTACCGGGCTGCGCGCCAGCCAAAGCGCGCACAGGTATGCTATCCGCTCGCCGCCGATGTGCGTGGACGCCGCGTGCTGCTCGTGGACGATGTCGCCGACAGCGGCGAAACCTTTGCCGTCGCGCTGGCACACCTGAACAGCCGCGGCGCGCCGGCCGAGCTGCGCAGCGCGGTGCTGCATTACAAGACCGTCTCGTCCTACCTGCCCGATTACTACGCACGGAAGGTCGTGAACCGGCGCTGGATAATCTATCCTTGGGCTATTGTGGAGGATGTCGGCAATCTCATTCGCGCCATGAGTCCGCGCCCTGCCTCCGCCGACGATGTGGCGAAGTGGCTTGCGGCGGAGCATGGGCTGCGGCTGCCGCGCAAGTTCTTGCTGGATCTGCTGGCCCTGCTCGGCTGAGCCGGAGCCGAAGCCACCGGTTCAGCCAGGCGTCATGGCCGAACGGAGGGGACGAGCAAGGCGATGGTGACGGCGACATTTCGCTTCTACGAGGAACTCAACGACTTCCTGCCACCGGAGCGCCGTCGGCGGGAGTTTGCCGCGGCCTGTGCCGAGGCCGCGACCACCAAGCACATGATCGAGGCCCTGGGCGTGCCGCATACCGAAGTCGAACTGATCCTGGTCAACGGCGAGTCGGTCGGCTTCGATCGCCGGCTGCGGGACAAGGACCGCGTCGCGATTTACCCGAAATTCGAGGCCCTCGACGTCACGCCCCTGCTGCGCGTCCGCGAGCAACCGCTGCGCAGCACGCAATTCATCGCCGATGCCCATCTGGGAGGACTGGCGCGCCTGCTGCGCATGGCCGGCTTCGATACGCTCTACGACAATGGCTACCACGACCGGGAGATTGCTGAAATCGCCGTCCGCGACAAGCGCATCGTGCTCACGCGCGACCGCGATCTGCTCAAGCTGCGCAGCATTACCCATGGCTGTTATGTCCATGCCCTGCACCCGCCCGAGCAACTGCGGGAAATCATGACCCGACTCGATCTGGCACGCAGCGCCCGGCCTTTCAGCCTGTGCCTGGTCTGCAACGCGCCGCTGCACCCGATCGACAAGGCGGCCGTGCTCGACCGCCTGCCGCCCTCGGTGCGCGACAGCCATCAGCATTTCACCGGCTGCGATGTCTGTCATCGCGTCTTCTGGCAAGGCTCGCACTGGCGTCGCATGCAGCAATGGGTGGCCGACGCGCAGGCCGCATGTCGTCAGGGCGCTTCACCATCGCCCGGCGCCTGCGACGGAAACTGCCAGGCGGCGATGCCGTAGAGCAGCACGGCCGCCACCACCACCGCCGATTGGCCCCAGTGTATGGCCAGCAATGTCGCCAGCAGCGTCGCCACCACCGAGGCGAAGCCGTTGATGCCCCAGGCCCAGGGCACCAGCGCCGCGGCGCGTCCGGCGACGGCGGCAAGCCCCAGCGGGAAGGGCATGCCCAGACAGAAGGCCAGCGGGGCAACGAGCAGGATGGTCAGCAGGATTTTCCAGCCCTGGGCCAGACCCATCAGCGACGCGAGCACGGACGGCAGCACGGCGACGTAGAGCAGCGCGAGGCCGGCGATCGCGGCGAAAGGCCAGCGCGCAGCAGGCTGGAGGCGAGCCGCGAAACGCGCACCGAGCCCGGCAAAAATCAGGAAGCTCGCCAGCACCACCGCAGCGGCGTACAGCGGGTGGCTGAGGAAGAGGCTGAAGCGCTGCAGGAAGGGGATCTCGATGGCCATGAAGCCCAGGCCGAGCGCCAGGAAATACACCGGCACGCGCCGGCGCAGGATCGCCGGCGCCGCGCCGAAGGCAAGTCGCGTGTCCGCCAGGGCCAGCGGCAGCAGGATCAGCAGCAGGCTCACCGCCACCGCCTGGAACAAGGCCATGATCAGCACCGGGTAGCCCCAGTCCAGCGGCGGCAGCCCGCCGCGGCTGCGCAGGTCCAGCAGTTCCGGCAGCGTCCGCCACTTGAAGAAATGGAAGAAATACGGCCGGTCGTCGGTGGCCGGCGTCAGCTCGAACTTGTAGCGGTCGATGAACTCCTGGCGCGCGGGACCCAGCAACGCCCGGCTGCCGTCGAAGAAATCGTCGCGCTGCTGGATGTTGTGGAGATTTGCCTCGGCGGCGGTGATGCCGTGCACATGGACGATGTCGAATGAATGCTGGCGGCAGAAGTCGCGCACGGCGGCAATCTCGGCCGCCTCCAACACGCCGTTCTTCAGCATCAGGGTGGCCGTGTTCCAGCCGCGGATCATGACCAGCGAGCGGCCCGGCGCGGCCACGCCGCGGCCTTCGAGCGCCGCAATGGCGGTGGCAAACAGGCGCAGGCTGTCGCGCGGCGGCAGCGAAACCCAGCGCGTGACGGCCAGCAGGCCGCCCGGCGCAAGGCGCTGCAGATAGGCATCGAGCGCCTCGACGGTGTAGAGATGGTTTTCGTTCAGCGAGCCGAGGCCGGCGGCGCTGGCGCCGAAGGAATCGAGCAGCGCCAGCTGGATCAGATCGAAATCGTCGCGGCTTGCCGCAACGAAGCCGCGCGCCTCGGCCACATGCAGATGCACGTCGGGGCGGCTGTAGGGTCGCCCGGAAAAATTCGCCAGCTCTTCCTGCACCAGAGCGCTGATCTGGCGGTCCGCTTCCACGGCATCCACCCGCCGCGCACCGTGCGCCAGTGCCTGCAGCACGTCGCTGCCGGCCCCGGCGCCGAGCACCAGCACCCGTGGCCGCTGCAGCAGGCGATAAGGCAACGCCGCGGTGGTATGGGCCAGGTAGGCCAGCGGCGCCAGACTGCCGTCGAAATGCGTCACCGCGCCCGCCGTCTGGCCATCGACGAACAGCCCCAGCTGCGCCGGCGGTCCGTCGCCGGCATTGAGGCTGAGACCGGGCGCGTGGCGCAGCGGCACGAGGGGGCTGGCCACCGCCGTCACGACACCCAGAGGACTCACGCGCTGCGCCAGGACACGGGCTTCCTTGACGCGCAGCGCCTGGCTCAGATCCTTGTAATCCGAGCTGACGAGTTCGATCGCCGCCGCCGGCAACAGCCACGGCCCGGCCAGCGCGAGCAGCCCCAGGGCGCTGCCCAGCCGCCTCGACGCCGGCCATGCGGCGAGGGCTGCCGCGGCCAGGCCGAGACCGCAGACGAGACACAGCGCCTCGGCCGGGTGCAGCAAGAACAGCGCGGCCAGGAGGCCCAGGCTGCCCAGGCCGGCGCCGAAAATGTCGGCGCCATAGAGCTGCGGAATCGCGCCGCCGAAGCGGCTGTAGGCGATGCACAGTGCCGTGGCCGCGCTCAGGAAGGGAATGAACAGCAGCACATAGATCGCGGCGAGCGCGACGAACTGCCGCGGGTTCCAGGCGATCTCCAGGGCATTGAAGGGCAGCCTTTCGGCCGCGGCAAAACAGGCCACGGCGGCGATCGCAAAGCCCGCCGCCGCCAGCACGAAGCTGCGCCGCCAGGCCGCCAGCAGGCGGCGCCGGGCCAGCGTAACCAGGCTGCCGGCGGCGCCGATGCCGAGCAGCGCGACGCTGATCGCGAGATAAGCGAAGTGGTGCCACTGGACGATGGCGAACAAGCGCAGCAACAGCAACTCGTAGGCCAGCGCCGCCGCCGACAGCACGGCCACGGCAGCCAGCGGAGGACGCTCGTTCACTGGACTATCCTCCCCCCGGCCCCCTGCCCAGGGCAGGGGGTGACGGTGGTTCGCCGCTGCGCGGCTCCATGCGTTGGCTGCGCCCCCTTGGGGCGGCCCGGCGGGGCGCGCTCATGGCCATGGGGCGCTCAGTGCCCTCCCGTGAGCGGCACGAAGATCACGGGCATCAGTTGCCGGGTCAGCAGCGTGCCGTCGGCGCGCTTTTCCACCAGCATCAGTTGCTGCGTCTGGAACGGCGGACCGACCGGGATCACCATGCGGCCGCCGGATTTGAGCTGGCGCAACAGGGGCGGCGGCACATGGCTCGCCGCCGCCGTGACCATGATGGCGTCGAACGGGCCCTGCTCGGGCCAGCCGTGGTAGCCGTCGCCGATGCGCGTCGCGATGCCGCCGTATCCGAGCCGCCGCAGCCGCTCCGCCGCTTCCCGGGCCAGCGGTTCGACGATCTCGATGGTCGACACCTTGACGCCGAGCTCGGCCAGCAGGGCCGCCTGATAACCCGAGCCGGTGCCGATTTCCAGCGCCGTGTCGCCAGCGCCAACTCTCAGCAGGTCGGTCATGACGGCGACGATGTAGGGCTGGGAAATCGTCTGGCCGTAGCCGACCGGCAGCGGCCGGTTTTCATAGGCGCTGGCGCGCAGGGTCGAGGGCACGAATTCGTGACGCGGCAGACGACCCAGCGCGGCGAGCACGTGCGCATCGATGCCGCCGCCGGCCGTTCCGGCGTGAAAATCCCGCGCCATCGCCGCCACCTCGGCCACCATCGCCTGCCTTTCCTTCGCCATGGCTTCGTCGGCGGCAATGCAGGCGTCGCACACCAGCGCGATCGCGACCAGCAGCCAGCCGCAGATGTTTCGCCCCGCCTTCATGTTCATTGGCTCCGGCGACTATGCATTTCAGCAGGTGACATGAAACAGGCCGACCACGGCGCCATGCGCCTTGTTCCAGCGCACGATGGCTTCGGGCGTGGACGCCAGATCGACCGCGACTCCCTTTTTCGCGAAATAGTCGGCGGCCTCGCCGGACAGCCTGACCATGTCGTCCTGCCCGGTACCGATGATCAGCCGCTCGGCGCCCTTCTCGTAGACGAATTCCGCCTCCGCCTGCGAGACGGTATGCGACGTTCCATACACCGCCCTGGAGAGCTTTTTCTTGCGCTTCTCCACCGTGCCGCCGAGCCGGATCAACACGTCATGCTCGATGCGGTCGCCGTCGATGGTGATGGAGCCGAATTCGGTGTCGTCGATCCTGGGTTTCATCGCCGGATTCCCTTCCTTCGAAAGCATGCTGCGTATGCAGACGACTTGCCCGATGGCGGCATTCCGTGCCGGTCGGGACGGCAGTTTGGCGAGCCGCCGCGTCAGGGAATCTTGTGCTTGCCCCGGCTCACGCGGTTGGCCTGCGGCCCCTCACCACCCATCTCTTCGAGGAAGACCACCTCATCGCCGATCTTCAGCTGGTCGAAATCGGGATGAACGCAGTTGTAGAGGTGAAAGTAGAACTCGCTGCCGTCCGGCTTCGCGATGAAGCCGTATCCTTCATCGGCAAACACGCGTGCGATGCGTCCGTGCGATTCGGCTTCATGCGCCTTGACGTCGCCGCGGATTCGTCGAGCATAATCCTCCAGCTTGCGCTTCACGGCGTCGAAAGCGTCGCGTATCGCTACGTAAATATCCTCCGCCTTGTCCCGGTTGACGACGATCTCGGAGCCCGGCACCGTCAGGTCAACGCGGATGTTGAACAGTTTGCCCTGGTGCTTGTGTTTCTGGATCATGCCCACCATTACCTTGCAGGACATGATGTGCTCGGAAAATCGATCCAGCCTGTCGGCCTTTTCCAGGATGGCGGTCTCCACCGCCTCGGAGCGGGCGATATCGCGAAATGTGATTTGAACTGGCAGTTTCATGGCAATCTCCAAAGTTGGCAACCCGGCCGGCTCCCGCTGCCGACGGTTCCGACATCAAGCATCAGAGCGTGTGCGTCCGTTCGTTGGCATAGAGCTTTTCGTGTTGCTGCTGGCAACCAAGACAGCGCTTCGCCGTCGGATAGGCTTGCAGGCGCTCGAAGCCGATCTCGTCACCGCAATCGACGCAGGTGCCGAAGCTGCCGTCCTCGATTCGCACCCGGGCCGCTTCGATATCGCGGATATCCCGGACGTGTCGATCGATGATGGCGAGATTGATATCCGCCAGGGCATCCCCAATCGCCTCGTCTGCGCTGTCGGTCGGTCCACGATCTATCAGCTCGATGTACTGCTCGTGCTGCGGTGTCTCCAGTTCATCGCGAACCTCCTCGAGCAGCGCCTTGTAGTTCCGATCGAGATTCTTCGTCAGCATCGACAACTGGCTTTGTTTGAGGCTCATGATGGCTTCCTTTCCTGATGCAAGTGTCAATGCAACACTAGCCGCTTCGGTAGCGGGGTATTTTGACGGCGGTCAAGCCCGGACGCGATCCAGCGCCTGCAGCAGGGCTTCGACCACGACGGTCCGCAGCCGCCTCCAGTCACGGCCCCCGGCGAGAACGATGCGCTGGTTGATCTCCAGTTCGATGCCGATGTAGTCGCTCGCGGCAAAGCGGCGACGCAGCCAGGCGGTGAAGCCGTCGGATGTGCCGGCATATGGATAGTTGCGGCGCACGCGCAGGCCCGGCGCCCTTGCCTTCAGGCAGGCGGCCCACGCCCGGGCCAGCACGGCTTCGCCCGGCCGGGCCGGATCGTAGAGCAGGCCGACGTCCGCCCTGCGCTCGATGCCGTCGAGCACGGGCGTGAAGCTGTGGCTCGAGAGGTGGATCACGCGCCCGCCGCGGGCCAGTGTCGCGGCGATCACGCCTGCCGCCCGCGCGCGAAACGGCAGGTAATGCCGTTCGAATATGCGCCGGCGGCTCGCGGCGGGCAGCCACTCGATGGCTTCTGCATGCAGCCGCGGATGCCCGGGCGAACGGTTGAGGTCCACCAGCAGGCGGCTGACGGTCGAGTAGAACAGCGGCGCGCCAATGCGCCGCGCCAGTTCGCGGGCCATCGTCAGCGCGCCCGGATCGTAGCCGCGGTGGCTCGCCAGCAGCGCTTCGTGCCCGGCGAACTCGTCGCGGTACGCGGCCGGAATCCGGTTGCCGCCGTGCTCGCAGGTGACCAGGAATTCGATCCCGCTGCGGCTTGCCATCCCGGAACTCATTGTTCCGACCCGATGAACAGGCGGTCTTCGGCGAGACAATCACAGAGTTCGCCGTAGACGGCCATGAGCTGCAGGCGCGTGAAGCCGGTGCCGAGCGCACGCAGTATGCGCCGCGCCAGCGGCCCGCGATCGAGGATGGTGTCGAGCGGCGCCCGATCCACCTGGGACAGCAAGGGATCGGCCGCGCAGTCGGCCAGCAGGTGCCGCCACAATTCATGCGCCGTGCAGCGGCCCCCGGGAAAGCCCAGCAGCGCAAGGAAGTCCGCGTCCTCGATCACCGCGCGCTCCGCGTCGCGGATGCAGGCGAGCAGGACGCGCAGGAGCCTGCCGGTATCGACCGCCCGCTGCTCCGTGGCTCCCGACCAACGGTCGGCATACAGTGCCCGCGCCACGGCGCCGGTGAGCGCGGCAATGGCGACATCGGCCCGCGGGCATTCCTGCACGTCGAGGACGCGAACCTCCAGCGCATTGCGGTCGAAGCGGGGTATCGCAGCCCGGGCATTGAGCCATTCGTGGCGCAACACGCCCGCGGGATCAAGCGGTGCGATGTCCCGGTACATCGGCGCCAGCACCGTCGCCACGTATCCGGCGCGGCTGTCGGCATTGTCCGGAACGAACCGGCCGATCAGCGCGGGCACGCGCGCCGGGTGCTGTCGATAGCACTCCATGCGGAAGTCGAGCTCGCCACGCGCGCGCCCGTCCGCCACCGGCGAGCTGGCCGCCAGCGCGGGCAGGATCGGCAGCAGCACGCGCACGGCGGCATGCAGGCGCGCGAACTCCTCGTCGCCGGCGAAAGGCAGGTTCAGGTGCATGCTCTGGATGTTGGCCCAGCCGTGGCTGCGGCAATCGAAGATGCGGTCGTAGGTCTGGTAGATCGCCGCGTTGCCGTGCGGCCAGAGCCGACTTTCCGTTGCCGGGTCCATCCACGGATGCATGGCGGTGGGCATGAGGCGGGCGCCGAAGCCGGCGAGCAGCTCGTCGATGCGCCCTACCTCGGCCTGGAAGCCTGCCGCAAGGCCATCGAGGCGGGCGTCCGGCGCGGTGTTCTTGATCTCGACCAAGTGCAGCACCAGTTCGTTCGACCAGCCGAAACGCCCGCGATCGACATCGGCCACATACTCACCGGCGGCCTTGCGCAGCAACTGGTCCGCGATCGGCAGCACGGCGAGGGTCCGCCGGTCCACGATCATGTATTCCAGTTCGATGCCGTAGCCGGCGAATGCTTCGAGGGGTTTGCCGTCGCTGGTCATGGCTGGTAGCTCCTGCGTTCCGCCATCCGGCGGGCGAATACGTCCATCACCGTGCGGTAGAGGGCATCACCGAGCACGGCGTCCTCGTTCCCCGCATCGACGTTGGGGTTGTCGTTCACTTCAATGACGCAGTAACGGCGCCCGACCTGCTTGAGGTCCACACCATAGAAGCCGTCGCCGAACAGGTTCGCCGCCTTGAGAGCGATCCCGATCACCTGCAGCGGCGCCTCGTCGAGCGGCAGCGCCACGACGGGACCCTCTTCGTAGTGCGCCCGGCCGGGGATGTAGTTGACGATCTGCCAGTGCCCTGGCGCCATGTAGTATTTGCAGACGAACAGCGGGCGTCGGTCGAGGATGCCGACGCGCCAGTCGAACTCCGTCGGCAGGTACTCCTGGGCCACGATCAGATCGGACTTTTCCAGCATGCCGCCGACCAGCGCGTCGAGCTCCGCCACCGATTCTGCCTTGGCCACGCCGAGCGAGAGCGAGCTGTCCGGCTGCTTGAGCACACAGGGCAGGCCGAGGCTCGGCACGATCTCGCGCAGATTGTCGCGATGGACAAGCAGCGTCTTCGGCGCGGAAATGCCATGGCGGTCCAGCAGTTCGGCCAGGTAGACCTTGTTGTTGCAACGGAGGATCGAATCCGGATCGTCGATCACCACCAGCCCCTCGGCAGCGGCCCGACGCGAGAAACGGTAGGTGTAGTGGTCAATGAAGGTGTTGTCGCGGATGAAAAGGCCGTCGAAGCGGCCGAGCCGCCCGATGTCTGCACGACCGATGACCTCGGTCTGGATGCCCGCCCCGCGCGCGGCCTTCTCGAAGCTGGCGATCGCGCGGGCGTTCGACGCCTGCAGGTCATTGTCGCGGTCATGCAGTATCGCCAGATCGAAGGCGGGCCTGGGTTGGTGCCGAGGCCGCGGCCGATGGCCAGCCAAGAACCGGCGCGCCGCCTCGATGACGAACTCGCGATGCGGCAGCGGAATGTCGCTGGCCGCGATCGGCCTGACGCTCTTCACGTGCCAGGCGCCGCCGTTCCTGCGTGCGAACACGGCGCGCAGCAGCGGGGCCTGGAACAGTTCGAAGATCTGCCGGGCGAGCGCGTCGTAGCGGGCGGCAACATTGCGGCCGAAATAAATGCTGAGGGTGAACTCGGCGGACTTGATCTGCGCCAGTGCCTTCGCCACCAAGTCGTCCATGCCGGCGGCGAGCAGGCGCACCAAATTCTGCGACTGCAGGTCCTCGATGGCGGACACGCGCGGCAGCGGCTTGTGGCCCCGCGCCTCGGCCAGCAGGGAGACGTAATAGCCGAAGCTCTGGTAGCGGTATGACTTGCAGAGGTTGTAGACCTGCACGCCGCGCTCGCTGCCCCAGGCCGGATCGGTCAGGTAGGCACGCGCGGCCAAGACGCTGACGCCGGGAATCGCCAACGGCCAGTCCTTCGGATTGCCGACGACGACGAGGACCTTCATGACGCGGCTCCGGGCGGCGGCCGGATGACCAGCATGTTGGCGTCGTGCGTCACGATGCCGAGCAGGATGGCGCCGACCGCGCGATCGATGTTGAGCCAGTACTCGCGCTCGACCCCGTAGGGATGGGGCCCGTAGGGGTCGCTGACCAGCACCGTGCGCGCCGGCCGGTCGTAGCCGGCGAGCACGACGAAATGGCCGCCCGGAGTGCCGCGGATGTCGTCGGGCAGGTCCTGCGGGCCATACTCGCGCATGGCGCGGTAGAGATAAGTCGAGCTGAGACCGGTGATGATCGGCATGCGCCGACGCAGCAAGCCGCGCAGCAGGTAGCGCGACAAGGTCGTCATGCGCAGGCGTCCGCCGAGCCGCAGGAACTCGACATAGCCGGCGGTGACTTCCTGCACCCGACTGTCGTCGGGCTTCTCGGCCCGCTGTCGCAGCAGGCGCTGGGCGATATCGACGTTGCCGACGAACCAGGACGGGTCGAACACCTTCAGGTTGAACGTATAGATGGTTGCCTGCAGGCCTCGACGAAGCGCGTCGCAGGCGAGAAATACCGCAACAGTGCCCCCGCGCTCGAGCTTGCCGGTGCGGGCGATCACCTGCGACAGCGGCTCCTCCCAACCCCAGTAACGGTAAATGGCGTGCAGGCAGGTGGGGCCGCAGGTGGTTTCGTCGGGCTGGGGCAGCATCTCGACGGGAAGGCGGACCCTCGGCGGCAGCATCGCCTAAGCTCCGACCGGCGCAGGGAACAGTTCCCGCAACCCGACCGCCATCGACTCCACCCCGATTGCCGCGGGCAGCAGACCCTGGAGACGTGTGGCGACGTTGAAGCCGCCCTCTCCCTGCAGGCGCACCATGCCCGGCCCCTCGTGGGCGTTGGCGCCGTTGGCTGCCTCGGTCGTCTGCCTCAGATTGCCCGGCTTCGCCCGAAGTATGGTCAACGCCATCAGCAGCACCAAGCCACCGGCGATACGGAACGAGGAAAGGCTCGTGCCGAGGAAGAACGGGATCGCCATGCAGGGATCGGGCACCGCGATCGGCGTAACGGTAAAGCCGAAATGTCCGAGCCAGGTTTCCATCTCATCCCTTGACGCAGATCACCGGCGACAGCCGCGCCACTTTGCCGGCCAGTCCAGCGTGTTCGGAGGCATCGACCACGGCCGTCACGTCCTTGTAGGCCAGGGGCGCTTCTTCGGCGACGCCGCGCGAACTCGTGCTGCGGATCAGAATGCCCCGCGCCGCGAGGTCGTCGACAACGGCGCGTCCGTGCCAGCGCCGAGCCGCCTCATGGCGGCTCATTGCCCGTCCCGCACCATGACAGGCAGAGCCGAAGGCGCGCTCCTCCGTGCCGGCGGCCCCGGCCAGCACATAGGAAGCCGTGCCCATGCTGCCGCCGATCAATACTGGCTGTCCGGCACGGGAATATTCGTGCGGCAGTTCGACGTGTCCCGGCCCGAAAGCCCGCGTCGCGCCCTTGCGATGCACGAACAGCCGGCGCCTCTGCCCGTCGACGCTATGCGTCTCCTCCTTGCAGGTGTTGTGCGAGACGTCATAGAGCAGCGGCAGGTGCACGCCCGGGAACACCTCGGAAAAGGCCTGCCGCGCCAGATGGGTGAGTATCTGCCGGTTGGCCAGCGCACAGTTGATTGCCGCGCGCATGGCGCCCAGGTACCGTATTCCCAGCGCCGACTTCAGCGGCGCGCAGGCCAGTTCCCGATCAGGCAGCGCGATGTCGGCTGCCGGCGCGGCCAGCACCATCTCGCGCAGGTAGTCGGTGCCGACCTGGTGCCCGAGGCCGCGCGAACCGCAATGGAGGCTGACCACGACGTCACCGGGCGCGAGGCCGTACGCCTTGGCCGCCGCATCGTCGAAGATCTCGCTCACCACCTGCACCTCAAGGTAATGATTGCCGGAACCCAGCGTCCCCATTTCGTCGCGCTGCCGCCGCCTGGCCTGGTCCGACACGGCGCCGGGATCGGCGCCGGTGACGCAGCCGAACTCCTCGATATGCGTGAGATCGACCTCGGAACCGTAGCCTTCCGCGACCGCCCAGCGGGCGCCTCCCCTGAGCATCGCCGCCATCCCGGCCGGATCGAGATGGACACCGCCGGTGCTGCCGATACCGGCGGGAATGCGGGCGAAGAGCCGGTCGGCCAAACGCGCCTTTTGCGCCTCGATGTCGGCGAGCTTCAAGCCCGTGTGCAGGGTGCGCACGCCGCAGGAAATGTCGAAGCCGACGCCGCCGGCCGAGACCACTCCGCCCTCGTCGGCGTCGAAGGCGGCGACGCCCCCGATCGGAAAGCCGTAGCCCCAGTGGGCGTCGGGCATCGCGTAGGAGGCGGCGACGATGCCCGGCAGGCTGGCGACGTTGGCGACTTGCTCGCGCACTTTCTCGTCCATCGCGGCGACCAGTTCGCGCGAAGCGAAGATAACGCCCGGCACGCGCATGCGCCCGGTGGCGGGCAACTGCCATTCGAATTCCCCGCGCTGCTTCAGTTGCGTAAGTTCCATGTCGGCTCCCTGGCCGATCAGTGGCGCAGATCGCGCAGCTGCTCGTAGTGCCGCCGCTCGTCGGCGGAAAGATGCTCGGGCACGAGCACACGCAAGCGCAGCAGCAGGTCGCCGCGCTGCCGGTTGCCGAAATGCGGCAGTCCCTTGCCGCGCAGGCGCAGCACCGTATCGGGCTGGGTTCCCGGCGGCACCGTGACTCTGGTCGTGGCGTCGAGCGTCGGAACCTCCAGTTCGGCGCCGAGCACCGCGTCCGGCAGGCTCACGTCCTGCACGCGCCACAGGTCCGCCCCCGCGCGCTCGAAGCGCGCGTCGGGCAGGGTGTGCACGACGACGAAGAGGTCGCCGGCCTGGCCATTTGGCGCCGGAGCCGCCAGGCCGTGGCCGGGAATGCGCAGCACCATGCCCTCCTCGACGCCGACCGGAACATTGACGGTGAGCGTCTCCGCGCGCTCGACCTGTCCCTGGCCGTGACATTCCGGGCAGGGCTCGTCGATGATGGAGCCGCGCCCGCTGCAGGCCGGACAGGGCGTCACTTGCTGGAAAGTGACGCCGCCTTCGCGCCGGCTCTTGACCTCGCGGCCGCTGCCGTGACAGGCAGCGCAGGCGCGCGGCGAAGTGCCGGGCTTGGCGCCGCTGCCTTTGCAGCCGGGACATTGCACCGCACGCTCGACCCGCAGCCGCTCCTCGCCGCCGCCGACGACACGCGCCAGCGGCACCCGCAGCACCGCTTCGAGGTTGGCGCCGCGCTGCGGTCCGGCGGAACGCCGCCGGCCGCCGAAGAAGCGGTCGAAGATGCCGCCGCCGAAATCGAAGCCGAGGCCGCCGAACAGATTGTCGAAATCGATGCCGCCGAACAGGTCCTCCGGCCGCATGCCCTCGACGCCGGCAAAGCCGCCGGCATCGTAATCGGCGCGCTTCTTCGGATCGGAGAGCACGGCATAGGCCTCGGCAATCTCCTTGAAATGCTCCTCCGCACCAGGCTCCTTGTTGCGGTCGGGATGGAACTTGAGGGCGAGCGTGCGGAACGCGTCCTTGATGGCCTTGGCATCGGCCTCGCGGGGTACGCCGAGAACTTCGTAGTAGTCGCGCTTGGCAGTAATGATCGATTCCCCCGGTCGGCGGCCGCGCTGTTCAGTCCGTCTTCTTCTTCGCCCTGTTTTTCCCTGCCTGGCGCCGCGCAAACGATTCCCGGGTCTCGATCAGTTGGCCCAGGCGCGTTGCGACCCGACGATTGACGCTTTCCTCGGGATAGTTCCCATTGGCATCGGCTTCCCCGGCCGCCACGCCGGTCAGCAAGGCGATGGCCTGATCGATGTCTTCCACGGCATAGATGGCGAACTTCCCGCTTGCGGCCGCGGCGACGACATCATGGCGCAGCATCAGGTGCTTGACGTTCGCGGCCGGGATCAGCACGCCCTGGTTGCCGCTCAGGCCACGCGCTGCGCAGATATCGAAAAAGCCCTCGATCTTTTCATTGACCGCGCCGATCGCCTGCGCCTGGCCGAACTGGTTGACCGAGCCGGTAATCGCCAGCGCCTGGCTGATCGGCGCATCCGCGAGATTGGACAGCAGCGCGCACAACTCGGCCAGCGAAGCGCTGTCGCCTTCGACCATGCCGTAGGACTGCTCGAACACCAGGCTCGCCGAGAGCGCCAGCGGACGGTTCTTCGCATAGCGCGTGGCGAGGAAGGAAGAGAGGATCAGGACGCCCTTGGAATGTATCGCGCCCGAGAGTTTCACCTCGCGTTCGATATTGACCAGGTCGCCTTCGCCCAGCCGGGTGTTGGCGGTGATGCGGATCGGCTGGGCGAACGCGAAGCTGCCGAGTTCTATCACAGACAGGCCGTTGACCTGGCCGGCTACCGCGCCATCGGTGGCAATCATCAGCGTGTCGCGCAGGATCGCCTCGTACAGCCGTTCCCTGATCCGGTCCTGGCGGCGGATCTGCCCATCGATCGCGTCCTGCACGTCGGCGGCCATCACCACGCCGCGGCCTGACTGTTGCGCAAGATAGTCGGCCTCGCGCAGCAGGTCGGCGATGCTGCGCATGTGGGTGGAAATTCGCTCGGCATCCTCGACCAGGCGCGCACTGTGTTCGATCACCCTGGCGACCGCGCCGCGGTCGAAAGGCAGCAAGGCTTCCTTGCGCGCCAGGGTCGCGATCAGGCGGGCAAACAACAGGTGGGTATCGGAGTTGCGCTCGATGCGATCCTCGAAATCCGCGGCGACCTTGAACAGTTCGACGAACTCCGGGTCGTATTGCTGCAGCAGGTAATAGAAGATGCGGTCGCCGAACAGGATCACCTTGGCGTTGAGCGGTATCGGCTCGGGCTCCAGCGATACGGTGCTGACCAGGCTGTACATCTGCCCGAGCGATTCGATGCGGATCTCGCGCGACTGCATGGCGCGCTTCAACCCCTCCCACGCAAAGGGCTGCACCAGCAGCTTGCGGATATCGAGCAGCAGGTAGCCGCCATTCGCGCTGTGCAGCGCCCCCGGCTTGATCAGCGTGAAGTCGGTGACCAGTGCGCCGAACTGCGCGATGTGCTCGATCCGTCCGACCAGATTGCTGTAGGTCGGGTTGTCTTCGCTGACAATCGGCGCGCCGGGTTGCTTGCCGTTGCTCGCCAGCGCATTGACCCGATATCGGCGGAAATTGTGCTGCGTCGCCATGGTGATGCCGCCGAAGGTCACGGTCTCTTCGGGCTTGCGGAAGGCGTCGACATTGTCGACGATGTCCTGCTGCACCTGGTCGAGATAGGCCAGCAGATCGGGCAGGTCGGCGTAGGCATCCTTCAGTTCGCTCACCAGATGGGCAACTGCCGACAAGGTGGTTTCACGGTCGAGTTGCTTGATCCGCTCGTGTTGCTCCTTGCGCCATTGCGGCATCTGCCGCATGATTTTCTCCAGCCGCCGCTGCAGCTTGCTGATGGCTTCCTCTACCTGCTGTTTCTCCTCATCCGGCAGCTTCTCGTACTCGCCGGGCGGGATCACCTCGTTATTGCGAACAGGCGCGAAAGCGAAACCGTCAGGCGTGCGCAGCAGCCTGACCTTCTGTTGCTCGGCAGCCGCGTTCAGGTCCTTGAAATCCTGCTCCTGCCGCTTGCCGAACTCCTCCTGGATCGCCGCGGCCTTGGCGCGATACTCATCGCTCTCGAACAGCGCGGGGATCGCGCTGCGCAAATAGTCCACCAGATGATCGAGGCGCTCGCTGAGTTCCGCCCCCTTGCCGGAAGGCAAGCGGAGTGCGCGGGGTTTGTGCGGGTGCGCGAAATTGTTGACGTAGCACCAGTCGGGCGGGCATTGCTCCTTGGCGGCCTTCTTTTGAAGAAACTGTCGCACGGTACTGGTCTTGCCCATGCCGGCCGGCCCGAGCACGAACAGGTTGTAGCCGTCCTGGCGGATGCCGGTACCGAAGCGGATCGCTTCCATCGCGCGCATCTGGCCGAGAATCTCGGTCAAATCATCGAGCTCGGCCGTGGTCTGAAAATCAAACTGTTCAGGAGCGCAGGGCTGGTGAAGCTGTTGCGCGGGCAGTGGGGAATGAAGCGTCATGATGCAGGCGGCTCATCGGTTCTCTTTGTATTCCGCATCCACCACCCGGCCGCGCGGACCGGAACCGCTGGCGCGCGCCTCGCCGCTCGGGGTGCCGATGTCGGGCGCGGGTTCCGGGCCTTCCCAGCGGGTTTCCGCGTAGGGACCGCCTTTCGCTGCCTGGCCGGTCTGGGCGTAGATCACCGTGCCCGCCTCCTTGAGCGCCTTGCGCAGGTCTTCGGCTTTTTCCTTGGCCTCCGTGGCGTCCTTGCGGCTGCAGGCTTCCTTGGTGGCGCGGCGTGCCTGTTCGATCCGGTCCTTGAGTTCGGCCGTCAGCTTCTCGCCGAAATCCGCCAGCGCCTTTTCGGCCTGGTAGCACAGGCTGTCGGCATCGTTGAGCGCTTCGGCATCCTCGCGGCGTTTCTTGTCCGCCTCGGCATATTTCTCGGCCTCCTGTTCCATGCGCTGCTTGACGTCCTTGGGCAGGCGCGTCGAGCCGCTGATGCGCACCGACTGGCTCTTGCCCGTGGCGGTGTCCTTCGCCGTGACGTTCAATATGCCGTTGGCGTCGATGTCGAAGCTTACTTCGACCTTCGGCACGCCGCGCGGTGCCGGAGGAATGCCGTCGAGGTTGAACTCGCCGAGGCTGACGTTATCGGCCGCCATCGCGCGCTCGCCCTGGAAGACATGCACGGTCACCGATGTCTGCAGATCGGCCGCCGTGGTGAAAGTCTCGGTCTTCTTCACCGGCACCGGCGTATTGCGGGCAATCAGCGGCGTCGCGACGCCGCCGAGGGTCTCGACGCCGAGGGTCAGCGGGGTCACGTCGACCAGCACGATGTCGCCCACCTCGCCGGTCAGCACACCAGCCTGAATCGCGGCGCCGCTGGCGACGCATTCCATCGGATCGACACCCATCTCTGCCTTGCGGCCAAACATGTCCTCGAAGAAGGCCCGCACCACCGGCATGCGCGTCGGACCGCCGACGAAGACGATGCGGTCGACCTGCTTGGCCGTGATGCCGGCATCGTGCAGTGCCTGCTCCAGCGGCCGGCGGCAGCGCTCTATGGTCGGGCGCACCAGCTTTTCAAGTTCGGCGCGGCCGAGGTCCATTTCGAGATGGCGCGGATCGCCGCCGGAGGCGCCGATGTAGGGCAGCGACAGGTGTGCCGTGACGCCTGTGGATAGCTCGATCTTGGCCATCTCGGCCGCTTCCATGAGCCGTGCCGCCGCCTTGGTGTCGCGCCGCACGTCGATGCCGCTCTGCTCGTAGTAGCGCTGCGCCAATGCCTCGTAGATCGCCTGGTTCATGTCGGTGCCGCCCAGCCTGGTGTCGCCGGACGTGCTCTTGACCTCGAACACGCCTTTGCCGAATTCCATGATGGTCACGTCGAGCGTGCCGCCGCCGAGGTCGATCACGGCAATGCGCAGTTCTTCGGCGGCGCGGTCGAGGCCATAGGCCAGCGAGGCCGCCGTCGGTTCGTTGACCAGGCGCACCACCTCAAGTCCGGCGATGCCCGCGGCGTCCTTGGTGGCGCTGCGCTGGTTGTCGTCGAAATAGGCCGGCACCGTCACCACGGCCTTGCTGACCGGTTCGCCGAGGAAAGCCTCGGCGTCGCGCTTGATCTTCTGCAGCAAGAAAGCGGAGAGCTGCTCGGGCGAGAACTCGCGGTCGCGCAAGCGGATGCGGTCGCGCGTACCCATCTTGCGCTTGAAGGCGCTGGTGGTGCCCTCGGGGTTGGCGGCGGCCTGGCGCCGCGCCGGTTCGCCGATCAACATCTGGCCGTCGGCCGTGATCGCGACATAGCTGGGAAACGCCTTGCCGCCGAGGCTCACGCCCTCGGCGCTGGGAATCAGCACCGGCCTGCCGCCGCGCAGAACTGCCGCCGCCGAGTTCGATGTGCCCAGGTCAATTCCGATGATCGTCATGATTGCACCTCTTTTGTTTTTATTCTAGAAACATGTCATTACCCCGGCTTGATCTGCCTCAAACATCGACCACGCATTGCGCCAGCCACTGGCCGTCAGATTCCCGGCGTACCACCAGTTCGCAGAAGGACGCACCCTTGACTTCGGCCGCAGGCTGGTGTTTGGCCACATCGAGCGGCTCGCCCCAGGCGCAGGCCCGCAGGCGCATCCCGGTCGGACCCGGTTCGATGCCGAGCTCGAAGCGGGAAAACAGCATGCGCCGCGTCGCCATCTCATACACCAGCGCATTGAGCCAATCCACCAGCAGCGTCTCCGCATCGGGTGCTGCGCATTCGATGTGCACCGTGTCGCCAGCGCCAACTCTTGCCGGATCGCAGACCGCTGCCGTCATCGCCGTGGCCGCGCCGGCGAAGGCATCGGCCAGGGTCGCGCCGCTGCCGCGCACGCCGACGTCGGCCTCGTGGGCGAACAACTCCCAGTTCATTGCCGCGCTGCGGCCAGCAGGCGCCGCAGTTCGGGCAACGGCCGCGTATTGAGCACGTCCGCCGCCGCCAGCCAGCCGCGCCGCGCCTGACCGATGCCCAGCTGCAAATGGGCGAAGTCCTCGCGGGCATGGGCGTCCGAGTTGATGGCGACCAACACGCCCTCCTCCTTGGCCATGATGCAATGGCTGTCGAGCAGGTCGAGCCGCTCGGGGTGGGCGTTCAGTTCCAGGAAGCAGCCGCGCTGCCGGGCGTGGCGGATGATGCGCAGCATGTCGGCGTCGTAGGGCGCACGGCTTTCGATGACGCGGCCCGTCGGGTGCGCCAGCAGCGTGAAGTAGGGGTTGTCCATGGCGCGCAGGATGCGCTCGGTTTGTTTTGCCCGGGGCAGGTCGAAGCGGCTGTGCACCGCGCCGATGACCAGGTCGAGGCCGGCCAGCGAGGCATCGGGCAGGTCGAGGCTACCGTCTTCGAGGATGTCCACCTCGATGCCCTTCAGCAGCACGATACCTTCGAGCTTCCGGTTCAGGCGGTCGATCGCCTCGCACTGCTCGGCGAGCCGGCGCGGATCGAGGCCGTGGGCCATCGCCAGCCGCCGCGAGTGCTCGGTGATGGCGAGATAGGACAGGCCCAGCGCCTGCGCCGCCAGGGCCATCTGTTCCAGCGTATGGTGGCCGTCGGTGGCCGTGGTGTGCGCATGCAGGTCGCCGCGCAAGTCACTCAGTTGGACCAACTGCGGCAGCCGGCCGGCACGCGCCGCCGCGATCTCGCCGCGGTCCTCGCGCAGTTCGGGCGCGATGAACGGCAGGCCGAGCGCGCCATAGACGGATTCCTCGTCGGCGCCGGCGATGCGTTCGCGACCGCGGAAGACGCCATATTCGTTGAGCTTGAGTCCGCGCTCCTGCGCCAGGCGGCGCAATGCGATGTTGTGCGCGCGGGAACCCGTGAAGTAGCACAGCGCGGCGCCGTAAGCGGCCTCCTCGACCACGCGCAGATCCACCTGCAGGCCGCTCCTGAGCACCACGCTGGCGCGCGTGGGCCCCTGCGAGAGCACCTCGGCCACCTCCTCGTAGGCGACGAAGCGGGCCGTGACGGCGCTGCCGGCCGCGGCGATCGCCAGTATGTCGAGATCGCCGACGGTTTCGCGGCAGCGGCGGTAACTTCCCGCCAGTTCGACGCGGCTCACGCCCGGCGTGGCGGAAAGCCAGGCCACCAGCGACGCCGCATACTGCGCCGCGGTCGCCAGCTTGATGCGCCGCGCCTTGGACAAATGCGCCTCGACGGCCTGCAGGATGTTGGCCTCGGTCTTCGCACCGAAACCGGGCAGATCGCGGATGCGGCCGTCGCGGGCGGCGCGCGCCAGTTGCTCCAGGGTCTGCACCTCGAGTTCGTGCCAGAGCATGCGCACGCGTTTCGGGCCCAGTCCCGGCACGTGCAGCAGTTCGGTGATGGCCGGCGGCAGTTCGGCTTGCAGCTTGACCAGGGCGCGGCAAGTGCCGGTATCGACGATTTCGCGCATCTTTCCCGCGAGGTCCTCGCCGATACCGGGCAGTTCGGTCAGGTCCTCGCCGCGCGCGACCATGGCACGCACTTCCCGACCCATTTCGCCGACCATGCGCGCGGCATTGCGGTAGGCGCGGATGCGGAAGGGGTTGGCCTGCTGCAGATCCAGCAGATCCGCGATCTCGGTAAACACCGTGGCGATGTCGGCGTTGTGGATGGGCATCTCAGCTTCGCCGCCGGTCCACCTGCTGTGCCAGTTCGCGCAGCGGCGCGGCCACCTCGACGTCATAGGGGAAGGCGTGATCGATGCTGCGCAAGGCGGGCGGCAGCGCGTCGAACCCCCGCAGCGCATGCGCCCGCACTTCTGCCAGCGGCGGCGAGGCGGCAAGGCGGCGGCCGCCGCGCATCACCGTGGCCAGCAGCGGCCTGCCCGGCTGCCGATCGCCCTCCAGCGTCAGCGTGTCGCCTGCCATCTGCCCGGCACCGTCGTCGCGGCGGTATACCTGCTTGCGGCCCGGCCAGGTGGCCTTGCCCTCGGAACGCTTGCGCCGCGCGACGCCTGCGTATTCCTGCAGCTTGTAGGCGCAGTCGAGATAGGGCTGGTCGGCGGAGGTGTTCATGCGCGTGCCGACGCCGAAGCCGTCGATCGGCGCGGCGGCGTAATGCAGCGCCTGCACCGCGTATTCGTCGAGATTGCCGCTGGCGAATATCCTGATTTCCTTGGCGCCTCCGCCATCGAGAATGGCACGCACACGCTGGGCGTGGTCGTCGAGGTTGCCGCTGTCCAGGCGCACCGCCTGGATCACGATGCCTTCCGCGCGCAGCCGATGCGCCAGCGCGAGCAGTGCCCGCGCCGCGGCTTCGGTGTCGTAGGTGTCGATCAACAGCGTGGTGGCGGCGGGATGGGAGCGGGCGAAATGCTCGAAGGCCGCGAGTTCGCTGGCGTGGGTCTGCACGAAGGAATGCGCCATGGTGCCGTATGCCGGGATGTCCCAGCGCATGCCGGCCAGCAGGTTCGAGCTGCCGTCGAAGCCGGCGATGAAGCTGGCCCGCGCCGAGAGCAGGGCTGCTTCGGCGCCATGGGCGCGGCGCAGACCGAAATCGACCAGCAAGCGGTCGCGCGCGGCCAGACGTACCCGCGCCGCCTTGGAAGCCACCAGGGTCTGGAAATGCAACAGATTGATGATGCGCGATTCCACCAGTTGCGCCTCGCGCAACGGCGCCACGACGCGCAGGATCGGTTCGTCGGCAAAAAACAGCGTACCTTCGGCCATCGCCTGCACCTCGCCGGTGAAGCGCAGCCCGGCCAGCGACTCGACGAAACGCGGACTGAAGCGGCCGCAAGCGGCCAGCCAGGCGAGTTCATCCGCGCTGAACTGCAAATCTTCAAGAAAATCCAGCGCCATTTCGAGGCCGCAGGCGACCAGGAAATTGCGCCCGGCCGGCAGCTTGCGTACAAAGAATTCGAACACGGCAGTCTCTTCCATGCCCTGGTCGAAATAGGCCTGAAGCATGGTGAGCTGATAGAGATCGGTGAGCAGCACGCTCTCTTCACTGGATCTCATGCGGAGTCCTCCAGCATGACGGCACCTGCTTCGACCATACTGGCAATAGCCCGTTCGCCGTCGCCGGGCTGCAGGTCCACGGCGCGCATCGCATCGCGCAACAACACCACCTCATAGCCCAGACGTCGCGCATCCAGCGCCGACCGGAGCACGCAGTAATCGGTGGCCAGCCCGCCGACGAACAACCTGCGCACCATCGCCCACTGCAAATGAAGATGCAGCTCGGTGCCGGAAAATCCCGAGTAGGCATCGACATCGCGCGCGGTGGCCTTGGGTAGACGGATAGCACCGGGAGGCAGCGCAAGCCCATCGGCAAAGCCCGCACCCGGAGTGCCGGCGATGCAATGGGCCGGCCACGGTCCGCCTTGTTCCCGAAACGAGCAATGGTCGGCCGGATGCCAGTCGAAGGTGGCGAATATCGGCAAGCCCTCGGCACCGAAGCGGGAGATCCACACATTGAGCGGGGCCACCACCGCATCGCCGTCCGGCACGGCAAGGCTGCCGCCCGGCAGGAAATCGCGCTGCAGGTCAATGATCAGCAGCGCATCGCCGGCTTGCAATCGGGGGTTCATGAGCACGCACCGCAATCGCTCGCCGGATCACGACCGCCGCTGGTAGTAGCCGACCAGTTCGGCGTGCGCCAGGACATGGCCTTGCATGGCGCGCTCCAACATGGGTTTGGTCGGCCGCTTCAGGTCGGGCAACAGCGCATCCAGGGCATACAGCTTATGCACATAGCGATGCCTGCCGATGGGCGGGCAAGGTCCGCGGTAACCCGTGCGCTGCCAGTCGTTCAGGCCTTGCCGGGTTCCCGGCGGCAGATCCCTGTCTGCAACGGCCTCGGTCAGGCTCGCGGCGGCGGGTGGAAGGTTGTAGAGCACCCAGTGCACCCAGGTCATTGTCGGCGCTGCAGGGTCCGGCGCGTCCGGATCATCGACGATCAGGACCAGGCTTTGGGTGCCGGTGGGCGGATCCGTCCAGGCAAGCTGCGGCGAAATGTCCTGGCCATCGCAGCTGCAACGCACGGGAATCGAGCCCGCGGCCGGGAACGATGTCGAACTGAGCGTAAGGGACACCGGGCTTTCCTTCCTGCCATCAAGGGGCAACGAATTCATTCGGATCCGGCATGATCGGATTCCTGCGACTGCATCGACGAGATGATCCGCAATGCCCAAAGCCAGCTTAGGGAGGCCGGGCAGACCTGCAAATACCTGCGCCGCAGTATTTGGAATACCCATAACCGGGTACGCCTGCGGCTAGCGCCATACTTGATCCATGCTACCTCCGCGCGGGTACGAACAATACGGAATTCAGGGTATATCCGGCCTGCCGCCGAGTGACTATTATGGGTGCGGCATGGGAACTTTGATGACTTGCCGGTCATCACAGACAGTAATGGCAGGGTCGTGCAAGCCGCAGGAAATGGACGGGAAGGCAAATGAGCCAACAACACACCAATCCAGCGAGCAATTCGAGCAGCGCGAACAGTGCAACCGGTGCGATCGGCGGGCAGCCGGCTTACGGCCGGCACGCGGCAAACCGGCAGTCATGGCCAGGCCTGGATGTTGCGGTGTCGGCCATGGCGAGAGTTCTCCTGGCGCGGATGCTCGAATCCATCGGCAACCCCGCGGTGCAATTCGTGTTGTGGGACGGGACCGAAATTTCGCCTCGCGGTGCGCCGCGGCAGGTGCGAATTTTCATTCATGACTTGGGCACGCTGCTGAAACTGCTGGCTGATCCGGCCCTCAAGTTCGGCGAACTTTACGCCGCGCGGCGCATCGACATACAGGGCGACCTGGCCGAACTGCTCGAAATGGTGTATCGCGCCCTGCCGAAAAACGATGGCGTCACCGGCAAGCGGACGCGGCTGGGCGCGGCGCTCGAAGCACGGCGCAACTCGTTGCAGCGGGCGCGCGACAACATCCATCACCACTACGATTTCGGCAACGATTTTTACGGGCTGTGGCTCGATAGCCGCATGATCTACACCTGCGCCTATTTCCCGACGCCGGCCATGGGACTGGAAGACGCGCAGGTGGCGAAAATGCAGCATGTCTGCCGCAAGCTTCGTCTGCAGCGCGGCGAAAAGGTCATCGAGGCCGGCTGCGGCTGGGGCGCACTGGCCCTGCACATGGCCAGGCACCACGGCGTATCGGTGCAGGCCTACAACATCTCGCGGGAGCAGATGGCTTTCGCGCGGGACCGCGCCCGCCGCGAGGGCCTGGAGGCCCAGGTCGAATTCATCGAGGACGACTACCGCAACGCGCGCGGCAAATTCGACGCCTTCGTCTCCGTCGGTATGCTGGAGCACGTCGGGCCCGAGCGCTACCAGGAACTCGGACGCGTGATCGACGGGGTGCTGAGCGAACACGGGCGTGGCCTGATCCATTCCATAGGACGCGACTACCCGCGGTCCCTGGACGCCTGGACCGAGCGCCATATCTTCCCTGCCGCCTGCCCACCCAGCCTGTCGCAGATGATGAATATCTTCGAGCCCTGCGGCTTTTCCGTGCTCGACGTGGAGAATCTGCGCCTGCACTATGCCAAGACGCTGGAGCACTGGCTGCAGCGCTTCGAGGCCGCCGCCGCCGACGTCGAGAAAATGTTCGATGCGACCGTGGTACGCACCTGGCGGCTGTACCTGGCCGGCTCGCTGGCGGCCTTCAGGGCCGGCAACATGCAACTGTTCCAGGTGGTGTTCGCCCGTTCCCGCGACAACCGGATTCCCTGGACCCGGGATGCTCCCTGAAGATCCGCCATGGAAACCTGCGATGCGCTGATCATAGGCGGTGGACCGGCGGGTTCTTCCTGCGCCTGGCAGCTGCGACGTCATGGCCTGGACGTGATGGTGATGGACAAGGCGGACTTCCCCCGCGACAAGGTCTGCGCCGGCTGGATCACGCCTGCCGTGCTGCGTACGCTGGCGATCGATCCGCGGACCTACGCGCGGCAGCGCACCTTGCAGGCCATCAGCGCCTTTCGCACCGGCCTGATCGATGGCCCGCAACTGGCCACCGGGTATGCGGACACGGTCAGCTACGGCATCCGCCGCTGCGAATTCGACGACTATCTGCTGCGGCGCACGAACGCGCGGCTGGCCCTGGGTCAGCCGCTGAAGTCCTTGCACAGGGAGGGCGAGCGCTGGGTGATCAACGATCAAGTCAGCACGCCGCTGCTGATCGGCGCCGGCGGACACTTTTGCCCGGTCGCCCGCCACCTGGGCGCCGAACTCGGTGCCGGCGAAACGGCAGTTACGGCCAAGGAAATAGAGTTCGAAATGGATGCGCAGCAGATCGCCGCCTGCCAGGTCAGGCCGGAGATGCCGGAGCTGTATTTCTGCGAGGACCTTTCGGGCTACGGCTGGTGCATACGCAAGGGTCAGTATCTGAACATCGGACTCGGCATGGAGCGCAGCCATCGTCTGAGCGACGCACTCGAACGCTTCTGCAATTTTCTCAAGCAGCGCGGCCGCATCCCGCCGAACGTCCCGGACCGATTTCATGGCCATGCCTATCTGCTCTACCGGCGCTCGACTCGCCGGCTGCTGGACGACGGCGTGCTGCTGGTCGGCGATGCCGCCGGGCTGGCCTGCCCGCGCAGCGGCGAGGGGATCCGGCCCGCCGTCGAATCCGGCCTGATGGCCGCCACGACCATCCTGCAGGCCGCGGGCGATTATCGCCGCGAGCGGCTGGCGGCTTATAGCCAGCATTTGCTTGCGCGCTATGGATCCCCGGCGGCCGACAGCGGCAGCGTCGCCGCGAAAGACCTGCGCCAGCGCCTGGCGCGGCTGTTGTTGCGCAACCGCTGGTTTACCCGCCACGTGGTGCTGGATCGCTGGTTTCTCCACGCCCGGGACGCCGACCTGCAACTGGCTTGAACCACAATTCGCATTGAACGAGGAGAAACACCATGCTCGATTCGCTGAGGCAATCCGGGAAGAAAATCGGAAACGAAATCGGCCGCGCCTGGGACAGCCTGGCGGAAGGCTGGCGCGAGATGTTCAGCCGCGGCAGCGGTGCCCTGACGCAGTTCGTCCACGGCAAGGAAGAGGAGCATCCGAAAGATTCGCTGCTGGTGCCCTTCCCACGCTGGAGCCTGCTCGCCGGCGAGGTCGAGGAGACCGACAAGGAGATCGTGGTGCGCCTCGAACTGCCGGGCATGCAGAAGGAGGACTGCCAGATCACGGTCGATGGCAACGTGCTCTACGTCAGCGGCGAGAAACATGCCGAGCGCTCAAGCCACGACAGCACCTACCATGTCATGGAGCGCGCCTATGGTTCCTTCCAGCGCACCATCGCCCTGCCGCGCAATGTCTTCGCCGACAGGGCCACGGCCGCATACAAGAACGGCGTGATGACCATACACCTGCCCAAGGCCAACGGCGAGAAGTCGCATTTGATCCCCGTGTCCTGAAGCCGCACCGCAGCCGTCATAGCGGCTGCCTTCCGATTGGTGCCGACCAGGGCACGGTTCCCGCCCGTGGCAGGATCCTCCATCGGACGAGCGGCTGTCGGCGGCCGTTCAGGAAACTGCGATCTGCGTCGCGGCCGTGCCCTGCTTCTTGGGCAGCACGGCCTCCAGCACGCCATCGGTGTACTTGGCGGTCGCCGCGCCCTGGTCCACTTCCTTGTCCAGCGTGAAGCTGCGTGACACCTGGCCGAAATAGCGCTCGCTGTGCACCACCTTCTTGCCTTCCTTCTTCTCCGTTTCCTTCTTCACCTCGGCGCTGATGGAAACCAGATTGCCATCGACGGAGATGTGGATGTCTTCCTTCTTGACCCCCGGAATCTCGGCCTTTACGGTGTAGGCCTTGTCGTCTTCCGTCACGTCGAGCTTCATCTGCGGCGCTGCCGACGCGCCCTGGAATACCGGACGTACCATGAAGCCCTTGAATAGGTTGTCGAAGTCGCCGAACGGATCGAGGCGCGTCAGTTCGCTGAGCGGATCGAAACGGGTTATGTTGGCCATGATGATTCTCCTGTCATTGTATGAAGATTTGGATGTCCAGCCCGTGAAGTGCCACGCTCTAGTGAAGGTTGTGCAGGATGCTCTCGACATCCACCTCGGCCTGCAGCCAGTCGGACATCTCGTTGCCGGGCGCAAAGCCGCGCTGTTCGGCACGGAAATAGGCGGCTTCGGCGATCATTTGTTCCCGCGGACATTCGTGGTTCGATGAATCCGGTTTGGCCCCGGCGCGGGCCTGCTTTGCGGGCGTACTGCCTTTAGTCTTGACTGCTGCTTCGCTTCTGACTTTCATTTTCTTCTCCCGAACGAAACAAGATTGAGTGACAACTTACGAGGCCACCTTCCCGCACCGGGCTGACCGGCAAATCATGGTCCCGACGACCGCAGCAGCGGGCACCGATCCAGCGCCTGACCGGCGCATTCTTTCGGAGCCGCACCGAGGTAACGGCAATTGGCGCATAACAGCATCCGGGCCGTTCTCATGGCGGCGGGTGAATGGTCGCCATTCTTCATCAGGCTCTCGGCCAGGATGCCCATCCGGATCAGGTGTTCGCGCTGCGGATCAGCCGCCGGAATCTGACTCAGCCACATCCGCCCCAGCCGCGCCACCCCAGCCAGCAGGTCCTGCCTGGCGGTGGCTTTGGCATCGACCGCCGAGGGCCGGGCACCGCCCGGAGTACTTTTCAGATACACGGAATACATGGCATCGATGCCGGCCGAAAACTAGTGACTTGCGGTCTGTTCGGGGCGACGCACATTGAGCAGGAACATTTCGCGCTCCGGACTGACCGATGCCATGCGCGCCAGGTTCAGTTCGATCGTAAACACCCTCCCGGCGGCATCCTTGGCCTCGAACTTGCGCCATTCGCCGTCGGCGCAAAGGTATACAAGATACCTCGCGCAGTAGCTCGGCGAACTTCCGCTGAGAAACAGTCCGGCAATGAAATCCGAAATCAGGCGCCCGACCAGGCGCACCTGGCTGGCGCCGAAAATCCGTTCCGCAGGCGTGCCGCAACTGAGTATCCTGCCCAGGCGATCGAGAATCAGGGTGCAGTAATCGCCCCGATTCACGAAGTTCGCCGCAACATGGAATATGTCCTGCGTCGCCGCCGCCTGTTGCCGCGCCATGATATTTTGCCCATCCATGCTTAACCTCCTTGCTCAGCCCTTCCGCCCGGCAGGAACGCAAGCCAGGCTGGAATATCCAAGCTAAAAAGTATCCGGCGCGGATGTGGTTGGAAATACTACGGCGGCCGTATTTTCGATACCGGGATGGTGGTATTGACCGGCGCGACTTCAACGACACATAAAAAAGCCCCGGGGATTTCTCGCCGGGGCGTGATCGGAAACCATGCTGTCCGACGCAATGAAATCCCGCTATTCGCGGCGCTGCTCGCGGCGCCCCGCCGACATCCGGTGCGGATAGAGGTCGCGCCCTGCGTCATGCACGTCGCGGCGCAACTGGCGACGTTCTTCGGGCGACAAGCGCTGGCCGCGACCGCGCGCATCGCCGTCGGGCGACAGCTGCTCAAGGCGCCGTTCGACGGGCATCAGGCGCTGCGGTCCGTCGCCGCCGGCATCGCGGCCCGGTCCCGGGCGCTGCGGACCCTGGGCCGCAGCGCCTGCCACCAGCAGCCACAATGCCCCCGCCACCGCCGCCCATCCGATACTGCGTTTTGAGCTCACATCGACTCCTGGTTGATCCATCAACGGAAGATATTGTAAACCTGCTCGCCGGCCACATGGCTGGCTGCCATCAGCTGATCGACCGCGGCCGGCGAATCCGCACCCCATAACGCGAGTCCGATCGCCAGGGCCATGCCGAAGAATAGCGCTTTCATGATTGCCTCCGTGTTCTCCGCAGCGATGCCGCCTTTTGGGGCACGCTTGCATTCTCTGCAGCGGCTGTAAGTCAATTGTTGCCGCCGGACGGGGTTTGTAATCGTTTGTAAAGCCCGCTGGCACGATGCCGGCGATCCAGCTAGGATTTAGCCCATGAATGAAACCAAAGCCAAAATCCTGGTCGTCGATGACGACCAGCGCCTGCGCCAGTTGCTCGAACGCTATCTTTCCGATCAGGATTTCACGGTCAAGGCCGTACCCGATGCGCCGGGCATGGACCGCGCACTGGAACGCGAACTCTACGACCTGATCGTGCTCGACCTGATGCTGCCCGGCGAAGACGGCCTGGCCATTTGCCGCCGCCTGCGCGGCCAGTCCAACCCGGTCAGTATCATCATGCTGACGGCCAAAGGCGACGAGGTGGATCGTATCGTCGGCCTCGAAATCGGCGCCGACGACTACCTGCCCAAACCTTTCAATCCGCGTGAACTGGTCGCCCGCATCCATGCCGTGCTGCGCCGCCGCAGCGCGCCGCCGCCGCCCGGCGCGCCGGCCATCACCGAAGAAAGCGTGAGCTTCGGCAAGATCCGGATCAACCTGGCGACGCGCGAACTCGAGCGCGACGAAACCAGCACGCTGCTGACCTCGGGCGAATTCGGCCTGCTGCGGGTGCTGCTGGAGCACCCGCGCCAGCCGATGAGCCGCGACAAGCTGATGGAACTGGCGCGCGGCCGCGAATACGAAGTCTTCGACCGCGCCATCGATGTGCAGATCTCGCGCCTGCGCAAGCTGGTCGAGGAGGATCCCGGCAAGCCGCGCTACATCCAGACCGTCTGGGGCTTCGGCTATGTCTTCGTTCCCGACGGCAAGAAGCACGAATGAGATTGTTGCCGCGCTCGCTGCTGTGGCGCACCTTTCTGTTGCTTGCGCTGCTGATGGTGTTGTCGGTGGTGGCGTGGTTCGCCATATTTAGAAGCTATGAACGCGAACCGCGCGCCCGGCAACTGGCGCAGACCCTGGTCAGCGTCGCCAACCTGACGCGCGCCGCGCTGATTTCGGCGCGCCCCGAGGCGCGCATCGAGCTCTTGCGCGACTTGTCCGACCGCGAAGGCATCCGCATCTACCCGGCCGATGCGGCGGATCGCATTGCGCCCCTGCCCGACCGGGCCTTCCTGCACCTGGTGGAAGAGAATGTCAGGCAGCAGCTGGGGCCGGCCACCCGCCTGACGCTGGAGCGCGAGGGCGAACGCGCCCTGTTCGTCAGTTTCCGCATCGACGACAGCGACGAAGGCAATTACTGGCTGGCCCTGCCCAGCGAACGCATCGAGCGCGTGTTTCCGCTGGGCTGGCTGGGCTGGGGCGTGGCGGCGCTGCTGCTGTCGCTGTGCGGCGCCTGGCTCATCGTGTACCGCATCACCCGTCCGCTCAAGGCCCTGCAGCAGGCCGCGCGGCAGGTCGGTGCGGGCGAGACGCCGGCCCGCCTCGACGAATCCGGCCCGACCGAACTGGCGACGGTCGCCCGCGCCTTCAACCAGATGAGCACCGACCTTGCCCAGATCGACCAGGACCGCGCCCTGATCCTGGCCGGCATCTCGCACGACCTGCGCACGCCGCTGACGCGCCTGCGCATGGGCATCGAAATGTCCGCCGACGAAAGCCAGCGCGAGGGCATGTCGGCCGACGTCGAGGAAATGGACAAGACCATCGGCCAGTTCCTCGACTTCGCGCGCTCGGAAGGCGGCGAGGCGGCACAGCAGGTCGACCTCGCCGCCCTGTTGCTGGAAATCGCCACGCAATACCGCCGGCGCGGTTTCCGCGTCGAACTGGCGGCACCCGCCGCCGCACCGTCAGCGCCAACTCTTGCCGAGGCCGTATCGGTGCGGCCGCAGGCGCTGCGCCGTGCGGTCAGCAACCTGATCGACAACGCGCTGCGCTATGCCGGCAACGAATCCGCGGTGGAACTGGGCCTGAGCACCGCCGCAGGCGAATTCGGGATCGAGGTGCGCGACAGCGGCCCCGGCATACCGCCGCAGGATGTCGAGCGCATGAAGCGGCCCTTCGCCCGGCTCGAAGCCGCGCGCACCAACACCACCGGCGCCGGACTGGGACTGGCCATCGTCGAACGCATCGCGCGCTCGCACAACGGCCGCCTGGAGCTGCTGCCGCGTCCCGGCGGTGGGCTGATCGCCCGTCTCATCCTGCATCCACTCAATTCATCCGCCATCTCCGTGACATGAACGAAACTGCCACGCCCACTCCGTATTCCCGCATCGGCGGCGAGCCTGCGCTGCGCCGCCTGGTCGGGCGCTTCTACGAATTCATGGATACGCTGCCGGAGGCCTACGGCATCCGCAAGCTGCACCAGGCCGACCTGTCGAGCGCCGAAGAAAAGCTGTTCATGTTCATGTCCGGCTGGCTCGGCGGCCCGCAGTTGTATGTCCAGAACATCGGCCACCCGCGCCTGCGCGCACGCCATCTGCCGTTCCCGATCGCCAGCGACGAAGCCGAGCAATGGATGCTGTGCATGCGCCTGGCGCTGGCCGAGGTGGTGACCGACGAGGAACTGCGCGCCAGCCTGGACAAGTCGCTCACCGAGCTGGCCTATCACATACGCAACCGGAACTTCCCGACCCACCCCTGAAGCGAGCGCGGTGCTTGCGACGCAGACCGCTAGAGGTCGCTGCTGGCCTGTTGCCGGCGCAAGGCGCGGGCGTGGCGATGGCGCGCCATCAGGCGCGGGTCGGTGACGATGAGGCCGATGGTTTCGCCGATCACCATCACCACCCCCAGCACCGGCAGCACCAGCATCAGGCCCGGCACCCCGGCCACGGCGCCGCCGACGAAAATCATCAGTACCGTGACCAGCGGATGCAGTTCCAGGCTCTTGCCTATGGTCAGCGGCATGTACACGAAGTCGTCGAGCAGCCGCACGCCGATGAACAGCGCGACGGCCCAGTAAGCCATGCCGGGAGCATCGGGAAAATCGGTCGCCGCGACCAGCACCACCAGCAGGCCGCCGAGGATGGAACCGACATAGGGCACCCAGGCCAGGACCGCGCAGATCAGCCCCAGCGCCAGCGGGCCGGGTATGCCCAGCAGCCAGAGGCCGGCGGCCAGGGTCAGGGTATCGAGCACGGTAAGGTTGATCAGGCCCTGGAAATAGGCGCGCGAGGTGCGGTCGATTTCGTGCAGCAGGAACAGCGTCTTCTCGAAAAAGGCGTTCGGCACCGCGGCGCTGAGAAAGCGCTTGAAGCGGCGCCCGTCGCGCAGAAAGAAAAACGCCAGGAAGGGCGCCAGCAACAGCGACGGCGTCCAGGCCATGATGCCGATCGCGATCGGCTCCAGATGATCGCCGACGCTGCCCGCGCCCTGCGTCAGGCGCGCCGCCACGGTATCGGCGAGGCGGGCGCGGGCCAAGGTCGCCCAGTGCGCTTCGAGCGCACGCAGCGAGGCGTCGAGCAGCCGCATGCCGCCCTCGGCGTAGCGCTCGACGGTGTTCTGCCAGTCGGCGATCTGCCGCGCCACCCACGGCATCAGTGCGATGCCGACGATGACCAGCAATGCCAGGAAAACCAGAGTGACGACGCTGGCCGCCGCATCGCGGCTCATGCCGCGATAGATCAGCGCCCTGACCGGCGGATACAGAAAATAGTAGAGGATCAGCGCCAGCAGGAAAGGCACCACCAGCCACAGCATCTTCTGGAACACCAGCAGCAGCAGGCAGGTCGCGGCAATGATCGCGGCCCAGACCACCGGGCCGGAGCCGTTATGGGCCGATCCCGCAGTTGCCGACGCTTGCCTGGATCCGTTCACGGGCGCGGGCTAGACCAGATGCTGATGCGCGCCCACCGCCAGGGCCATGTTGCGCATGCGGGCACCCAGGTGGCAGGCCAGCTGGCGCGAAATCTTGGAGGCGATGCGGGCATGGGTGTCGAGCAGGCCGACAAAATCGTCGCGGAAAAACACGATAAGTTGGCAGGGCGTGACGGCGCGGGCCTGGGCCGAACGCGGCGAGTTGTCCAGCAGCGCCAGTTCGCCGAAGAAGGTGCCGGGGCCGAGCTGGGCCAACTGCCCGCTGTCGCCCTGGCGCCGTCGCGGGTGGAGGGTGGATTCATGCCCGGCGGCCTGCGCGACGCTGCCGCCATCCCCGTTCTCGTGGCGGGAAATCCGCACTTCGCCCGAGGCGACGATGTAGATCGCCTGCCCCTCCTCGCCTTCGTCGAAGATCACCTCGCCGCCGAGATAGTGTCGTTCGTGCAGCAGGCCATCGACAATCTGCAATTCGGCCGGCGTCAGGTTCACGAACAGGCTGAGGCTGTGCAGGCGTTCCAGGCGCGGGCTGGTTTTTCTGGGATGAAACAGACTGACCACGGTGTCGGCTCCGTCAGCGTCGTAATGACGGCATTCTAATCAATCGGGGTCCGCTGCGGCGAGCGGAAAGCTGGCCAGCGTCTGATAGCTTGCCGCCGACGGATGCAGATGGGTCTCGACCAGGGTGAATTCGCCGACCGGCCAGCGCACCGGCGTTTCCAGCCGCGGCAGCGACGCGCAACGCACGCGGCGCGCCAGCGTGACATGCGGCACCTGGGCCGAGCCGGAGCGCGCGGCAATCGCGAAGCCGGCAGCACGCAGTTCGGCGCCGAGCGTCTCGCCGAGCCGGCGCAGCGGCGCCGGCGTCTGGCGGCAACCCGCCCAGAGGATGCCGCGCTGCGGCCAGAAACCCAGCCGGTCGAGGCTCAGCTCGAAGGCATCGGCGCGTACCGCGGCCGCGATCCGTTCGAGTTCGGCCACCTGGCCCGGCGTCACCGAGCCGACAAAAGCCAGGGTCAGGTGCAAGGACGCGGGACGGATCGCCCGGCCGCCGCCCGCCAGGCTGTGGCCAAGGGCCGCGAGGTGGCCGCTCGCCTCGGCGTCCGGCCACAGCGCGAAGAACACCCGCCGCGAGCGAGCCTCGCTCATGTTGCCGCGCCGGCGCGCACCAGCAGCGCCACGGCTTCGGCGGCAATGCCCTCGCCGCGCCCCTCGAAGCCGAGCCGCTCGTTGGTCTTGCCCTTGACGTTCACCGCCGAGGGCTCGATGCCGAGGTCGGCTGCGATGTTGGCGCGCATCGCCGCGACATGGGGCGCGATGCGCGGTGCCTGGGCGATCACCGTGGCGTCGATGTTGCCGACCTGCCAGCCGGCCGCCCGCACCGCCTGCATTGCGCCGCGCAACAGGGTCCGGCTGTCGGCCCCCTCCCACTGCGAGCCGGTATCGGGAAACATGCCGCCGATGTCGCCCAGCCCGGCCGCGCCGAGGATCGCATCGGTGATCGCATGCAGCAGCGCATCGGCATCGGAATGCCCGAGCAGGCCCCGCGGATAGGCGATCTCGACGCCGCCGAGGATCAGCTTGCGGCCCGGCGCCAGCGCATGCACGTCATAGCCCTGGCCGATGCGGTATGGCAGTTTCATTTCAGGAATCCTCCTTCGCGGCAACGGCATCGATCTGCCGCAACGCCTGTTCGATCTCTGCCTGCCCGGCGGGACGCACCAGGCGCGCCAGCTCCTGGCCCTGCCGCAGGAAAATCAGCGTGGGCCAGAGTTTGACGCGGAAGGAACGTCCCAGGCGGCGGCCGGGACCGTCTTCGACCTTGATGTGGCGCACTCCCGGATGGGCGCCGAGCGCGGCGGCAATCAGGGGCTGGGCGGCACGGCAGTGCCCGCAATACGCCGCGCCGAACTCGATCACGGCCGCCTCGCGGATCGCATCGATCGCCTCGCGTGCCGGTTCGCTTGCGGGTTCGCCCGCCGATCCTTGCGCCGCCTCCGCCACTTCCGCCGGCTTCATCGTGCCCCCATGGGAATGCCCAGGGCCTTGCCGATCAGCGCCCGCGTCTCGGGACTGTCCCAGTCCCTGGCCCCGTAGTATTTGCCGACCACGCGTCCACCTGCATCGACCACCACGGTCAGCGGCAGCCGATTGGCGCCCAGCATGTTTTCCAGCAGCAGCCGCTGGTCGATGAAGTGGGCGAAACTCGTCGGGTATTGCTGCAGGAAGGCTCTGGCCTTGTCGGGATAGTCGTCGGTGGAAATGCCGATCATCGCAAACTTCTTGCCTTCGTAGCGCCAGAACAGCCGTTCCAGCGAGCCCATTTCGGACCGGCAGGGCCCGCACCAGCTGGCCCAGACATTGATGAGCAGCGGCTTGCCGCGAAATTCCGAGAGCTTGCGCGAAGGTCCGGCGAGGCCCTGCATGGTCGCTTCGCGCAGCGTGCCGCCGATCTCGACTTCGCCCGGAGTCGCCGCCAGGGCAGGCGTCGCGCTGCCGACCAGCCAGAGCAGGATCAGGCCAAGGATGGCTTTGGTCATCGGCACGGCTTTCCGCGGTTCTGCAGTATCCATTCGGCGAGCTGCAGGTCGAGGGGATAGGTGACCTTGAGGTTGCTCGCGTCGGCCGCGACCAGGCGCGGCGCCAGCCGCAGCGTCTCGATGGCGCTGGCTTCGTCGGTGACCTGCGGCGCGAAATCGAGCGCATCGAGCAGCAGGCGATGGCGGAACATCTGCGGCGTCTGCGCCTGCCACAGGCCGTCGCGCGGGACGGTCTGGCGCACGCGGCCGTTCTCGTCGGCGCGCTTCAGTGTGTCGGCCACGGGCACCGCCAGCAGTCCGCCGGCATTGTCCTCGCCGACCTCGGCGATCAGGTTTTCGACCATGGCCACGGTCAGGCAGGGTCGCGCCGCGTCGTGCACCAGCACCCAGTCGTTGCCGATATCCATCCGCTCGCCGAGTACGCCGGCCATCGCCCGCAGGCCGTTGGCGACGCTGTGCGCGCGGGTGTCGCCGCCGCAGCGCAGGACGTGCAGCTTCGGGCCCAGCGTGGCCATCGCGGCGGCGGGCCAGTGCGCATCGTCGGGCGCCAGCACCACGAACACGTGCGCGATCGCCGGAGTGGCGCACAATGTCGTCAGGGCGTGCCGGATCATCGGCTGGCCTGCCAGCGGCAAGTATTGTTTGGGTAGGGCGCGCCCCGAGAGCGCACCCATGCGCGAGCCCGAACCCGCGGCGGGAACCAGAGCAAGATAAGTCATGCCGCGATTCTATACAATCGGCCTAGGGGAATTCGCGCGGGGACGCACATGTTCGCTGCAGAAGCCGGATACGAAGCCTTGCAGGCCTTTGCCACCAGCATCGGCATCGGCCTGCTGATCGGCCTGGAGCGCGAGCGCCAGTCCGACCTCAAGGCCGGCTTGCGCACCTTCGCCCTGGTCGGACTGCTCGGCTGCATAAGCGCTTTGCTGGCGCAGATCACCGACAGCGGCTGGATACTCGCCGCCGGCCTGCTCGCCATCGCCGCCATGATGATCGCCGCGCATGTCGCCGATCCGCTCGACACCGGCGATCCGGGCACCACCTCGGTGGTCGCGCTGCTGGTCTGCTACGCGCTGGGCGCCATGGTCTGGTTCGGCTACACCTCGAACGCCGTCATGCTGGCCATCGCCACCACCGTGCTGCTCTACTTCAAGACCGAGCTGCATGGCATCTCGAAAAGCCTGACCCATGTCGACCTGTTGTCGATCCTGCAGTTCGGCGTGCTGTCCCTGGTGATCCTGCCCATCCTGCCCGACCGCAACTTCGGCCCCTACCAGGCCTTGAACCCGCACAACATCTGGTGGATGGTGGTGCTGATTTCCGGCGTATCCCTGGCCGGTTACGCGGCGCTGCGCCTGACCGGGGCGCGGCACGGCGCGGCGCTGATCGGCCTGTTCGGCGGCTTCGCTTCATCAACCGCGACCACCATGATCTTCGCCCGCCACGCTCGGGCGCACCTCGACCTGGCACGCACGGCCATGGTGGTGATACTGCTCGCCAACATCGTGGTCATGGTGCGCTTGGGCCTGCTGGCCTTCGTCGTGGCGCCCGAGGTTGCCGGCCCTCTGTCCGGCGTGTTCGGCGGCGGCGTCGCGCTGGGCGTTGCGGCGACGTTCTGGGGCTGGCGCCAACTCGAAAGCGGCGATGCACTGCCCTTGCCGAACGTCACCAACCCGACCGAAATCCGCACCGCGCTGACCTTCGGCGGCCTCTACGCGCTGGTCCTGGTGCTCTCCGCCTGGCTGCAGGATATCGCCGGCAGCCGCGGTATCTACCTGCTGGCGCTGGCCTCGGGCCTGACCGACGTCGATGCGATCACCCTGTCGTCCTTGCGCATGTTCACCCTGGACAAGCTCAGCGAGGCACAAACCATTACCGCAATAACACTGGCAACGCTTTCCAATCTCGCCTTCAAGACCGGGCTGGTGGTGGTCATCGGCGGTACGGCGCTGGCGCGCCGCACCCTGCCGGGTTTGGTCGCCATCGCCGCCGGTCTGGTCGGCGGCCTGCTGCTGATGACCTGAACGAGGCAATCATGACTACCGCTACCCGTCCGCCGGCCGTTGCCGGCATGTTCTACCCCGGCGACGCCGCCAGCCTGCGCGACGACCTGGCGACCTGTCTCGCCGCTGCGCCAGCGCCAACTCTTGAGGCGACGCCACCCGGCCTGCTCAAGGCGATCATCGTGCCGCACGCCGGCTACATCTATTCCGGCGGCACCGCCGGCCAGGCCTATGCGCTGCTGGCGCCCCTGGCCGGGCGCATCCGCCGCGTGGTGCTGCTCGGTCCCTGCCATCGCGTCTCGGTGCGCGGCCTGGCGGCGCCCACGGTCCAGGCCTTCGCCACGCCGCTGGGCAATATCGCGCTCGACCGCGCCGCGCTCGACGCGCTGGCCGACCTGCCGCAGGTCGTCGCCTCCGATGCGGCCCATGCCGAGGAACACTCGCTGGAAGTGCAACTGCCCTTCCTGCAGACCGTGCTCGGCGAGTTCAAACTGGTGCCCCTGGCCGTGGGCCAGACCGGCGCGCGCGAAGTCGCCCAGGTGCTCGGCCGCCTCTGGGGCGGGGCGGAAACCCTGATCGTGATCAGCTCCGACCTCTCGCACTTCCACAGCTATGCCGAGGCACGGAAGATCGACCAGGCCACGGCCGACCACATCCTCGCGCTGGACCAGCTCAGCAGCTTCGAGCAGGCCTGCGGCGCGCTGCCGATCAACGGCCTGCTCGCCGTGGCAAGGCAGCGCGGCCTGCGCATCGAGCGCGTCGCGCAATGCAACTCGGGCGACACGGCCGGCGACAAGTCGCGCGTGGTCGGCTACGCCTCCTTCGCGCTCTACGAGGCGCCGCCGGAGGCCGTGGCCGATCCCGGCCCGGCGCTGCTGGCGCGCGCGCGCAACGCCATCGCCAGCCACTTCAAGCAGCCGACCCGGGCCGAGCCGGACCATCCGGCGCTGACCCGGCCCGGCGCGACCTTCGTCACGCTGACCCAGGACGGCCAACTGCGCGGTTGCATCGGCTCGCTGCAGGCGCATCACCCGCTCGACCAGGACGTGCGCGCCAACGCCGTCGCCGCCGCCTTCCGCGATCCGCGCTTCCCGCCGCTCACGGTCGAGGAACTGGCGCGCACCCGCGTCGAGGTCTCGCTGCTGAGCGCGCCGCAGCCGATGACATTCGCCGACGAGGCCGACGCGCTGCGCCAGTTGCGGCCCAACATCGACGGCGTGATATTCATTGCCGGGCAGCGCAGAAGCACTTTCCTACCCCAGGTCTGGGAACAATTGCCGGAACCGCGCATGTTCATGGCCCATCTAAAACAAAAGGCCGGCCTGCCCGCCGACTACTGGTCTTCCGAAGTCCAACTACAACGCTATGAGGTGCAGAAATGGAAAGAAGCGCCGATCCCATAAGCGGGGTGCCCGCCCGCTGGTGGCACAAGCTCGACGACGGCCGCATCCAGTGCGACCTCTGCCCGCGCGACTGCAGGTTGCACGAAGGCCAGCGCGCCGCCTGCTTCGTCCGCGCCATGCAGGGCGGCGAGATGCTGCTGACCACCTACGGCCGCAGTTCGGGTTTCTGCATCGACCCGATCGAGAAGAAGCCGCTCAACAACTTCTACCCCGGCTCCAGCGTGCTGTCCTTCGGCACCGCCGGCTGCAACCTGGCCTGCAAGTTCTGCCAGAACTGGGACATCTCCAAGTCGCGCGACATGGACCGGCTGATGGACGATGCCACGCCGCAGGCCATCGCGCGCGCCGCGCAACGTTATGGCGCGCAGAGCGTGGCCTTCACCTACAACGACCCGGTGATCTTCGCCGAATACGCGATGGACACCGCCGACGCCTGCCATGCACTCGGCATCAAGACCGTGGCCGTCACCGCCGGCTATATGCATCACGAACCGGCGCGCGAGTTCTATTCGAAAATGGATGCCGCCAACGTCGACCTCAAGGCCTTCACCGACGAGTTTTACGTCAAGCTCTGCGGCGCCAGGCTGCAGCCCGTGCTCGACATCCTGGCCATGATCCATCACGAAACCGACTGCTGGCTCGAAATCACCACCCTGCTGATCCCCGGCAAGAACGACGGCGACGAGGAACTGACGGCGCTGTCGGCCTGGGTGGCGAAGGAACTCGGGCCGGACGTACCGATCCATTTCAGCGCCTTCCATCCCGACTGGAAAATGGGCGACATCCCGCCCACGCCGCCGGAAACGCTGCGCCGCGCCCGCCGCATCGCGATGGACGCCGGACTGCACTACGTCTATACCGGCAACGTGCACGACAAGGCCGGCGACGAAACGCTCTGCCCCGGCTGCGGTAAGGCCGTGATCCAGCGCGACTGGTACCGCATCCTCGACTACGCGCTTGACGACACCGGGCATTGCCGGCATTGCGGCACGGCCATTGCCGGCCGTTACGGAAAGTTCGGCAAGCCCTTCGGCCCGCAGCGGATTCCGGTCAGGCTGCACGCCGGCGCATGATATCGATCAGACAAATGCGGGTGCCGGACCTGGATGCAGCCTTGGCTATCATCAACCAAGCTGCCCAGGCGTATCGCGGCGTGATCCCCGCCGACAGGTGGCACGAACCCTATATGCCGCGCGATGAACTGGAAAGCGAAATTGCCGACGGCGTCATGTTCTGGGTCGCGGAGGAGGACGGACGCCTGTCCGGCGTGATGGGAATTCAGGACAAGGGAGCAGTCGCCCTGGTACGCCATGCCTACGTCGCGCCGACCGTGCAGCGCAAAGGGGTGGGGACAAGGCTCCTGCATCATGTGACAAGCCTCGCGCAAAAGCCCCTGTTGATCGGCACCTGGGCGGACGCAAACTGGGCCATCGATTTCTATCGCCGAAATGGTTTTGCGCTGGTCCCGAAAACGCACAAGGATTCCCTGCTGCGAAAATACTGGTCGATACCCGAGCGGCAGGTTGAAACTTCAGTCGTGCTGGCCGATGGTCGTTGGATGGACGCCCGGCAGAGCGCCGCGGCGGAAGGCGAACCGTGATGCTCGGGGCTGGGTCGATTGATCGCTCGACTGGCAGGAACCGGCCAGATCCGGCCACTGGAGTTTGCAATCGCTACGTCAGCAACAGACTGAAAACGGCCTGCTGACAACGGCATACCCGGTGACCTATCCACTCAGTTTCCTGCCGTTCGGCGTCGACTTGCTTGAATGGCGCAGGTGTGCCCCACAGCAGATTCCTATTTTCCCGACCGCTGTCCTTCTGGGGGTTGCGTTTGCTCGATCAGTCTCGAAACGATCTATTTCTGTAGGTCGCGGTAACCAGACAAGTGAAGTGCTTCTATCTCTGCCAAAGCAGTCGTGCTATCTACAACTTCGAGGTCCACATATGTGGGGTGTGTCTTGTACCTCATGAAGTAGGTTCGGCCTTCTCCACCCTGAAGTGAGATCTTCTTTTCGTAATCTTCCTTTCCGGCTTGATAGAGCCAAGCATCAATTGATGAATCTTTACTATCGACCACGAATACGCAGCCCGGCAAGAAGAGATTCTCGTTTGGCTTATCTTTTGTTCCCATCCAGTGCCCATTAACGATAACTATGGGAGAGGCTAGAAAGCCCAACATAACCTGAGACCTGTAGAAGTAGAGCCTTGTCGCCCCCTTATTAATTGCAGGAAGGCCTGTCTTTCCAGATTTATAGAGCTCGCCTTGACTTGCAACATTAATTCGCTCTGCATGACTTGCCATCTCCATACATCCGGTTATCAAGACCAAAGTGGTAATTACAATCAAAGTGGTCGTCGAGAATCTTGCGATCCATGAATTCATATTCTTCCCTACCAATAGTGTCCGCTCGGTCGGGTCCAGACCGCCGCCCTAATAAAATTCTACCCGCTGGAGCGGCAGCTAGACTCAGTAAGCCGCCACTCAAGACCCCGCCCCAACAGTGCGGTGAATGGCTCCAACCGCTGCATTGCTGTCGCTGGCCGGGGAAACCCGACCGGCAGCAATGGGCACAATGCTGACCTTCCGCTGCACACGGTCCTTGCGCAAGCACGACTTACTTCTTGAATCGCAACGCCGTCGCCTACCACGAAAGTTGGCGCTGGCGGTACGGTGCCGCGCAGGAATGCGGCTGGAACTACAGCGTCACCCGCGTCCCCAGTTCCACCACCTGGTTCGGCGGCAGGCCGAAGAAGTCGGCGGCGGTGCGGGCATTGCGGCACAGGCCGGAGAACAGCGCCTTGCGCCAGTAGGGCATGGCCGCACCGACGCGGGGCACCACGGTTTCGCGGCCGAGGAAGAAGGATGTCGTCATCGGTTCCATGTCCAGGCCCTGTTCGCCGCACCACTCCAGCGCGGCCGGCACGTCGGGCGGGTCCATGAAGCCGAAATGGATGTGCACGCGGTAGAAGCGATGCGTCAGGCGCTCGACCAGCACGCGCTGCGCGGCGGGCACGCGCGGCACCGACAGCACCGTCACGGTCACCAGCGCCACCTGTTGGTGCAGCACCTTGTTGTGCTTGAGGTTGTGCAGCAGCGCATGCGGCACATGGTCCGGGTAGGGCGTCATGAACACTGCCGTGCCCGGCACGTTGATGGTGTCGGGCGTCTCGATCGCGGGAATGAAATCCTTGAGCAGCAGGGCCTGGGTGTCGAGCTTGTCCTGCAGCAGTTCGCGCCCGGCCTTCCAGGTGGTCAGCAGCAGATATATCGCGCCGCCGAAGGCCAGCGGGAACCAGCCGCCGTCGAGGATCTTGGTCGAGTTGGCGCCGAGGAAGGCCAGGTCGAGCATCAGCAGCGCGCCGAATACCGGCAGCGCCAGGCGCTTGCGCCAGCCCCACTGGCGGCGCGCGACGAGGTAGGCGAACAACGAGGTGATGATCATGGTGCCGGTGACCGCGATGCCGTAGGCCGCCGCCAGGTTGGTCGATGACTTGAAGGCCAGCACCAGCGCGATCACGCCGAGCAGCATCAGCCAGTTCACGCCGGGCATGTAGATCTGCCCCATCTGGCTGCCCGAGGTGTGCAGCAGTTCCATGCGCGGCGCATAGCCGAGCTGGATCGCCTGCTGCGTGATCGAATACACGCCGGTGATCACCGCCTGCGAGGCGATCACCGTGGCCGCCGTGGCCAGGCCGACCAGCGGCAGCAGGAACCAGTCCGGCGCCATCAGGTAGAAGGGATTCTTGATCGCCGCCGGGTCTTCGAGCAGCAGCGCGCCCTGCCCGAAGTAGTTGAGCAGCAGGGCCGGCAGCACCAGGCCGAACCAGGCCAGACGTATCGGCCGCCGGCCGAAGTGGCCCATGTCGGCATACAGCGCCTCGGCGCCGGTCACCACGAGAAAGACGCTGCCCATGGCGAGAAAGCCCAGAGTTGGATCCACAGCGAGGAAGGCCAAGGCATGGCCCGGCCAGAGCGCCGCCAGCACCGCGGGATGGCGCAGGATCTGCATCACGCCCAGGGCGGCGAGCGCGACGAACCAGACGCAGGTGATCGGCCCGAAACTCGCGCCCACCTTGGCCGTGCCGTGGCGCTGGATCCAGAACAGCGCGACCAGGATGCCCAGCGTTATCGGCACGATGTAGGGCGCGAACACGGGGGTCGCCACCTCCAGCCCTTCCACCGCCGAGAGCACCGAAATTGCCGGGGTGATCAGGCCGTCGCCATAGAACAGCGCGGCGCCGAACAGGCCGAGCAGGATCACAGCCTGCCGCGTGCGCCCGCTGATCCCTTCGTCGGCGAGGACGCGGGCCATCAGCGCCATGATGCCGCCCTCGCCTTTGTTGTCGGCACGCAGGATCAGGCCGACGTACTTGTACGACACCACGACGATCAGCGACCAGAACACCAGCGAGAGTATGCCCAGCACGTTCTCCGGCGTGATCGGCACCGGATGGTGGGCGTTGCCGAAGACTTCCTTGATCGCATAGAGCGGGCTGGTGCCGATGTCGCCGTAGACCACGCCCAGCGCGGCCAGGGCGAGCACGGCGGTGCTGTCTTTTTGTTCTTCGTGGCTCATGGCGCACAGTCCTGAAGTTGAAAACGGTAGCCGACACCGGTTTCGGTCAGCAGGTGGCAGGGCCGCGCCGGCTCGACTTCGAGCTTCTGCCGCAAATGGCCGATGTAGATGCGTAGATAGTGGCCGCGTTCGACGTGCCCGGGGCCCCAGACGTCCTGCAGCAACTGCCGGTGCGTCAGGACACGGCCGGCGTTCGCCAGCAGCACGCCGAGCAGCCGGTATTCGATGGGGGTCAGGTGGATCGCGGCCCCGTCGCGCGTCACTACGCGATGGACGCGGTCGACGCGGATCCTGCCGAATTCGATCACCGTCTCGCCAGCGCCAACTTTCTGCCGGCGCAACAGGGCGCGCACCCGTGCCCGCAGTTCCTGGACGCCGAAAGGCTTGGTCAGGTAGTCGTCGGCGCCGGCATCGAGTGCGGCCACCTTCTCCGCCTCGGCCGCGCGGGCGGACAAGACCAGCAGCGGCAGTTGGGTCCAGCTGCGCAGTTCGCGGATCAGGTCCACGCCGTCGCGGTCCGGCAGCCCGAGGTCGATGATCGCCAGCGCCGGCCCCGGCCCGGAGAAGGCTTCGAGCGCCGCGGCGGCCGACGCGGCTTCGATTACGCGGCCCTCATCCTCCAGCGCAGCGCAAACGAAGCGCCGGATCTGCGGTTCGTCCTCGACCAGCAGGATCAGCGGACGATCGTCATGCACCGGCTTCCTCCTCCAGCACCGGCGGCGTGCCTCGCGGCAGGCTGAACACCATGCGGGTGCCGCCTGCGGCCCTTTGCTCCGCCCATATGCGGCCGCCATGCGCCTCGACGATCGCGCGGCAGATCGCCAGGCCGAGGCCGACTCCCGTCGTGCCGCCGACCTGGCGGCCCCGTTCGAACAACTCGAAAATTCGCGTCTCGCCATCGGGCGGAAAACCCGGCCCGGAATCCGCAACGGACACCTCGACCAGATCGCCGGCCGTCGCCGCGGCGATCACGATGTCGCCCTGCGGCGCATACTTCGCCGCATTCTCCAGCAGATTGCAAAGCACCCGCTCCAGCAGCACCGCGTCGAACTCGAGGACGGGAAGATCGGACGCCAGTTCCAGTCGAATCTCGCGCCCCGCCAGCAATTGCGCCAGAACCTGGAGGCTGCTGCCGACCACTTCCTCCAGCGGCTGCCACTCGCGGTTGAGCACGACCTTGCCGGTTTGCAGGCGCGCCATGTCCAGCAACTTGTGCACCATGCCGGACAGACGCAGCGCCTGGTCGCGAATGGCCGCGGCCGATTCCACGACTGACGGCGGCAACTCCGGCCGGGACACGGTCAGGGCATCGGCAAGACCCACCAGCACGGTCAGCGGCGTGCGCAGGTCGTGGGAAACCGCAGACAGCAGCGCGCTGCGCAAACGCTCCGATTCCATGTCCAGGGTCACTTGCTGCAGCACCTCGCCGTAATGCAGGCGCTCGACTGCAATCGCGGTGAGCGAAGCCACCGCATCGAGCAGCGGGCGCCGCTCGGGATCGCAAAAGCGTTCCGCATGATCGGAGTAAACCAGCAGGACGCCTCGCGTCCGCAGCGGCGACACCAGCGGCAGTGCGAGTGCCGGCGCACAGCGGCTCTCTTCGGCAGCCAGGTGCATCGGCTGTCCCTGCTCATAGACCGCCCTTACATGGGGCTGCCGACCATCACCTGGGGCCCGGACTGGAATCGCCCGCAGTTCATCATGGGCGTCGGGCAGGTAGAGCACCGCCTCGACCTCCAGCCGCTGCTTGAGAAAGCGCTGCAGGATATCGGCCACCTGGTCTGCCGCGATTGCGCCGGACAAGTCCTTCGCCATGCCGTAGAGCGAGCGCATCTCGTGTTCGCGTGCCGTGGCGAGCCTGGCCTTGTCGCGCAGCCGGGCCGCCAGCTGGCCGATGACCAGCGCCACGACCAGCATCACGGCAAAGGTGATCAGGTACTGCATGTCGGCCACCGCCATGGAAAATCGCGGCGGCACGAAGAAATAATCGAACAAGGCCACGCAGCCGAAGGCCGCCAGGATCGCCGGGCCGCTGCCGAGCCAGACCGCCACCAGGGCAACGACCAGCAGGAAGAGCATGACGATGTTGGCGGCATCGACCATGCCGAGCAGCGGCAGGGTCAGCAAGGTCGTGGCGACGCAGGCAAGTGCAGCCTGCAAATAGGCTCCAACACCCGGCGCCTGAGTAGATGGCGTCATGAATTCATGCTACCCGCCGAGTTGTAAAAAGGGGATAAAAATCACCCCGCGCAGGGCGGGCGCGCCTATTCGTCCGGACTGCCTGCCTCCGGCAGGGTGAAAAATATCGTCGCCCCGGCGCCGGCCGCGGCCTGCGCCCAGACCCGGCCGCCATGACGCTCGACGATGCGCTTGACGATGGCCAGGCCTATGCCCGTGCCCTCGAATTCGTCCTGGGCATGCAGCCTTTGAAACACGCCGAACAGCTTGTCGGCATAGCGCATGTCGAAGCCGACGCCGTTATCCCTGACGTAGTACATATTCTCGTCCTGCCCCGTCGTCCCGCCCACTTCGATTGCCGGCTCGGGTCGCGGCCGGGTGAACTTGACGGCGTTCGACAAGAGATTCACCAGCACCTGGCGAATCATGACGCGGTCGCCCCGGGTCTGCGGCAGGACGCCGACCGTGAAGCGTATGTTTCTGTCGGCAAGCGTCGGCCGCAATTCCGCGATCACTTCCTGCGCCAGCCCGGCCACGTCGAGTCTCATGCCCTGTATCTCGCGGCGGCCCATGCGCGAAAAGCTCAGTATGTCGTCGATCAGCTTGTTCATGCGCGCCGCGTTGTCGCTCAGCATTTCGAGGAAATGTTTGCCCTGGTCGTCGAGCTTGTCGCCGTAGTCCTCGCGCACGGCCCGGGAAAAGCCGTCGATCGCCCGCAAGGGCGCCCGCAGGTCGTGGGACACCGAAAATGAAAATGCCTCCAGTTCCTTGTTGGCAAGCTCCAGCTGTGCCGTCCTGTCGCGCACCCGTTGTTCCAGTTCGCTGTTCAGCTTCCTGATCTCGTCATCCGCGAGTTTGCGTTCCGTGATGTCGCGCAGCAGTGAAAACAGCAGGCGCCTGCCCCTCAGTTCCAGCATGCGCGTACTGACCTCGACGGGAATGCTACGGCCGTCCCTGGCCATCAGCGCGGTTTCGAAAACGGCATGCCGGTCCCTGGCAAGTTTGTCCATCGCGGCGGCCATGCTGTCGCGGCAGCGCGGATCGGTGATGTCTGCGGGCGTCAAGCGGGCGAGTTCCTCGCGGCTGTATCCAAGCTGCCTGCATGCCAGTTCGTTGACCTCGATGAAGGACCCCGGCTTTCCGTCCTGGTTGAGCTCCTGAACCAGGATGGCGTCGTTGGCGCATTCGATCAGCGCGCGGTACTTCTCTTCGCTGGCGCTCAACTCGGCGGTGCGTTCCCTGACCTTTTCCTCCAGCGTGTCCTGCGCCTCGCGCAGTTCGGCCTCCACCTGCTTGAGGTCGCGAAAAATCAGGTCGAACGGCTGCTTGATGCCCGTGACGAGTATCGCCAGATACACCAGGTAGAAGGCTGCCAGCTTGGCAAAATGCCCGACCAGGTTGGCGAAGCCATACACGCTGACATAGGCGGTGAAGGATATTTCGGACGCCGCCGTGCAGGCTATCGAAGCGCCTATGAGGATGAAAACCCGGCGGTCGAAGTGCCGCCGCTGCCGGTACACGAGATACAGGGCCGCCAGCAGGATGGCCGTTATTGCGTATTCGCTGACTATCTTGAAGGCCGTGAGCCCCTTGCCCTCGATGTAGCAGTCCGGGAAACGGCCCGAATAAACCAGCGTTACCAGGATCGCGACGGCCACCGCGTAAACGCCGAAAACCAGGCGATCGTTCACCTTGCGCTCGACAAACAGCGGCGCCGCGAAAAGGGTGGCGGCCTGCAAATAGCGCGCGGCGATCCAGAGCTGGGTCGGCAGGTTGGCGCCGTAGCCGGGAAATACGTCCATGCCCTTGTAGGCCAGGGTGTGCAGCAGGTCGATCAGGGCGATGAACGCATAACCGGTGCCGACCAGCCTCAGATAGCCGTTCTTCAGGTAATCCCGCGTGTTCCAGGTAAGGATGAACAGCGTGAAGGCGACGGCAATGGTGGCGATCTCGATCAGGCTGTGGAACAGGAGATAGCTGTGGAGACTGCTGAGGTACAGCCCGAAAAATACGACCGCGACAAGGGCGACGCGCGAGTAATCTTCAGACCATTTACTGGCGACCATGGTCATCTCCTTGTTCCGGATATCGCTTCCCCGGTATTTCCGGCAGCACGATCAATACCCATTTTGTCTGTAATGTAATTAAGTGTAACCCCCAATTCGGGTCGGGCGAACGGATGCCTTTAAGCCAAGGCAGCGCCACGGCCGTTGCGTTTCCCTGTCCGCAGGGCAGTCGGCGCGGCGGCGGCGGTCTCGGTACAATCGATTCCGTTCGGGCGCCGGGCACGCCGGGAGTAGCGCATGAGTGGAGCGCGGGACAAATCGGATCCTCCAGCCGCGATGACGCGGGCAGAATTCCTGCGCCGCGCCGCCGGCGCCGCGACGATCCTGGCCGCCGTGGCACTGGGCCGCCACGCCGCGCCGGCGGCCGCCGCGACCGCGATGCAGACGCGGCCGATTCCGTCCAGCGGCCAGCGCCTGCCGGTGATCGGCCTCGGCACCTATCAGGGCTTCGACGTCGCCGCCGGTTCGGCCGAGTACGCGCGGCTGCCCGCCGTGCTGCAGGCACTGTTCGCCGCCGGCGGTGCGGTGATCGACAGCTCGCCCATGTATGGCCGCGCCGAAGCCGTGACCGGCGAACTGTTGGCCGCCGCCGGCAGCCGCCCCAAGGCCTTCGTCGCCACCAAGCTATGGACGCGCGGCCGCGCCGCGGGCTTGCGCCAGATGCAGGAATCGCTGCGCCTCTTGCGCGCCGATCCGCTGGACCTGATGCAGGTGCATAACCTGATGGACTGGCGCGGCCACCTGCCCAGCTTGCGCGAATGGAAGGCAGCCGGGCGCATCCGCTACATCGGCATCACCCATTACAGCGCCCACGCCTATGCCGAACTGGCGGCGGCGATGCGCGCCGAGCGCTTCGATTTCCTGCAGATCAACTATTCGCACGACGAGCGCGAAGCCGAGCGGCTGATCCTGCCGCTGGCCGCGGAGCGCGGCATGGCCGTGCTGGTCAACCGCCCTTTCGGCGGCGGCGGACTGTTGCGCCGGGTGCGCAGCCGGCCGCTGCCGGGATGGGCGGCCGAGATCGGGGCTGCGAGCTGGGCGCAGTTGCTGCTGAAATTCGTGCTCGGCCATCCGGCGGTGAGCTGCGCCATCCCCGGCACCGGGCGACCCGAGCACATGGCCGAAAATGCCGGCGCCGGCATCGGCCCGATTCCCGACGCCGCCTTCTGGCGTCGCCATCCCCTGGATATCTGAGGAGCACAGCATGGACCGCAGCACTCACGATTGCCGACGCCGCGCGCTGCTCGCCGCAGCACTTTGCGCGACCGCACTGGCTGCCCTGCCGCGGCCCGCCGCAGCCCAGGCCGCGAGCCTGAAAATCGGCATCATCGGCACCGGCCGCATCGGCGGCGCGCTGGCCGAGCACTGGGCCAGGGCCGGACATCAGTTGATGATCTCCTCGCGCCACCCCGAGCAACTCCAGCCGCTCGCCGCGCGCCTCGGTCCGAAAGTTGGCGTTGGCACCCCGGCGCAGGCGGCGGCATTCGGCGAGGTGGTGCTGATTTCCGTGCCCTATGGCGCGCTGCCGCAGGTCGGGCGCGACTACGCCGCGCAGCTGCGCGGCAAGACCGTGCTCGAAACCGGCAATCCCTTCACCGCGCGCGACGGCGCGATGGCCGACGCGGCGCGCGCCAGGGGCACCGGCGTGGCCTCGGCCGAATACCTGCCCGGCGTGCGCCTGGTGCGCGCCTTTACCTCGGTGCCGCACACCGCCGTGCAGGGCGAGGCGCACCGCAGCGGCGAGCGCGTCGGCGTGCCGCTGGCGGCCGACGACCCGGCGGCCCTGCAGCTGGCCGAGCGCCTGGTGCGCGATGCCGGCTTCGAGCCCGTGGCGGTCGGCGGCCTGGCGCGGGCGCGCGACTTCGACGTCGGCACGGCGGTTTTCGGCCGCGCCATGAGCGCGCCCGAACTGCGCCAGGCGCTGGGCCTCGGCCGCTGACGGGAGGGGACGAACCATGCCAGACAACCTGTCCGCCGCGCGACGGGAAATCCTCAAGGCCGGGTTCGCCGTCGCCGCCGCCGCATTCCTGCCGCGCCCGGCGCAGGCCCAGGCGCCGTCCCAAGCGCATGCGCCGCTGCTGACGCGGCCGGTGCCTTCGACCGGCGTGCGCCTGCCCATCGTCGGCATCGGCACCAACCGCTTCCGGTCCGGCGACCCGGCCTATGTCGCGCGGCTGCGCGACACGCTGGCGGCCTTTGCCCGCCTCGGCGGCAAAGTCATCGACACGGCGCCGGCCTACGGCGACTCGGAGCGCGTGATCGGCGCCATACTGGGCCAGACCGGCTTGCGCGAACAACTGTTTCTCGCCACCAAGCTCGATCGCGACAATGTCGCCGACGGCCGCCGGCGTCTGGCCGATTCCTTCGCGGCGCTCGCCACGCGCCGCCTCGACCTGGTCCAGCTGCACAGCCTGCGCGGCGCCGGCACGCTGCTGCCACTGCTGCGCGAACGGCAGGCCGCCGGCGAGATCGGCCACATCGGCGTCACCACGTCGAGCAGCGGGCAATACACCGAACTCGAAGCCATCATGCGCCGCGAACGGCTCGACTTCATCCAGGTCGACTATGCCGTCGGCAACCGCGGCGCGGCCGACAGGCTGCTGCCGCTGGCGGCGGAGCGCGGCATGGCGGTGCTGGTCAACCTGCCCTTCGGCCGCGGCGCGCAGTTCCGCGCGGTCGGCGGACGGCCGCTGCCCGATTGGGCGGCCGAAATCGACTGCAGTTCCTGGGCCCAGGTCTTCCTCAAGTACGTGCTGTCGCACCCCGCCGTGACCTGCGCGATTCCGGGCAGCACCCAGGTCGCCCACGTCGAGGACAACCTCGGCGCCGCCCGCGGCCGGCTGCCGGACGCGGCGACGCGGCAGACCATCGCGCGTTACTTCGACAGCATCGCGGACAGCTGAGCGGTGCTTGCGAGACTCCTCGGCAAGCTCGTTCCGCTGCGCCCGGGCGAAGCCGTGCCGCTGCTGCTCGCCACCGCCTACGGCTTTTGCATCCTGTTCGCCTACTACCTGCTGCGGCCGGTGCGCGACGAAATCGGCGCCGCCGACCGGCGCAACCTGCAAGTGCTGTGGACAGCGGTATTCCTGGTCATGCTGCTGGCCGTGCCGCTGTATTCGGCGGCGGTGGCGCGGCTGCGGCGCGGCGTCTTCATCCCGCTCGCCAACCGCTTTTTCGCGCTGAACCTGGTCGCCTTCTACGCGGCGCTGGTGCTGCTGCCGGAAACGGCGCGACCCTGGATCGACCGCGCCTTCTACGTGTGGACCAGCGTCTTCGCCCTGTTCGTGGTCACCGTGTTCTGGGGCCTGGTGGTCGACCTGTTCCGCAGCGAGCAGGGCCAGCGGCTGTTCGGCTTCATCAGCGTCGGCGCCTCGCTCGGCGGGGTCGCCGGCTCGGCCGGCACCGCCGCGCTGGCGCCCCACCTGCCGGTGTTCCTGCTGTTGCTGCTGGCCGTGCTGCCGCTCGAAGCCGCCTGCTGGCTGGCCCGCGCACTCGACCGCCGCGCCGATCTGGCGCCGGCCACACTGAACCGCGAGAGCGAGGCGCGCATCGGCGGCAGCGCCTGGAGCGGCATCATTCCGGTGTTCCGCGATCCGGCGCTGCGCAACATCGCGCTGTGGATACTCCTGATGACCTTCGCCTCGACCATCCTCTACTTCCTGCAGTCGCACCTGGTCGGCGAAGCGATCGCCGACCGCGCGCTGCGGCGGGCCTTCCTCGCGCGCATCGACCTGGCCGTGAATACCCTCACCATCGTCACCCAGGCGCTGTTCACCGCGCACATCCTGCGCCTGCTCGGCGTCGGCCTGACGCTGGCCGTGTTGCCGGCCGTGGCGGCGCTCGGCTTCCTGACGCTGGGTACGGCGCCGACGACGATCGCGCTAGGCACGCTGATGCTGGTGCGCGTGCTCTACGACAGCAGCCGCCACGCGCTGGCCAAGCCGGCGCGCGAAGTGCTGTTCACCTGCGTCGGCCGCGAACAGCGCTACAAATCCAAGGCCTTCATCGACGCCGCCGTGTACCGCGGCGGCGATCTGCTCAGCGGCTGGATCTACGCCGGCCTCGCGGCGCTGGGCTTGACCGTCGGCGCCATCGCGCTGGCCGCCGTGCCGGCGGCGCTGATCTGGGCGCTGCTGGGGCGGCGGCTGGGGCGGGTGGTCGGCGCGGCAAACGGCTGACCAGCCGGATGTCATGAAGCCGCCAAAGTCGGCGATGGTGCTGCGGCGCTGCGTATAATTCGCTGCCTTTCAGTAACCCGCGGCACCCCGCATTCCGTGAATCCCCTGCTGTCGCTCCCCGCCCTGCCCAAACCGGGCCAACGCCTCGATCTGCCGCTCCTCGCGCCTTCCGCCGACGCGCTGGCGCTGGCGCAGCTTGCGCGGCCCGGGCAACTGCTGGCCGTGGTCACCGCCAGCCCGCTCGAAGCGCAGCGCCTGGCCGAGGAAATCGCCTGGTTCGCACCGGAATTGCGCGTGCATCTGTTGCCCGACTGGGAAACCCTGCCCTACGACAGCTTCTCGCCGCACCAGGATTTGATCTCGGAGCGCCTGGCGACGCTCTACGCGGTGTCGCGCAACGAATGCGAGGTATTGATCGCAGCCGCCTCGACCGCCATCACGCGTCTGGCGCCGCCGGCCTTCCTCGCCGGCCACACCTTCTTCATGAAGAAGGGCGAGCGGCTGGATCTGGCCAAGCTGCGCACCCAGCTCACGATCGCCGGCTACCAGCACGTGACCCAGGTGGTCGCCGCCGGCGAATACAGCGTGCGCGGCGGCCTGGTCGACCTGTTCCCGATGGGCACGGCCCTGCCCTACCGCATCGAGCTGTTCGACGACGAAGTGGAGACCATCCGCAGCTTCGACGTCGATAGCCAGCGCACGCTCTACCCGGTGCCGGAAATCCGCCTCTTGCCGGCGCGCGAATTCCCCGCCGGAGATGCCGGCCGCACCACCTTCCGCCAGCGCTTTCGCGAAGCCTTCGAGGGCGATGCCTCGCGCATCAGCCTCTACAAGGATGTCACGAACGGCATCCTGCCGGCCGGCATCGAGTACTACCTGCCGCTGTTCTTCGAGGCCACGGCGACGCTGTTCGACTACCTGCCCGAGCATGCGCTGCTGCTGCTGCACGGCGACGTCGCCGGCGCCATCGCCGAGTTCTGGACCGACCTGCAGGGCCGCTACAAGATGCTCGGCGGCGACCGCTCGCGCCCGGTCCTGCCGCCCGCCGAACTGTTCCTGCGCGACGAGGAATTCTTCGTCGCGGCCAAGCTGCTGCCGCAGTTGTCTTTAAAAGTTGGCGCTGGCTCGCTCTGCGTACCTGGGATTCCGCTTCGCGGGCAGGTAACGGCAACCCTGCCCACGCTGGCAGTCAATCGCAAGGCCGACGACCCGCTGGCCGCCCTGCGCGGCTTCCTCGCCTTGCATGGCGGCCGCGTGCTGCTGCTGGCCGAGTCGCCGGGACGGCGCCAGACGCTGGCCGACTACCTTGCCGAATACGGCCTCGCACCCGCGCCCTGCGCCGACTTCGCCGCATTTCTTGCCGACGCATCGCGCTTCATGCTCGGCGTCGGCCCGCTCTCCGGCGGCTTTAGCCTTCTCCCTCCCCAGGCCTTGCCTGCCGGGGAATCCGCTTCGCGGGCCGGCAAAGGGGAGGGCCGGGGTGGGGATGGGGTGAGCATCGCCGTCATCACCGAAAACGAGCTCTACGCCGCCACGGCCCGCCCGCGCGGGCGCCGCACCGACGCCCGCCGCGCCAACCTCGAAGGCTGGCTGCGCGACCTGTCCGAACTCAAGGTCGGCGATCCGGTGGTGCATGAGAACCACGGCATCGGCCGCTACCTCGGGCTGGTGCATATGGATTTCGGCGAGGGCGCCACGGAATTCCTCCATCTCGAATATGCCAACGGCGCCAAGCTCTACGTGCCTGTGGCGCAACTGCAGGTCATCTCGCGCTACAGCGGCGCCGATCCGGATTCGATCCAGCTGCACACGCTGGGCTCGGGCCAGTGGGAAAAGGCCAGGAAGAAGGCCGCCGAACAGGTGCATGACACGGCCGCCGAACTGCTGCACCTCTACGCCCAGCGAGCCGCGCGCGAAGGCCACCCCTTCGTTTTCAAACAGCACGACCTGGAAGCCTTCGCCGACGGCTTCGGCTTCGAGGAAACACCCGACCAGCAGACCGCGATCAATGCCGTGATCGAAGACATGAAGTCGGGCAAGCCGATGGACCGCCTGGTCTGCGGCGACGTCGGCTTCGGCAAGACCGAGGTCGCGATGCGCGCCGCCTTCGTCGCCGTGGCCGACGGCAAGCAGGTCGCGATCCTCTGCCCGACCACGCTGCTGGCCGAACAGCACTACCAGAATTTCAGCGACCGCTTCGCCAACTGGCCGGTCAAGATCGCGGAAATCTCGCGCTTCAAGTCGGCCAAGGAGCAGGACGAAGCGGTCGAGCTGCTGGCCCAGGGCAGGATAGACATCCTGATCGGCACCCATCGCCTGCTGCAGAAGGACGTCAAGTTCGACCGCCTGGGCCTCATCATCATCGACGAGGAGCACCGCTTCGGCGTGCGCCAGAAGGAAGCGCTGAAGGCGCTGCGAGCGCAGGTCGACGTGCTGACCCTGACCGCAACGCCGATCCCGCGCACCCTGGGCCTGTCGCTCGAAGGCCTGCGCGATTTTTCGGTGATCGCCACGCCGCCGCAGAAGCGCCTGGCGATCAAGACCTTCGTCAGCAAATGGTCCAACGGCCAGGTGCGCGAAGCCTGCCTGCGCGAATTCAAGCGCGGCGGCCAGGTGTATTTCCTGCACAACGAAGTCGACACCATCGCGAACATGCAGGAGCGCCTGCACGCGCTGCTGCCCGAGGCGCGCATCGTGGTCGGCCACGGCCAGTTGCCGGAGCGCGAGCTGGAGCGCGTGATGCGCGAATTCACGCAGCAGAAGCACAACCTGCTGCTGTGCTCGACCATCATCGAGACCGGCATCGACAATCCGCATGCCAACACCATCGTCATCAACCGCGCCGACAAGTTCGGCCTGGCCCAGCTGCACCAGTTGCGCGGCCGCGTCGGCCGTTCGCACCACCAGGCCTATGCCTACCTGCTGACCCACGAGGACGCCAAGCCGACGGCCCAGGCCAAGCGGCGCCTCGAAGCCATCCAGGCCATGGAAGAACTGGGTTCCGGCTTCTTCCTCGCCATGCACGACCTCGAAATCCGCGGCGCCGGCGAAGTGCTCGGCGAATCGCAAAGCGGCGAGATCCACGAAATCGGCTTCGCCATGTACACCAACATGCTCAACGCCGCGGTGCGCGCATTGAAGGCCGGCGAGAAGGTGCCCGACCTGACCCAGCCGCTGTCCATCACTTCGGAAATCAACCTGCGCGTGCCGGCGCTGTTGACCAGCGACTACTGCCCCGACGTGCATGAACGCCTGACGCTGTACAAGCGCCTGGCCAACTGCGACAGCGAGGACGAGCTGCGCGCCATGCAGGAGGAACTGATCGACCGCTACGGCGAAATGCCGGCGCAGACCCTGGCCCTGATGGAAACCCACCGCCTGCGCCTGGCCGGCCGCGCACTGGGCCTGGCCAAGCTGGATGCGGGCCCGGCCGCGATACAATTGCAATTCGTGCCCAACCCTCCGATCGACCCCGCGAAAATCATCCGCCTGCTGCAAAGCGACCGCAGCTTCAAGCTCGCCGGCCAGGACAGGCTGCTCTGGCAGAAACCCAGCGCGAACCTCAAGGAACGCGTCGGCGCGGTAAAAGAACTCTTCAACAAGTTGAAACCCTGATGCAGATCACTGAAAACCTCAATATCGAAGCCTTCGAACCGATGCCGACGCCGGAGGAAATCCACGGCCGCGTGCCGCTCTCGGAGGCCGCCGCAGAGTCGGTGCTGGCGGGACGGCGCACCCTGGAACGCATCCTCGACGGCAAGGACCCGCGCATCTTCGTCGTGGTCGGCCCCTGCTCGATCCACGACCCCGTCGCCGGGCTCGACTACGCGCGGCGCCTGAAGAAACTGGCCGACGAAGTCGCCGGCACCATGCTGCTGGTGATGCGCGTGTATTTCGAAAAGCCGCGCACCGCGACCGGCTGGAAGGGTTACATCAACGATCCGCGCATGGACGATTCCTTCCACATCGAGGAAGGCATGCAGAAGGCGCGCGAGTTCCTGCTGGCCGTCAATGAACTGGGCCTGCCGGCCGGCACCGAGGCGCTCGACCCGATCGCGCCGCAGTATCTGGGCGACCTGATCGGCTGGGCGGCGATCGGCGCCCGTACCTCGGAATCGCAAACCCATCGCGAGATGTCGTCGGGCCTTTCGGCACCGGTCGGCTTCAAGAACGGCACCGACGGTTCGCTCGATGCCGCGATCAATGCCATCATTTCCGCCTCCAGCCCGCACAGCTTTCTCGGCATCAACATGCAGGGCCGCTCCAGCGTGGTGCGCACCGCCGGCAACCGCTACGGCCATCTGGTGCTGCGCGGCGGCGGCGGCCGGCCGAACTACGACACCGTCAGCGTCGCGCTGGCCGAGGCCGCGCTGGCCAAGGCCGGGCTGCCGCACAATATCGTGATCGATTGCTCGCACGCCAACAGCTACAAGAAGCCGGAACTGCAACCGCTGGTCATGCAGGACTGCATCAACCAGATCTGCGCCCAGCGCAAGGCCGGCCATCGCTCGATCGTCGGCCTGATGATCGAAAGCTTCATCGAGGCCGGCAACCAGCCCATCCCCGTCGACCTGTCACAGTTGAAATATGGCTGCTCGGTCACCGATGCCTGCGTCGATTGGCCGACCACCGAGAAAATGATCCGCGACGCCGATGCCGCGCTGCGCGGCCTCTCCGCCCAACCCGCCTGAGAATCCCCATGAGCCTGATTCGAGCCTTTCGCGGCCTGCGCCCTGCCCCCGGCCAGGCCGGCGCCATCGCCGCGCCGCCCTACGATGTCCTGTCCAGCGACGAGGCGAGAGTCCGCGCCGCCGGCAAGCCCTGGTCCTTCCTGCACATTTCCAAGCCCGAAATCGACCTGCCGCCCGACATGGATCCCTATGCGCCGGCGGTATATGCCAAGGCGGCCGAGAACCTGCAGAAGATGCTGGCCGCCGGGGTGCTGGCCAGGGACGCGGCCCCCTGCTATTACGCCTATCGCCTGACCATGCCCGGCATGGGGGGCGATGGCGGCGACCACGTGCAGACCGGCCTGGTGGCCGCCGCGAACGTCGCCGACTACGACAGCAACCGCATCCGCAAGCATGAGTTCACCCGGCCCGACAAGGAAGACGACCGCGTGCGCCAGATCGAGGCGACGAACGCCCAGACCGGTCCGGTGCTGCTGGCCTATCCTTCTTCCGCCACCGCCGATGCCCAGATCGCCGCCATCGCGCAGGGCACTCCCGCAGCCGACGTCACCGCCGACGACGGCATCCGCCACCAGATCTGGGTGCTGAGCGACGCCGCGCAGCTCGATGCGATCACCCAGACCTTCGATGCGATGCGCGCGCTCTACATCGCCGACGGCCACCACCGCTCGGCCGCCGCCTCGCGCGTCGCCGCCGCACGCCACCAGCAGGGACGCGTATCGTCCGCCGATTCCTTCCTCTCGGTGATCTTCCCGCATCACCAGATGAAGATCCTCGACTACAACCGCGTCGTCAAGGACCTCAATGGCCTCGAAGAGTCGGCGCTGGCGACCCGCCTCGCCGCCGCCTTCACGGTCGAGGACAGCGCCGGCCGCGCGCATCCGTCCGCTCCCGGCGAGTTCGGCATGTACCTGGCCGGGCGCTGGCGCCGGCTGCGCATCAAACCCGAACTGATTCCCGAGGATCCGGTGGCGCGCCTCGATGTCTCGCTGCTGTCGGACCACGTGCTGGCGCCGTTGTTGGGCATTGCCGACCTGCGCCGCGACAAGCGCATCGACTTCGTCGGCGGCATCCGCGGCCTGGCCGAACTGGAAAGGCGCGTCGACTCGGGCGAGATGGCGGTGGCCTTCGCCCTTCATCCGACCAGCATGGATCAGCTGATGGCGGTGGCCGACAGCAACGAGGTGATGCCGCCCAAATCCACCTGGTTCGAGCCCAAGCTGGCCGACGGCCTGGTCTCCCACGTGCTCGACTAGGCAGGAAGAATGCGGGCCGGCGCGTAGCGCAGGCCCGTCGGTGCTTCAGTCCCTGGCCGCCGTGGCGACAGGCTGCAGACAGCGGCTGCAGGTCGGCGCAGCTTCGCTGACGACATGACCATATTTTCGGCATTGCCTTTGGGCGGCATAGAGCGCAAGGGCCGGCCTCTTCGACGCCAGCGCGAGAATCAGCACCGTGGCCAGAATGTAGCTGGCCTGCTCGCCGGCAGCCCCGTCCAGCAAAGCCTTGGACAGCGGCTGCAACAGGCTCGCGGCAAGCATCAGGATCCCCGAACCGATCACAAAGACCGAGTTGGCAAAGTGCCTGACCTTGGCTTCAAGTTCTTCTTTCGATGGCGTCACGACGATCCAGAGGGAAATACACTATTCCAGAAAACAAGGGCAACCCGCGGGTTGCCCTTGTCATGTCCCGGGCATTCAGCCGGGAATGACTTCCCCGAGGGGACATTGGAGCGGGCGGCTTACTTCTTCTTGGCGGCCGGCTTCTTTGCCGCGGCCTTGGGGGCGGCAGGCTTCTTTGCAGCGGCGGGCTTCTTGGCCGCAGCGGGCTTCTTCGCCGCGGGCTTCTTGCCGGCAACGGCGGCCTTCAGGCCAGCGCCGGCGGAGAACTTGGGAACCGCCTTGGCGGCGATCTTGAGGGGAGCACCCGTCTTCGGGTTCTTGCCGGTGCGAGCGGCGCGATTGACCGCCTTGAAGGTACCGAATCCAATCAGGGCAACCGGATTGCCTTTGGAAATTACGGAGGTAATCACTTCGGTCAAGGCATCGATGGCCTTGTTGACCGCGGCCTTGGAAAGCTCGGCACGCTCGGCTACTGCTTCAATCAGTTCGCTCTTGTTCATCGAATTCCCCTTCGGTTTGGAAAGCCGCATTGTTCCACTAATTCTGCGCAAGTTGCAAGCCCTGCGCGGCTTTGCGCGACGAATCTGTTGCGCCGATGCCAGCCGCGCTAGAGGCCCTTCACCGCATAGACCGCCGGCAGGTTGCGCCATGCGCCCTTGACGTCCATGCCGTAGCCGAAGACGTAGCGATTCGGCAGATGCACGCCGACGAAATCGGCCGCAACCGGCTTGGCACGGCCGAGATTCTTGTCGGCGAAGACGGCGCACAATACCTCGCTGGCGCCTTGCTGCCGCAGACGGCGGACCACCTCGGCCATGGTCACGCCTTCGTCGAGAATGTCGTCCACCACCAGCACCACGCGACCCGCGACGGTGGACCGCGGCTTGACGATCCATTCCAGCTCGCCGCCGCTGGTGACGTCGCCGTAGCGCGTGACATGCAGGTAATCGAAATCCAGCGGGAATATCAGTTGCGGCAGGAGTTGGCCGGTGAACACCACGGCACCGCCCATCACCGCCAGCACCAGCGGATTGGCGCCGGCCAGGCGCGCCGTGATTTCGGCCGCGACGCGCCGTACCGCCAGCGCCGACTCTTCGGCCGAACACAGCAGATCGGCCTCGTCGAAAATCTTCTGCACGTCCTGCGGGCTCATTGGACTACCCTCCCCCCAGCCCCCTCGCCAAGCGAGGGGGTGACAATGGTTCGCCGCGGCGCGGCTCCGTGTGACGACTGGCGCTCCTTCGGGCGGCCGTGCGGAGCGCTCATGCCATCCGCTTCAGGCTGGCGGCAAAGGCGACGCCGACTTCGGGATGGCGCAGGCCGAAGGCCACCGTCGCTTCGAGATAGCCGAGCTTGGAGCCGCAGTCGTAGCGCGTGCCCTGGTAACGATAGGCCAGCACCTGCTCCTCCTCCAGCAGCGCGGCAATGCCGTCGGTGAGCTGGATCTCGCCGCCGGAGCCCTTGCCGATGTTGGCCAGGTGATGAAAGATGCGCGGCGTCAGCACGTAGCGGCCGACCACCGCCAGCGTGGACGGCGCCTCCTCGGGCTTGGGCTTTTCGACGATGCGCAGGATCTGTTCCAGCGTCTCGTTCATCGGCTTGCTGTCCACGATGCCGTAGCTGCCCGTGTCTTCGCGCGGCACCTGCTGCACGCCGATCACCGAGGTGCGGTAGTAGTCGTACACATCCACCATCTGCTTCATGACCGGCGGCTCACCGTCGATCAGGTCGTCGGCCAGCAGCACCGCGAAAGGCTCGTCGCCCACCGCCGGATAGGCGCAGAGCACCGCATGGCCGAGGCCCAGCGCCTCCGGCTGGCGGATGTAGATGCAGTTGATGTTCTTCGGGATCATGCCGCGCACGAACTCCAGCAACTCGGTCTTGCCGCGCTGCTCGAGTTCGCTCTCCAACTCATAGGCCTTGTCGAAATGGTCCTCGATCGCGCGCTTGGAGCGGCCGGTGACGAAGATCATGTCGGTGATGCCGGCGGCCACCGCCTCCTCCACCGCGTACTGGATCAGCGGCTTGTCCACGATCGGCATCATTTCCTTGGGGCTGGCCTTGGTCGCCGGCAGGAAGCGCGTGCCGAGGCCGGCCACCGGAAACACTGCTTTGGTAACTTTCTTCATTTTTTGTTCCTTGGCTTGGAATCGATATCGGCGGTGAAGCCGATGGCGAGGTGATCACAATTTGTGACCACCTCCATTTTTGCCGCCATCGCCTGCGCTACGAGGGTGCTCATGACGAAACCAACTCCCTGAATTGTGTCTCGTCCAGGATGCTAAGCCCCAGGGCCTGCGCCTTGTCCAGCTTGGAACCGGCTTCGGCGCCGGCCACCACGTAGTCGGTCTTCTTCGACACCGAGCCGGCCACCTTGCCGCCCAGCGCCTCGATCATGTCCTTCGCCTCGTCGCGCGTCAGCGTCGGCAACGTGCCGGTGAGGACGAAGGTCTTGCCGGCGAGCGGCGAACTCGCCGCTGCGACCGGCTCGCCCTCGGGCCAGCTCACCCCGGCCGCGCGCAGCTGCTCGATCACCTCGATGTTGTGCGGCTCGGCGAAGAAGCGGAGGATGGACGCCGCCACCACCGGCCCGACGTCGGGCACCTGCTGCAGGCGGTCGAGGTCGGCCGCGATCAGCGCATCGAGATTGCCGAAGTGGCGCGCCAGGTCCTTCGCCGTCGTCTCGCCGACATTGCGTATGCCCAGCGCGAAAATGAAGCGCGCCAGCGTGGTGCGCTTGCTCTTCTCGATCGCGACCAGGATGTTGGCCGCGGATTTCTCCGCCATGCGTTCGAGATTGGCCAGCTTCACCAGGCCGAGCTTGTAGAGGTCGGCCGGCGTCTTGACGATGGCATGGTCGACCAGTTGCTCCATCAGCTTGTCGCCGAGGCCCTCGATGTCCAGCGCGCGGCGTCCGGCGAAATGCAGCAGCGCCCGCTTGCGCTGCGCCGGGCAAAACAGGCCGCCGCTGCAGCGGGCGATCGCCTCGTCCTCCGGCTTTTCAACGGCAGAGCGGCAAACCGGGCAGGTCGCCGGCATTTCAAACGGAGCATGCAGCGGCTCGCCGTCCGCCTTCATCGGCCGCTTGTCGAGAACCACCGACACGACCTCGGGAATCACGTCGCCGGCGCGCCGCACGATCACGGTATCGCCGATGCGCACGTCCTTGCGCCGCGCCTCGCCCTCGTTGTGCAAGGTGGCATTGGTCACCGTCACGCCGCCGACGAAGACCGGCGCCAGGCGCGCCACCGGCGTGATGGCGCCGGTGCGGCCGATCTGCAGTTCGATCGCCTCGACCGTGGTCAGCGCCTCCTCGGCCGGGTACTTGTGCGCCACGGCCCAGCGCGGTTCGCGCGTGACGAAGCCGAGACGCTGCTGCAGCGCCAGCGAATTGACCTTGTACACCACGCCGTCGATGTCGAAGGGCAAACTGTCGCGCGCCTCGCGCATGCGCGCATGGAAGGCGATCAGGCCCTCGGCGCCCTGCACCACGGCGCGATGCTCGCAGACCGGCAGGCCACAGGCGGTCAGCGCATCGAGCACGCCGGCATGGGTCGTCGGCAGGTCCCAGCCGCGGGTTTCCCCCAGGCCGTAGGCATAGAAGGACAAGGGCCGCTCGGCGGCCATCGCCGGGTCGAGCTGGCGGATGCTGCCGGCGGCGCCGTTGCGCGGATTGACCAGCGTCGGCCGCCCCGATGCACGCTGTTTTTCGTTGTAGCGTTCGAAGTCGGGCCGGCTGATGAATACCTCGCCGCGCACCTCCAGCACCGCCGGCGCCGCGCCCGCCAGGCGCAGCGGAATGCGCCGCACGGTGCGGATGTTCTGGGTCACGTCCTCGCCTGTCTCGCCGTCGCCGCGCGTCGCCGCCTGCACGAGCACGCCGTCTGCATAGCGCAGGTTGATGGCGAGGCCGTCGAACTTGAGTTCGGCGGCGTACTCGATCGCGGCATCGCCTTCGGCCAGACCCAGTTCGCGCCGCACGCGCGCATCGAAGGCGCGCGCGCCCGTCGGTTCGGTATCGGTCTCGGTACGGATCGACAGCATCGGCACGACATGGCGCACCGGCGAAAACTCGGGCAGGGGCTTGCCGCCGACCCGCTGCGTCGGCGAATCCATGCTCAGCAGTTGCGGATATGCGGCCTCGATATCCTGCAATTCGCGGAACAGCCTGTCGTATTCGGCGTCCGGAATGGTCGGCGCGTCGAGCACGTAATAGGCATGGTTGTGCTGCTCGATCTCGCGGCGCAGGACCGCGGCGCGCGCCGCTGCCTCCCGCACGGACATCAGGAAAAGAGGCGCAGCGCCCGCACGCTGCCGGGCTCGATGCCGGCGTCGCGCATGGTCTGCTGGAGTTCCGCGGTCTTGGCGCCGATCGCGTCGATCATGGCCTGCGACAGCGGTGCGCGTTGCGCGTCGACCAGCACGCCGCCCAGGGCCGTGGTCAATTGGCGCGCCGTCGCCAGCATGCGGCCGAAGGCGGCAACGCCGTCGGCGACGCGCGGCACATCGAGGCTCAGCGTCAGGCCGTGCGTCGACAGCGCCGCGAGGGTATCGGCAGCGAGCGGCTCGTTGCCGAGATTGGCCACGGTGAACAATTCGCCGCCGGCCTCGTCGCGGGCACGGAATACGCCGTCGGCTTCGAGCGTCAGGCCCGCCGCTTCGGCCACGCCGCGCAGCTTGGTGCCGGCGAACACGCCGCCGGTGGCTTCGACCACGTGCAGCACGAACTGGATGTCCACGCCGGCGCAGAATTCGTCGAGCCTGGCGGCATGCAGCAGGGTTTCGTCGAGTGCCGGGAGTTCCAGGGCCGCGCCCATATGCTGCGCAATCTGTTGCGCGCCTTCGAAGAAGCTCGTCAGTTCGCCGGCCGAAACGGCTCCGCGGCGATCGACCAGTTGCAGGGCGATCGCCCAGTCGCGGTAGCGCCCCGCATCCCGCGCATCGAGCTGCCGCCAGGCCTCGTCGTCGTTGCGCGCCAGCCAGTGCAGCGCCTTGCCCAACTCTCCCGCCCAGGCATTCTGCATGGCCAGGACGACAGGCGCCGCGATCGCTTCGCTTGCCGTCAGGCGCAGCACGCAATCGACAATCTCGTCCGCGCTCTCATCCGGCAGCGGCGGCGCCGATGCCGATGCGGCCTGCGCCGCGTCGGGCTCCGGGTCCACCGCAGCGGTCGGATAGGGATCGTCGTCGCCTTGCGGCACGGCATCCGGACCGGCGTCGAGATGCGGTTCCCGCCGTTCATCGTCGACCGCCCGCTGCATCTCCGGCGCCGCCACCGGCAGCGCGTCGCCCAGCTCGCCGTTGAAGATCCGCTCGGCGGTCTTGCGGTGCTGGCGGTCCTGCCAGACGTTGTAGCCCCAGACCATGGCCACACCCACCGCGCCGGCCCCGATCAATGCGATTTGCAGTTCGCTGATTGCCATGTTCACGCCACCTTCTGTTCGACGGCGAGGCGCAACGCCTCTTCGATATCGACTTCCACGACGCGCGACACGCCCTGTTCCTGCATGGTCACGCCGATCAGCTGCTGGGCCATTTCCATGGCGATCTTGTTGTGCGAGATGAAGACGAACTGGGTGTGCGTCGACATGCGCTTGACCATCTCGCAGAAGCGCACGGTGTTCGAATCGTCGAGCGGCGCGTCGACTTCGTCGAGCATGCAGAAGGGCGCCGGGTTCAGGTTGAAAATCGCGAACACCAGCGCGATCGCGGTCAGCGCCTTCTCGCCGCCGGAGAGCAGGTGGATCGTGGTGTTCTTCTTGCCCGGCGGCTGCGCCATGATCTGGATGCCGGCATCGAGAATCTCGTCGCCGGTCAGGATCAGCCTTGCCTCGCCGCCGCCGAACAACTGCGGGAACAAGTTGCCGAAATGCATGTTGACGGTGTTGTAGGTCTCCTGCAGCTGCTCGCGGGTTTCGCGGTCGATGCGGCGGATCGCGTCTTCCAGTGTGCCGATCGCCTCGTTCAGGTCGGCCGCCTGCGCATCGAGAAAACCCTTGCGTTCGGAGGCCGTGGCCAGTTCCTCCAGCGCCGCGAGATTGACCGGACCCAGCGCTTCGACTTCGGCCGTCAGGCTGGCAATTTCGGCTTGCAGCAGGTTGTCGCGCAGCTTGCCCGTGGCCAGTTCCTCGGCGAAAGGCGCTTCGTCTTCCTCGGTCACCACGTGCACCTCGGCCAGGCGCTCGCGGAACTGCTCTTCGTTGATCTGCGAAGCCTGCGCCTTGAGGCGCAGATCGTTGATCTTGTCGCGCAGCGGCACCACGCCCTGCTCCAGCCTGAGGCGCTGTTCGTCGAGGCTGCGCAGCTCGCCGGCCGCCGTTTCGAGCACATTGCGCCGTTCCGCCAGCGCCAACTCTTTGCCCTGCTTCGCATCCAGCGCCGCATGCAGTTGCTCCTGCAGCACCATGTCGCTGATGCCGGCGACTTCGGTGCGCGCACTGGCGGTTTCGACTTCGATGCGCTGCAACTGGCTGCCCGCCGTGGTCGCGGCGCGCGCATTGTCTTCCAGCTTCGACAGGCATTCGCGCTCGGAGAAGCCGGCCTCCTGGGCCTCGCGGCCGAGCTGGATTTCGAGCGCCCGCGCCTCGCGCAGGGCCGCATCCTTCTGCCGGTGGATTTCCAGCGCGCGTTCGAGGCGCTCGCGCACCTCGCCGAGGCGCTCGCGCTGCAACTCGCCCTCGCCCTCGGCGCGCTCGCGCCGCGCCTGTTCGGTTTCGTCCTGACGCTGCAACTCGGCCAGGTCGCGGTCGATCTGCGCCGAACGCTCCTCGAAGCGCGCCTGCGCCTGGGCCAGCTTCAAGGCCTCCACCTGCGCGGCGTGGAAGGCCTGCTGCGCTTCCTGCATCGCGCGCCGGGCGGCGCTGAGCTGGGCCTGGGCGTCGGCCAGTTGCTGCTCGGCCGCGCGCTGCACTTCGCGCGCCGCATCCTCGGCCGCCGCGCGCACATCCAGTAGCGCAGCCAGTTCATCGATCTCGCGCTGGCGTTCGATGACGCCGTGGGTCTTGGCGTCCGGCACATACAGCGTGAGGCCGGCAGGGGTCAGCAGATGGCCGGCGCGCGACACGCGTTGGCCGGCAGCCAGCGGCAATTCCGCGCCCAGATCCGCGGCGACCGACACGCCGGCCAGCCATTCGTCGAGCACGCCCGACCAGCGCGCATCGTCGCAGCGCACCTTGCTGCGCAGACTGTCGGTGGCAGTTGCCGCCGGGTTGGCGGCGGCAGCGCTGGCCAGGGCCAGCGTCAGGATTGCCGGGGGGGGCGCCGCGACGGCCGCACGCAGGGTTTCTGCATCGGCGGCGAGTGCCGAGAAACGCTCGCGCAGCACGGCTTCGACCGCGGTTTCCCAGCCGGCCTCGACCTGGATGGACTGCCACAGCGGTTTGGCGTCGGCCAGATTGCGCGCCCTGAGCCAGTCGCCGATCTCGCCGCTTTGCGCCACCTTGGCCTGCAGGTGTGCCAGCGCATCGTGGCGGGCACGGGTTTCGGTCAGGCTGCGATGTGCGGCCTGGAGGGCCTCGCGCGCGCTGCGCAGTTGCGCCTCGGCGCTCGGCACCGCAGCCTGCAGCGCCGCCAGCCGTTCCTGGGCCACGGCCAAAGCGGCTTCCGCGCGCTGCTCGGCCTCTTCGGACGCGGCCAGCAGGGCCGGATCGGGCGCGCCCAGCGCCTGCCGGTCCTGTTCCAGCCGGCTGCGGCGCTGCGCCAGGTTTTCCAGAGCGCGCTGGGCGTGGCCGCGGTCGGCTTCGGCGAGGCGCAATGCCTGCTCGGCTTCGCTCAGGCTGCGGCGCGCCTCGGTGACGTCGCTGCCGGCGGCCTGCAGCGCATCCTCGGCATCGGGCAGGCGCGCGGCGGCTTCCTCGTGGCGCGCGGCGGCGGTGGCGGAACGGGTGCGCGAATTTTCCAGCAACTGGGTCCAGCGCGCCTCGTCCTCGGCCAGCTGGCGCTGCTGCGCGCGCCAATGGCCGTCCTCGGCATCCAGCTGGGCCAGGCGCGCTTCGAGCCGCGAACGCGAATCGCGCAAATGGCTGATTTCGGATTCGAGCCGGCTGACTTCGGTGTTCGCCGTGTACATGTCGGCCTGCGCCGCGTGCAGCGAGTCCGACGCGGAGAAATGGCTTTCGCGCGCATGCTCGACGCGCGCTTCGATTTCGCGCAACTGTGCAGTCTCGGCTTCGACGCGATTGACGGCCTCGTCCACCTGGCGCGCCAGGCGCTGAGCGTCGTTCCTGGCATCGTTGCGCTTTTTGAGCCAGAGCAGGGTCTGCTTTCTCGACACCTGTTCGTGCAGGCCGCGATACTGTTGCGCCACGGTGGCCTGTGCCTGCAGATGGCCGACCTGGGCTTCCAGCTCGTTGCGGATGTCATCGACGCGGGCGATGTTCTCGCGCGCATCTTCGAGGCGGTGCTCGGTTTCCTTGCGCCTTTCCTTGTACTTGGTGACGCCGGCCGCTTCTTCGAGGTAGAAGCGCAACTCGTCGGGCTTGGCCTCGACGATGCGCGAGATCATGCCCTGGCCGATGATGGCGTAGGCGCGCGGACCCAGGCCGGTGCCGAGGAAGAGATCGATCACGTCGCGGCGGCGCACGTGCAGGTTGTTGATGTAGTAGCTGGAATTGCCTTCGCGATCGAGCAGGCGCTTGACCGTGATTTCGGCGTACTGGCTCCACTGGCCGGCGGCGCGGCCCTGGGCATTGTCGAAATACAGCTCGACGCTGGCACGGCTGACCTGTTTGCGGTTGCCGGAACCCTTGAAGATCACGTCCTGGATCGATTCGCCGCGCAGTTCGGAGGCCTTCGACTCGCCGAGCACCCAGCGCACGGCATCGATGATGTTCGACTTGCCGCAACCATTGGGTCCGACCACCCCGGCCAGCTGGCCCGGGAAAAGCACGGTAGTGGGCTCCACAAACGACTTGAAGCCCGAAAGTTTCAGCTTGTTTAGACGCACTGGGATTGAACCGGAAAGATGATGGCAAAGAGACGACTCTGCAGCCGCGCCATTATAATCCGTCCCGCCCCTCCTACCCGCAGCCAGACAGCATGCCCAAGCCAGCCAGCACGACCCGCGCCAAGGCGCTGGAAACCTTCGCCAACCCCGCGCCGCACAGGGATTACCAGATCCACATGGAAATCCCCGAATTCACCTGCCTGTGCCCCAAGACCGGGCAGCCGGATTTCGCCGTGCTGACGCTGGACTACATCGCCGACAAGGTCTGCATCGAACTGAAAAGCCTCAAGCTCTACATCTGGAGTTTTCGCGAGGAAGGGCATTTCCACGAGGACGTCACCAACCGCATCCTCGACGACCTGGTGCGTGCCGCCCAGCCGCGCTTCATGCGCCTCACCGCGCGCTTTTACGTGCGCGGCGGCATTTTCACCAATGTCGTTGCCGAGCACCGCAAGAAAGGCTGGAAGCCGGCGGCGAAAATCGAACTGGCGGAGTTCCCGGCGCAGTCCAACACCCGCGGCTGAGGCCGCGGGCCGGCTCCTCAGCGCGGCTTCCTGCCCTCGAGGAAGCTGCCGATCCGCGCGGCAATCTCGGGACTGGTCTGGGTCAGGCCGGCAGCCAGGGATTCGACATAGAAGCCGTCGTCGGCGGACATGTTGCTGATGCGCTGGATCGCGGTAACCATCGCGTAGTTCGCCAGCGGCGTGTTCTCGGCGATGCGCGCGGCCAGTTCCAGCGCCTTGGCCATGCCTGCGCCCTCCTCCACCAGATAGTGCGAAAGCCCCAGCCGCTGGCCTTCCTCCGCCTCATAGATGCGCCCGGTCAGCATCATTTCGCACATGCGGCCCTGGCCAATGATGCGCGCCACGCGCACCGAGGCGCCACCGCCGACGAAAATCCCGTGGCGGCCTTCGGGCAACTGGTACATCGCCGATGGCTCGGCCACGCGCACATGGGTCGCCGTCGCCAGTTCCAGCCCGCCGCCGATCACCGCGCCCTGCAGCACCGCGATGACCGGCGTGCCGGACATCTGGATGCGGCTGAACACGCGCTGCCAGCCCTGCGAATGCTTCATCACGGCAAAGGGCTCGCGGTGCTGGTGCTCGGAGAGGTCGAGTCCGGCGCAGAAGTGCTTGCCCTCGCCGGCCAGGATGATTACCCGCGTAGCTTCCGGCGCGCCATCCCAGGCCTTTTCCAGCGCCGCCAGCAGGCGGTCGCTGATCGCATTGCGCTTGGCTGGCCGCGCCAGCGTGATGGTGTAGATGCCGTCCGCGGACGAGGTTTTTACGATGGGTTCAGTCACTTCATGTCCTTCAGCTTGCGCCCAGGGTGATGACGCCGCCGTCGACTTCGTCGGCATACAGATGCAGCACCAGGTCGGCGCGACGCGTCAGCACCGCGCGCTGGTTGATGTAGCCCTTGTCGGTGATCTCGCCGGCCTCGGTCGAGGGCGGCTCGGCCATCAGCAGCAGCCGCGTCGGGTAGGTGCTCGATCCGCCGCCTTCGCGCTTCATGCGCAGCAGGCCCTCGCGCACCCGCTCCTTGACCATCGGATGGCGCAGCACCTGGTCGGCCGGCGCGTCGGCCGGCAACTGCGCCAGGCGCCGGCACTCCGACATGTTGGGAAACACCAGGAAGCCGATCTCGTCGCGGTCGTGGCCGGTCACCACGATGTCCTGCGCCACCGGCGACAGCGCGTCGATGCCGGCCACGCGCAAGGAGCCGACATGCACCCAGGTGCCGGTCAGCAGCTTGAAATCCTCGGCGACGCGGCCGTCAAACAGCAGGCCCTGCTCGGGTCGCGTCGGATCGACGAATTCGACCGCGTCGCCGATGATGTAGAAGCCGTCCTCATCGAAGGCCTCCTGCGTCAGCCTGGGCTGCTTCCAGTAGCCGGGAAAGACGTTGGGTCCCTTGACGCGCACTTCGAGCTTGTCGGCCACCGGCACCAGCTTGAGCTCGGTGCCGGGAATCGGCACGCCGATCACGCCCGAGCGCACCGCCTGGAAATGACAGTCGGTGGCGGCCGGGGCGGTCTCGGTCGAACCCCAGGACGACAGCATGGTGACGGGCTCGCCCAGCTCCATGCGCGCCAGGCGGTCGAGTTCCTCCCACAGGTGCTGCGGCAGCGCCGCGCCGGCGTAGAAAATGATCTGCAGGCGGGAAAAGAAATTCCTGCGCAAGGCGGCGTTGTCGCGCAGCAGCGGCACCAGCATGTCATAGGCGCGCGGCACGCTGAAATACTGGGTCGGCGCGATCTCGGTGAGGTTGCGCACGGTCTTGTCGATCAGCCCCGGCGCCGGCTTGCCGCCGTCGATGTAGAAGCTGCCGCCCCAGCAAAGCACCTTGTTGAAGCAGTAGTTGCCGCCGAAGACGTGGCTCCAGGGCAGCCAGTCGACGATCACCGGCTTCTGTTTGGCCATGAAGGGCCAGATCTGGGCATTGGCTTCCTGGTTCGAGCACATCATGCGCTGGGTGGTGATCACGGCCTTCGGCGCGCCGATCGAACCCGAGGTGAACAGGAATTTGGCGATGGTGTCGGGCGTCACCGCGGCGAAGGCACGCCGCACCGCCGCGTACTTGCCGGTGGGGTCGATGCCGGCCCGCTCCATCGCGGCAAAGGCATAAGTCCCCGCCTGCGGCTGGCTGTTGCCGCCGGCGATCACGATGCCGTCATGCAAGCTCCTGACCGCAGCGACGGCCGGCATGAAGCGCTCGATCGGATCGGCGAAGATGAGGCCGGGGCGCAGCAGCTCGACGTTGGCCCTGAGCTTGGCGAAATCCTTCGACATCAGGGAATTGCCCGGCGACACCGCGCAATGCGGCACGCCGATGTGCAGGCAGGCCAGCATCAGCAGCGCGTGTTCGATGCCGTTGTCGGACAGCACCATCACCGGCCGCTCGGCCGACAGTTCGAGGCCGAGCAGCGCGTTGGCGATCGCCTTGACGCGGGCCAGCGCCGCGCCGTAGCTGACGCGGATCCACTCGCCGTCGGCGCCGCGCTCGGCGAGGAACACCGCGTCCGGGGTTTCGCGCGCCCAACGCTCCAGCCATTCTCCGCTGCAGCGCAGCGAACTTGCCGGCAGGGGAATCGCCGAACGCAGGCGGCGGCTGCCGTCGGCATGGCTTTCGACAATGACCGACGGATCGGCGAACAGGTCCGCGGGTTTTCTTGCAATGGAATTCATGGGCGACATCTCCCGGGCTTCGTGAGTATCGTGGGCGCAGCGGAAAGAAACGCCACCGCACAGACCCATCGACCCCGCCGCAGGCAGCGGCGAGGTCGATGTTTGCGGACAGCGGCAGTGCGCCGCCGATCAGGTCTGCCTTACTTGAGGATCTTCCAGTCCCCGTTCTCGACCGTGGCCATGATCGCGGCACGTCCGTCGAAGCCGTTGTGATCCTTGGCCGACATGCTGAACACGCCATGCACGCCCGGCAACTCCTTGATGCCTTCCAGCGCATCGCGCAGGGCGACGCGGAACTCGGCGGTGCCGGGCTTGGCCTTCTTCATCGCTTCGGGCACGGCGCGGTTGAGCAGCAGATAGGCATCCCAGCCATGGCCGCCGAAGGTCGAGCGGCTGTTGGCGCCGTGCGCGCCCTCATACACCTTGATGTATTCGAGCGCGGCCTTCTTCGACGGATGGCTGTCGGGCAGTTGCTCGGCCAGCAGCATCGGGCCGACCGGGAACAGCGTGCCCTCGACGTTCTTGCCGCCGACACGGAGGAAATCGCGATTGGCGATGCCGTGCGTCTGGTAGAACTTGCCCTTGTAGCCGCGCTCGATCAGGGTCGCCTGCGGCAATACCGCGGGCGTGCCGGAACCGGCGATCAGGATCGCGTCCGGGTTGGCCGCGACCAGCTTGAGAGCCTGCCCGGTAACGCTGGTGTCATTGCGCTGATAGGCTTCCGCTACGGCGATCTTGATGCCCTTGGCTTCGGCTGCGCCCTGCATCGCCTTCAACCAGAGCTGGCCATAGGGATCGGCATAGCCGATGAAGCCTATGGTCTTGACCTTGTTGGCGGCCATGTGGTCCGCGATCGCGATCGCCATCTGGGTGAAGTTCTGCGGCGTGGTGAACACCCAGGGCGCCTTGTCGCCGGCGGGCGGCAGCGGCGCCATGGCGATCTGCGGCGTCTTGGTCTCGAACGCGACTTCCAGGATCGCCATCGAGGTGGGCGTCGCGGTCGAACCGATGATCGCATCGACCTTGTCTTCGCCGGTGAACTTGCGGGCGTTCTTTACCGCCGTGCTGGGGTCGGTGGCATCGTCGAGCACGATGTATTTGACCTTCTGGCCGCCGACCGTCTGCGGCAGCAGGGCAAAGGTGTTCTTCTCGGGAATGCCCAGCGACGCCGCCGGTCCGGTGGCCGAAACGCTGACGCCGATGGTGATGTCGGCCCAGGCCGAACCCGCCGCCAGAACCAGCGCCAACGCCTGCGCCAATACGAGTTTCTTGATTTTCATGTCTCCTCCTGTTTTTTTGATTGGGTGCTCGCCCGCCCGGGAATCACTGGCTTGAGGCGACGAACGGATTGTAGGCGGCGTTTGTTCGATGTCAACCTGTTTGATAAACACCTACATGACGCGCTTGCCGCCAGTCTAACTGGATTCTTGCCCATCCTCCGTCGGGGCCCTGAGCAGCGCGCGCACGGTCTGCAAACCCAGCGGAAAGTCGAAAGCCGCCAGCTGGCGTTCGAGCTGCATGGCCTCGGCGCCGAAGCTGGCCAGGAGCAGCGCGCGGTGGCTGGCGAACAGTTCCCCGGCCGCCGTGTCGTCTCTGGCCAGCAGCGATTCCAGTTGCGCCAGCACC
>JAMPYF010000011.1 GCA_023700805.1 Sulfuritalea sp.
GCGGCATCGGGCTGCGGCGGTGGCGCATATTCGGCGCCCAGCGGCGGCCAGCCGTGTTGCAGATCCTGGCGGCCGTCGGCGGGCTGGGTGGAGAAGTATGAACTGCCGCGCCGGACAGGGTCCGCTGCCTGCGCGACGGCGTGCAGGGCAAGGCCGGTGAGGAGGAGGGCGGGCCAGCGGGAATGGCGGGGGCGTAGGGGCATTGAAGGTGTCTTTAGGAACCTTCAATCAACAGCGTCCGAATGCCGCAATCGTAGTGGCCTGCGCCAATTCGGGATCTTTCGATCCAAGTGCAAACTTCGGGCAGCAGACTACTGCCCGCCCACTGACCGCTGCGTATCGCGTACGGTCCGCAATTCCTTCCAGGCCTTGTAGAGGTAGATTGGACCGACCACGATACCAATCACCGCTGCTGCTCCCGCCTGCAGCGCCAAGTTCAGCCAGCGCATGGACATAAAGATATAGCCGCCGCTGGGCGCGAAATAGCGCCGCAGGAAACTCCATCCCGGCGGGAAGAATACTGCCATCAAGGAATACAGGACGAGATCTGCCGGCGGCACGTGACCCCACAAAATGACAGGGGTCACGATCCCAAGGGCAGCCATCAACGCCAGTTGCTTCCACAGCGACGTGGAAACGTTCTGGTTAATGACCAAGGCGCAGTTCCCGCATAGCGGCGGAGTAAATACCGATACGCAGTCGGCACAAAGTCCCCTCCCACAACTGTTGCAGGTGCCTACCGCGCCCAACTCGATGTGTTCTGCACAATTCATGTCTGCTCCTCCCCGCAACCGTACTGTTTGAATGGTTATCAGGTGGGCATACTAAGTAATCCTTAGTATGCCGTCAATCGGTTTCCTAAGACTCTCTTAGTCCTCATCAAAGGGGACTAAACATGGAGGGGAAGGCGACGTTCGCCAGGCGGCTACGGGAGGCTCGCGAAGCGGTCAGTATTTCTCAGAAACAACTGGGCGTTCTTGCCGGGATCGATCAGTTCGTTGCCAGCGCCCGGATCAATCAGTATGAGCGTGGCAAACACGTCCCGGATCTGCTCACTGCGCAGCGGCTGGCAGCTGAACTGAAGGTTCCCGTGTCCTACCTCTATGAACCTGATGACAATATCGCGGCCTTGCTTCGCATTGCAGGGCGATTGCCAAGCCACAAATTAAGCAAGTTGCTCAAGGCGTTCAGTGGCGCCACCGCGTCCTGACCCGGAGGGGAAGCAAGCATCGGTCAAGCATGCAGCGTGGCTGGTGCACGGAATGGACGATGCCGATGCTTACAGCGGCAAAAGCCAGGCTTTTGACACTGGCCACTGGCCGAGCACCGCCTTTTATGTGGATCTACATAAGGTGGATGCATGCCGTTGACCGTAGAAGCCCGAAAGGCCAAAACTGCCATCAATGATCGATTGCTCTGTGTTAGTGGTTGAGGTCTAGTGCGCGGTTGATCTAGTCCTCCTCTAGCAGATCCAGCCGGTCTCTAGTCCTCGCTATGATTTCAGAGCGGTTGTGGATTGCTAACGGCTTTAGCCAGCGCCGCTTGCTCCTGATCTTCTCGGCCAAACAGACATCTATGTCAACCGTATGACTCGAAGTCAATGCGTATCCAAGCAATTCCATTTCGCGTGTGTCTTTGTCATCAACCACTTCAATTTCGCCCAGTTGTAGGTGTGACAAACGAATCCACTCCGGGTCCTGGGAGTTGCCTTCCAAGATGTAGCCTCCATTTCGTCCGCCTTGAATGAGATGGCAACCGGCAAGCGAGTACGTATCGGTCGACAGAGCGTCCGCTGCAACAATATGATTCCCCCCGAGCGTCCTTTCCCCCAAGGCCGAATACCGAATGGTTTGCGCCTGACCGCCGGAACGCCCGTAGCTATTTCGCGAGACCTTCTCATCTGGACTCTCTGCGAGCTTTGCAACAGCGTCTTCCAGCGTGAGACTGCTCGCTTCCGCCTGATCAACGAGCTGATTACCGACATCCACCGCTGCCATGGATATCTTTGACGCACATTCAGCAATTTTTTGGGCTTCAGCAAGCGACGATTCTGCAATCGGCAGTGAAGGTTCCCGATGATTCGATAGCTCAACTTGATCAGAGTCCTTGGACGTCTGATCTTCATGGGTAACAGCATCAACTGGATGCTCGGGATTGCGCGCTACATCAAGCGAGCCTTGATCGGTTGCCGGGACAACGAGCTTCAGCTTACAGCGGGCAGGAAGTTCAATAATCACCTCGCCATATGCAGTTTGAGGGCACACCCGTTTGAGATCGGCACCTGCTTGGTTGAGCTGCTGAATTGCACTTGCAAGCGTTATCGCATGCCCGGGGAACGTCGCATCCGTCGAAGAAACGACACCGAAACGGTTGGTCTGTAGGCACTTGAGATCGAGCTTTCTCATCCTGCTATTCCTTAAATATTTTTTCCGGGGCTTACTTTCCGAATTTTTCTTCATGGCGCGTCTCCTTGGGTCATCAACAAAATGGACAGAGCACAAACACTGACTAGAAATGAAAGTTGGGGTGATGCCCGCGACTTGCCGGGGGCTTTGGGTCCCTTTTCGGGCAGAAACTTGAGTGATGCTTGAATACCTCGCTTGAAATATCGAGATGGCAATCCTTTCGATCGCTTAATGCCAATGTCGTCCCAGCGATCCAGGATATAGTTGTCCATGGAGGAATTGCTGCCGGGATTGAGATCGGCTTCCAGCTCGATACCATTTGCCCGCCAGGCACCGACCCAGGGCCTCAATTCAAGAATGTCTTCAGGATTCGTGAAGCCCCACGGATCCCCGATTTCGGACATGACGGTCACCAGGCGGTTGATGGCGGCGGGGTGCGGAGACACGGCTTTCATCGCGATGGCCAAACCACCCCCAAGCACCTCGTCAACAAACACATCCCGGTTGATATCTTCTCGGGCCTTAAGAAGTGAGACGCGGCGGCGATTCAGCGCAGTGATGCCTTTTTCTAACGTCCGGGCGGAATCCGATGTCATTTTTGAGGCAAGCTGCGAGGCATTTTCCGATTCGCCGAGGAGCCTCAATCCGACATACAGCGCTGAGCCCGTTGAGACATCTTCACCGACGAAGTCAGGATTCCACGGAAGCTGATCCTGGCCCTCCACGACTAAGCTTGAGAGTTGGATTAGCTTTACGCCAGTGTTGGGTACAGAGGCGGGATCGAAACCTTCAAATACGTCGAATTGTGAAGTACCAAGCCGAGAGATCCGCTTCCTGTACGTAGCCTCGGGAATCCCGGTTACCTTTGACAAAAACTTCGTGGAGGGTTTGCAGTTCAGATCGTCATTGATCTTGGTGACCCAGTTGCGGCGATGGACATCGAAGTTGTGGGCGTAGTTTTCCATTGGCACGTCAGGGGCGCTTTGTCCCGCCGCAACCGTGATGCGAAACATTCCCTGCCGAGCATCAAGTGTCCGTTGGGGGCGCATCGCTTTGTGTGGGTTCAAGAGGGAATCAATCCGCTGTGAGATGACGCAGCCTCTGGTGTCGTGCGGCCGGATCACGGCGGAGCCGGTTGCGCGGGTCAGCGCTTCGCAGATCAAGATATGAATTCGCCGCGCTGTCCGCGTCGTTCTCGGATCATCGTTATCCCCGAAGATCCGGACGAGGCGATCATTCGGAAATCGTGCTTCACGTTGCTCACAGATCTCCTCGAGACTGGCAACAAGTTCCTCCTCGAAGATCTCCAGTACGCGCGGCGCATTGCCGGTCTTCAGATCCGCCCCCGCCTCCCAGGTGATGACGAGATGAGGATGGTCAACCTCAAGCAACACATCACACAACCGCAGATTTGCTATCCCATCCCACCGATGCGGCTGCTGAAGCAGCAATTGCAAGGCGACGGCAGCCAGATGCCAATCGTCACCAACACTGATCTGCAGATCACTGAGCAAACGGACGGCGATTTCTCCCTCACTGAGGGATGGCATCTCAGCGTACGTAAGTGAAGCGGGGGGTGGCCCCGAGCGCCGAAACGCTCGCAAATCGATTCCCATCCACTCCAGTGCGTGGTTGATGGCAGTACGATCAGGGCTTTCATTGGCGGATCCGTCTTCGTTTTCCAGGCAGGAAATGACCAGAGATTTCCAATCAACCTGGGACGATCCGAACTCTGCCAAAGCAACGGCAGCCATTTCGAGGAACCGCCTCGCCCCGGTCTCATAGCGGATGATAGTAAAGATGTTCTTCTGGCTCTGGCACAGATAAAGCAGATAACTCGTCGTGATGTATTCCTGACTGGATGTCTCAAAATCCGGGAGAATGGCCTCCAGATAACTAGATAGCCATTCAATCTGGCTTTTGTGAGATTTGTGTCCCTTAGCATTTCGCGCCGCCTTCTTCAGGGCTTGAAGGATTTTTTCCGGGCTGCGCGGCTGACGGCGATGCTGCCCCCGGCGGGTATCAAACCTCGGATGTTCGATCAATCCAAGCTTATGACGTGCGACAGTTTCCGGACGCGAAGTACGTGTGAATCGAAAACCCCGCACCCATCCATACAAAACACCGGGCATTCGTATCGCGTAACAAGCGGACGCACACGTCATCACAAACTCGAAACCTCGACCAGCGGCTTCAGGAAGTCCCCGATTCAGGAATTCATCGAGCGTCTTGTCGAGGTCGGCAAAGGTGACGGGAGCCTGGCTTGGCTCGAGGATGTTCTGGACGAGTCGTACCGTGGTCTCGGATAACCAGGTTCTCCGGATCCCAAGGCGCGTCGGCACGCAATCGATAAAGTTTTCCCGCTCATGCCGATAGAGTGTCCCTGTTTGCAATTCGTGTAACAGCCCATCAAGCTCGTCCCGGTGGATGACACCATCCTCAATGACCAGGCTCAGTGCTACCCCGAGCCATCCACTGGGCGGGGCATGCCGGCGCCAGGAACGGAACAATTTCTCATAGCTGCTCGCGAGGACGACGGTCCCGTCCTCAAAGGGACATGGCTCCGCTCGCCGAGAAGGATGATCCTCAGGCCAGTCAGGGGAGGACTGAAGTAGACTGGGGATGTATTGAGACAGCTTGGTCCTGGTCGCCACAAAAGGGAGCGGGCGTGGCGAAAGATCCGGTGCGGTAGGCAAGGAAAGGGTGCTGAGCCAATTCTCAATGACATCAGCGCATGCCTGCTGCGATTCTTGGGGAACGGCCGCGCTCCAACTAGAAAAGGCTTCTTGACCAGGATAGCCCCGCCCCATCCAACCCATGATGGCGGCACTATCCAATTCGGCTTCCCGGAAAAGCCAATCGAGGAGATGCCGACCCCCATTGTTTTTGATGTCGTACTCACTATAGAGCGTGGCCAAATCGCCAGCGCCCAGCGGAATCACTTCACCTTTTTCCCCGAACAGGAAGAACAACGGGTGAACATCGCCGTCGAGGCTGATGTCGATGGCGGATGCGATTTTGTTGGCGAGCGCGCGGTCCTCCGAATACAGACGGTAGGCAAGGAGCTGAAGCCACGAGAGGTAGGTGTTGAGCCAATTGCGCAGGGTCGGACACAAGAAGGCCAGTCTGCGCTCGTGATAAGGCGCGGTGCGCTTGTCCGTGCTTACCGCCACACCACTGGCCGGATCAATCCTGGAACGAGTAATGGTCTCTTCGGTTAATTCCCTTCCGGCCAGCAGCAATTTCAGGACGGCATAGATTCTGGTGGCTACCTTGTTGTGCGCAGCGAACAGCTTTTTCTTCGTCGCCCGCTTGGGTAATAGTTTGATTTGCCTACTCGTTTCCGCGAAGGCCGAGGTCAGAAATGCACCGACGTTCTGAATATCGGGGAGCCAAATTGAGCCAGTGTCTTCAGGGATTTCTACGGACAACTTTCCGGAAAATCCGATGCTCCGGTAGGCCTTACCGAGAATTTCAGCGAGCCGGGTCCCGCGCATCGTGAAGTAATTAAAATTCGCACTCGTGCCCACGGTGAAGTCGAGTCCGATTCCTGACGCATACGCTTCGTCGTGGCAAAGGGACAAAATGTGGCGCGCCCATGTTTTGGAGAGACGAGTCAGGGTTGGCCGGTGAGACGTCAGAGAGAGGCTCCGGAGCATGGACTTAGTCGTTTTGGCAAGATCTGCCATGTCCGCTTGAAACAACTGATCAACGCTTGGCGGATTGCCCATCTTGCTTGCACGCCGTCGCAGGTCTTTGGCAACTTCCAGCGGCAGTGGAATTCTCATGATGCGGTCATTGGGGGAGCGCTGAAAGGGCTTTCCCTGGGGATGACTTGAAATTATCTCGTCCAAGTTCACACAGATGCAGCCTGCCTCCACATCGACCCATATGCCGGCACCTTTGGCAGGAGAGGTTGGAATTTTGGAGAACCGGGTTGGAAGCACGCGGGTGAAGAGGGTCAGAAGTGCGGCTAGACCTTCCTCAACGCAAATGTTCTCCCACTGGCCGATGACCAGCGGAATGGTGAGTTCAAGTTCATAGGGCTGCATCCCGTGATAGGTGGGAATTCCAGAAAACACCCTGACGCCGGCCTTCCCAGGTTCGGCGAGAAAGTCACGGAGGGGATCGGAAGGAGTCCTTTCCTCGGACGAAGCAGGCTCGCCGTCATCATCTTCGTCGTCCTCGACCTCTTCGACCTTTTTTGTCGGTGCCACAAAAGTTGCAGCTGGTCCCTGGTCCTCAAACGGATTGTTCAGGTTGGCTTCGAGTGCCTGGATCAGATGCACAATCAGTCGGGCAGTCTGGGAGTCAATTTCATAGCACTGCCGAAGTTCTCTCAGTTGGTGGGCCTGAATGCCTTCCGGCACCAGGGACTCGGGACCATCACCGCCGAGCCAGCGATTGAGCTCCCCGGTCAGGTCCGCAGAAATCTGATCTCTACCCGCAAGCAACTTGAGGGCAAGAAGCCCGCGTACCGCCCGAACAGCGCGGTGACGCTTGGCTGTCAGGCTTTTACCGAGGGGTGACAAAAAATCGCGGAGCGGACTTTTCCGTTGGCTGCGGAGGGATCCCATGTCACGTACGTGATCATCCCTCCACCCAGCGATCAGTTTGGTCCGAAGATCTTCCAGGGAATTCGCCCAAGGCGGGACATCAATAATATTGCGCAACTCGGCCAGATCGGCTCTGAGTTCGCCAAGCAGACCCTGCAGCCCGACCCCGGATTCAGGAAGCAAGAATGTTTTTACTAGCTGGTCAAGAACAATGACACCCGAGCTGTCGAGGCAATGCCGTACAGCGTCTAGCGAGAATTTCGTCGGGGTTTTGGCTATGTCTGGGCGAGTCCAAGCCTCGCCGGTGGGCGATTCGATAGGGGCACCACAAGTTACGGTATCCATAACAAGCTCCAAAACGAAGACGACAAAAAGCCGGTGACGTCAAAGTGACGTACGAGCGGAAGAAACTGCTTGCGTGGGAAAGCCTTGTCGCTACGGGAAGAAGCGAGTGGCGAGTGGCCTAAACAGACGGGGCCAACCGAGGCAAAGCCAAGGTGACTAATCCTTTAGAACTCAATTTGAGTGGGAAATTTTGGGCGCACTACGCCTGTCCGTGCGGGAACTAGGCGCCCACAAGCCAGAACAGACGCTTTTCACGGCGCTGTGAACGCCAAAACCGGCGTTCGTTTTACTTGCAGCTCAGTGCTGCCTCGCGGTGGAACTTTGATCCGCGAATTTAGCGGGTCGTAACGGAGACCCGTGACCGGTCGGCTACTGGTGCCAACGCCCGCATCATAATTCAACTCTTGAAAAGTATGCAATACTTATAGCAGAGCAGTAGTCATTTCTCGGGTTCTCAGAACCCGAGTTGGATAGTGGATTTGTTAGATCGTTTGTGACATGTCTGCCCGAAATCGTGATTCGGCGTTGTTGAATGTCACAAAGTGGGTGACGGATTTTTTCAGTGCATTCAGTCAGATCAAGCATAGGGTTTGTATTCGGATCTCTGGCGCCCTCTTAATAACTGTCAAAAACTACTATCTGCTTTTCCCTCCGAAGCCAGGGGGTTGTGGGTTCGATCCCCGCCGAGCGCGCCAATCCTTGTGTCGCAAGGACATTCAGCGATTCGCTGATTCAAGGCAGTGAATAAATTCTTATTTGGCATTTTCGGCCAGGATTCAACTCGTCGTCATAGAGCATTCGACGCAGGCACGAAGAGCAAAGGTCAGCGATTTTGACCAAGTTAGTCCCGTGACCAAGCGGATTCGGCTCGGGAGTTACCGTGGGGATTTTTGACTACTGCCGTCCGTGACTGATTCCTCAGGAACGTATTCGGCCAGATCTCCTGGCGCGCAGTTGAAGTAGCGACATGCCCGTGCGTCGAACAGTTGGCGCTGGCGCCACGGCGTGCGGTTTAGCGGCAGGCCTCGATTTCGGCCAGCATCCGCAATGCCAGTTCCTTGCGATCGTAACGACAGGCTGCGGCAAGTCCGTTCTGGCGATAGCGCTGGCGCAGGGTGTCGTCCGCCTTGAGCGCCAGCAGTCCGGCGCACAATGCGTCAACGTCTTCCGGCACGAACACCTGGCCGCAGCCTTCCTGCTCGACTATTTCCGCCGATTCGCCGGCCACCCCGTGCAGCACCGGAATGCCCATGCCCATGCACTCGAACAGCTTCGACGGGATCACGGTGGTGAACAGTTCGGTCTTCTTCAAATGGATGATCGACACATCCAGCAGCGACCAGTAGCGCACCACCTGCTCCTTCGGCACCGAATCGACGAATATCACATTGCTCAATCCCATGGCCTTGGCCTGCGCCACCAGCTTTTGCTTGTTGGCGCCATCGCCGAGAAACAGCAGGCGGATATCGCGCCCGACCGGATCGTCCTGCAGCCGCCGCGCCGCCTCCAGAAGCGTTTCAAGGGCATGCGCCATGCCGTGGGTGCCGATGTAGCCGGCAACGAATTTGCCCGGCAAACCCAGCTCGAATTCAAGCGCCATGTCACGCGCCTGAGGCCTGAAGCGGCCGACATCCACGCCGTTGGTCACCACCGCAATCTTGTTCCCGTCGATGTCGCGACCGACCAGATTACGCTTGAAGGACTGCGTCACCGAAACAATGCGCGCGGCCTTGCGATAAAGAAACAGCTCAAGGCCTTCCAGCAGATCCAGTACGCGCGAATTGTCGATGGCGCCGACCGCGCGGATCGATTCCGGCCACAAATCGCGCAGTTCGAATACATACGGAACGCGCTTCAGGCGGCTCACCGCATACGCGGCGCAGGTCGTGAACAACTGCGGCGACGTGCCCAGCACCACATCCACGCCGCGGATGAACGGCGAAGCAAGGATCGCCGCCGCCATGAAACTCTGGTAATCGAGGATGCGCTTGATGAAGCCCTCGTTGGCCGTGATGTAGCTCCACACCCGGATCACGCGGATGCCGGCCATCTCTTCGGTCTGCCAAAGCGCATTGCGATAGCCGTCGAACACCCTGCCCTTGGGAAAATTCGGCGCACAGGTCACCACAGTAACGCGATGCCCGGCCTGGACCCATTCCCGGCAATGTTCGAAAGTGCGCGAAGCGGGCGCGTTGACCTCAGGCGGGAAATTGTCGGTCAGAAACAGAATGTGCATATCAAGCCCAGGAAAATTCCATCGCCGCCTGCGGCCCTTTGAACACAAGCTCGATACACATACTGGCTATCGACTGGCCGAACTCCGGATGCCAGGTGGCGACTATGACACGAGCGGCACCACCGGTCGCGCACCAGCGGATTATATGTCCATCGGGTAGAGTCAGCAGCCCGCCGTCGCCTGCGCTGGAAGCCGTGACGGCCGGATGCAGGTAGAAGCGCGCCACCGCTTCGCCAAAACCGCCTTCGACCGTATCGGTAACGCGCAAACCCTGCTCCGTCATGCGCCAGTTGCGGCGGTGCAGGGGCCGCCCCGGCAGACGACAATAGCCATCATGCGCACAAGTCAGCTCCACGGCATCGGCGTCCTCGCTCGCGGCGAAGCCCACGGGCCGCGCCCGGCGCGCCACGCGAAAGCCGCTCCAGACCTCGCTCGAATCGGCGCCATCGATCTGCACCGTACTGTGCGCTGCGGTGCCGCGCTGGCGCAGACGCTCGGCACCGAGCCCGTACTCCGACGTCCCCGAATTCACTACTACCCGCTGCCCGAAAACAGACAGCTCGAAGGACAGCGTATCGGCATGGGCGTGGCCGGGCAGATAGTCGGGACCGATTTCGCCGACATCCGCTATCAGGACGGCATCATTTCTCCGCACCCGTACGTAGCCACTCTGCAGGGCCGACTTCAGTCCGCCAGCAACCATCCCCAACTCATCAGCGTAAGCGCCCAGGTCCGCCAGCTTCGGCGCAATCCCAAACGCTGCATCGTTGAAAAATGCAATCCCGCCGTCCGGATGGGTCATCGCCGCCAGCCAGTCCAGCATGCGCAGCGCGAGCCGGCGCCAGTCGGTCACCGCTGCGGGGTCCATCGTGCCCGGCCAGCGCCGTGCAAGCTGGATCAAGTCCAGCAGATCCTCAAGAATGATCGCGTGATACATCGGGCTGCGCTCGAAATGCCCGCCGTCCTCCAGTATCTGTTCGGCATGCTCGCGGCGCAGAATGGCGAGCCCCTTCTCCCGCCAGACATCAGCCTCCGGCCCGGAAAAGAACGTCCCGGCAAAGACCAGCGCCTTGGCGTTCGCCAGCAAATGGTTTCCCAGCAGATGCCACTCCAGCCGTCCCATCAGCCAGCGCGCCTGCACCGCCAGACTTTGGACCACACCCGCCTCTGGCGCATTGCCCGCGGCAAGCCACTTGATCCAGTTCACCAGCCGCAGCGACAGCGGATAAGGCTCCCAGCCGTTGCCGACCGCAGGTGGGTTCTCGGCGATCCAGCGTGCCATCAGGGCGCGGTGCCACTCCAGCCGTGCCGCCGCATCGTCGGCGTTCAGGTCATCGAAATAATGCAGGTTGTAGAGCCAGAGCTTGGGCCAATCCGACCGATTCCAGTCGGCAGCCGAAGTCAATGTCCGCGTCACCGACAAAAAGTGAAAGCGCGCCGGCCCGGTCATCGATACCACCCGACCGCAACGTGCCCACTGTCCGGTCGCTGGCCGCACTTCCGGCGGCGGCCGCAGATCTGGCGCCGGGCGACGCAGGCGAAACCACAGCCGACCGTAAATCTGGACTGGCCGCAGATAGCGGATAGTGTGCCAGTAGCGGAAGACCGTTCCGAGAAAATTGCGACCCGCAGGAAATGGCCGGCAAGTCATGGCCAAAGCGCGATCGGCGACATCGCGTTCGCGGAAGCGGCATTACCAATCAAGCGATTTTTGCCGTGGAACGTCGCTGGCCTGGATCATCCTCAAAAGCTATTTTCAAGCGCTTCCCGATTGCGGCGGCCGCCTTCGTAAGCGTCACCAGCGTAACGGAAGCGTTGTCGGGATCAAGCAGGCGATCCAGTTGCGAGCGGCTGGTGCCAATGCGCTTCACCATCGCAACTTTCGATATTTTTTGAGATTTCATCGCCTCCGCCAGCATTACAGCGATCACTTTCTTTATGGCAGTTGCTTCGACATCCTCATAGATACCTTCGTCCTTGAGAAAGTCATCGAAGCTCGATCCCTCATGCTTGTTGCGTTTCACTTTGCGTCCTTCCATTTCTTCCAGCGTTTTCCGGCAAGGTCGATATCGTCGCGATCGGCGTTTTCCTGCTTCTTGACGATGCCTTGCAACAAAACTATACCCTCACCCACCCGCCGCCTCGATCGTCACCCGCGCCACTTCGATCAATTCCTCCAGCGGAATCGGCGCCGGGCCGCCCGCCTCGACTGCGCGGACAAAGGCGGCGGCACAGGCTTTCTGGCCCTTGTCCTGGCGCCACAGGTTCATCTTGGCGAAACCCGGCCAGCCGAAACCGGCAAGCCTGCGGAAGTTGTCGAGTTGCAGCGCCCGACCGCTGGCAAACACCTCCAGCCGTTCCTTGGGAAAGCTCTTCGGGCCGTTGGCGAAGTAATGCACGGTGCCGATCGAGCCGTCTGCGAACGAAAGCTGCAGGCTCACCGTATCCTGGGTTGCCGATGCCATGTCCGTCCGCCGCCACTCGACGATAGGCGCGCCGGCCAGAAAGCGCAGCAGATCGATGAAATGGCAGGCCTCGCCGACGATGCGGCCGCCGCCGACCTCGCTGTCCTGCGTCCAGTGCTCGGCCGGAATCGCGCCGGCATTCACCGTCATGACAAACGCCTTGGGGCCGCCGACACCCGCGAGCAAGGCCTTGACGCGCTGCACCTGCGGCGCAAAGCGGCGGTTGAAGCCGACCATCACGCGCCCGGCCGATGAGGCCGCCGCGGCTTCGATCGCGGCCAGTTCGTCCAGCGTCAGGCAGAGTGGCTTTTCGACGAACACATGCTTGTCGGCCTTGAGGGCCTCGATCACCAGACCGGCATGGCTGTCGTGCCGCGTGGTGATCACCACCGCATTCACCGCCGGATCGCTCAGCACGCCCGCGGTATCGGTGGTGGTCTGCTCGAAGCCGAACTTGCGCCCCGCATGCAGCCCGCTCACGCCGGCGCTCGATGCCACCACCTTCAAGCGCGCCCCGGCCAGCTTGAAGGCCGGGATCAGCACCGCGGTCGCGTAATTGCCCGAGCCGATAAAACCGCAACTGCACGCGGCAGCCGGCGCCGCAGCCGCATGCGTAAATTCAACAGTCTGCCGCCGTACCGGACTCTGTCTGCCGGGGACTCCGCTTCGCGGGCCGGCAAGCGCCAACTCTTCATCCTGCGGATATTCCAGCAGTATCCCCAGCGAAGGCCCGGCCCCGCCCACCAGGGCATAAGCCTGCTCGGCGTCGTCGATCGCGAAGCGGTGCGAAATCAGCGGCTTCACGTCCAGCCGGCCGTCGGCCATCATGTCCAGCACGGCCTCGAAGTTGCGCTGCTCGGTCCAGCGCACGAAGCCCACCGGGTAGTCGTTCCCCTTGTCCTCGTAGCTGGGGTCATAGCGCCCCGGCCCGTAGGAGCACGACACCTGGAAAGTCAGCTCCTTCTCGAAGAAGTCGGCGCGCGAAAGCTCCAGGCCCGTCACGCCGACCAGCACGATGCGGCCGCGTTTGCGGCACATCTGCGCGGCCTGGTGCACCGGCTCGTTGCTCTTGGTCGAAGCCGTGATCAGCACCGCATCGACGCCGCGCCCGCGCGAAAAACGCTGCGCCGTCGCCACCGGATCCTCGCCGGCCGCCAGATCCACCACCTCGGCGCCCATGGCCCGCGCCAGGGCGAGCTTGTCCGCGTCAAAATCCAGCCCCAGCACGCGGCAGCCCTGCGCGCGCAGCAACTGCACCGTCACCAGCCCGATCAGGCCGAGCCCGGTCACCACCACCGCCTCGCCCAGCGTCGGCTGCACCAGGCGGATGCCCTGCAACGCGATGGCGCACACCACGGTGAACGCCGCCTCCTCGTCGGACACGGAATCCGGCACCCTTGCGCACAGATTCACCGGCACGCTCACCGCCTCGGCGTGCTTGCCGTTCGAGATCACGCGATCGCCAACGGCAAACGCCGTCACGCCAGCGCCAACTTCCAGCACCCGCCCCGCATTGCAGTAGCCCAGCGGCAGCGGCTGGTCGAGCTTGTTGAACACCGCGTCAACCGTCGGCAGGAGGCCGTCGGTCCTGATCTTGTCGAGCACCATGCGCACCTTGTCCGGCTGCTGGCGCGCCTTGTCGATCCAGCCGGCCTTGCCGAACTCGATCATCATGCGCTCGGTACCCGCCGACACCAGCGTGCGCGTGGTGCCGATCAGCAACTTGCCGCGGCCGACCGCCGGGCAGGGAACGTCGGCAACTTCAGTCGCGCCTGTTTTGAGGCTTTGAAGTATTTGTTTCATTGACTTTCAACATTCACAGCGAGCTTCGAACAGCGATGACAGTCCGCCATCTACCCCCTTTGGCCGACTGAAGTCGGCCCTACAACGGCACCCTGTCCCCGACCTGCAAGGCGGACCTGAGTCCGCCACCCCTTCCACAATTTCTATCGATAAGCCTCGCGCCGATCACCTACGCGGAGGGGCGACCGATAACACAACGATCCTGAATATCGCAAATGATGCGCCAATAATCTTGCGCCTTGCGCCCCCTCACTTCACCGCAAACTCCTCCCGCTTTCGCCCGGACCCCTCCAACGCAACCAGCCACTTCGGGACCCGGCCGCGGCCCGACCAGGAATCGCCATTGGCGGGATTGCGATACTTCGCCGCGACGGCCTTGCGGGTTTTGGCGGCCTTGACACCGCCGCCCAAGTCGGCCAGCGTGATGCCGTATTCCGCCAGCCTTCCTTGAAGGTCAGGCCGAGGATGAGGATTCTTGAGTCCACAACTTGCATCTTGCGCCGCGTCATGAGCTTGACGACTTCGTCGGCCACATAGCCGGCCATGCTGTCGTTGATTCGGCGGCCGGCGAGGATGACTTCGGGGTGGTAGCCGATCTCCTGCGCCTTGTGGGTCAGGTAGTAGGGATCGACGCCGATGCAGTGGCCGCCGACGAGGCCCGGTCGGAAGGGCAGGAAGTTCCATTTGCTGCCGGCGGCTTCAAGCACTTCGAGGGTGTCGATGCCGAGGCGGTGGAAGATCAATGAGAGTTCGTTCATCAGGGCGATGTTGAGATCGCGCTGGGTGTTTTCGATGACCTTGGCGGCTTCGGCGACCCTGATGGAGCTGGCCTTGTGGGTGCCGGCGGTGATGATGCTGCGATAGAGGGTATCGACGAAATCGGCGATTTCCGGGGTGGAGCCGGAGGTGACCTTCTTGATGGTGGGCAGGCGGTGTTGTTTGTCGCCGGGGTTGATGCGTTCGGGGCTGTAGCCGCAGTGGAAGATATTTTGTTCCGTCTCCTGCCCCTGCCCCATCCCCTCCCCGGCCCTCCCCTTGAAGGGGAGGGAGGTGGAGTAGCTTAGGCCGGAGTGTTTTTCGAGGATGGGGACGCAGACTTCTTCGGTGGCGCCGGGGTAGACGGTGGATTCGTAGATGACGATGGCGCCTTTGGGCATGACCTTGCCGACGGTTTCGGAGGCCTTGATCAGCGGGGTGAGGTCGGGGCGCTGGGCGTTGTCGACGGGGGTGGGTACGGTGACGATGAAGACATTGCAGCTGCGCAGTTGTTCCGGGTCGGCGGTGAAGCTGAGCTGGCTGGCTGCGGCGAGTTCGGCGGGTTCGACTTCACGGGTGCTGTCGCGGCCGGCCTTGAGTTCGTCGATGCGGCCTTGCTTGATGTCGAAGCCGGTGACCGGGTATTTCTTGCCGAATTCAACGGCCAGCGGCAGGCCGACGTAGCCCAGGCCGACGATGGCGATACGGGTGTCTGTTGAAATGTTCATGCAGGATCAGGGCTTTCTCGACGACAGAAGGTGGGCGACGGAACGGAGATCGAGGACAAGGTACTCATGCATTCTGCTTCGTGGGCAGCGCGGCACTGCCCGGCATTTCCGCTTGCGCTTGCCGCAGCGCCGATATTTCGGCCTTCAGGGCTTCGTACTCGGCTTCTTTCCGGGCCAGGTAATCGCGGGTCAGCAGGGCACGGTTCCTGACGCCCTCGGGCGTCAGGAGGTACGCGACCTTGGAAAGCTTGCCGCCGCTGCGGCCGAAGTGCGCCATTTTGAGCAGGCCTTTTTCGACCAGGGCGGCGATCAGATAGTGAACCTTCCCATTGCTTATCCCCAGCTGATGGGCAAGGTCCCGCTGCGAGATTTCCGGGTTCTGTTCGATTGCGCGAAGAATCTGAAAATGGACTTGATCTTTGGGGGTCATCGGGGTTGATTGGATAGCCGCTGGCGCGTGCTCAATTTTGAGCGCCAATCACTATAACGGCGGTGGGGGAATATGGCAATCGATTTTTAAAGAGTTGGCGCTGGCGGCACGGCGACGGGTTCTTGGGACCGGAACGGCAGGCTGGGATGGCCTCTGTGCAGCCGGCTTGCGGGCTAGCCGCAATAAGTACGATCGAAGCGGATCGGCGCTTCAGGCGCTGCGCTGTCGCCAACTCCCGTGCAGCTTGCTGCCCCTCCCATGATGTGTCCGCATGCCGCCGTTCATCCGCGAACTGCCGGCTCGGAGTGAGTCAATGATGATTTTCGAGCAGCCGCACCAGGGCGTGCAGGACGCGATTGACCGGCGTCGCGATGCCCAGCGCCTCGCCGCGGCGCAGCACGTAGCCGTTGAGGTGGTCGATCTCGCTGCGCTTGCCGCGCGCCAGGTCCTGGGCGGTCGAAGACAGCTGGCCGGGCATGGTCCGCACGATGTCGGCCACGGCCTGGTGGATGTCGCCGGGCAGGGTCACGCCTTCGGCCTGCGCCACGGCCAGGCATTCGGCGACGATGTCGCGCATCACCTGATCCACGCCGGCGCCCTCAACAATGCGGCCGTAGGGCAGTTGCGTGATGGCCGAAAGCGCGTTGTAGGCGCAATTGATGATCAGCTTGGCCCACAGCGCGCCGGCGACGTTGTCGGAGACCTGCACCGGCACGCCGGCGGCGGCGAACATCCGCGCCAGTTCGGCGCCCTGGGGCGATGGCCCTATCACCAGCTCGCCGCGCCCGCGGTGCCGCACATGCCCGGGCCCGGCCATTTCGGCCGCGACATAGACCACGGCCGGCAGCACCTCGCGCCCGAGCAGCGCCTGCAGGCGGTCGGCGTTATCGACGCCGTTCTGCAGGCTCAGGATGATTGCATTGGCGGCCAGGTGCGGCGCCATCGCCGCGGCGGCCGCGGCGGTATCGGTCGACTTGACGCAGCACAGCACCAGTTGCGCCCCGGCCACGCCGCCGGCATCGGTGCCGGCCTCCAGCGCGACGTGCTCGCGGAAGGTCTGAGTATCCAGCAGCAGGCCGTCGCGCTCGATCGCCGCGACATGCTGCGGCCGTCCGACCAGGACCACCGCATGGCCGGCGCGGGCCAGCATTCCGCCGTAATAGCAACCCACCGCACCGGCGCCCATCACCGCAATTCTCATTTCACCCTCCTGTTCGTCATGCACATCGGCCGCCGGCCAGCTTGCCGGGGAGACCATGAGGCCGAGATTAGCAGCCCGCGGGCGCGGCCGCAGAAAGTTGCCGCTGGCGCCACGGCGCCGGTACGCGCCCGATCAGCCGCCGCCCGCCTTGAAGCGCCGCAGCGTGCGCAGCCGCGCCTGCGCGTGGTCGACCACCGGCGCCGGGTAGTCGCGACCGATGACGACAGCGCAGGCGGCCTGCTGATCCGCGCTCATTTTCCACGGCGCGTGGATGAACTTCTGCGGCACGCGCGCCAGTTCCGGCACCTGGCTGCGGATGAAGCGGCCCTCGGCGTCGAATTTTTCCGACTGCGTGACGGGATTGAAAATGCGGAACCAGGGTTGCGCATCGCAGCCGGTCGAAGCGGCCCACTGCCAGCCGCCGTTGTTGGCGGCAAGGTCGAAATCGAGCAGCTTTTCGGCGAACCAGGCCTCGCCCTGGCGCCAGTCGAGGCCCAGGTCCTTGCACAGGAAGGATGCGGCGACCATGCGCAGGCGGTTGTGCATCCAGCCGCAGGACGACAGCTGGCGCATCGCGGCATCGACCAGCGGATAACCGGTGCGGCCCGCGCACCAGGCGGCGAACAGTTCCGGCGCGACATCCCAGCGCAGGGCGTCGCAGGCCGGCTTGAAGCATTGGGTGGCGACGCGCGGATGGTGCCAGAGGATGGCGTGGTAGAAGTCGCGCCAGATCAGTTCCGCAAGCCAGGTTTCCGCGCCGCGGCCGCCGTGCGCATGGGCGTAGGCGGCAAGCTGGCGGATCGAGAGGGTGCCGAAGCGCAGATGCGCCGACAGGAAGGAAGTGCCCCTGACGGCAGGGAAATCCCGCGTGGCGGCATAGTCGTCGATGCGGCCGATGAAGTCGCGGAACAAGGCTTGCGCGCCTCCCATGCCGGTGGGCACACGCAGTGCGCCCAGATCGGTATCTTCGAAGCCCAGGTCCTGCAGCGTCGGCAGCGGAGCGTCGGCCACCGGCGGCGCGAGATGCGCGGCGTATTCCGCGACGGGCCAGGCGCGCAGGTCGGCCGCCGCCAGCCTCTTGAGCCAGGCATTCTTGTAGGGCGTAAACACCGAAAAGGCCTTGCCGCCCTGGGTCATCAGCTCGTCGCGCTCGAAGATCACCTGGTCCTTGAAATCGAGATAGTCGGCGTCGGGTTTGCCCGCATGGAGACGGCGCCTGACTTCCGCATCGCGGGCGATCGCCGCCGGCTCGTAGTCGCGGTTGGCGAATACCGCGGCGACGCCGAGCTGTGCGGCGAGATGCGGAATTTCGATCCGCGGATCGCCATGGCGCACGATCAGCGCGCCGCCCATCGCGCGCAGCGCGGCGGCGACATCCTCCACCGCGCGCAGGATGAACTCGACGCGCCGGTCGCGACGCGGCAGGCGATCGAGCAGCGTCGTGTCGAAGACGAAGGCGCAATGCACCCGCGTGTGCATGCGCAGCGCGTGATGCAGGGCGGCGTGGTCGTGCAAGCGCAGATCGCGACGGAACCAGACGAGGGCGGCGGACATCGGATGATCGAACGGGGATACTCGGGAAGGTACTGACAGATTACAATGGCGGCAGATCCATGGAAACCGTCAGTCTCGCCAACCACTTTCTGATCGCCATGCCCGCCATGGCCGACCCGAATTTTTCCCGCACCCTGACCTACATCTGCGAGCACAACGCCGACGGGGCGATCGGCATCATCGTCAATCGCCCGATGGACATGAACCTCGCCGGACTGTTCGACCGGGTCAGCATTCCTCTCGAAGACCAGCAGGCCGAGGCCCGCTTCGCCGAGCTGCCGGTGTATTTCGGCGGCCCGGTGCAGACCGATCGCGGCTTCGTGCTGCACCGGCCGGCCGGGCAATGGCAGTCTTCGCTCAACATCAGCGAAGAAATCGCGCTGACCAGTTCGCGCGACATCCTGCAGTCGATGGGCAGCACCGGCCTGCCGGCCGAAGTGCTGGTCAGCCTCGGCTACGCCGGCTGGACCGCCGGGCAGCTCGAATGGGAGCTGTCGCAGAACGCCTGGCTGACGGTGGAGGCCGACATCGGCATCATCTTCTATGTGCCGCCCGAAGAACGCCTGCCGGCGGCGATGCAACTGCTCGGCGTGGATTTCGCCAACCTGTCCGAAGTGGCCGGGCATGCCTGAGCGCTTGCCGCCGGGCCGCCCCAAGGCAAGCGCAGCGTTCGACCCGGAGCCGCCCGTGGGCGGCGAACCAGTGTCACCCCCGCCGGGGCGGGGGGCGGGGGGTGGGGGCCTTGCTGCCAGCGGTTCCGTACTGGCTTTCGACTTCGGCATCAAGCGCATCGGCGTCGCCATCGGTACCCTGCTCGGTGCGGGTCGCTCGGCTTCCGCCCGGCCACTGACCACTATCGATGCCGAAGGCAACGATGCGCGCTTCGACGCCATCGCCCGGCTCATCGCCGAATGGCAGCCGGTGCAGCTGCTGGTGGGCCGGCCCCTCAACGAGGACGGCACGGCGCACGAAATGACGGCGCGCTGCACGCGCTTCGCCAACCAGCTGCGCGGTCGTTTCCGCCTGCCGGTCGATGAAGTCGACGAGCGCTTCAGCTCCACCGCGGCCGAGGCGAACCTGCGCGAGCGCGGGCTGTCCTGGCAGCAACGCAAACTGCAGGTCGATGCCGAAGCCGCCTGCATCATTCTCCAGACCTGGTTCGACAACCATGCCGCAACGCCTGCCACTGCCTGACGCCGAAGCGCTCTGCGCCACCCTCGCCGAGGCCATGCGGCCCCACGTCGATCCCGCCGCGACGGCCCTGGTCGGCATCCACACCGGCGGCGTCTGGGTCGCCGAGCGCCTGCATGCGGCGCTCGGCCTGAAGCTGCCGCCCGGCTCGATGGATGTCTCCTTCTATCGCGACGACTTCCATCAGCGCGGCCTGCATGCCAACGCCAAGACCTCGCAGATACCCTTCGAGGTCGACGGCGCGCACATCGTGATCGTCGATGACGTATTGCACACCGGCCGCACCATACGCGCGGCCATGAACGAACTGTTCGACTACGGCCGGCCGGCAAGGATAGACCTCGCCGTGCTGATCGACCGCGGCGGCCGCGAGCTGCCCATCGCCCCCGGTTTCTGCGCGCATGCCCTGAGCCTGCCTGCCGCGCAGATGCTGGCGCTGGAGCGGGATGCGGACGGCGGGCTCTCCTTCCGGGTGATAGAGAAATGAGCTTCATGAACGGCGGCGGCAACCCGCAACTCAACCGGCATGGCGAACTCAACCACCTGCTGACCATCGAAGGCCTGCCGCGCGAGGTGCTCGAGCGCATCCTCGACACCGCCGCGCCCTTCACCGAAGTCGCCGAGCGCGAAGTGAAGAAAGTGCCGCTGTTGCGCGGCAAGAGCGTGTTCAACCTGTTCTTCGAGAACTCGACGCGCACCCGCACCACCTTCGAGATCGCCGCCAAGCGGCTATCCGCCGACGTCATCAACCTCAACATCAACACCTCCTCGGCGAGCAAGGGCGAGACCCTGCTCGACACCGCCGACAACCTCGCGGCGATGCAGGCCGACATGTTCGTGGTGCGCCACGCCTCCAGCGGCGCGCCCTACCTGATCGCGCAGCACCTGCGCGCCACCGGGCGCGACCACATCCACGTGGTGAACGCCGGCGACGGCCGCCACGCGCATCCGACGCAGGGCCTGCTGGACATGTACACGGTCCGCCACTACAAGAAGGACTTCACCCAGCTGACCGTGGCCATCGTCGGCGACGTGCTGCATTCGCGCGTGGCGCGCAGCCAGATCCATGCCCTGACCACGCTGGGCGTGCCCGAAGTGCGCGTGATCGGGCCCAAGACCCTGCTGCCGACCGGCGTCGAGCGACTCGGCGTCAGGGTGTTCAACGACATGCGCGAAGGCCTGCGCGGCGTCGATGTGGTGATGATGCTGCGCCTGCAGAACGAACGCATGCAGGGCGCGCTGCTGCCCTCGACCCAGGAATATTTCAAGTCCTACGGCCTGACCCCGGAAAAACTCGCGCTGGCCAAGCCCGACGCCATCGTCATGCACCCGGGGCCGATGAACCGCGGCGTCGAGATCGATTCGGCGGTGGCCGACGGCGGCCAGGCGGTGATCCTGCCCCAGGTCACCTTCGGCATCGCCGTACGCATGGCGGTAATGGCCATGCTGGCTGGAAACTGAGAGCTTTGACTCCATGAAGATCCACATCAAGAACGGCCGGCTGATCGACCCGGCGAGCAAGACCGACAAGGCGCTCGACCTGTTCGTCGGCGCCGGGCGCATAGTTGGCGTTGGCAACCCGCCGCCGGGCTGGGGGGTCGATGGGGCCAACAGCGTGCTCGACGCGACGGGCTGCATCGTCTGCCCCGGCCTGGTCGACCTGGCGGCGCGGCTGCGCGAACCGGGCTTCGAATACCGCGCCACGCTGGAATCCGAAATGGCCGCGGCAGCGGCCGGCGGCGTGACGCGGCTGGCCTGTCCGCCCGACACCGATCCGGTGCTGGACGAACCGGGCCTGGTGGAAATGCTGACCCATCGCGCGCGCCTGCCCGATTTCGCCCACGTGCATCCGGTCGGCGCCCTGACCACGCAGCTCGAAGGCAAGGCGCTGACCGAAATGGCGGAGCTCAGCGAGGCCGGTTGCGTCGCCTTCGGCCAGGCCAATCGCGCCATCGTCGACACCCAGGTGCTGCTGCGCGCCATGATGTATGCGGCGACCTTCGATTTCCCGGTCTGGCTGCAGGCGCAGGATCCCTTCCTGGCCCGCAAGGGCGTCGCCCATGACGGCGAAGTCGCGGCCCGCCTGGGTCTGGCCGGAATCCCCGTGGCAGCCGAAACCATCGCCCTGGCGACCATCCTGCACCTGGCGCGCGAGACCGGCGCGCGGGTTCATGTCACGCGGATTTCATCGGCAGCCGGGGTGGACATGATCGTCGCCGCGCGCGCCGCCGGCATCGCGGTGACCTGCGACGTCGGCGTCCATCATCTGCACCTGTGCGAAATGGACGTCGGTTTCTTCAATGCCCATGCCCGGCTCGACCCGCCGCTGCGCTCGCAGCGCGATCGCGACGCCCTGCGCGCCGGGCTGGCCTCGGGCGCGATCAACGCGCTGTGTTCGGACCACACCCCGGTCGATGACGACGGCAAGCAGATGCCGTTCGAGGAAGCCGAGATCGGCGCCACCGGACTGGAACTGCTGCTGCCGCTGACGCTCAAATGGGCCAGGGAAATCAAGCTGCCGCTGGTGACCGCCCTGGCGCGCGTGACCTCCGACCCGGCGCGCATACTCGGCGTCAAGGCCGGCAGCCTGGGCCTCGGCAGCGCCGCCGACATCTGCGTCTTCGATCCGCTGGCCGAATTCCGCGTGACGCGCGAAAACCTCAGAAGCCAGGGCAAGAACACTCCCTTCCTCGGCGTGGAGTTTCCCGGCCGCGTGCGCTATACGCTGATCGACGGCCACCTGGCCTTCGACGGCACGCTCGGCTAGGGCAAATCCGGGCCGGCAGCAGTCCCGGAACAAGCTGCCCCGCATAAAAAAAGCCAGCCCCGCGGGGCTGGCTTTTTGCTTTGCGGCCTTGCTTCGCCTCGCGCGTCGGGGCTTTGCATGCCTGGGATTCCCCTCCGGGGGCAGGCAATTCCGCCGCGCGGGCCGACGTCAGTGGCCGGAGGCGCTGGAACTGCCGACGCCGGTTTCCGAGCGCACCAGCTGCGCCGGGAACAGTGCGCGTTCCTTGGCCGCCTGGGCGCTGCGGTCGAGCAGGGAGACGATCCAGATCACCGCGAAGGCCGCGGTCATCGAGAAAATCGCCGGCGACGCGTAGGGGAACATGGCCGAACCCTTGGCGTGGCCGAGCGAGACTTCCCACACCGCGGGCGACATGATGGTCAGCGCGACGGAGGAGATCAGGCCCACCGTACCGCCGGCAACCGCGCCCTTGGTGGTGCAATCCTTCCACAGCACGGACATGAACAGCACCGGGAAGTTGGCCGAGCAGGCCACGGCGAAGGCCAGCATCACCATGAAGGCGACGTTTTCCTTCTCGAACACGATGCCGAGCAGCACGGCGAAGATGCCGAGGCACACGGTGGTGATCTTCGAGACGCGCAGTTCGGTCGCCGAATCCACGTTGCCATGACGCCATACCGAAGCGTAGAGGTCGTGCGACACCGCCGATGCGCCGGACAGCGTGAGGCCGGCCACCACCGCCAGGATCGTGGCGAAGGCCACGGCGGAGATGAAGCCCATGAACATGTCGCCGCCCACCGCCTTGGCCAGATGCACCGCCGCCATGTTGCCGCCGCCCTTGAGACCCTGGGCGATTTCACCATTGACGAAGTAATCCGCCGGGTTGGGAATCAGGTTGGTGATGGCGCCGAAGCCGATGATGAAGGTCAGGATGTAGAAGTAGCCGATCCAGGTCGTCGCCCAGCCCACCGACTTGCGGGCTTCCTTGGCGCTCGGAACGGTGAAGAAGCGCATCAGGATGTGCGGCAGGCCGGCGGTGCCGAACATCAGCGCCATGCCGACCGATATGGCCGAGATCGGGTCGTTGATCAGTCCGCCCGGGCCCATGATGGCGTCCTTCTTGGCATGCACTTCAACGGCCTTGCTGAACATCGCCTCGGGGCTGAAGCCGAACTGGAACAGCACCGCCAGGGCCATGAAGGTGGCACCGGTCAGCAACATGCAGGCCTTGATGATCTGCACCCAGGTCGTCGCGGTCATGCCGCCGAACAACACGTAGATCATCATGATCGCACCGACCATGCTCACCGCCACGATGTAGTCGAGGCCGAACAGCAGCTTGATCAGCTGGCCGGCACCGACCATCTGGGCGATCAGGTAGAAGGCCACCACCACCAGCGAACCGCAGGCGGCGAAGGTGCGGATCGGGCCCGCATCGAAGCGGTAACCGGCGACGTCGGCAAAGGTGAACTTGCCCAGGTTGCGCAGGCGCTCGGCCATCAGGAAGGTGATCACCGGCCAGCCGACCAGCCAGCCGATCGAGAAGATCAGGCCGTCGAAGCCGGAGCCGAACACCAGGCCGGAAATACCCAGGAAGGAGGCTGCCGACATGTAGTCACCGGCAATCGCCAGGCCGTTCTGGAAGCCGGTGATGCCGCCGCCGGCGGTGTAGAAGTCGGCCGCCGTCTTGGTCTTGGCTGCCGCCCACTTGGTGATCCACAGCGTGATGCCGACGAAGATCGCGAACATCGTGATGGCGGTCCAGTTGGTCGCCTGCTTCTGCGCCTGGCCAAGGTCGGCGCCGGCGGCCAGGACGAAACCTGCCGCGAGGATTGCGGTCGCGCCGAAGAGAATGTGCCTGAGCTTGATCACTTGGAAGCCTCCTTGACGATTTCGTCCTTGGTCGCGTCGAATTCGCTGTTCGCGCGGCGGACATAGATGGCGGTTATGACGATGGTGAATACGAGCACGCCTACGCCCAACGGAATCCCGATGGAAGTCACGGCACCCGCAGTGATCTTGGTCGCCAGGAACTGCTTGTTGAAGGCGACCAGCAGGATGTAGCCGAAATACACGATCATCATCAGAATCGACAATACGATCGAGTAGTTGTTGCGCATGCTGACGAACTTGAGAAACTTCGGATTCTGTTGAATCCGCGCGACGATATCCTCGTCTTTCATACTTCCTCCTTGGAGTGGAAGGGAATTGTTGTAATGGTGGAATGCCCAGCTCTGCTGGATGTCCGCATCCTAGGCGAACGCTCTTACGCGGCCCTTACCATGCGCTTACGGGGTACTTACGCCGCCCGTCAGAAACCCGTCAGCAACGGGGACAAAGGCATGAGCGCGGCGGCCTTTGACGCGGCAACGCCCAGGCCCTATAATCCGCAGCCTTTGCGGCTAGGTAGCTCAGTTGGTAGAGCAACGGATTGAAAATCCGTGTGTCGGCAGTTCGATTCTGCCCCTGGCCACCAATTCAACGTCAACGCCCAACCCCTCTCGGTTGGGCGTTTTCGTATCCGGGTTCCGCAGAAGATGCTGGGTTCCGGGCCGTTCTGCGAGTGCCGCCGATCGCTTGCCCGAACGTCATAAATACCCGGTTCGCCCCTGTTCCGCCCTTGTCTCGAAATCCGCGCCAACCTCGAAGCCGTGGCACACGCAGTCAGTGTTGTTCACCAAACGCTTGTGCGCGTGCTGTCAGCGGAAACCGAAATCTGACACAGCTTTCGTGTCGATCGGAAATTGAAATCTGATACGGCAGGAAGCCAAGCTCTTGGCTGCGCGCCAGCCCGGCCGAGCCGGGTGCGGCGATTAACCGCCACTTTCGCCGCACGTTACGCGGAGAATGACTTGCCCCTGCGGCGAAATAGGTGTTTAATCTCCGCATGGATAGCGGAGAAAATATCTACATCTGGCAGGCCGACGATTGGCCCAACTGGCGCTATGAGCTGTCCGCGCTGACCGGGCCGCTGACCGAGGTCAGCCGCGCCCAGGGCGTGCTGCTGGGCCGCCTGGCCGACGTCGGGCTGGCGCTGCGCGATCAGGCCAGCCTCGCTGCCTTGACCGAGGACGTGGTCAAGACCAGCGAAATCGAAGGCGAAGTGCTGAACGTCGAATCCGTGCGCTCGTCCATCGCCCGCCGTCTGGGCGTGGACATCGGCGCCGTCGCTGCGGTGGATCGGCACGTCGAAGGCGTGGTCGACATGGTGCTCGACGCCACGTCCCACGGCGCCGAACCGCTGACCTCCGAGCGCCTGTTTGGCTGGCACGCGGCATTGTTCCCGACTGGGTACTCGGGCACGAACAAGATTATCGTGGGCCAGTGGCGCGACGATGCTGGTGGGCCGATGCAGGTTATCTCAGGCCCGGTGGGGCGACGCAAGATTCACTTTCAAGCGCCACCCGCCGACCTGTTGGCCGTCGAGACGGCGCGGTTCTTGGCGTGGGCCAACGAGGAAACCGGTGAACCCGCGCTCGTCAAGGCGGGGCTGGCGCATCTGTGGTTCGTGACGCTGCATCCGTTCGACGACGGCAACGGGCGCATCGCCCGCGCCGTGGGCGACCTCTTCCTCGCTCGCGCCGACGGTAGTCCGCAACGCTTCTACAGCCTGTCGGCGCAAATCCAGCGCGAGCGCAAGGACTACTACGACGTGCTGGAGCACGCGCAGAAAGGCACGCTCGACGTGACCGGCTGGTTGTCTTGGTTCCTCGACACGCTCGGGCGCGCCATCGCCAGCGCGCAGTCCACGCTGGATACCGTGCTGGTCAAGGCGCGCATCTGGCAGCGCTGGGCTCTCATTGGACAAAGACGGCCCTTTAACGAGCGGCAGGTGAGACTGCTCAACCGCCTGCTCGACGGCTTCGAGGGCAAGCTCACCAGCAGCAAGTGGGCCGCCATCGCCAAATGCTCGCCCGATACCGCGCTGCGCGACATCACCCAACTGCTGGAATTGGGCGTGCTAAAGAAGTCGCCCGGCGGCGGACGCAGCACCGGCTACGAACTGGCGGACTGAAGTGCATCGACGGGCGTGCCCGGACCACTGCGGCACGGGTGCAGGTGATGCGCCTCCCAGCGGAAGACTTCTTCGATACTGAAGCGGATGACGTCACCGTTGACCGGTTGGTGGACAGGAATGCCGAGCCGCTGGCCTTCCTGATTCTGTTTGTTGAGAACCGGATGCCTGATTGGCGGTTCCTCCGGGGCGGAGTCGGCGCGCCCGTCATCGGCGACGGCTGCGAGTGCCAATCGACATCTCTGAACTTCCGGTCGCGGACATCTGCGGCGGCGCGGAATCCCTCCCCGGAATCACGCACATATGGCGAGCCTTCCCACGGGGTCTGAGGCTCGGCGGAGACGCGGGTTTCGTTTCTTGTTAAACTGCTCAAAATATCAGCACGGGGGTTCTCTGGAACCCCCGTGCTTGTTTGCAGATCCGCCTGCCGGCCTTCGCGGCCCGGTTCTGCCTGCGGGCCCTGCTCCGCCCGACGCGACAGCCCGGATACAATCGCCGCATGACTTCCGTTGCCGATCACCAGCGCCGCTTCGGCGGCATCGAGCGCCTGTACGGGGCCGGCGCGCTGGCGCGCGCCGCGGCCGCGCATGTCGTGGTGGTGGGCATCGGCGGGGTCGGGTCATGGGCGGCGGAAGCCCTGGCGCGGTCGGCGATCGGGCAACTGACCCTGATCGACCTCGACCATGTCGCCGAATCCAACATCAATCGCCAGATCCACGCCCTCGATTCGACGTTGGGCGCGGCCAAGACTGCGGCCATGGCGGCGCGCATTGCGCAGATCAATCCGGCCTGCGTGGTCAATACGGTGGAGGAGTTCATCGACGAGCGCAATCCGGCGAGCCTGATCCCGCCCTGCAGCGCGGTGCTCGACGCGATCGACCATGTGCGCGCCAAGGCGGCCCTGATCGCCTGGTGCCGCCGCGCCGGGATCCGCGTGGTGACCACCGGCGCCGCCGGCGGCCGCAGCGACCCGACGCGGATCGAGGTCATCGACCTGGCGCGCACCACGCAGGATGCGCTGGCCTCCAAGGTTCGCGCGCAGTTGCGCAAGGACTACGGCTTCCCCCGCGACCCGAAGAAGAAATTCGGCGTCGATTGCGTGTTCTCGCCCGAGCCAATTCGGCGACCGGCGCATATCCTCGGCGACTTTGCACAGCCGCCGACCGGCGTGGGCGCGGAGCAGTGCTCCGCGAATTCCCCACACCGTCCCACCAGCGCCAACTCTTGCGCGGTCGATGAGGGCTTCGATGCCGGCGCCGGGCTCAACTGCGCCGGTTACGGTTCCGCGGTGGCGGTCACGGCAAGTTTCGGCTTCGCCGCGGCGGCCCGGGTTCTCGCCGGTATACTTCCGGCATGACGAATCCGCCCGTGCTGCCAGTGGTCCTGGTTACCGGCGCCGCGCGTCGCGTCGGTGCCGGGATCGCGCGCAGCCTGCACGCTGCGGGCGCCTGCGTGGCGATCCACTATCGCGCATCTTCCGCCGCGGCGGATGCTCTGGCCGCCGAGCTGAACGCGGCGCGCCCGGACGCGGCGGGCGAATCCGCCGCCTGCTTCGCCGCCGACCTGCTCGACATGGCGGCGCTGCCGCGCCTGGTGGCGGCCGTGGTGGCGCGCTTCGGCCGGCTCGATGCGCTGGTGAACAACGCCTCCTCGTTCTACGCCACGCGGCTCGACGGCGTCGACGCGGCCGCCTGGGACGACCTGATCGGCACCAACCTCAAGGCCCCGCTGTTCCTCGCCCAGGCCGCGGCGCCGCATCTCGAAAGCAGCGGCGGCTGCATCGTCAATATCACCGACATCCACGCCGAGCGCCCGCTCAAGGGCTATCCGCTGTACTGCGCGGCCAAGGCCGGCCTGCTCGGCCTGACCCGCGCCCTGGCGCTGGAACTCGGGCCGCGGGTAAGGGTGAATGCGGTGGCGCCCGGCGCCATCGAATGGCCCCAGGGCACGGATGACTTTCCGCCGCAGGTGCGCGCGGCTATCATTGAGAACACGCTGCTGAAGCGGGTCGGCTCGCCCGCCGACATCGCGCGCGCCGTCAAATTTCTTGTCTTCGATGCACCCTATGTCACCGGGCAGGTGATCAATGTCGACGGCGGCCGGACCGCCCATCTATGAACGCTCCGCTGACCGCAAGCACCGCTCCGACCGCCCGCCAGGCGCAGAAATCAGCCTTCGAGGCGAACAAGCTGGCCAAGCGCCTGCGCCGCGAGGTGGGCCAGGCGATCGCCGACTTCAACATGATCGAGGCCGGCGACAAGGTCATGGTCTGCCTCTCCGGCGGCAAGGATTCCTTCGCCCTGCTCGACGTGCTGCTGTTCCTGCGCGAGCACGCGCCGATCGCCTTCGACATCGTCGCCGTCAATCTCGACCAGAAGCAGCCCGGCTTCCCCGCCGAGGTGCTGCTCGACTACCTGCGCAGCATCGACGTGCCCTTCCACATCGAGAACGAGGACACTTATTCCATTGTCAAGCGTGTGATCCCGGAAGGCAAGACCACCTGCTCGCTGTGTTCGCGCCTGCGCCGCGGCGTGCTGTACCGCGTCGCCGGCGAACTGGGGGCGACCAAGATCGCGCTCGGCCATCATCGCGACGACATCCTGCAGACCCTGCTGCTCAACATGTTCTTCGCCGGCAAGCTGAAATCCATGCCGCCCAAGCTGGTATCCGACGACGGCCGCAACATCGTGATCCGGCCGCTGGCGTATTGCCGCGAGAGCGACCTGGCAGCCTGGGCCGCGGTGCGCGACTTCCCGATCATTCCCTGCAACCTCTGCGGCTCGCAGCCCAACCTGCAGCGCCAGCAGGTCAAGCAGATGCTGAACGACTGGGACAAGCGCTTTCCGGGGCGCATCGAGACCATGTTCCGCAGCCTCTCCAATGTCGTGCCCTCGCATCTGCTCGACGCCCGCCTGTTCGATTTTGCCGGCCTCGCGGCGACCGGCACGCCCGATCCGGAAGGCGACATCGCCTTCGATCCGCCGGCCATGCCGCCTGAATCGGCGCAACCCGTCGGCTTTGCGGCAAAGGACGACTGATGGACGCGCGCCGCCTCCCCGCGCGCCACGGCATACTCTGGCTGCTGGCCGGCTTCGCCCTGTTTCGCCGCCATCCGCCGCTGATGACGGCGCTGACCTTCGCCTACCTGCTGACCGTGATCGTGGTCAACCTGATTCCGAAAATCGGCCCCTTCCTGTTGCCGCTGCTGCTGCCGACCCTGACCGTCCTGCTGGCCAACGGCAGCCGCGCCATCGAACGCGGCCAGCCCTTCGACGCCAACACCCTGGGCTTCGGCATCGGCGCCCAGCGCACCGGCCTGCTGCGCCTGGGCGGCCTGCACCTGGTGGGCTCCAGCCTGCTGGTGCTGGGCGGCGCGGCGCTGGGCGAACCGATCAACATCAGCGACGGCATGGACCAGGAAGAAACCCTGGCGCTCGCCACCGATCTCGGCATCCTGCTGGTGCTGGCCTCGCCGCTGCTGATGGCCTTCTGGTTCGCGCCCTTGCTGACCGCCTGGAACGGCGTCGGCGCGGGCAAATCGCTGTTCTTCAGCTTCGTCGCCAGCTGGCGCAACTGGCGCGCCTTCGCCATGTACGGACTGGCGCTGGCCTTGGTCGGCGCCCTGGTGCCGGGCCTGATCCTGATCGTCGCCGGCCTGCTGTCGCAGACCCTGCTCGACATCCTCTCGGTGGCGCTGCGCATGCTGCTGATTTTCGTGCTGGCGCCGACCATGGTGGCCAGCGTGTATCTGTCCTATCGCGACGTGTTCGCGGCACCCGTGACCGTGCCTGGCTCAGTGCCGGCCCAGGCCGATGAGTGAACCCGGCGCGGGAGTGCTCGGCCTGTTCGGCGGCACCTTCGATCCGCTGCACGTTGCGCACCTGCGCCTGGCCCTGGAAGCGCGCGAGGCCCTGGGCCTGGCCGAGGTCTGCCTGATTCCGGCCGGCAGGCCGGCCTTGCGCGAGGCGCCGCTTTGCGCGGCCGCCGACCGCCTGGCGATGGTGGAGCGGGCGCTGGCCGAGCTGCCGGGATTCAGCGTCGACGCGGCCGAAGTGCTGCAGGCAAGCGGCGCGGCAGCCAGCGCGGCGCCGAGCTACACGATCGACACCCTGGAACGCCAGCGCCGCCTGCATGGCGCGCAGCGGCCGCTGGTGCTGCTGCTCGGCGCCGATGCCTTCGCCCGGTTCGAAGCCTGGCACCGCTGGCGCGAGCTGTTCGGCCTGGCGCATGTCGCCGTGGCGACGCGACCGGGGCATGAATTGAAAGTTGGCGCTGGCGAGACGGCGCTGGATGCCGAATTTGCCGCGCGCCGGGGCGTCGCCGCCGACCTCGCCGGCGCCCCGGCGGGGCGCATCGTGCCCTTCGCCATCACCGCGCTGGAGATTTCCGCCAGCGCCATCCGCCGACGGCTGGCCGCGGGCCTCAGCGTCCGCTATCTGGTTCCCGAGGCCGTTCTCGACTATATTGATTGCCATCAGCTCTACCGGACTTCGCATGGACATTAGAAAACTTCAGAAAATCGCCGTCGCCGCCCTTGAGGACATCAAGGCCAAGGACGTCGAGGTGCTCAACACGAGCAAGATCTCGGCCCTGTTCGACCGCGTGATCATCGCCACCGGCGATTCCAACCGCCACGTCAGGTCCCTGGCGCGCAACGTCTATGACAAGGTCAAGGAGGCCGGCGGCGAGGTGATCGGCATCGAGGGCGAGGAGACCGGCGAATGGGTGCTGGTCGACCTCGGCGACATCGTGGTGCACGTCATGCAACCCGCGGTGCGCGTCTATTACAACCTCGAAGAATTGTGGAAGGTGGTGCCCAAGCGCCCGCGCAAGAAGGCCGACAGCGACGCCGGCGGCGAATGAAATTGATCGTTGCGGCCGTGTCTGCGCGGCCGCCGGAATGGGTTGCGGCCGGCTGGGCCGAGTACGCCAAGCGCATGCCGCGCGAACTGCCGCTGGAACTGCTGGAGATCCGGCCCGAACCGCGCAGCTCGGGCAAGAGCGCGGAAGCCATGATGGCGCTGGAGGCGGCGCGCATCGACGCGCAACTGCCGGCCGGCTGCCGCCGCATCGCGCTCGACGAGCGCGGCGAGGCGCCGACCACGCGGCAGCTGGCCGAGCGTCTGGCAAAATGGATGGCCGGCGGCGACCACGTGGCCTTCATCATCGGCGGCCCCGACGGACTCGATCCGCGGATCAAGGACAGCGCCGACGAAACCCTGCGCCTTTCCAGCCTGACCCTGCCCCACGCCCTGGTGCGGGTAATCCTCGCCGAGGCCCTGTACCGCGCCGCGAGCGTGATAAAGGGCCACCCTTATCATCGCGACTGATTTATGCTCGAACGATTTGCCACCGACACTGCCTAAGAACAATGGATCCGCGCATCTACCTTGCCTCCAGAAGTCCGCGCCGCCGCGAGTTGCTGACCCAGATCGGCGTGCGCTTCGATCTGCTGCTGTTCCGCGGCGGACCGCGCGAGGACGAGGAAGTCAATGAAGACTGGCTGCCCGGCGAGGCGCCCGACCAATACGTGCAGCGCGTGGCGCGGGCCAAGGCGGTGTTCGGCGCCGCCCTCCTGGCGCGCCGGCCGCTGGTGGTGCATCCGGTGCTGGCGGCCGACACCACGCTCGACCTGGATGGCGAGATCATCGGCAAGCCGCGTGACGAAGACGACGCGGCAGAAATCCTGGCGCGCCTCTCCGGCCGCAGCCATCGCGTGCTGACCGCCGTCGCGATGGCCAAGTACGAGCGCGTCGAACACTGCCTGTCGGTCAGCGAAGTGCGCTTCCGCGCGCTCAGCGCCAAGGAAATCGGGCGTTACGTGCGCAGCGGCGAGCCGATGGACAAGGCCGGCGCCTACGGCATCCAGGGTCGCGCCGCGGTGTTCATCGAAGAGATACGCGGCTCGCATTCCGGCATCGTCGGCCTGCCGCTGTGCGAAACCGCGCTGCTGCTGCGCGAATTCGGTTATCCGCTGTGACGGCGCTGCCCCGCCCGCGCCGCCAGGAGGACAGAAGCCCGTGATGACCGAACAGTTCCTGATCAATTTCACGCCGCAGGAAACCCGCGTCGCCCTGCTGCAGCAGGGCGTGGTGCAGGAACTGCACATCGAGCGCACCGACGGCCGCGGCATCGTCGGCAACGTCTATCTCGGCCGCGTCGTGCGCGTGCTCCCCGGCATGCAGTCGGCATTCATCGAAATCGGCCTGGAGCGCACCGCCTTCCTGCACGTGGCCGACATCTGGAGCGAACGCCCGGCCGGCAACGGCCATGGCAACCACGAAACACGCCCCATCGAACGCATCCTGAGCGAGGGGCAATCGCTGATGGTGCAGGTGCAGAAGGATCCGATCGGCACCAAGGGGGCGCGGCTGACCACGCAGATCTCCATCGCCGGGCGCCTGCTGGTGCACCTGCCGCAGGACACCCACATCGGCATCTCGCAGCGCATCGGCGAGGAAGCCGAGCGCGAGCGGCTGCGCGCGCGCATCCAGGCCCTGCTGCCGGGCGACCAGCCGGGCGGCTACATCCTGCGCACCGTCGCCGCCGACGCCGGCGACGACGACCTGGCGGCCGACATCGCCTACCTGCGCCGCATCTGGCGCGAGATCAAGAGCCGCAGCATCGGCGCCCTGCCGCCGATGCTGCTGCACCACGACCTGACCCTGGCGCAGCGCGTGCTGCGCGATCTGGTCAGCAGCGAAACCAGCAGCGTCATCATCGACTCGCGGGAGAACTTCCAGAAACTGCAGAACTTCGCCCAAGAATACGTGCCGCAGGTCTCCGACCGCCTGACGCACTACACCGGCGAGCGGCCGCTGTTCGACCTGCACGGCGTCGAGGATGAAATCCAGAAGGCGCTGGCGCGCCGCGTCGACCTCAAGTCGGGCGGCTACCTGATCTTCGACCAGACCGAGGCCATGACCACGGTCGACGTGAATACCGGCGGCTATGTCGGCTCGCGCAATTTCGACGACACGATTTTCAAGACCAATCTCGAAGCGGCGCAGACCATCGCGCGCCAGCTCAGGCTGCGCAACCTGGGCGGCATCATCATCGCCGACTTCATCGACATGGAAGACGAGGAACACAAGGCGGCGGTGCTCGCCGAATTCAACAAGGCGCTGGCGCGCGACCACACGCGCATCACGGTTTCCGGCTTCACCCAGCTCGGCCTGGTCGAAATGACCAGGAAGCGCACGCGCGAGAGCCTCGCCCACATCCTCTGCGAACCCTGCCCCACCTGCGGCGGGCGCGGCGAGGTGAAGACCGCGCAGACCGTCTGCTATGAGGTGCTGCGCGAACTGCTGCGCGAGGCGCGCCAGTTCACCGCGCGCGAAATGCGCGTGCTCGCCGCGCCGGCCGTGATCGACCTGTTTCTCGACGAGGAATCGCAGGCGCTGGCCATGCTGTCCGAGTTCATCGGCCTGCCGATTTCGCTCCACGCGGAGAGCGGCTACACCCAGGAGCAGTTCGACATCGTTCTGATGTAGCGTTAAAATCCGCCGCGACGCGGGTGTCGTATAACGGCATTACCTCAGCTTCCCAAGCTGATGAAGAGGGTTCGACTCCCTTCACCCGCTCCAGAACAATCATCCCGGCCGGCCGCCGCGCCGGCGCGACTTTCCCGCGGAATTCCCATGGCGATCTGGCACACCTGCTTTCCCCTGGACGAGGCCAACCGGCGTGGCCAGGGCTGCGCCAACGGCCATCTCGGCATCGAGCTGATCGAGGCCGGCGAGGACTACCTGAAGGGGCGCATGCCGGTCGACCAGCGCACCCGGCAGCCCGCGGGCGTCCTCCATGGCGGCGTCTCGCTGGTGCTGGCCGAGACCCTGACTTCCTGGGCGGCCGCGTTTGTCGTCGATCCCGAAAAATTCCACTGCGTCGGCCAGGAAATCAACGCCAATCACGTGCGCGCAGCGGAAAGCGGCTGGGTCTACGGGGTGGCGCGGCCCCTGCACCTTGGACGCAGCAGCCACGTCTGGGATGTGCGCATCCATGACGAAGCGCTCCGGCTGATCTGCGTCTCGCGCGTCACCATGGCCGTCCTGGCGACGCCGAACCGCTACTGAAAAAAACGGGACGGGCTTGCCGGCCCGTCCCGCTTCTCCGGGTCAAGCGCCGCTGTTACTGCTGCGTGGTTTCGGCCTTGACCGCGACCCACTTGCCGGCACGCAGTTCGATCGAGTACTGCTCCAGCGATTCGAAGCGATAGGGCTTGCCCGACTGCTTGCCCTGCTCGACCACCACCGACCTCAGGCTGATGCGGTCGCAGGTCATGCCCCCGGAGAGGTCGGTCAGGCGCGCATCGGTCCACACGCGGCGCTGCTTGTAGTCCTTGAGCCCCTTCATGGCGGCGATGGTGCTCTGGGCCAGTTCGTCGCGCAGGAGGTCGACGCTGGTCATCTTGCCGTCCTTTTCCTTCACCGTGGCGCGCACCGCGGCGTCGGGCGCGAACATGGCGATGATCGCCTGCGCATCGCCCTTGGCGATCGCGCCGTCGAGCTGCGCCAGCCAGGTCTTGGCGATGTCGGTCGGCGCGCAGGCGGCAGCCGCGGTGGCGGCGTCGGGCGACTTGCGCCTTTGCTCGAGCTGCTTCTTGCTTTCCTGGTCGGCCGTCTGCGAATAACGGTCGAGTTCGGTGTCGAATTCGCCGGGCACGTAGAAACTCGGCACCTTGTCGAGCAGCACCGGCAACAGGATGGTCAACAGCGCCCGCTCCTTGGTCTTGGCCGGCGCGCGCACGAAGCCGACCTTGCCCGGATCGATATCGAGCGTGTTGTCGCCGACCTTCATGGTGGTTCCGCCGCGATTCACCTTGTCGTAGGTACCCTCCGGGTTGGAAGTCTCCCTGGCCAGTTCCGGCGACAGCACATAGGGCTCGTGGTCGGTGCCGCGTATGCCGATGGTGGCCGAGGCGGTGACGATGTTGTGCCCGGAACGGTTGGTCTGGGCAATCCAGCCGCTGATCACGCGCAGCGAGCCGGTGACGAGCCGCATCGTGAAGCCGTCGGAGGGCTTGTCCTCGGCGGCGAATTTTTCGGCGATGAATTCGGTGCTGGGACGAACCGCGACCACGCCCGCATCCTCGGTCCGGAGCACCGCCTCCGCCTGCGGCGCGGCACGCACGCGCTCACCGACGTAAACCGGATCGCCCTCGCGCAGCTTTCTGCTGGCGCTGCCGCGTACCGCGGTGATTTCGCCGCGCATGCGCCAGACCGTGCCGAACCGCGTAGCGCCGGCCGGGGCCGGCGTGGCGGCAGTGGAATTCGATGTTGGCGTCGCCTGGCTCGGCAATGCCGCGCCCATGAGCAAAAAGCACAAGCCCAAGGCGCCCAACCCGGCGCGATTGAAAGTCCATTCCATTTTGCGCTCCCTCAGTATCCGAAAAATACAAAACTCATCGTTTCATTGAAGCATACTTGCGGAATTCCCACTATGCAATTGTTGGCATTCGCCGGCAAGAACTTCAGGCTGCCGACAGCGTCCGCGACGACCTGCCTGCCGTATTCCTTCGACAATCAACGCCCGGAACACGCGTTGCGCCGCTTCAGCGCCGCACCCGGTTCCACACCATCGCCACGCCGTCCAGCAGCAGGTCGCCGATGTCGGCATTCAGGGCGCTGCCGCGTTCGCGCCGCTGCCGGCTGCGCTCGCGTTCGCTGAACAGGATCGCCTCGGCCAGCAGCGCCGGGGCGGGCGGTGCGGCCTGTTTCAGCGCAAGCTGCTGATAGCCGGCCAGCGCCTGTTCGACCGCCTGCGGGTCGAGGATCGCGATCGGCGCGCGGCAGTGGCCGCAGGCGTTTTCCTTGCGGATATCCACCGCCGCGCCGCAACCGGTGCAGCGCACCACGCCGATGCGGGCGCCGATTTCCTTGATCTCGGCGCCGCTCAACTGGCGCACGAAACCTTTCTCGATCATGAACTGGCCAAAGCTGATGAAGCGGCCGTGCTGGCCGCAGCGCAGGTAATTGAACAGGCCGCTCTTGACCCGGTCCTGGGAATGGATCAGGCGCTCGTTGCAGCGCGGGCAGCGCAAGGGATTCGCCAGCGGCAGGCGCTGGTCGTCGCGGTGCTGGTGGATCAGCCGGAACAGTTCGACGACGCCGGCGGGCGCGAGCTGCAGGCTCTCGTAGTCGTCGAACCAGATGCCCTGGCAGGCAAAGCAGAGGTCGAGCTCGACGTCGCCGCCAAGCTTGCGCGGGAAGCGCTGCGCGCTCATCGGCGCCCGGCAGGAAGGGCAGGCGCCGGGGACGGTCGACGGCATTGCGTTCATCGAGGCATGGTCCGCGACAGCTGCGTCGCGCGCGCCGGGTCGAGCCTGCGCTGCATGGGCGCAGTCAGTACCCGCTTCTGCCGCTGTCCTTGCCGCCGCCGGCAGGGAAGGCGAGGGGACGGATGACGCCGCAGGCCACGCGCTTGCCCGAATTGCCGGCCGGCTGCGACTGGTAGTCGTCGGGATCGGCATGGACCACCACGCTGCGCTGGAAAATGCCGCCCGGTCCCTGGGTCAGCGACAGCATATCCACCTCGACGGAAAGCGCCGCCTTGCCCGCGCTGTCGGCCACCAGATTGGGCATGTCACCGGCATGGCGGTCACTGCCGCCGTGATGGCCGTGCGGCCTGCCGGCGGGGTTGAAATGGCCCTTGGCGCTGCTGGCATCGGGCGCGCTGCAATCGCCGGCCTCGTGCACATGGAAGCCGTGCTGGCCCGGCGTCAGGCCGGCCACGCGGGCCTCGACGCGCAGTTTCTGGCCGACCGTCTGGAAGTCGACCGTGCCGCTGACGCTGCTGCCGGAGCGCGCTTCGAGCGTCGCGCTGGCCCTGGGCCCGGCCGCTTCCATGCCGGCGCAGGCGGCGAGCAGGCTGCCCGCCGCAGCGAGGACGGCGATGCGCGCGGTCGGGTAGATGGTGGTGTGAATGCGCTGCTGAAGACTGCGTTGCGTTGTCATGACTTTGCTCCTCGCGTTGGGTGGCGGAAGGAAGCGGGAGTCGAACCCACGCGGGACCGCATGGCGACCCTTCCGCTTTTGAAGACCAGCCGCCCCATCGGGGAAGCTTCCCTTCCGATGATGTTATGGGTTTGATCATGCGTGGCTCGCACCGCTGCTGCGCAATATGTGCCCGTCACGCACGCGACGAGTTTAGCCGATAAGCATGCCGGCCGTGCGTCGCGCTGCGGTCCGCCCCGGCGGACGGCGCTTGACCGGAATCATTCCGCTTTTGCCGAATACGTGCGAAGCTTCCGTTCGCGCTTTGCGTGACGCCAAGGCGGATCAGGGAGATGAAAAATGAACACACGCGACCCGGCGCCGCAGTCGCCGTGGCAGAGAATGCTGGGCATCGAATTCAGCCCGGTCAGCCATCGTGAACGGTTGGTATCGGCGCTCGGCGGCTTCGTCGCGCTGGTCGCGGTCTATGCCCTGAGCCGCACCATGCTCGAAGGCATCGCCGCGCCGATCCTGGTGCTGTCGATCGCCTCCTCGGCCGTGCTGCTGTTTGCGGTGCCGCACGGCGCCCTGTCGCAACCCTGGCCGGTGCTGGGCGGCCACCTGGTGTCGGCCGCGATCGGCGTCGCCTGCGCGCGCCATGTGCCCGACCCGCTGCTGGCGGCAAGCCTCGCCACCGGCCTGGCGATCGGCGCGATGCACTACCTGCGCTGCATCCATCCGCCGGCCGCGGCCACGGCGCTGGCCGCGGTACTGGGCAGCGAGCAGGTGCGCGCCCTCGGCTACGGCTTCCTGGTGACGCCGGTGCTGATCAATGTGCTGATCATCCTGGCCGTTGCCGTGGCCTTCAATGCCGTGTTTCCCTGGCGTCGCTACCCGGCCTTCCTGGCCCGCCGGAGCGTCCTGGCGGCTCCCGCGACAGCCGGCTACGAGGCGATTTCGCACGAAGACTTCGTCTTCGCCCTGACGCAGATGGATTCCTTCATCGACGTGTCCGAGGAGGACCTGCTGCGCATCTACAGCCTTGCCACCGGTCGCCACCGCGAGATGGCGGCGCAAGCCGCCTGCGGGCAGCCGTCCTGAATCCGCGGCCCCCGTCGATCGGCGCGCCGCGTTCAGGCCATGCGGCTCATGCGCTTCCATAGCGTGGTGCGCGACATGCCGAGGCGGCGCGCGGCCTCGGCCTTGTTGCCGCCCGTGTCCTGCAGCACGCGCAGGATCAGCGCCTGTTCTTCCTCGTCGGTCGCCGGCGCCGTGTAGTAGCGCGTCAGCTGCGGGCCGGCAACGGGCGCCGCTGCCGCCGGGGTCACGGACCCGGCGGCCAGTTCCGGCAACAGGTGGCGCGGCAGGATGGTCGGTCCGTCGGACTGCACCACCGCGTATTCGAGCGCGTTGAACAGCTGCCTGACGTTGCCCGGCCAGTCGTAGGATTCCATGGCCAGCATCGCCTCGGGTGAGAGCCTCAGGTCCGGCCGCCGATAGCGCTCGGCCAGGTCGCCGAGCAGCTTGCTGGTCAGCAGCGGGATGTCGTCGCGATGTTCGCGCAGGGCCGGCACGTGCAGCGGCAGCACGCGCAGGCGGTAATACAGATCCTCGCGGAACTCGCCGCGCCTGACCATGGCCGAGAGGTCGCGGTGCGTGGCGGCGACGACCCGCACGTCCACCCGGCGCGGCAGGTTCTCGCCGACGCGGACGACCTCGCGTTCCTGCAGTACGCGCAATAGCCTGATCTGGGTGGCGGGCGAGATTTCACCGATCTCGTCGAGCAGCAGGGTGCCGCCGTGGGCCGCCTCGAAGCGTCCGAGGCGAGCCGCCGTGGCGCCGGAAAAAGCCCCCTTGGCATGGCCGAAGAGTTCCGATTCCTGCAGGTTTTCCGGCAGCGCGGCGCAATGCACGGCGATGTAGGGGCCCTTGGCGCGCACCGAGTTGTCGTGCAGCGCCCGCGCCACGAGTTCCTTGCCGACGCCGCTCTCGCCGGTGACCAGCACCGTGGCCTCGCTCGCCGCGGCGCGCAGCACCTTCTGGTAAAGGTCCTGCATCGCCGAACTGCGGCCGATCAGGCCGCCGAGCTGCCAGCGCTCGCGCACCCTCGCCTCAAGTTCCATTTCGCGCGAACAGTCGCGCAGGATGATCGCGCAATACAGCCCGCCAACGTTGGGCGGCAGCAGCATGGCCCACATGCGCAGCGAAATGTCGGTGCCCTGGGGGCCCTTGAGCACGATGTCCTGGATCTTGCCGTCCTCGCCCGGCTTAGGCGTCAGCGAACAATGGCCGCGGGTTTCGCATTCGCGCGCGCACTGCGTGCCGGCGAACAGCGTCGGACACAGGCTGTCGATGATCACGGCATGGTGCTGGCCGACCATGCGCCGCGCGGCCTTGTTTATTTCCAGAATCCTGCGCGCCGGATCGAGGAACAACACGCCTTCCTCCAGGCTGTCGAGAAAGCCTTGCAGCATCTTCATGGTCGGCATCGGGGAGGTCCTCCTTGCTTGGCGTCGAGATTCGACAGCTGTTCAGAATGAACGTTCAGGAGAACGTTCATTGACGACATGAAACATATATCACATTCCGAGCAAAACACGAAATATGTTTCATATCAAGTAACTGACAGGCCTGGCATGGCGCTCGCTAACTGTCGGATGCATATCGGGAAATTGCCCGCAAACCAAAGGAGGATAGGAAATGAACGTCAAACAATGCCTGGTGCCGCTGCTGCTCGGCGGCCTGCTCGCTGCTGCTGCCCACGCCGAGCCTGCGGCGCAGCCGGATCCGCTGCTTGCCAGCTTCCAGCGCCTGCTCGATCACCAGCCGGCGCAAAGCGCCCCGGCAGTCCCGCCCGGCCTCGGCGCGGACCCGCTGCGCAACAGCGTGAGCCTGGTGCTCTGGGAAAAGCAGGAGCGGTCCTTCCACCTCCTGGCGAATCTCAGCCCGAATCTCGGCCCGAAGCCCGGTCCGAATCTCGGCCGCCTCGTCGCGCCGCGCCAAGCAGCGCCATCGACAGCCCATTGAGGAAGACATGATGCAAGAAATCGCCTGGCAGCTTTCCCTGGTACTCATGACGCTGGTCGCCCTCGGCTTCGGCTTCGTCGCCATCAACTCGGGCGTCCGCGTGGAAGACTACACGCCGCTGCAAAAGCGCGCCTACCGGATCCGCAGCAAGCTGTTCTGGACGCTGGTGGCGGTGCTGGGGCCGGCGATGATCTACACCCTGCTCGACCTGCCCTACGGCACCAGCCGCGCCGGCCACAAGGCCGGCCCGGCGCAGGTGGTCGAAGCCACCGGCCACCAGTGGCGCTGGGAACTGAGCCGCGACCGCGTCGTCAGGGACCAGCCGGTGGAATTCCGCGTCACCAGCGCCGACATCAACCACGGCTTCGGCATCTACGACGCCGACATGCACCTGGTGGCGCAGACCCAGGCCATGCCCGGCTACACCAACACGCTGCGCCACACCTTCACCGCGGACGGCACCTACCGCATCCTGTGCATGGAGTACTGCGGCATCGCGCACCACAACATGATGTCCGAAATCAAAGTCGGCAGCCTGTAAAGAGGAAACCAAAATGGCGAACTACACCTACGAGCACACTCCCGATCGCGGGGCCACGGCCGGCGTGCTGGCCTACCTGGGCACCGCCTGCGCCGTGCTGCTGCTGATGATGCTGGTCGGCCTGCTGATGCGGCTGGAACAGGCGCAGATCATCGACCTCGGCGCGAACTGGTTCTACGAACTGATGACCCTGCACGGCGCCGGCATGGTCGGCATCGCCGGCATCGCCGGGGCCGCCGTGATGTGGCACTTCCTGCGCCAGTACGTGGAGTTGTCGCCCGCCATCTTCATGGCCAATCTGGCGCTGTTCCTGGTCGGCGTGGCGATGATCATCGGCAGCATCGTGTTCGGGCATTTCCACGCCGCGTGGACCTTCCTCTACCCGATGCCGTCCAAGGCGATGGGCATGTGGAGCCAGGAAGCGGCGGCCCTGTTCATGGGCGGGCTGCTGGTGATCGGCGTCGGCTTCCTCCTGATGCACCTCGACATCGCGCGCGCCATCATCGCCCGCTACGGCAATTTCGCCCGCGCCCTGGGCTGGCCGCAGCTCTTCGTCCATGACGACGGCAAGGCGCCGCCGCCGACCGTGGTGGCGAGCACCATGGTCACCATCGTGAACATCGTCGGCCTGGTGGTCGGCGCCAGCATCCTGACCATGATGCTGGTGAACCTCTACCTGCCCGAGTTCACCATCGACCCGATGCTGGCCAAGGGCATGATCTATTTCTTCGGCCACGTCTTCATCAACGCCACGATCTACATGGCGGTGATCGCGGTGTACGAAATCCTGCCGCGCTACACCCAGCGCCCGTGGAAAGCCAACAGGGTCTTCCTCGCCTCGTGGAGCGCATCGACGCTGATGGTGATGTTCATCTTCCCGCACCACCTGCTGATGGATTTCGCCTTCCCGCAATGGATGCTGATCATGGGCCACATCATCGGCTACCTGAACACCGTGCCAATCCTGGTGGTCACCGGCTACGGCGCGCTGATGATCGTGTTCCGCTCCGGCATCCGCTGGGACATGGCCTCGCGCCTGCTGTTCCTCTCGCTGTTCGGCTGGGCCGCGGGCGCCATGCCGGCCTTCATCGACGGCACGATCACGGTCAATTACGTGATGCACAACACGCTGTGGGTGCCCGGGCATTTCCATACCTACCTGCTGTTGGGCATGGTGGCGATGGTCTTCGGCTTCATCTACTACCTCGGCAAGCCGGCGCAGCACGTTCGCGAGAGCTGGCTCGACCGCGCCGCCTTCTGGGGCTTCACGAGCGGCGCGCTGGGTTTCACCCTGAGCTTCCTCTACGCCGGCAAGGAAAGCGTGGCGCGCCGCTATGCGGTGCACCTGCCCGAGTGGCTGCCCTACGACCGCGCCGGCTCGCTGTTCGCGGCGCTGGTGGTCGCCTCGTCGCTGATCTTCGTGCTGCGTTTCTTCAGCCGCCTCGGCGCGGCCGGCCGCGACTACGCGCGGGCCCCGCTGGCACAGGGCGCGGCGGCATGAAAGCGGGCAGGGCCGGCCTGGTCGCCACCGCCCTGGTGACCCTGCTCGGCGTCGGCGTGTTCTGGTCGGGCACCGACGGCTTCACCGCCTTCACCGCCGAAACCGCGCGCCGCGCCGACATCCTGCGCAGCCCGCGCAGCCTGCCCGCTGCCGCGCTGGAAGACCAGGACGGCCGCCGCTTCGGCCTGCAGGATTACCAGGGCCGGCTGCTCGCGGTGGAGTTCATCTACACGCGCTGCACCACCCTCTGCCGCAGCCTCGGCATGGCCTTCCGCCAGGTCCGCGAGCGCCTGCCGGCGCAGGCGCTGGGACGCGACGTGGCCCTGCTCAGCATCAGCTTCGACGCCGCGCGCGACGACCCGGCCAGCCTCAAGGCCTATGGCCAGGCCTTCGGCGCCGACGGCGCGCACTGGCGCATTGCGCGCATCCGCAACCCGGACGAAGTCGCGCCGCTGCTGGCGGCCTTCGGCGTGGTGGTGATTGCCGACGGGCTCGGCGGCTTCGAGCACAACGCCGCCATCCACCTGCTCGGCCGCGACGGCAGGCTGGCGCAGATCAGCGACATCGACCAGCCCCTCGAATTCGCCGACCGCATCGCGAGATCGCTATGAACCGGCACACCCGCATCGGCCTCGGCGCCTGCTATCTGTTCCTCGCCACACCCGTGGCGCGCAGCGCGCTGGAAGCCGCGATGAGCACCCACATGCTGCTGCAGATTCCGCTCCTGGCCGCCGCCGGCGTGCTGCTCGCGCGCCTGCTGCCGGCGCAGCGCCAGGATGCGCTGCTGACCGCCTGCGGCGGCGCGCTGCCCCTGGTCGTGCTGGCGCTGTTCGCTTCCAGCTACTGGATGCTGCCGCGCGCGCTGGATGCCGCGCTCGGCGACCCGCTGACCGAGGCCGCCAAATTCGTCAGCCTGCCGCTGCTGGTCGGCCTGCCGCTGGCGCTGGCCTGGCGCCAGCTCACGGCCATCGGCCGCGGCTTCGTCTGGACCAATTTCATCAGCATGCTGGCGGTGCTCGGCTGGCTCTACATCGCCGCGCCGGTGCGCGTCTGCAACAACTACCTGGTCGATGAGCAGGGCAGCACCGGCTGGCTGATGGTGAAGTTCGCGCTGCTGCTCTTCGCCGGCTGGCTGGCCACCCTGTTCGTCGGCGGCACGCCCGCGCCGGCGAGTGCGCCGGCCGCGACCGGCGACGACCGGCAAGCCAATCCGGCCTGAAGGAGAAACCGATGGACTACGTCGCACCCACTCAACTCATGGAAGAAATCGGCGCCGCCGCCGCGAAGAAAGCCGGGCTCGGTACGCAGGCCATGCTGCTCAAGGGCTTTCTTTCCGGCGCGCTGCTGGCCTATGCCACCGCCTTCGCCTTCAAGGCCGCCGACGGTTTCTCGGGCGGCGCCGCGGCGCTGATCGCCGGCGCGGTGTTCCCGGTCGGCTTCGCAATGATCGTGCTGCTCGGGCTGGAACTGGCCACCGGCAACTTCGCCGTGCTGCCGGTCGGCATCGCGCGCGGCAAGGTCAGCTGGGAGCAGACGCTGCGCAACTGGGGCTGGGTCTATCTGGGCAATTTCCTCGGCTGCGTGTTCACCGGCTTCCTCATCGCACTGGCGCTGACCGAGGCCTTCATCCAGGGGCCGGGGCCGCTCGGCGCCAAGATCATCGCCGTCGCCGAGGCGAAAACGCTGAGCTATCAACACGCCGGCATCAACGGCTGGCTGACCGCCTTGGTCAAGGGCGTGCTGTGCAACTGGATGGTCGCGATGGGCACCGTGCTGGCGCTGAGCTCCACCGCCAGCACCGGCAAGATCGCCTCGATCTGGCTCCCGGTGTCCACCTTCTTCGCCCTCGCGCTCGAGCATTCCATCGTCAATATGTTCGTGATCCCCACCGCCATGATGCTCGGCGCCGACATCACGGTAACGCAATGGCTGGTGTGGAACCAACTGCCGGTGACGCTGGGCAACATCGTCGGCGGCGCCGTGCTGACCGGCCTGCTGCTGCACTGCTGCAACCCGGCCGGCGCGCAAGGCCGGAGCAAGCCGCAACGCCAGGGACTGGCCCCGGCCGAGGCCGCCGTCAACCCCGCTGCGCTGCCTTGAAGGCCGAAAAATCCGACTTGCGGTAATGCTTCTCCGAAACGAAGCGATCGAGCAGCAGCGCGTCCTCGGTGGTCTTCAGCCCGCCGGAGAGCCGCGCCACCTCCTTGCCCTGGCCGTCGAGGAAGACCAGCACCGGCCGCAGCTTGCGCGGATTGAAACGCTTGACCGTGGCATGGCGCGGATCGTCGTCATCCATGTCGAGTTCGACGAAATCGGCATGGACGCCGACGTAGTTCTTGATGAATCTGGCACTGACTTCGGGCCTGCGCAGCACACTCACGGTGTAGCGGCACGTCCCTCAGTTCAGGTGATCGCCGAAGTACAGCAGCGCATGTCGCTCGGGCATGGCCTTCAGCTTCGCCACGGCCGCGATGTCGTCGCCGACCAGCGGCACCACGCCATCGAGGCGGTCCGCCGCTGCCGCCGGCAGACCGACTGCGGCGGCAAACAGAAAGCTGAACAGGTAAAACAGGCGTCTCATCAGGTTCTCCTCGGCTGGTCTGCGGCGATCGCGCATAGCAGCAGACAGTGTGGTTCGGGAATTGGTTCCGCGAAACGCGACGCCGCGGCGCAGATTCCGGAACCTGCGATAGCGCAGCACCGCAGGCGGCATGCCTCGTCAGTCAAGAGTTGGCGCTGGCGGGACGGCGAGTCACCGTCTATGTGGCGAGGCGAACCACAAATCGCCGGACTTTCCTATCAGATGAAATGGGGCCGCCTCCGTCCAACCATGCCTGGGGAAGTTGCAACAGGCGGGGCATTTCACTCTCCGCCCCCTCGTCCCTTGCCCGCTTCGCAATGTTCTCCAGCGCATGCAAATCCTCCGCATCCGCCGCCAGCGCCTCGCTCTCGCGGCGGTGGGCATCGAATGCCTCGAAACGCTCCTGGGCGATGGCCTTCGCCTGATCGGCACCGATGCTGCCAGCGTTCCGCAGAACCGGGCGCTCGTTGAAATCGAGCAGGCGGTCAACGTTCTGCCGCCAGTAGTCCAGCGTCAGATGCTGACGGTCCTTGGCGCGTGGTTCGGCCTGCTCGAGGAGGATGACCACCAGCCGATTGAGGGTGTCCACCTCGCCGGCGGAGAGGTAGTTCTTGGCGACGACGACGTCATGCTTGCGCACACCAGACCCGCTCCAGGTGGTGAGCGCCATGTTGGGCCGGGTCGGCGCGGGAGACGACGATTTCGGCGGCGGTCATCTGCGTCACGGCGTAAAGCAGCTTGTTCTGCACTTCGGCAAAGAAAAGCTGGGCTCCGCTGTCGTCGGCCCGGTAGTCGCTGGAAAGGGCGAAGAGATCGCGCACCTTCTGGTAGAAGCGCTTCTCGGACGCGCGTATCTCGCGAATGCGGGCCAGTAGTTCGTCGAAGTAGCCCCACCCGCCCGGGTCTTTCAGGCGCTCGTCATCCATGACGAAGCCCTTGATCAGGTATTCGCCGAGGTGCGCGGTCGCCCACTGGCGAAACTCGGTGCCGCGCGGTGAGCGCACGCGATAGCCGATGGCCAAGATCATGGACAGGTTGTAGGTCAGGGTGCGGCGTTTGACCGGGCGCCCGCCCTCGGTCTGAACTGTCAGGGATTCCTTGACAGTTGCCCCGGAGGTCAGCTCGCCTTTCTGGAGGATATTCTTTGCGTGAAGGCTGACGTTCTGCTTGGTGGTTGCAAACAGCTCGGCGATCTCGACCTGCGAGAGCCAAACGCTGCCATCCTCGGCGCGAAGTTTGACTTCCGTCTGGCCGTCATCGGTCTGGTAAAGGATCAATTCACTCATGCCGTGAGCACTCGGTTACGCAACGTACTGGATTTAATTCGAGCCTGGCCCGTTTGGTTCGCACACAAGTCATTTAGCATGAATGCCTCGCACATACTCTACGCCCACGACGATATTCCTGACGCGCTGAAGGCCAAGCCGCAAAGTTTTGACGCCTGGTTCGCCGTCGCCTTTGCGTCCGAGGAACCCGCCGAGCATGGAAATCTGTCGGATGACCTCGCGAATCGTCGGCGCGGTGAGCGGAATCGGCTTCTTCGCCAGGATATACGCGCCCGGCGGAACTCCCGGGGACAAATCACGTTTCGGACCAGGGTACAAGATACCGGCCCAAGACTGACGGAGACCGTGGCCTGTCCCCTGTTTGCCCTCATTGCCGCCGGTCTTCGGCCTGGAGGGCCAGCAGCTCTTCCGCGCTGTTGATATTGCCAAAGGCCTCGGCTTCGTCATCGAAGACTACCTCGGCGACTTTCAGGGAGGCGTGCCAGAGGCCGACCTTGCGCCCGCCGGCTGCCAGAAAGGCGTCGAGTTGCGGCAGCAGGTCGCGCCGCACCAGGCAGAACGCGCGATGCACCCGCTCGCCGGTGCGGGCGACGGCAAGTTGCGCCTGGTCGGCGCTCAGCGCGGCATGCAAGCGCGCGACCAGGTCCGCCGGCAGAAACGGCGAGTCGCAGGGCGCCGTCACCAGCAGCGGCGTCGTGGCTTGCGCCAGTGCCGCCTGCAGCCCGGCGAGCGGACCGGCGAAGCCGGCAATCCGGTCGGGCAGCACCGGACAGCCGAATTCCGCATAGCGGCCGAGGTTCTGGTTGGCGCTGATCAGCACGCTGCGCACTTGCGGTGCCAGGCGCTCCAGCACCCACAGCGCCATGGGCCGCCCCCGCAGCTCCTGCAGGCCCTTGTCGATGCCGCCCATGCGCCGCCCCTGGCCGCCTGCAAGGATCACGCCGGTGACATGTTCGATCATCGCCGCACCAGGTTCCCAGCCATGGACACGCCGTCCAGCAGCAGGTCGCCGATGTCGGCATTCAGGGCGTTGCCGCGTTCGCGCCGCTGCCGGCTGCGCTCGCGTTCGCTGAACAGGATCGCCCCGGCCAGCAGCGCCGGGGCGGGCGGTGCGGCCTGTTTCAGCGCAAGCTGCTGATAGCCGGCCAGCGCCTGTTCGACCGCCTGCGGGTCGAGGATCGCGATCGGCGCGCGGCAGGAGGGGCAGGAGGGTCGGGGGGCCATGACGCGCAGAATACCAGTGCCGGCACGGCGCTGTCAGCGCCGCCGGACAGGCATCGATCGCTGCGGTATCCGCGGGTATTCTAGGCGGCTGCGGGCTGCGCCGACTCCCATGCCAGCATGGCCGCCTTGCGCTCGGGACCCCAGCGGTAATTGCCGATGTCGCCCGATTCCCGGATGACGCGGTGACAGGGAATCAGATAGGCGATGCGGTTTGCGGCCAGGGCGCTGCCGACGGCGCGCTGCGCCTGCGGCGAGCCGGCCAGGGCGGCCAGCCGACTGTAGGAAACGCGCTGCGCCGGTTCGATGCCGATCAGCGCTTCCCAGACCTTGATCTGGAAATTGGTCCCGCGCAGGACCAGGTGCAGGCGATCCGACCGCTGTCGGCCGCCGAAGATCTTCCCGGCCAGACGGATCGCCGCGCCATCGTCGGTGACCAGCTTCGCCCCGGGCCATTGGCTCGCAAGCGAGGCGATGCCTGAGTTGCGGTTGCCGTCGCAAAACGCCAGGTGGCAGATGCCGCGCGGCGTCCAGCCGATCAGAGCCTCGCCGAAGGGTGTCGGCGCATGACCATGGCCGATCAAGACTCCCTGTCCGCCTGCCTTGATTTCGCCCGGGGTCATGGCTTCGCAACTGACCATCAGGTCGTGGAGCCGCCCGCCGCCCGACAGGCCCGCCGCCGCGGCAACGGAAAGCATGTCGTCGCAGTCGCGCAGGGCCTGCTTGGCGTACTCCTTGGTCAGGTACTGAAGGAAGCGTTTGGGAGAAATGCCGGCCCAGGCAGCGAACACCCGCTGCAGGTGGTATTGGCTCAAATGCACCGCGGCGGCGACCTCGGCCAGTGAGGGCTGGCGCCGTGAATTGGCGCGGATGAACCTGATCGCGCGGGCGACGACGGCATAGTGCCGCCGGCCATCGTCCGCCGCCGCGTCAGCCATTTGTCGTCGCCCTGGCCGGGGACAGATTGGCGAAGGAAAACCCGGTGCAGAGCGCGGTACCGGCAATCACGATGGCGCCGCCGGCCAGGGTGTGCCAGCCGATGACTTCGCCGAGAAACACATGGCCCCAGAGCACGCCGAAGGCCGGAATCAGGAAAGTCACGGTCAGGGCCGGCGCGGGTCCGATGTCCGCCACGAGCCGGAAGTAGAGCAGATAGGCGACGCCGCTGCACAGCACGCCGAGGGCGAGCACCGCCGCAATGATTCCCGGGGCAGGCGCAGCAAGCACCGGAAAGAACGGCAGCGCGAAGGAGGCCAGCAGGGCCGCCGCCCACATGCTGCCATGTGCGTTGGCGAAGGGCTCGACGCTCGCCGCCGCCTTGACATAGACGCTGGCAATGCCGTAGGCAACGGCGGCGCCCAGTGCAGCGGCGATGGCCGGCCCGGAGCCGGGCAGCAAGGTAGCGCCGTCGAAGCCGACCAGCAGCCCGACGCCGGCGACGCCGAGCGCCAACCCGGAAGCTTCGCGCAGTTTCAGGCCGGTGCCTGTCCAGCTTGCGGCGACTGCCGCGCTCCAGATCGGCGACGTGGCATTCAGGATCGACAGCAGGGAGGCCGGCAGCGTCTGGGCGGCAAACGCGAACAACAGAAAGGGCAACGCGGTGTTGAGCAGGCCGAGGATCAGATAGTGGCGCCAATGCTGTCCGAGATTCAGGCGCTTGCCGAGAGCCAGGGCGACGGCCAGCAGGAACAGCGCGGCGGACAGCAGCCGGCCCTCGATCAGCACCGCCGGGCCGAGCACGGGCGCCGCGACCCGCATCAGGAGGAAGGACGCACCCCAGATTGCCGCAAGTGCGACAAGGCGGATCAGGCTGGCAGTGTTCATGTCAACGGGTGGCGGGAAGCATGGGCGCCAGTTTCAATCAGTCGGGTGGCAGCGGGCAACCCGATTCTTGCGCTCTTGCCGTCGGTCGCCTGTTGCATTTCACTGCCTCGTGCGGCCTCAGTAGACCAGGGTCGCCCATTCCGGATCGAGCGCGCGATCGACGAAGGCGCTGGCGGCTATCGTGCCGGCATACTCGGGAATCAGGGTCTCGTCCTTGGCGACCAGCGCGCCCATGGCCATGGCGCAGGCGCGAAAACTGACATCGAGGTTCGCCGCCTGACGCATCATGTGGTAGATCGAGGTTTCGCTCCCCGGCCAGGGTTTCAGGCCATCGGCGACGCCGGCCACCAGCAGGCGCACGGCGGGGCCGGCGAAGTGAATTTCCACTTCGCAATCGAAGGCTGCCGCCGCGGCGGCGTGTACGAAGGGCGTGGCGCAGAGTTGCGGACGCTCCGGCGTGGCCGACCAGAGCAGGATGGCGAGCTTGCTGCGCCGGGGGTTCACAGGACTACCCTCCCCCCAGCCCCCTGCCCAAGGCAGGGGGTGACGGCAGTTCGCCGCTGCGCGGCTCCGGGTATTGGATGGCGCCCCTTCGGGCGGCCGTGCGGGGCGCTCACAGGAACTCCGCGTCGGGTTCGCTGCGCCGCAGGTGCTCGCGATAGCTGGCCGCATCGATCAGGCCGGCGCGCTCCGCCTCCCAGGCGGTGGGCCGCCCGCGCACCATCCAGCCGGCCTGATAGGGATCGCGGTTGATCATGGCCGGGCGCTCCTCGGCCGCTTCGTTGGCTTCCAGCAGCACCAAGGACAATGGCGCATGCACGGCGAGCACGGTCTTGGCGCATTCCACCGTGCCCAGGCCGCGGCCCAGCGCCACTTCGGCGCCCTTCGGCTTGGCCGTGAAGCCGATGATCTCGCCCGCGAGAAAGATGCCGAAGGCGCTGGCGCCGATCACCACCTCGGCGCCCTCGCGCCTCACCCACATGTCGTACTGCGGATGGTAGAGCAGGCCGTCGGGCACGGCGCCGCGAAAGGTCGGGCTCATGACACTGGCGGAAGAGAGCGGGAGTCGAACCCACCAGGGACCGCATGGCGACCCCTGCCGGTTTTGAAGACCGGCCGCCCCACCGGGGAACGTTCTCTTCCGTTGTTGAACATCATCGTGACAGCCACTCCGGAGGGGTGTCGCGGCTTCGCAACAGGTGCTCGTCGCGGACGCGGCGAGTGTAGCCGATGCGGTCGAAGAATTCGAGGATGTGGATCGCCACCTTGCGTCCGCCGCCGATGCGGTCGCGCAGGTCGGCGGCGCGCGCGGCGGCATTTTCGGCGTTGAGCTCGGCGACGATGGCGGCGAGTTGCGCCACCGCGTCCGCGGTGAAGTAATGGTCATGCGCCACCGGATACAGTTCGCCGGCGCGCGCCACGCGGCGGAACAGCTGGCGCACCACGTCCTCGGCGGTGCCGGATGCCCTGGCCACATCGCGCACGCGCGGCGGACCGAAGGCTTGCGCGTCGAGCAGCGGCTGCAGCACGGCGAACAGGTCGCGGTCGCCCACGGCGAGACTGGCCTGGTGTGCCGGCAGGTGCAGCCAGGCGCGGGAGGCACTCAGCCGTCCGGCGGCCAGCAGCTCGGCCACCAGTGCGTCAAAGGCGGCGCGTTCCAGGGTCGGTAGGGTCAGCCGGCGCAGGCGTTCGCGCTCGACGCCGACCATGTCGGGCGCACGCAGGTGCTCGCTGGCGAGCGCCGCCAGCAGGCGCTCGCCGAGGGCCTGCCAGCCGGCCGCGGCGAAACCGATCTGTTGCCCGCCGCTCTCCACCACGCGCAATCCGGCAGCCTGCCACAGCGCCGCGGCCGCATCCTCGGCCAGGTTCCAGTTGGCGGCGAAGCGGTCGAGATCGACGCCGGCCGCGGCCTGCCCGGCCTGCAGATGCAGGCTCGTCGCCGGATCGTCGTCGCCCAGCGCGGCGAGCAGCGCCAGCCGGGCCGGGCTGCGCTTGTGGCGCGTGGGCGGAAAGCAGTCGAGCACGCGGCCGCCGGCGATGCTGTGGCGGGCCGAGGCGTCGCGCAGCACGAAGCGGTCGCCGCGCACCGTGAGGGTCTCGCGGTCGAGCAGGATTTCGGCCAGCGCCGTGGCGCCGGGGGCGATCTGCTCGCCCTCGAGCAGCGCGACGCGGCCGGTGATGTCGGCGGCGCCGAGATGGACATGCACCGGCGTCCAGTGCTTCAACTCTGCCTGCGACAGCGGAACGCGGATCTCGGCCTGGAATCGAGTGAGCGGGCGCGCCACCGCGGCATCGACGACCCACATGCCGCGTTCGATGTCCTGCTTGTCGAAATCGCCGGCCAGCGCCAGCGCGCAGCGCTCGCCGGCCTGGCCGTGGGCGGCCGGGCGGTCCTGCACATGCAGGCTCTTGACGCGCGCCCTGATTCCGCCATGACTGCCGCGTTGCGTGGGGGCGACGATCACCGTGTCGCCAGCGCCAACTCTTCCCGAGAAGGCGGTGCCGGTAACCACCGTACCGATGCCCGATAGCGTGAAGCAGCGGTCGATCGCCAGGCGGAAGCGGCCCGTGGCGCGGCGCGCCTGGTGCGCGGCGGCCGCCGCGTCGAGATGGGCGCGCAGCTCGGCCACGCCGGCGCCCGTCGTCGCCGACAGCGCGAACACCGGGCTGCCCTGCAGGCGCGTGCCGGCCAGCAGGGCGTCGATCTCTGCGCGCGCCGCGGCTATGCGCGCGGCATCGACCGCATCGCACTTGGTCAGCGCCACCGCGCCGCGATGGAGGCCGAGCAGGTCGAGCAGTTCCAGGTGCTCGCGCGTCTGCGGCATCGGGCCGTCGTCGGCCGCGATCGCCAGCAGCACGAAGTCGATGCCGGTGGCGCCGGCCAGCATGTTGTGCACCAGCTTCTCGTGGCCGGGCACGTCGATGAAGCCGAGCACCGAACCGTCGGCCTGGGGGACGTAGGCATAGCCGAGGTCGAGCGTGATGCCGCGCGCCTTCTCCTGCGGCAGGCGATCGGCATCGACGCCGGTGAGCGCCTTCACCAGCGTGGTCTTGCCGTGGTCGATGTGACCGGCAGTGCCGATGATCATGCGGCGCCGATTTCCTTCGAACTCAGCTTGTACACGAAGCTCGCGGGGTCGAGGCTGTCGAGCCGGCCGGCGTCGTTCTCGGCCTGCGGATACATCAGGAAGGGAATCTTCGCGCCGCGCGAACCCGGCAGCTTGAGATCGTGGGCGAAGTTGTAGGCCAGCCAGTTCATCTCCCAGGCGCCGAACAGTTTGTGCCGCGCGGCGACCACGACATCGTCCTTCAGCGCAAGGCCGGGCTTTTCCTCCAGCACCACCTTGCGCACGTCGGCCGGATCGACCGGCACCCAGCCGAAGTTCGCCAGCCAGACCTCCGCCCGGCAGTGTTGCGCGCGGCTGATGTCGCCGCTCTTGCCCAGGCTCTTGTAGCCGAATTTCGAATCGGCGACGCGCACGCCATACACGTCGCGCGCCGGCAGGCCGATGGCGCGGGCCAGGCCCACGTACAGCGCATTGAGGTCGGCGCACTTGCCGGAAAGATTGCCGGTTTCGAGCATGGCGCGGATGTCGCCGGTGCCGCAGCCCCGGGTCTTCGGATTGCGCTCGGTGTTGTCCACCACCCATTCGTAGATCGCCCGCGCCTGGTCGAGGTCGCTCCGGGCGCCCTTGGTGATTTCCACCGCGGTCTTCCTGACGATGCCGCCGGTCGGCAGCAGTTCGGTGGCGCGCGTGTAGAGCGCGCGGCTGGCGCGGTCGAGGTCGGCGACCTTGCCCGGCCGGGCCAGATCGATGGCGCGGTCGCGCGTGGCGAAGCGGCTCACCACTTCCAGCACCGGCGCCGGCTCGCCGGCATCCCACTGCGCGGCCAGCATCTGCGCGCCATAGGCCGGGTCGCGCACTTGCTGCACGGCGGCGGCGTTGCCCTGCCAGAGGTTGCCCATCGGTTTGATCCAGGCGGCATCGTCGACCGCGGGCAGCGGCAGCCAGGCGCGCGGCGCGCCGCTGGCGGCCGAGAGTTCGAGGCGGCTGGTGACTTCGAACACACGCCAGCCGTTGGCCGGGTCGGGGTTGAAGCCGCCTGCGGCGGCCGTCGGGCTGAAGCCGCCTGCGGCGTCCGTGGTCTTGACACCGCCTTCGGCGGCGAGAGAGAAACGCGGCGCGGACAACGCTGCCGCGGAAAGCGTGGCGGTCTTGATGAAAGTACGACGGTCCATGGTTTTCTCCGGGGGGATTAGTTGATGATTTTTTTTAGCTGTTGCTCTATGGCGGGTGCATCCCAGTCGATGGCGCCCTGGCCGCGCAGGACAACGCGATGGCGGCGATCGAGGACGACGGTGGTAGGCAGCACGCGTGCGCCCCAGGCGCGGCTGATAGTCTGTTCGCGGTCGTGCAGCACGGGCAGGGTCTGCTTCTCGGGCAGGGTTTCCCAGAGGAAATCCGCAACCCGTTTGTCATTGTCGGCGACGGCGACGGTCAGCACGGTCAGTCCCCGCGCCTGCCAGCGCGTGGCGAGGCGGGCCAGCGCCGGCATTTCCTCGCGGCAGGGTTCGCACCAAGTGGCCCAGAAGTTGATCAGCACGGGCCTGCCCTTGTGCGGCGCCAGCAACTGCGCGAGGCGGCGGTCCGCGCCGGCCGGCACGCTGCGCGGCGCGACCGGCTTGAGCACGGCGCTGCCGGCGGCTGCGGCAAATGCCGGCGACAGCGGCAGCAGCCAGACCAACGGCAGCGCTGCCGCACGCCTTAAGAAGCCGCGGCGCGTCACGCTGCCTCCTGCCCGGCAAGCGCCGCCGGCAGCCCCGCCAGCGCCGCAGCGAATTCGCCTTCCTCGCGCGCTTCCAGGCAGCGCAGGTCGAGCAGCAGTGCGCCGTCCTCGATGCGGCCGATCACGGGTTTCGGCAGGGCGCGCAGGCCCTGCTCGATGCGATTCAATACGCCACTGCGTCTGCCCTGCGGCTTTACGGCGAAACCGGCCGAAGGCAGGCGGTCGACCGGCAGCGAGCCCGATCCGATCTGCGACCTGAGCGAAACGATCGCGGCCGTCACCGGCAGCCCCTGCAAAGCTGCCTGCAGCACCGGCAGCAGGCGCAAGGCCTGCGCCGCGATCTCGGCTTCGGGCCGCGTCAATTGGCGCACGGTGGTGAGGCGCAGGTGCAGGCGGTCGGGATCGCGGTAGAGCGCCAGCACCGCTTCGAGCGCTGCCAGCGTCAGCTTGCCGACGCGCAGCGCGCGCTTCAGCGGGTTCTTCTTGATCTTCGTGATGAGGTCCCGGCGCCCGACCAGCAGGCCGGCCTGCGGCCCGCCCAGCAGCTTGTCGCCGGAGAAGGTGACCAGGTCGGCGCCGGCGGCGATCGCCTCGGCCGGCGTCGGTTCGTGCGGCAGGCCGTAGGCGGCGAGATCGGCCAGCGTGCCGCTGCCGAGGTCGATGACGAAGGGCAGGCTGTGCCGGTGCGCCAGCGCCGCGAGTTCGGCTTCCGGCACGGCATGGGTGAAGCCGTGGATCGCGTAGTTGCTGGCATGGACCTTCATCAGCATCGCCGTGCGCGCACCTCCCGCGTCGATCGCCTCGGCGAAATCCTTGAGGTGGGTGCGGTTGGTGGTGCCGACTTCGACCAGCTTGGCGCCGGCGCGGCTCATGATGTCGGGCACGCGAAAGGCGCCGCCGATTTCGATCAGCTCGCCGCGCGAGACGATGACCTGCTTCTTCTGCGCCAGGGTGTTGAGCAGCAGGAACACCGCGGCGGCGTTGTTGTTCACCACCGTCGCGGCTTCGGCGCCGGTCAGTTCGCAGAGCAACCCATCGACCACGCCGTCGCGGTCGCCGCGGCCGCCGGACGCGATGTCGTATTCCAGCGCACAGGGCGAACGCGCGGCGGCGATCAATGCCTGCACCGCCTCCTCGGGCAGCGGCGCGCGGCCGAGATTGGTGTGCAGCACGGTGCCGGTCAGGTTGAACACCGGACGCAGCTTCGGCTGCATCTTCGCCGTGACGCCAGCGCCAACTCTTGCCAAGAGCGCGAATTCGCTGGGCAAGGCAGTTCCCTCCTTGACCGCGGTGCGCGTGGCGGCGAGAACGTCGCGCACCGTGCCCGTGACCACGGCACGGCCGTGGGCGTCGATCAGGGAGGCGAGCGCCGCCGTGGACAGCAGGCGGTCGACGGAAGGAAGCTGGGAAAGTGGATTCATGCTCACCCGGACCGGGCAGAAACGAGATGTTTTGATTCTAGAACATTCTGCCGCGCTTCAGCCGCCCGGCACCAGCAGCAGGTTCGGCCCGCTGCGGGCATAGCCGGCTTCGTCGACCAGGATGTCGAGGGCCAGCGTGGCGAGGTCGTCGGCGACGGGATCGACCGGGCCCTTTTCGGTATAGACGATCTTGAGGTAGCTCTTGCAGGATTCGCAGGTTTCGGCGCGCACGGCCTCGGCGCCTTGTTTGCCTGCCGCTTCGAGGTGGCGATAGCTGATGCCTTCGGTGGCGTCGCAGGCGGAGCACTTGACGCGCACCAGGTTCCATTCGGTATTGCACAGGGCGCAGTGCAGGTAACGCAGACCGCCCACCTCGCCGATGCCGCGCACCACGCTGGCGACCGGCAGGAAGCCGCAGCAGGGGCAGACGCCGGGTACGTCGAGCGCGGCGATCTCGGCGGCGCCGAGGCGCACCGCGCCGGCGGTCCACAGCACTTGCAGGGCGGCGGCGACATAGGGCAGCAGGGCGGCATCGTCGCCGTAGAGTTCGGTGTGCAGCACGCGCTCGGCCAGCGCCTCGATGCGCTCGGCATCGTAGCCGGCGAGCCGGGCCAGGTCCCGGCGCGCCGGCTCGGGAGCGGCCGGGGAGACGGCGGCAATGATCTGCGCCAGGCTCCGGCGCCAGGCCGGGTCGCGCGGCCAGGACTGCGCCGGCAGCAGCGGCATGCGGTGCTCGCGGGCCAGCGCCAGCGCTGCCGCGGCGGGCAGCGACAACGGCGGCAGCACTTGCAGCGCCTGGTGCTGCGCACGCGTGATGGCCGCCAGAAAGTGCAGCCAGTCGCCTAAGCTGTGGCCTGCGGCGAGCTGGTCAAAGCGCTGCGCGCGGGTGGCGAAGAGGGTCGCCGCATCGGGGGCGATGACGTGCGGCGGTTCGCTGCTCGACTTGATCGGGATCACGGGAGTTTGGGTAGGTGCGTTCATGGTGGGAGAGTCTTACATAAAAAACCCGCGGGCCGAAGCCCGCGGGTTTGCCGCTGCGGCTGACCGCCGGTTCAGGACTTGCCGGTGACTTGGCGATACCAGGCCCGGTGATGCTGCTTGGCCCAGGCGCGGGTCACCGTGCCGTACACCATGGCGCGGACCGTGCCCCTGACCCACAGCGCGGCATAGACGTGCACGAAGATCATCGCGATCATGATCGCGGCGATCGCGGCATGGACCACGGCGCCGAGGCGCACCAGATCCACCGGCAGGTTGAAGTAGGCGCGCCAGAGGAAGAGGCCGGAGACGAACAGCAGCAGCATGCACAGGGCCATGGCCCAGAACATCGCCTTCTGGCCGCCGTTGTACTTGCCCTGTTCCGGCATGTTGTGGTCGTCGCCATTCATCATCTCCCCGACCCGCGAGAGCCATTCCTTGTCCGCCGGCGTCATGACGTTGAGCGCCCTGAAGCGGAAGAACATGACAATGAACGACACCGCCATGATCACGCCGATGTAGGGATGCAGGATGCGCGCCCAGACACCGCCGCCGAACAGCTGCGTCAGCGGATAGAAGGCCGGATGGAAGAAGGCCAGACCGGACAGCGCGAGCAGGATGAAGCAGATGCCCACCAGCCAGTGATTGGCCCGCTCGTGCGCGTCGTAGCGTGCAAGGTCTTTCGGATTGCGGATCATTTTGCGTCCTCCTTCTCCAGTTCATCCTCAAGCTCTTTGCTGACCTCGTTCGGACCCTTCATCACGTAGTGGAACAGGCTGCCCAGCGCCACGGCAGCCATGGCCACGGATGCCAGCGGCTTGGCGAAGCCCTTCCACAGCGACACCAGCGGACTGATGCTGGGGTCTGCGGGCAGGCCCTTGTAGAGCTCCGGCCGGTCGGCGTGGTGCAGCACGTACATGACGTGCGTGCCGCCCACCCCTGCCGGATCGTAGAGCCCCGCCTTGCCGTAGCCGCGCGACTTGAGGTCGACCACGCGCTTCGCCGCGTAATCCTTCATCTGCTCCTTCGAGCCGAACTGGATCGCGCCGGTCGGACAGACCTTGGCGCAGGCCGGAGCCTGGCCGACGGCCACCCGGTCGGAACACAGCGAGCACTTGTAGGCCTTGTTGTCCTCCTGCGAGATGCGCGGGATGTTGAAGGGACAGCCGGTGATGCAGTAGCCGCAGCCGATGCAGTTTTCCTGGTGGAAATCGACGATGCCGTTGGCGTACTGGATGATGGCGCCGGGCGCCGGGCAGGCCTTGAGGCAGCCCGGGTCGGCGCAGTGCATGCAGCCGTCCTTGCGGATCAGCCATTCCAGCTTGCCCTTCTCTTCGACTTCGGCGTAGCGCATCACGGTCCACGACTTGGCCGTCAGGTCCATCGGATTGTCGTAGACGCCGTGGTTCACGCCGACCTCGTCGCGGATGTCGTTCCATTCCATGCAGGCCGCCTGGCAGGCCTTGCAGCCGATGCAGGTGGACACGTCGATCAGCTTGGCCACTGCCGTGGTCTGCCGGACGCCGGGTGCCGCAGTGGTCGTCGCCGAGCGGCGGGCGATATCTAAGCTTTGTAGTGCCATTTAGCTATCTCCTCACACTTTCTCGATGTTGACCAGGAACGCCTTGTACTCCGGCGTCTGGCAATTGGCGTCGCCGACGAAAGGCGTCAGCGTGTTGGTGATGAAGCCCGGCTTGGTGACCCCCTTGAAGCCCCAGTGGATCGGAATGCCCACGGTATGCACTTTCTTGCCGTCGACGTCGAGCGTCTTGATGCGCTTGGTGACCACGGCGACCGCCTTGATGAAGCCGCGGTTGCTGCGCACCTTGACCTTGTCGCCGGTGGCGATGCCCTTCTCCTGCGCCAGCTGCTCGCTGATCTCGACGAACTGGTCGGGTTGCAGCACGGCGTTGATCCGGGAGTGCTTGGTCCAGAAGTGGAAGTGCTCGACCAGGCGATAGGTGGTGGCCACGTAGGGGAAGTCCTTGGCCTTGCCGAAGGTTTCCATGTCGCCCTTGAACACCCGCGCCGCCGGATTGCTGGCGGCTTTCGGATTGCCGGGATGGAAGGGGTTCTTGTCCAGCGGCGTTTCGAAGGGCTCGTAATGCTCGGGGAAGGGACCGTCGGCCATGGCCGGCGCGAACAGCCGCGCCACGCCTTCCGGCGTCATGATGAAGGGCATCACGTTCTCGTCGGGCGCCGCGTCGGGCCGCATGTCGGGCACGTCGTTGCCGCCCCAGGCCGTGCCGGTCCACTTGATCACGGTGCGCTTCGGATCCCAGGGCTTGCCGGCCAGATCACACGAGGCGCGGTTGTAGATGATGCGCCGGTTGGCCGGCCAGGAGAAGCCCCAGTTCAGCGTCTGCCCCAGTCCCGAGGGATCGGAGTTGTCGCGCCGCGCCGTGAGATTGCCCGCCTGCGACCAGCAGCCGCTGTAGATCCAGTTGCCGCAGGAAGTGGAACCGTCGTCGCGCAGTTGCGCGAAGCCGGCCACCTGGTCGCCCGCCTTGACGATGACCTTGGTCTTGTCCTTCGGATCGAAGACATCGCCCAGCGCCTTGCCGGAGATCTCCATGAGGAGTTCCGCCGGCGACGGCTTGGCCGGGATGCGGTAGGGCCAGGTCAGGTTCATGATCGGCTCGGGCAGCTTGCCGCCGTCCTTGGCATACATCGCCTTGAGCTTGAGGAACAGCGCGGCCAGGATCTCGATGTCGCCCTTCGATTCGCCCGGACCGTCGGCGGCCTTCCAGTGCCACTGGATGACGCGTCCGGAATTGGTGAAGCTGGCGGTCTCCTCGGCGAAGAGGTTGGCCGGCAGGCGGAACACCTCGGTCTGGACCTTGCTCGGATCGACCTCGTTGAACTCGCCGTGCGGCTTCCAGAACTCCGAGGTGTCGGTGGCCAGCGGATCGATGACGACCAGGAACTTGAGCTTGGCCAGCGCATCGCCCACCTTCTTCTTGTTCGCCACCGAAGCCAGCGGGTTGAAGCCCTGGCAGAAGAAGCCGTTCATCTTGCCCTGGTGCATGCGCTCGAAGATCGCCAGCACGTCGTAGGCGGCATCCTTCTTCGGCAGCCAGTCGTAGCCGTAGTCGTTCTTGTCGGTCGCCGCGTTCCCGTACCAGGCCTTCTGCAGGCTGGTAAACCACTTCGGGAAGTTCTGCGGGAAGTTCATCTGGTTCGGCCGCAGCGCCTTCGGCGTGCGCTTCTCCAGATAGGTCTTGCGATCGACGTCGGCGTCGGTCGGCGCCGACAGGTAGCCGGGCAGCACTTCCGAGTAGAGGCACATGTCGGTGATGCCCTGCACGTTGGCGTGCCCGCGCAGCGCATTGATGCCGCCGCCGGCCATGCCCATGTTGCCGAGCAGGAGCTGGATCAGGGCCATGGTGCGGATGTTCTGCGAGCCGACCGAATGCTCGGTCCAGCCCAGCGCATAACAGATCGTCATGGTCTTGTCGGGCGCCGAGGTCTCGGCCATCATTTCGCAGATCTTGAGGAAGGCGTCCTGCGGCGTGCCGGTGGTCTTGCTCACCAGTTCCGGCGTGTAGCGGCTGTAATGCTTCTTCATCAGCTGGAACACGCAGTTCGGGTCCTGCAGCGTCGGATCGACCATGGCAAAGCCGTCCTTGCCCATCTGGTACTTCCAGGTGTCCTTGCCGTAACTGCGCTTCTCGGCGTTGTAGCCGGAGAAGAGGCCGTCGTCGAACTTGAAGCCTTCGTCGATCAGGAAAGCGGCGTTGGTGTAGTTCTTGACGTACTCGTGATGGATCTTGTCCTTCGCCAGCAGGTAGTTGATGACGCCGCCGAGGAAGGCGATGTCGGTACCGGCGCGAATCGGCGCATAGAAATCCGCAACCGCGGCCGAGCGCGTGAAGCGCGGATCGACCACGATCAACCTGGCCTTGCGGTCCTTCTTCGCTTCGATGACCCATTTGAAACCACAGGGATGCGCTTCGGCGGCATTGCCGCCCATGACGATCACCAGGTCCGAATTCTTCAGATCGACCCAGTGATTGGTCATTGCACCACGCCCAAATGTCGGACCCAGACTGGATACCGTGGGGGCGTGTCAAATACGTGCTTGCGTGTCGAGTGCGACGACTCCGAGGTTGCGCAGGATCTTCGAGGTCAGGTAACCGGCTTCGTTGCCGGCGGCCGACGAGGCGAGGAAACCCGTGGTGTTCCAGCGGTTGACCGTGACGCCGTCGGCGTTCTTCTCGATCAGGTTGGCATCGCGGTCCTTCTTGACGTGGGCCGCGATGCGGTCGATGGCCTCATCCCAGGAGATGCGCTTCCACTCGCTGCTGCCGGCTTCGCGCACTTCGGGGTACTTGAGCCGGTTCGGGCTCTTGACCATGTCCATCAGACCCGCGCCCTTCGGGCACAGCGTGCCGCGATTGACGGGATTGTCCGGATCGCCCTCGATATGGATGATGTCCGCTTTCGCGTTCTTGGACTTGTCGCCCGTGGTGTAGATCAGGACCCCGCAACTGACCGAGCAGTAGGGGCACATGTTGCGGGTTTCCGTGGCGTGGGCCAGCTTGTAGCTGCGCACCTCCGCCAGGGCCGATGTCGGCGAGAATCCCATCAGTGCGATGGAAGACCCGGAGAGACCGGCGCCGCAGACCTTGAAGAACTGCCGCCGTGAGACTTGCATTTTTTGACTCCTCCTTGTGTTATGCCAGCGTGCAAGTAACGCAATTTGCGCGCCAATTCACTGCGAGCAATGGGGTCAAGCACTTACCGCGTTGCAGCAGAGCGGCCGGGACAAAATGTCCATGCCGTTCGGGGGCAGGTGGGACAATTTGTCCCCGGCTGCTGACTTGATTGCCAAGCCGCGTCGAATTGACGATCATTGCAGCCACAAGAGCAGTTCAATAACGGGGGAGACACTTGAGTTCGATTCCTGCGGTCGCGCCGGCCGAGCTTTCGCCATGGCAGCACCAGTCGGTGCTGATCGTCGATGACGAGCCGGGCATGATCAGTTTCCTGCACCGTTCGCTGGCGCAGCGTTGCGGCTGGGTGGCCACCGCCGGCAGCGTCGAGGAGGCGGCGGAACTGCTGAGCCGGCGCCACTTCGACCTGATCGTGCTCGACATCGCGCTGCCCGGCCGCTCGGGCGTCGAATGGCTGCACCAGTTGCGCGACCAGGGCTTTGCCGGCGACGTGGTGCTGATGACGGCCTATGCCGACCTCGAAACCGCGATCGACGCGCTGCGCGCCGGCGCCGCCGACTTCCTGCTCAAGCCTTTCTCCGTGGCGCAGATGCTGAACGCCGTGAAGCGCTGCTTCGAGCGCTCCTCGCTGCGGCGCGAGAACTTCGTGCTGCGCCGCGAACTCGACCAGCGCGACGACAGCGTCGAGGGCATGGTCGGCAACTCCGCCGCGATCCGCGAGGTCTGCGCCCGCATCAAACGCATCGCGCCGACGCCGTCGACGGTGTTGATCCATGGCGAATCGGGCACCGGCAAGGAGCTCGCCGCGCGCGCCCTGCATCGCATGAGCCTGCGCGGCAGCGGGAAAAATGCCGGTCCCTTCGTGCCGATCAACTGCGCGGCGATTGCCGAGGAGTTGATCGAGTCGGAGCTGTTCGGCCACGTCAAGGGCGCCTTCACCGGCGCCGCGGCCGGCCGCGAAGGCCTGTTCTATTACGCCCGCGGCGGCACGCTGTTTCTCGACGAAGTTTCCGAGCTGCCGCTGTCGCTGCAGGCCAAGCTGCTGCGCGTGCTGGACGAGCACAAGGTGCGCCCGGTCGGATCGGAACAGGAAGTGCCGGTGGATGTGCGCGTGGTCGCCGCGACCAACCGCGACCTGGTGGCGGAAGTTGCCGCCGGGCGTTTCCGCCGCGACTTGTATTACCGGCTGCAGGTGGTCGAGGTGCGCATGCCGCCCCTGCGCGACCGCCTTGAGGATCTGCCCGATCTGGTCGATTATTTCATCGGCCAGCTGGCGGCCCGCCTCGGCGTCGCCGAGCTCGCCTGCGACGAGGAGTCGCTGGCGCGGCTGGCGCGCTACAGTTGGCCGGGCAATGTGCGCGAACTGAAGAATTTGATCGAGCGTTCGCTGATACTGGGCTATTTCGCCGACGATTTCGCGGTGGACGAGGAAAGCGCCGCGTCGCCAGCGCCAACTCTCGAAGCCGACGTCGAGGAATCGCTGGCAAGCATAGAGCGCCGCCACATCCTCGGCGTGTTGGAAACCTGCAAGGGCAACAAGTCGGAGGCAGCACGCCGCCTCGGCGTCTCGCGCAAGACCCTGGAGCGCAAGTGCACGGCGTGGGGGAGCTAGCATTGCCACGGCATGAGCCGCGGCCAACATAGGCATGCTGTCCCGTCTCGCCGCGCGCTTTCGCGGTTCGCTGCGCTTCAAGCTGCTGGCGCTGGGACTGGGGCCGCTCCTGGTCGCCGTGCCGATCCTGATCGGCATCCTCGCCGGCTGGGGCGCGGTGTATTACGACCGGCTGCTGATCACCAAGGTGCAGAGCGACCTGGCCGTCGCCCACGGTTATTTCCGGCAGGTCAAGGACGTGCTCGACCGCCGCGTCGAGGCCCTCGCGGGCTCGGAGCGGCTTGCCCGCGCCTTGCGCGAGCGGGCGAATCCTGCGGCGCTGGACGAACTGTTGCGCGAGATGCGTCGCCAGCTCGGGATCGACTTCCTGATCCTGCTCGACGGCGAGGGGCGCGTGCGCGCCGCCAGCAGCGGCCCGGCGCCGGGCAGCCGCTACGGCGACTGGGCGGTCGTGCGCCGTGCGCTGTCAGGCCACGCCGAAGCTGAGGTGGATATCTTCAATGCCGCCCAGCTTGCCGAAATTGACCCTGGGCTGACCGCCAAGGCGCACACGCCGCTGATCGCCACCCGCAATGCACGGGCGACGCAGCGCAAGGAGGAGACCAGCGGCATGGTGATGCACGCCGCCGCGCCGATTGCCGCCGCTACCCGCGAGGGCAGCGCCGGTGTGCTGGTCGGCGGCCTGCTGCTCAACAAGAATCTCGAATTCGTCGATCGCATCAACGATATCGTCTATCCGGAAGGCGCCCTGCCGCTGGGCAGCATCGGCACCGCAACCCTGTTTCTCGACGACGTGCGGATTGCCACGAATGTGCGCCTGTTCGAGAACGTGCGCGCCATCGGCACCCGCGTTTCGGCAGCCGTGCGCTACACGGTGCTGGAGCAGGGGCGCACCTGGCTGGACCGCGCCTTCGTGGTCAACGACTGGTATGTCTCTGCCTACGAACCGATCGTCGACAGTGGCGGCAAGCGGGTCGGCATGCTCTATGTCGGTTTTCTCGAAGAACCGTTCCAGCATGCGCGCTGGCTGGCGCTGGCGGCGGTGGCGCTGCTGTTCGTACTCACCGTGGCGGTGGCCGCATTCGTCTCGCTGCGCCTGGCGCGGCACGTCTCGCAACCGGTGGAGCGCATGCACGGCACCATGAGCGCCATCGAGGCGGGCCGGACCGAGGCGCGGGTCGGCGTCCATCCGCCGGATATCGACGAGGCGGACGAGCTGGCCGAGCTGGCCGCGCATTTCGACCGCCTGCTGGACCGGCTCGAAATCCAGACGGACGCGCTGCAACGCTGGGGCCACGAACTCGACGGCAAGGTCGCCGCGCGCACCGCGGAACTCGCGGCCGCCAACCAGACCCTGCGCTCGGCTCAGCAACGCCTCGTCATGTCGGAAAAGCTCGCCGCGATCGGCCAGCTCGCCGCCGGCGTGGCGCACGAGATCAACAATCCGGTGGCGGTGATCCAGGGCAATCTCGACGTGCTGCGCGAAACCCTGGGAGCGGCCGCCGAACCGGCAATGGACGAGATCCGCCTGATCCAGGACCAGGTGTTCCGCATCCGCCTGATTGTGACCAAGCTGCTGCAGTTCGCGCGCCCCGCCGAATACGTCGGCTATCTGGAACCGGTGCGTCTCGACCAGGTGGTGCAGGACAGCCTGGTGCTGGTGGCGCACCAGTTGAAGAAGACCTGCGTCGAGGTGGTCCAGGTGACGCCGGCGACGCGGCCGGTGACGATCAACCGCAACGAATTGCAGCAGGTGTTGATCAACCTCATCGTCAATGCCCTGCAGGCCATGCCCGAGGGCGGCACCCTGCTGCTGACCACCGGCGACCGCGAGGAAAACGGCATCCCGGGCGGCTATGTCGCCGTGGCCGACAGCGGCCCGGGCATCCCTCCCGAAATCCGCGAGCGCCTGTTCGATCCCTTTTTCACCACCAAGACCAGCGACGGCACCGGCCTCGGCCTGTGGGTCAGCCTGGGCCTGGTGCAGCGCTATGGCGGCCGCATCGAGGTTGCCACGCCGCCCGCAGGCGGCTCGGTGTTCACCGTGTGGCTGCCGAACGAAGCCCAGGCCGCCTAGCCGCCCGCGGGGTTGAAACGCTTCTCGATTTCCGCCGCCGGGATATAGCCGCCGACGCGTTCGCCGCTGGCAAAGAAGATCGCCGGCGTGCCGTTGATGCGCAGCTTGCCGCCGAGCTGGGCGGATTTGTCGAGCCCGGCGGTATTGCACTTGGCCGGAGCGGCAGGCGGCGCCTTGCCGGCCGTCATCCAGTCTACCCAGGCTTTCGCCTTGTCCGGCGCGCACCAGATCGCCTTCGACTTGTCGTAGGAATCGTCGCCCAGCACCGGCAGCAGGAAGGTATAGACGGTCACGTCCTTCAGCGTCAGGAGGTCTTTCGCCAGCTTCTTGCAATAGCCGCAGTTCGGGTCCTCGAAGGTGACCATGACGTTCTTGCCCGAACCGCGCACCTGCTTGACCGCCAGATCCAGGGGCAGGGCGTTGAACTGGCGCTCCGCCGTGATGTTCCTGCCGGTCTTCATGTCCAGCAGATTGCCGAATATCAGGTAGGTGGCCTTGTCGTCGGCGTAGAAGATCTGGCCGTCTATCGTCACTTCCCAGATTCCCGCCATGGGCGCCTTGACGATTTTTTCGACCTTGCCCAGCTTGGCTTCGACGGCCTTCTTGACGTCGGCTTCGTCAGCGAAGGCGGCGAGGGATACACAGGCCAGGGTGGCGGCCAGCAAAGATAGTTTCATGAGTTCTCCAGGGAAATTCGGGGCGCCCTTGCTTCAGGACGCGAGCGCATAACGGACCAACAGGTTCTTTACGACCGGCAATGTATTGGTGAGGTTCAATCCGAAATTGCGCAGACGCTTCAGTGAACCCGCGGCGGGCCCGAAAAGGTCGTGCAGGCTGTCGGTCAGCGTCTGCAAGGTCACCACTTCCTCCTTGCGCGCCCGCTCGTAGCCGCGCAGCAGGGCCAGGTCGCCGCAATCGACATGGCCGGGCTTGTCGCACAGCACCCCGGCCAGGACCCGCGCATCCTGGAAGCCCAGGTTGATGCCGTGGCCGGACAGCGGATGTATCGTGTGCGCCGCATCGCCGATCAGCGCCAGGCGCGGCGCCACGGACCGCGGCGCGCGCATCAGGCGCAAGGGAAAGCCGGCCGCCGGCGTCAGCAGTTCCAGCGCGCCCAGGCGCTGCCCGCCTGCCTCGGCAACGCGGGCGCACAGCGCGGCGGGATCGAGCGCCAGCAGTTCGCGCCCGGGATCCTGCGCGGCCGACCAGACCATCGACATGCGATTGCCCGGCAAGGGCAGCCAGGCCAGCACCCCGTCCTGGCGGAACCACTGGAAGGCCGTGTCGCGGTGCGGCAGTTCGGTGGCGAAGTTGGCCACCACGCCGAGCTGGTCGTAAGGGTCGAAACGCACGTCTATGCCGGCCGCGGCGCGGGTCCAGGAATCGGCGCCGTCGGCCGCCACGACCAGTCGCGCCGCAAGGCTGCGGCCGTCGGCAAGGGTCAGCTGCGCCGCCTCGGCGCCTATCGCCAGGGCTTGCGGGCGCGCCGGGCAGAGCAGGGTCAGATTGCCCTGGCGCTTGACGGTCTCCCACAGCTCGCGCTGCATCAGCGAGGATTCGAGGATCCAGGCCAGTTCCGGGACGCCGCAGCCATACGCCGTGAAATCCAGGCGGCCGCCGGCATCGCCGTGTATTTCCATGGCCCGCACGGCTTCCATGCGCTCCGCCGCCAGATGGCGCCAGGCGCCCAGGTCATCGAGGAAACGCGCGTTGGCCGGGCTGATGGCATAGACACGCGTATCCCAGTCTTCCGCAAACACCGGCGCCCGCCCTTCGACCAGCGCCACCGACAGCGACGAGCGGCGCAAGGCCGCCGCCAGCGCCAGCCCCGCCAGCCCCCCGCCCACAATCACGATATCGAAATTCATGGCCCAATTGTCGCCTACCGGCGCTTGTCTTGACAAGGCAAGCCTGCGGCGAGGATAATTCCGCCCCTTTGCATGGTGATGTAGCTCAGTCGGTTAGAGCATCGGATTCATAATCCGGGGGTCGGTGGTTCAAGTCCACTCATCACCACCAGTCATACCAAGGCCTCCAGCGATGGAGGCCTTTTTCATTGGCAGCCAAGAAAACAAAATGTAATCACTGTGTACTCAGCCTAGACAAGTGTCGACTGTTTAGAACATAAAGATAGAATATACAAAGTATTGTATAGTTCGGCATGGCCTTTAAACCTGTTGAATTTCGCGGCAACGCCCTGGACGAACTACGCAGCTTTCCTGAAGCCGCTCGCCGAGCGGCAGGATTCCAGATTGACCGCTTACAGCGTGGTTACGAACCCGAAGACTGGAAGCCGATGTCATCAGTCGGAAAGGGCGTACGCGAAGTGCGGATACGGGATGAGGCAGGGGCATTTCGGGTGATCTACCTGACGAAGCTTGAAGATGCAGTTTATGTACTTCATTGCTTTCAGAAGAAAACCCAAAAGACTGCGACGGGTGATATTGAACTCGCGCGTAATCGCTACAAGGAATTGATGAGGACGAAGCCATGAGCAAACAAAGATTCCAAAGCATCTGGGACGCCATTGAGGACACGCCGCAACTGGCGGCCAGCATGCGCGCGCGCTCTGAACTGATCATCGAGCTGACCGAGCTGATTAAAAGGCGCGGAATGACTCAGGCCGATGCCGCCAAGATGTTTGGCGTCACCCAACCGCGTATCTCGGACCTAATGCGCGGCAAGGTCGAGTTGTTCTCGCTGGATGCGTTGGTCGATATGGCGGCCATTGCAGGCCTTGCTCCGCACGTCAAGATCAAGAAGGCTGCCTGACAAGGACCGTAACGATGTTGGGGTGGATTGCACGGAGAGAACTTTCGCGAGCACCGAGCCTTTTCTAACTGGGCCGGATTTTTCATCGATATGGGAACTGGCGTTTCGCTGGTCCGATTGCGAACCGAAAAGCGGCGTCGGAGACATTCCCGAGCAAGTCACACAAGCCACTTACCGCCTTGTACGCGGATTCATAATCCAGGGGTCGGTGGTTCAAGTCCACTCATCACCACCAGCTTTCAAACGGCCTCCAGCAATGGGGGCCGTTTTTGTTTTTTCCGAGCCTCTGCGCCTGGCCTATTTCCTGCGGCGCGGCTCGACGATGCCCATGTTCGGCGCCAGCTCGCCGACACCGCGCGCCAGCACTGCGCGGCGCTGTTCGCAGCGCTGCAACACATCCCGCTGCTGCACGTTGCTGTAGGCCACCCACCAGTCACGCTCGTCCTGGGTCCGGTAACAGCCGCGGCACAGCCCGCTTTCCGGATCGAATTCGCAAACCTTGACGCAGGGCGAGCGCACCGGCGGCGGTGTAATAAAGTTGTTCATCGGGTCACTTCACAGCAGCACGCAGCCCGGCCGCATGCGGCCACGACAAACGCGACATCGGAAAAACACGGCGCGGAAGCGGATCTGCGCGCCGTGCGCGGGCTTACTTCTTGGGCGCCTTCATCTTGCGGCAGCCGATCTGCCTGGCCTTGTCGTTGGCGAAGTATTCGAGTCCCATGGCGCAGCCCAGCGGCTTGGCCGGGGCCATTGCGCCCTTGCCGCCCTTGCAGGAGAAATCGCCGGCCTTGCCCATGCGGCCGACCATCCTGTAGCCCTGGGGACAGGCCGGAGCCGCGGCGGCCGCGGCCGGCCCCGGTTCGACCACCAGCTTGGCCGTTGCCGTGCCGACGCAGGGGAAATGGGTGGTGATGCGCTTGCCTTCGGCCTTGATGATGTAGCTGCCGGACTTGGCATAGGTCTTGGAAATGCTGACGGGGAATTTGCCTTCCTTGCCGTCGATCTTCACGTTGCGCGATTCGCTGCCGTCATCGAAATGCACCACCATGCCGCAGAAGCCAGGCGCCTCGCCTTCGGCCGCGATGGTGATGTTCACTTCCTGCCCGGCGCGGGCCGGGTTCGGTTCGACCTTTACCGTGCCGATGCCGCCCTGCTGCGCGAATGCCAGCGTCGACGCCACGCCCAGAACAAGACTCAGTTTGTAGTTCATTTGCACTCCCCTTCGTCTGTCAATCACATTAATCTAGCTCATTTTCCCGAAACAGGAAATTCGCATGAAGGCATTCCGCATCATCGGCATCGCACTGGGCCTGGCTCTGGCCCTGCTCGCGGTGGGGATCGGCGTGCTGTATGCCCTGTTCGACGGCGAAAAGATCAAGGGCGAAATCAGCCGCGTGGTGCTGGAGCAGACGCAGCGCCGGCTGGACATCGCCGGCAGACTCGAACTCTCGGTGTGGCCGGATGTCGGCATCAGGCTCGGGCGCCTCAGCCTGTCCGAGCCCGGCGGCAAGGAGGAATTCCTCGCACTCGAATCGGCGCGCGTGGCCGTGGCCGTGATGCCGCTGCTGTCGCAGCAGCTGCAGGTGCGACGGATCGAAGTCGATGGCCTGCGGGCGACGCTGGTCAAGCGCAAGGATGGCACGCTGAGCATCGACGACCTGACGGGCAGCAAGGCCGGGAAGCCGAAAGTTGGCGCTGGCGACACGCCGAGCGCGCCGCTGCAGATCGACATTGCCGGCATCAAGCTGGCCAATGCGCAGTTCACCTGGCGCGACGAGAAAAGCGGCAATGCCACGACCCTGTCCCGGCTCGATCTCGGCACCGGGCGCGTGCAGGCCGACAGCGGCAGGCAGGCCCTGTCGGTCGACGCTTTGTCGCTGGCCGCCAGGGGCAGGAGCGGCAGCGATGCCTTCGAGCTGAAGCTCGATGCGCCGAAACTCGCCCTATCGCCCGACAAGGCCGGCGGCGAAACGCTGAACCTCAGCGCGACCCTGGCCGGCAGCGGCCGCAGCGTCGTGGCGAAGCTGGTGCTGTCCGACGTCGAAGGCAATACCAAGGCGCTGAAGATCGGCAAGCTCGCGCTCGATCTCGATGCGAAGTCGGGCGAGACCGCGGTCAAGGCCCACCTCGAATCCCCGGTGGCGGCCAAGCTCGCGGCGCAGACCGTGGCGCTGGAAAAGCTGGTCGGCAGCGTCGACCTGGCCAATCCGCAGATGCCGATGAAGCAGCTCAAGCTGCCGCTGTCGGGCCGCCTGCACGCCGATCTGGCAAAGCAGAGCGCGGCACTCGACCTGGGCACCCGCTTCGACGAATCGAAAATCGCGCTGAAGCTCAACGTGGCGAAGTTCGCGCCGCTGGCCATCGTCTTCGACCTCGACATCGACCGGCTCAACGCGGACAAGTACCTGCCGCCCAAGCCCGCCGAAGACAAGTCCGCCTTGGGCGGCAAGCTGGATTTCTCCGCGCTCAAGGGTCACGACGTCAAGGGCGGCATCCGCATCGGCGCGCTGCAGGTGTCGCAGCTGAAGCTGGCGAAGCTGAATGCGAAGCTCAGGCTCGCTGACGGGCGCCTCGATGTCGCGCCGCTGACGATGAATCTCTACGAAGGCACGGCCAGCGGCAGCCTGTCGCTGAATGCCACGGGCAACCAGGTCGGCCTCAAGCAGCACCTGGCAGGCATCAGCATCAACCCGCTGATGAAGGATCTGGCCGACAAGGACCTGCTGGAAGGACGCGGCAACGTCGCGCTCGACCTCAGCAGCCGCGGCGACAGCGTCGCGGCGATGAAGCAGGCGCTGGCGGGCAGCGCTTCGATAAACCTCAGGGACGGCGCGATCAAGGGCATCAACCTGGCGCAGACCCTGCGCGACCTCCAGGGCAAGCTCGGCGCCGCATCCGGCAAGGACTCGACACAGCAGGCAAAGGCCGGCGACAAGACCGACTTCTCGGAACTCGCCGCCTCGCTGAGAATCGCCGGCGGCGTCGCCCACAATGAAGACCTGGTGATGAAGTCGCCCTTCCTGCGGCTCGCCGGGGCGGGCGACATCGACATCGGCGGCGGCCGCATGAACTACCTGGCCAAGGCCAGCGTGGTCGCCAGCAGCGCCGGCCAGGGAGGAAAGGGCCTCGACCAGTTGAAGGGGCTCACCGTGCCGGTGCGCGTCACCGGCCCTTTCGAGAAGCTCTCCTACACGCTCGAACTCGGCAGCCTGGCCGCCGACGCGGCCAAGGCCAAGGTCGAAGAGAAAAAGGAAGAAATCAAGGCGAAGATCGAGGACAAGACACGGGACAAGCTCAAGGGTCTGTTCGGCCGATGAGCCCAAGGCGAAACCGCGGCGCCAGCCAGAACGGCATTGGCCTGGCGACGGCGTCGGGCAAGGCCCGGCGTGCCCGATGGCGTGTTGCGGCTACGTAGATTCCGCAGTTTGCCGCGTAATTCACGGATCAACAAGGCGGCCTGTCTTTGAGAGTATCGGTCCGCCGGCGGCTGCAGCCATCCCTGCATTGCGGTTTGCTGATACTAGCGGTGAAATCTGCGCCCGGTAGCGGGGATGATCGGGCAGGTGCACACATACATGCGAGGCAAGGACTTGGCTGAGAACCCGCCGTTCATCCCGGATACGCCGAGTGCCGCGACAAACTCATTGCCTGTGGCGGCGACGCCTGCGTCCCCAGGCCCGGCTAAGAAACGCCAATATCCGGAGCCGTGAATTGTGCAACGCAAGACGTCCAGTAGCTCCGCAGCAGGAGCGGCCACGGCCGTGAAATTGCATTCCCTCGGCCTTTCCTCGATCGGCGCGAAACTCACCCTGGCGATCTGTTCGGTCATCGCGCTGGGCTTCGCTTCGATCGTCTATTTCTACGCCAAGCAGCAGGAAAAGAACATCCTGCTGCAAAACGAAAGGGCGATTCAGCAGGTCCTCAACAGCGTCAGCGAGGGATTGCAGACGGTCATGATCACCGGCTCGGCCGACGTCGCCGAACTCTATGCGGACAAGCTGAAGGGTATCAAGGATGTCGACGATTTCCGCATCGTGCGCACCAATGGCCTCGAGGCATTCCGCGACAACGAAACCATCCACAAGGTCAACCAGCACCGCGGGGAGGCCGACTTCGAACCGAGGCCGACAGAGCACGAGCACCGCGTTTTCGCCGCCGACGACGCCAACCTGGTACGCGCGATCAGCACCCAGCGCTTCGTCTATTACTATCATCAGCAGCACGGCCTTGAGCATCTGACCTTCCTGCTGCCGATCAAGAACGTCAAGAAGTGCCACCGCTGCCACGGCAAGGAGCGCGAAGTACTCGGCGTGCTCGAGTTCCGCTCGGCGCTGGACACGGTGCGGGAAGAGGTACGGCAAACCTGGACGCAGTCGCTGCTGGTGCTCGCGATCGCCCTCGCTGCGGTCCTGGTGGTGGCCACGGTGGTCCTGCGGCGCTACATCGTGCGCCCGATCGAGGTCGTCTCGCTGGCCATGGCGAAGGTCGCCGCCGGCGATCTGAACCAGAACATTCCGGTCATCGGACGCGACGAGCTGTCACTAATGGCGCTGTCCTTCAACAAGATGACCGGCGAACTGCGCGACAGCTATGCCGGATTCAATTCCGAGCACAACAAGCTGGAAACCATACTCATGGGCACCGACGAGGGAATTGTCGTCACCGACGGCTCCGGCGCAGTGGTACTGGTCAACCCGGCGGCGGAACTCCTGCTCGACAAACCTGCCGCCCGCATCGTCGAGGAGGGGTTCCTGCGCCTGCTCGACGACCCGCAACGCATGGAATGCTCGCTGGAACATGCCGGCATCGCCGGCACCAACGATGTCTTCCTCTACCACCAGCGCTTCCTCGCCGTCTACGCCTCGACGCTGCAGCGCGCCGACGGGGGCATGCTCGGCCATGCCGCCATCATTCGCGACATGACCAAGGAAAAGCGCCTGGAGCAGTTGCTGCGGGAGTTGTCGAACACCGATGCGCTGACCGGCCTGGCGAACCGGCGCGCGCTCGACGAAACCCTGGCGCGGGAATTCGCCCTGGCCCACGAGCAGGGGCGCGAACTGGCCGTGCTGATGTTCGACGTCGATCACTTCAAGAAATTCAACGACAACCATGGTCACGACCAGGGCGACCGGGTACTCAAGGCTTTTGCACTCACCACGCGCTCCTACGTCCGCGAGGTGCTCGATACCGTGTGCCGCTACGGTGGCGAGGAATTCATGGTGATCGCGCGGGAGACTTCGCAGGAGGGAGCCGTCATCCTGGCCGAGCGCATCCGGGAGGGCATCGAAGCCATGGTGGTCGATGGCCTGCGCGTGACGACCAGCATCGGCGTCGCCGGCATCCGTGAAACCGGCGCCGGCACGCCCGGCGAACTGATCGAACGCGCCGACGCTGCGCTTTACGAAGCCAAGCGCAGCGGGCGCAACCGCGTCACCGCGGCGACCACCGGAGGTGCCGCATGATCCACTTCAGGCGCATCGGCCACCGCCTGCTCGCCTCGGTGGGCGGCATCGTGATCCTCGGCATCGTCGCGATCACCCTCACCTATGCGATACGGCAGGAAGCCTCGTCCCTGCAGCAAGCCGAAAATGCGCTGGGCAAGGTGACCGACAGCGTCGCCGAAGGCCTGGCTGCGATCATGCTGGGCGGCCATGCCAAGGCGGCGCCGGATTTCGCCAGCCGCCTGAAGAATGTGCCGAATGTCATCGACTATCGCATCATCCGCATCGACGGCACACAGGCCTTTGTCGACAATGCCACGGTGGAACGGGTCAACACCCGCCTGGGCGAATTCGAGTTCACCGGCCGCAAGGGCGAACCGGCGCCGGTCCGCGCCGTATCCAGCATCGACCCGGCCCTGGAACGCATGCGGCAAACCGGCGAACGCGTCTTCTCCTACCATACCCAGCCCGGCGGCGAACGCCTGGTCACGGTGTTCAGCCCGATACACGCCGGACTTTCCTGCAAGAAGTGCCATGGTGCCGAAGACGTCCTGCGCGGCGCCATCACGCTCACCGTTTCGATGAAGGATATCGACGACGATGTCGAGCACACCTGGCGTCTGTCGATCCTGGTGATCATCGGAGCACTTGCCGGGATCATCGCGCTGATCTACTGGTTCGCCCACCGTACCGTGGTGTCCCAGATCGCCGAGTTCCTCAAGGCCATGGAAACCGCCGCGGTAGGCGACAATTCGGTGCGGCTGAAGGCCACCAGCCGTGACGAAATCGGCCGCATGGCCCATTCCTTCAACCACATGAACGAAGAGCTGCTGCAGATCTACGGCAACCTCAAGGAGGAGCGCACCAAGCTCAACACCGTGATTCACGGTGCCAGTTCCGGGATCGTGGTCACCGATGCGAAGCAACAGGTGGTACTGGTCAATCGCGCCGCGGAGAACATCATCGGCAGAAGCGAACAGGCCATCATCGAACGCGGTTTCCTGCATCTTTTCGACGATTCCGCATGGATGGAGGCGCGTATACAGGACGAGGGGGGAGAAGCTTCCTCGCCGCTGCTCGAATGGAACGGCAAGATCCTGTCGGTCCAGGCATCGACCATACGCCACGAAGACGGCACGATCATCGGTTCGGCTGCGCTGATACGCGACATCACCGAGGAAAAGCGCCTGGAGGCCAGGCTGAAGGAGCAGTCGATCACCGATGCCTTGACCGGCCTGCATAACCGGCGCCATTTCGACGAGGTGCTGGTTACCGAATTCAAGCGCTGGAAGCGCTATGCCCAGCCGCTGTCGGTGATGATGATCGACGTCGATCATTTCAAGAAATTCAACGATACCCATGGCCACGACTGCGGCGACCGCGTGCTCGGCGCGATCGGCGCGGTGCTCAAGGCACTGGCCGCACCCTCGTTGATTCCCTGCCGCTATGGCGGCGAGGAAATGCTCATCGTCATGCCCGGAGTTGTCGAGGAGCGTGGGGTGCAGCTAGCCGAAACGGTTCGCCAGCGGATTGCGGAGCTGGTGATAGACGGGTTGAAGGTCACCGTCAGTATCGGCGTCGCCGGCCTGCCGGGACATGAAGTGGAAAACGGCGACGCGCTGGTCAAGCTGGCCGACGACGCGCTTTACGATGCCAAGGAAGGTGGCCGCAACCAGGTGCGCCGGGCCGGCCCGCGATCGGCAGGCTATCTCGGCGCCGATACCCAATAAACGGCGCCTTCAGCGCCAGCGGTAGTAGTAACTTGCGCCGATGAAGCTGGTGTCCTGCAGGTTCGGCTGGCTCACCGTGGTTCCGTCGCTGTAGGTGTAGCCCGCCCAGGTCCAGTCGTTGGTCTTGCGGCGATCGTAGATGAATGTGGCGCGCAGCCCCGAATCCCGCTCGATGGCATAGTCGGCGAACAGTTTGAGCGACAGTTGCCTGTAGAAATAGGCAGGCAGCGCGGTCGGGCTGAAGGTATCTGCTGCGGTCCCGGCATTGCCGAGCCGTGCCATGCCGTGCTCGGCCGTATCGGTCGAACTGCTGAGATCCGCACCGACTTCGAGATGGGCTCGGGGCTTGCCCTTCAAGCTGAGCCCCCAGGCCGTGGTGCTGTTGCGGATATCCGCCTCCCAGATCACGCCCTTGGCGTTGGCCACGGCCGAGGCGTAGTCCGTATGCGTCGTCTGGTTGGCGGTCGTGCGTTCGGCCGAGACCCAGCCGCTGAACTTCCATTTTTCGCTGATTGCATAAGTGGCGTCGCCCGACGCAAATATCCCGGTGCCCGTACGCGGCCCGAGAGCACGGCCGCCGTAGCGGTCGGCCGAAACGTCGCCGATGAACTGTACGGACCACCTCTCTTCGGGAATCCAGTCGGCCGTCAGCCGCAGCTTGTCGCGCTGGCGGTCGGCCCAGATCAGCGGATTGACGAGGTTGGTCGGGGCCGCCGCGGTTCCCGCATAGCTGTCATTGACGTAGTTCGATCCGCCCCGGACGCTGCGCACGTAAGACACCGCGCCGTTGAGGGTTTCCGCAAGGCTGCGCTTGAGTTCGAGCCGCGCCAGGGTCTCGTCGGTTTTCTCGCGGAAGGCGACGCGCCGGTACTGCGGCGGGACATTGCGTGCGACCTGTTCCTGCTCCACGGTGGCGACCAGGCGATAGCCGTCGTCGAGCTGGTATGCCGCCTCGACCATGCCTTTGAGCTGCTTCTGCGAGCGCGGCACGTTGAAACCGCTGAATCCGGCGCTGGCCAGGCCGGGCGCGGCAGAGGGCGCAGCGACCTGGCTGGGCAGATACAGGGCCTTCGGCGTCTGGTCATCGCGATCTTCATAGCGGATGTTCGCAGTTAGGCCGAGCCGGTCGAGCGGCCGCAGCGACAGATCGGCGAATGCCAAAGTGGTCACCAGCCGTCCGTCGAGCGACGCCTTGCCGGGCACGTTGGCAATCCCGAAAAGACTGTCCTGCCGCGCCAGGGTGTGCGAAAACCTGAAGCTCGTGCGGGTGCTGTCGTCGATGTTGTAACCGCCGGAAAGGGCCAACTGATGCGCGTCGTTCGACGGCGGCAGCGCGAGCGTCGTGATGCCGGTGCCGCCGGCAGGGCTCACGGCCAACAACTGTTTTCGATTCTCGAAGGACGAGCCGCTGTAGCCGCCGGACAGCTGAAGTTTCTTGTCGGCGTATCCAACCAGGACTTCCCACTGGCGAATTGTGCGGTCGATCGGTTCGGTAAGGAACTCCTGCGTGACCCCGCCGCCGCGTCCGTACATGCGGTCGCCGCGCTTCTCGTCCTGCTTGAAACTGACGCGGACATTGAACCCGCCGATGACGAATTTCCGTGCGCCGAGCGCGAAGGACTCGTGTTCCGTCTTGAGGTTGACGTCGCGCTTGGGCGCCGCGGCGCTGACGGTTTCGGCGCTGGTGCCTATGCCGCCCAGGCCGGTGCGGACCACCCAGGGTTCGTTGCGCGTCAAACGGCCGGATTCGAGAAAATAGCTCCAGTCGCCCTGACGCTCGTGATCGAAGCGAATTTCGCGATTTTCGTTACCGAGATTGCTGCCCTTGAGCTTGAGCCAGGTGCCGGTCGCGTCGTCGCGTTTGATCAGGTCGAGGTTGAACAGGCCGTAGGCGCCGTCGGAATTGAAGCCGCTGAACTGGCCGAAGCGCCGGCTTTCGCCGGAAACCAGGGCAACGCCGGCTTCGACGCGGCTGTCGGGAGTCGCCAGGTCATGCCGGATCGCGTCGGCGGCGGCGGCGGCATCGGCCGCCGATTGCGCCAGCGCGGGACCGAAAGCGCCCAGCAGGGCGGCGGCCAGGGTCGACCGGCGAAACATCGATGGCTTGTTTTTCGACATTCGCCTCTCCTAGCGCCGATCCACGCGGGAACCGGCGCTATTGGCCGGATTGCTGCCGCCGTGCAGGTTGGTATGGCAGTTCATGCAGCCGCGCCCCTGGGTCAGGCCGCTGGCGCCGACCGCATTGGTGGTCGCGCCGTTGAGGCCGGGGAAATTGCCGCGATGATTGGCCGGCTCGTGACATTGCTGGCACAGAAAGGGCATGCGCATTTTCAGCAGGCCGGCGGCGACCGTGCCATGCGGGTTATGGCACAACGAACAATCCTGGCGGACCGCGGGGTGGCTCCAGAGGAAGGGGCCGCGATAGTCCATGTGGCAGGTGTAGCAGGTCTCGTTGACGCTGTCCTTGACCATCAGCTTCGGCCCGGCCGAGCCGTGCGGATTGTGGCAATCGACGCAAACCATCTTGCCTTCGGGTACCGGGTGATGGTTCGGCCGCGCAAACTGGGCGCGCTTTTCCTTATGGCAGGACATGCACATGTCGGCGACTTTCTCCCGCGTCGTCGCCGGGTCGTGGGCTACGTGCATCTGATGGCAGCCACTGCAGGCCAGGTCGCGGCGCGAGTGGGTGCTGCCGCCCCAATGCATCAGCCGGTCGCCTTCGTGGCAGGCCAGGCAGGCCTTGTTGTGGGCCTTCGGGTCGCCTGCGGCATTCTTGCCGAAGGGGCGTTCGGGCAAGGGACGCTCGGTGCCCACCTGCTTCAGGTGGGTTTCGCTTTCGCCGTGGCAGGTCACGCAGGTCGGCGTGCGGGAATCGGCGACCGTGCCGTGTTTGGTGCGGCCGATCGGCAGCACCGGGTAGTTTTCGATCTCGCCGTCGCTGACGTCGTTGTGACAGCGGGTGCAACGGGCATCGCCGACCCTGAGGATGTCCTTGGCGTCGCTTTTCTTGCCCGAGGATGCCGCCGTGGCTGCCAGCGGCAAGGCGAGCAGGAGCGCCAAGAACCAGCGGGAAGAAAGCCGCATCGCGCGCGCGCGGACCAGGCCCGCAGCACTCGACCGGAGGATGGATGCGCTCACCGCGAGAGTATCCAGCGCAGCAGGTTGAGGATTTCCTCTTTCTTCTTCGATTTCACGATCTGGTGATCCTCCTCTTCGCCGTCGATCTTCACCTTGGGCGCGGTTGTGACATGCGTGAACAGCGTTTTTTCTGCATCGGGTTTGCCGCGGTATTTCTTGGCGACTTCCCGATAGGGCGGACCTTCCTTCTTCACGTCGACCGAGTGACACTTGAGGCAGTTGCTCTTCTTCGCCAGCTCGAGCGCCGCTTCCTCGTCGACCGCCGCCAGCCCCGCGCCAGGCAAGGTCAGGGCGGCCAGGAGGGCGCAAAGGCCGCCGGCCCGTCTCTTACTTTCGCGATAGGGCGGCAAGAATAACATTGCGAAATTCATGGTCAACTCAGTATTTACCGTATCGCTTGGCGCTGGCGGATTCTCACCCAGGCCGGGCGCGCCGGCCTTGATTCCGGATTGCCGGCCGCCGGCCCGGCGCAAGCCACGATACTATTCCAGCTTATCGGCGCGCTCGGCAGAATGTTAAGAATAGGAATTGATCTCGGCGGCAGCAAAATCGAAATCATCGCCCTCGGCGATGATGGTGGGGAGTTGTTGCGCGAACGCGTGGCCACGCCCCAGGGCGACTACATGGCGACACTGAGGGCCGTCGCCGATCTCGTCGTCGCAGCGGAGTCGAAAGTTGGCGCTGGCGGTACGGCGGCGAGTGTCGGCATCGGCATCCCCGGTGCGGAATCGCGCGCGAACGGCCTGATCAAGAACGCCAACTCGACCTGTTTGATCGGCAAACCGCTCAGGCAGGACCTGCAGCAACTGCTGGCGCGCGAGGTGCGCATCGCCAACGATGCCAACTGCTTTGCCTTGTCCGAAGCCGTCGACGGCGCGGGTGCCGGCGCCGGGGCGGTGTTCGGCGTGATCCTCGGTACCGGCGTCGGCGGCGGCATCGTCATCGACGGCAAGCTGCTGACGGGAGCCAACGCCATCGCCGGCGAATGGGGCCACAACCCCCTGCCCGGGGAACACCACAAGGACAGCTGCTATTGCGGCAGGCGCGGCTGCATCGAGCTCTATCTCTCCGGCCCGGGCCTGGCCCGCGATCAGCGCCGCGCGGCGGGAGCAATCGCGGGCGACGACATGTCGCCGGAAGCCATCGTCCGGCGCGCAGCCGCCGGCGATGCGCAATGCGAAGCCACGCTGCAGCGCTACGAGGCGCGCCTGGCGAAGGCCCTGGCGACGGTGATCAACATCCTCGATCCGGATGTCATCGTGCTGGGCGGCGGCCTGTCGAACATCGACCGGCTCTATGCCAACGTGCCGCACCTGTGGGGGCAGCACGTGTTTTCCGATCGGGTCGCGACCAGGCTGCTCAAACATCGCCACGGCGATTCCTCCGGCGTGCGCGGCGCAGCCTGGCTATGGCCCTGAATCCACCCGTCCTGATCGAAGGCCTGTATGCCGGCCAGGTAGCCCTGCTCGCCGGCGACAGCCGCAGCAGCGCGATCGTCAAGAGCGCCGTGGCCGGCCGCCGCCTGCTCAGCGCCGACGGCCTGGCCGGCGATACCCAGGCCGATCGCCGGGTCCATGGCGGCGGCGGCAAGGCCTTGCACCAGTTCCCCGCCGAGCACCATGAGCGCCTGGCGGCGGCCTTTCCTGCGGCGCAGAATCTCGCGCCGGGCGGCCTCGGCGAAAATCTTTCGACGCATGGCATGACCGAGGAGCAGGTCTGCATCGGCGACGTGTTTCGCCTTGGCGGCGCGCGCATCCAGGTTTCGCAGCCGCGCACGCCGTGCTGGAAGATCGATCGGCGCACGGCCTGCGAGGGCGTCGCGGCCCACATCGCCGAGCACGGGCTGGCCGGCTGGTACTACCGCGTGCTGGCGCCGGGCGAGATCGCGGCCGGCGACCGGTTGGAACACATCGAGCGGCCGGCCGATGCCGTGAGCCTGGCCGAATTCTGGCGCGTCACCGGCGCGCCGCGGCCGTCGATCGACGCGCTGCTGCGGCTGGCCCATGCCAGCGGCCTCGACCCGCAGTGGACCGGCAGACTCACCCAGCGCGCGGAATGGCTGCGCAACAACGGAAACGCCACATGAATCTCTGGCTACGCATCTTCCTGCCCTTCGCCGCGGGCTATTACTTTTCCTACTTCCTGCGCAACGTCAATGCCGTGATCGCGCCGGAGCTGACGCGCGAACTCGGCGTCTCGGCGGCCGACCTGGGCCTGCTGACCAGCGCCTACCTGCTGGCCTTCGGCGCCGTGCAGCTGCCGTTGGGTCTCGCCCTCGACCGCTACGGCGCGCGCCGCGTCGAGGCCGCGCTGCTGCTGATCGCCGCAACCGGCTGCGCGCTGTTCGCCGCAGGCAGCTCGCTGAGCGAACTGGCCTTCGCGCGGGCGCTGATCGGGCTCGGCGTCTCGGCCTGCCTGATGGCCTCGTTCAAGGCCTTCAGCCAGTGGTTCGGCCTCGAACGCCAGGCCTCGCTCAATGCCGCGATCATGGCCGCGGGAGGGCTCGGCGCCTTGACTGCATCGACGCCGCTGTCCTGGGCGATTCCCCAGCTCGGCTGGCGCACCGTCTTCGTTGCGCTGGCGGTGGCCGGCGTCGCCGCCGCGGCGGGAATTTTCAGCACGCCGGAGAAGCCGGGCCAGGCCCATGCCGAGCCGCTCTCCAGCCAGCTTGCCGGGCTCGGCGCGGTGCTGGCCAGCCGCGCCTTCTGGCGCTATGCGCCGCAATCAACGCTGATCATCGGCGGCTTCCTGGCCTTGCAGGGCCTCTGGGCGGTGCCCTGGCTGATGAACTTCGCCGGCCTCCCGCGCGAGGCGGCGGCCCACCATCTGCTGCTGATGGGCGGCGGCATGCTGGCTGGTTTTCTCGGCATCGCCTTCGGCGTCGCGCCGCTGGCCCGGCGCGGCCTCAAGCCCCTGCGGCTGTTGCAGGGCGGCATGGGCATAGGCTTGCTCGCGACCTTGCTGATCGTGCTCGGCGCCGCGCCGGGCGAACCGCTGTGGTTCATTTTCGGCCTGGTGTTTTCGGTCGGCAACCTCGCCTACGCGCTGCTGCAGGCGCACTTCAGCCCGGCGCTGGCCGGGCGGGTCAACACCGCGCTGAACCTGATGGTGTTCGTCGGCGCCTTCGCCATCCAGTGGGGTTTCGGCGCCATGGTGGATCTCCTGCAGGCCGCCGGCCACACCATGCGCGCGGCCTACCAGATCAGCTTCGGCGGCCTGCTGGCGGTGCAGGTGGCCAGCTGGCTCTGGTTCCTGCGCGGCCGCTAGCGTGAAATACATCGCCAAGCGCGCTGTGTCAGATTCGAGCGCAGCGAGCCAATCAGTAGCCTCCCCGCGAGGGGAGGATGGGAGGGGCGGGCCCATTTGCCAGCTTGAAGCCCATTGAGGGTATGAGATTTCGTAATGCGGGGTGGCTTACCGAAGCCATGAGCGTTAGAACTCCAGCGGGTCCACGTCCAGATGCCAGCGCAGGCCGGCCGGCATCTTCAGCGCATAAAGCGCTTCCATCCACGCCGCGAGGAAGGCCTGCAGGGCCGGGCGGCTCGGCGACTCGACCAGCAGCTGGCCGCGTTCGAGGGTCATCAGGCGTTGCAGGCGCATCGGCACCGGGTCGTAGAGCGTGACCCCGGCGGCCAGCGCTACGGCGGCGCTGCGCGCGGCGGCGAGAAAATCCAGCGCCTGCTCCATGGTCCGCGCCTCGGCGCGCAGCATGGCCTGGAAGCTGAAGGGCGGAAAGCCGGCGATGCGGCGCTCGTCGAGTTGCGTGCGGGCGAAGCGCACGTAGTCGTGCTCGACCAGCGCCTGGTACAGCGGATGGTCGGGATATTCAGTCTGGATCAGCACTTCGCCGGGCAGCGCGGCGCGCCCGCTGCGGCCGCCGACCTGCATGAGCTGGGCGAACAGGCGCTCCGGCGCGCGGAAGTCGGCGGCGAACAAGGCCGCGTCGGCGCCGACCGCGCCGACCAGGGTCAGCAGCGGGAAGTCATGGCCCTTGGCCAGCATCTGGGTGCCGACCAGGATGTCGGCCTCACCGGCGTGGATGGTCGCGAGCAGCGCCTGCCATTTCTTCGGCGTGCTCGCCGAATCACGGTCGATGCGCAGCACGCGCGCCTCGGGAAAGCGCTCGACCAGCATGGTTTCGAGACGCTGCGTGCCGCGCCCGAAAGGCAGCAGATCGACGTTGCCGCAATCGGGGCAGGCGCGCGGCACCCGCGTCTCGAAGCCGCAGTGGTGGCAGCGCAGGCGCCCGTCCGCCAGATGCAGCACCAGGTTGGCGGCGCAGCGCTGGCAGCGCGAAATCCAGCCACAGGGCGGACAGGCCAGCACAGGTGCATAGCCGCGCCGGTTGAGGAACACCAGGCTTTGCTCGCCGCGCTCCAGGCGCAGCTGCAGGCCGGCCAGCAGCGCGGCGGAGAGGCCTTCCTGCAACTTCTCGCGCCGCGTATCGACGATGCGCACCACGGGCATCGCTTCGGCCACCGCCCGCTCGGGCAGTTCCAGCATGCGATAACGGCCGCTGCCGGCATGATGAAAAGTTTCCAGCGAAGGCGTGGCGGAACCGAGCACGATGGGTATGTTCAATTGATGCGCGCGCCATATCGCGACGTCGCGCGCCGAGTAGCGCAGGCCTTCCTGCTGCTTGAAGGAGGCGTCGTGCTCCTCGTCGACGACGATCAGCTGCAGGCGCGGCATGGGCATGAAGACGGCCAGCCGGGTGCCGAGCACGATCTGGGCGCGCCCCGTCAGCGCCTCGATGAAGCCGCGGGCGCGCGCCGCATCGGCCATGCCGCTGTTGGCGCAGACGATGTGGGCACCCGGGAAGCGCGCCGCGACGCGACCTTCGAGCTGCGGCGTGAGGGCGATTTCGGGCACCAGCATCAGCGCCTGGCCGCCCCTGGCCAGTACGGCGTCGATGGCGCGCAGATAGACCTCGGTCTTGCCGCTGCCGGTGACGCCGTGCAGCAAGAGGGTGTGGAAGCCGTCAACGCCGGCTATCGCCTCGACCGCCGCCTGCTGCGCCGGCAGCAGCGGCGGCAGGGCGTCGACAGTTGGCGCTGGCGCTACGGCGGCATCCGCTGCCGGCTTCCTGATGCGCGGCAGTTTGCCGCGCCGCAGCATCGGCGGCAGGGCGAAGGATGTCACTTCGCCGAGCGGCGTCTGATAGTAGCGCGCGCAAAATTCGCAGAGCGCCAGCCACTCGGCGGGCAAGGCCGGCATGTCGCGCAGGATCGCCGTCACGCTTTTCAACTTGCCATCGGGATGTTCGCTGGCGGTCGCGATCGCGACTATCACTCCGGTCCGCAAAGCCGTGCCAAAGGGCACGGTCACCCTCCGACCGATATCGCTTTCGTCAGAATCCGGCGCGAGATAATCGAAAAGCCGCGGCAGGGGCAGATCGAGAGCGACGCGGACTATGTTCATGCCTGCTCAAATGCTTGGCCGACAATGCTCGATAAAGTCTCTGCATAAACACTCAATGCCTTGCTGCAAAAGGGAAAATGGCTTACCCACAAATTCTGTGGATAACTTTGTGGGTAAGCAACCGTTGAAACGTCTAAGTGGCCGTCCGACAAGGCGATTTTCATCTCTGCGCAATATTTGAACAAAATATTATTATTCAAAAACAACTAGTTACACGAATACGCCGGGGAGTGACGGGTCTTCTGCGGAAACTACGAGGGCTGGCGGATTTCTGTGAATAAGTCAACGTCTTGAGGCATTTTTTTGCCCCCACCGCAAGCCTTGTCGGACGGCCTTTTTCGCGGGGGCAAGCGGTCCAGACCGCGCGCCCCTTGGCTTGACAAATCAGCCCCGCGCGGAACCGCGCCGGCTGTGGCTGTGCACGGTGTCAACCAAAATTTTCACGTTCTCCGGCGGCGTAAATTGGGAAATCCCGTGACCGAGATTGAAGACGTGTCCGCCAGGGCTATGGCTCTCGCCGCCATCGCCGGCGGCGAAACTGTCCAGCACGCGCCGCGCTTCGGCCGCCACCTTGTCCGGCGAAGCGAACAAGGCCATCGGATCGAGATTACCTTGCAGTGCAACACGGGAACCCACGCGCCGCCGCGCTTCGCCCAGATCCGTGGTCCAGTCGAGACCCACGGCGTCGCAGCCGATGTCGGCAATGGCCTCCAGCCACTGCCCGCCGCCCTTGGTGAAGACGATGCAGGGAACGCGTTCGCCGTCATGGCTGCGCTTGAGGCCGGCAACAATGCGCTGCATGTTGGCCAGCGAAAATTCGCGATAGGCCGCGTGCGACAGCGCACCGCCCCAGGAATCGAAAATCATCACGGCCTGCGCGCCGGACTCGATCTGCGCGTTCAGGTAGTCGGTCACCGCGGTGGCCGTCACGTCCAGAATGTGGTGCAGCAGATCGGGCCGATCGTAGAGCATGGTCTTGATCGTGCGGTAATCGGTCGCGGAACCCGAGCCGCCTTCCACCATGTAGCAGGCCAGGGTCCACGGGCTGCCGGAAAAACCGATCAGCGGCACCGAGCCATGCAGCGCACGGCGTATCTCGGCCACCGCATCCATCACATAGCGCAGATGCACATTGGGATCGGGCACCGTCAGATCGCGGATCGCCCATTCTTCACGCAGCGGCCGCTCGAACTTCGGTCCCTCGCCATCGGCGAAATACAGACCCAGGCCCATGGCGTCGGGCACGGTGAGAATATCGGAAAACAGGATCGCCGCATCCAGCTCGAAACGCGACAGCGGTTGCAGCGTAACTTCGCAGGCCAGTTGCGGGTTCTTGCACAGGCTCAGGAAACTGCCGGCGCGACGCCGTGTCTCGTTGTATTCAGGCAGGTAGCGCCCGGCCTGGCGCATCAGCCATACCGGCGTGTACTCGACGGGTTCGCGCAGCAAGGCACGCAGAAAAGTATCGTTCTTGGGGCGGGTCGAGGATGACATGAGCGGCAATCCGGCAGGGCAAAGAACGAATTATCGCACTCTCCGCCCCGCCGCTGGGCATCAGCGCCGCCAGAAGGCCGGCGTCAGCACCACCAGCAAGGTGAAAATCTCCAGCCGGCCGAGCAACATGGCGAAGGTGCATACCCAGGTCTGGAAATCCGAGAGCACCTGGAAGGTGGTCGCCGGTCCGACCTGGTTCAGCCCGGGTCCGGTGTTGTTGATGCTGGCGACCACGGCCGAGAAAGCGGTGACGATTTCCAGTCCCGAGGACGACAGCAGCAAGGTCATCGTGACGATGCTGGTCATATACATGAAGCCGAAGGCCAGCACGGCAAACAAAATGTTGTGCGGCACCGCGTTGTCGCCGACGCGTACGGGCCAGACGATATTCGGATGCATCGCGCGCATCAGTTCGCGATACACCTGCTTGTAGAGAATGATGGCGCGGATCATCTTGATGCCGCCGCCGGTAGACCCGGCGCTGGTGACGAAGCTGCACAGAAACAGCATCCACAGCGGCGCAAAGAAGGGCCACTGGTTGTAGTCGACACTGGCATAGCCGGTGGTGGTGGCGATCGACACCACGTTGAAGGCGGCATGGCGCAAGGCAGTCAGGAAATCGACATAAGTGCCCTGCAGCCACAGATAGAAGGCAATACCGAGCACGCTGGCGAGGGTGACGCCGAGAAACCAGCGCGCCTCGGGATCGCGCAGATAGGGCTGGAAGGAACGCCCGTCGAGCGCGAGGAACATGGTGGCGAAGTTCATCCCGGCAAGCAGCATGAAGACCACCACGACTGCCTCGATGGCGGGAGAATTCCAATAGCCGAAACTCGCGTCATGGTTGGAGAATCCGCCCAGGCCCATGGTGGTGAAAGCATGCATCACGGCGTCGAACCAGTTCATGCCGGCCCAGTGCAGGGCGAGAATGCACAGTGCGGTGACGACAGCATAAACCGCCCAGAGCCCCTTGGCGGTCTGCGTCATGCGCGGCGTCAGTTGCGAGTCCTTCATCGGCCCCGGCGTCTCGGCCTTGAACATCTGTCGGCCGCCGATGCCGAGCAAGGGCAGGATCGCCACCGCCAGCACGATCAGGCCCATGCCGCCCAGCCAGACCATCATGCCGCGCCAGAGGTTGATCGACGGCGGCAGCGCATCGAGATTCGACAATACGGTGGCGCCGGTCGTGGTCAGTCCGGACATCGCCTCGAAGTAAGCGTCGGTGAATGAAATGCCGAGCTGGAACATCAACGGCATACCGGCGAACAACGGAAGCAGGGTCCACACCAGCACCACGATCAGGAAGCCGTCGCGCACCTTGAGATCGTCGTCGTGATGCCGTGCCGACCAAAAAAGAATTAGGCCGACCAGCAAGGTTAGGGCAAAAGCCTCGTCGTAGGCCAGCTCGGCACCGTCGTGCCAGTACCAGGAGAAGCCGAGCGGAACCAGCAGGGTCAGCGAGAAGCCGATCAGCAATACACCGAACACCCGCACCACCGGATAGAAGCTTCTCATCGGCTTCAGCGCCGCCAGAAGGCCGGCGTCACCACCACCAGCAGGGTGAAGATCTCCAGCCGGCCGAGCAGCATGGCGAAGGCGCAGATCCAGGTCTGGAAGTCGTCGAGCGCGGCGTAGGTCGTCGACGGGCCGACCCCGCCCAGCCCCGGCCCGGTGTTGTTGATGCTGGCGACCACGGCCGAGAAGCCGGTGACGATTTCAAGGCCGGAGAGCGACATCAGCAAGGTCATCGAAACGATGCTGGTCATGTACACGAAGCCAAACGCCAGCACCGCAAACAGTATGTTCTGCGGCACCGGACTGCTGCCTATGCGTATCGGCCAGACCGCGCTCGGATGCATGGCGCGGATCAACTCCCGATACACCTGCTTGTAGAGAATCATCGCTCGGATCATCTTGATGCCGCCGCCGGTGGAGCCGGAACAGGCGATGAAACTGCCGAGGAAGAGCATCCACAGCTGGGCAAAAAACGGCCACTGCCCGTAGTCGGTGGTGGAGAGGCCCAGCGAGGTAGCCAGCGATATCGAGTGGAACGCCACATAGCGCAAGGCTTGGCCGAAATGCTCGAAGGTGCCGACCACCAGCAGGTAGCAGCTCAGCGCCAGGATGCTGGCCACCAGCAGGCCAAGAAAATACGGCGCCTCGGGATCATTGCGGTAGGGCTTGAGCGAACGTCCGTGCAGGGCCAGGAAATGCGTGGCGTAGTTGAGGCCGGAAAGCAGGGCGAAAAACATCACCGTCAGCTCGATCGGCAGGCTGTTGAAATGGCCGAGGCTGGCGTCCTTGGTCGAAAAACCGCCCAGCCCCATGACGCTGAAGGAGTGCATCAGCGCATCCCACGGCTCCATGCCGAAGTACCACAGCGCCAACACGCAGGCCGTGGTCAACAGCAGGTACACACCCCACAGGCCCTTGGCGGTTTCGGCAATGCGCGGGGTCAGGCTGGTTTCCTTCATCGGCCCCGGCACTTCCGCCCTCAGCATCTGGCGGCCGCCGATACCCAGCAGCGGCAGGATCGCCACCGCCAGCACCACCACACCCATGCCGCCGATCCAGTGCATGAAGGTGCGCCAGAAGTTGATCGACAACGGCATCGCGTCGAGCCCGGACAGCACGGTGCCACCGCTTGCCGTAAGGCCGGACACGGCCTCGAAGTACGCGTCGGTGAAGGAAATCTTAAGATGCAGGAGCAGGGGCAGGCAGGCGAACAGGGGCAGCAGAGTCCACACCAGGACCACCAGCAGGAAGCCGTCGCGCACCTTGAGTTCGGCCTTTGCGTGCCGCGCCGGCCACCACAGCAGCAGGCCCACCGCCAGGGTCAACAGGAAGGTTTCGTCGTAGGCGGAATGCGCCCCGTCGTCCAGCCACCACGACAGGAACAGCGGTGCCAGCAGGGTCAGCGCGAAGCAGATCAGCAACAGGCCGAAGGCGCGCACCACCGGGTAGTAACGTTTCATGGTCGGCCGACTGCCCGCTCAGAAGAAACCGAAGCCGACCTGGAAAAGTCTCTCGACCTGCGAGATTTGCGCCTTGTGGGTGCAGAACACCACGACGTGGTCGCCGGACTCGATCACGGTGTCGTGATGCGGAATGATGACGTGGCTGGCCGGCGCTGCCGCGGCAAAGCCGTCGGCGAGACGGGCCTTCGGCGCGCCCTTGCGCAGGATGGCGCCGATGTGCGCACCCGCGATCATCGGCAGCTCCTCGATGCGGCGGCCGACCACCTTCGAATTGCTGCGGTCGCCATGCACGATCAGCTCCAGTGCCTCGGCCGCGCCGCGCCGCAGGCTATGCACGCGCGCCACGTCGCCGTGCCGCACGAAGGCGAGCAGCGAACCGATCGATACCTGGGCCGGCGAGAGGCCGATGTCGATCGGACCGCCCTGCACCATGTCGGCATAGGCGCGGCGGTTGATCAGCGCCAGCACACGCGGGCAGCCCAGGCGCTTGGCCAGCGACGCCGCCATGATGTTGTCCTCATCGTCGTTGGTCAGGGCGAGGAACATGTCCATCTCGTCGATGTTTTCCTGCGCCAGCACGTTCTCGTCGGTCGCCTCGCCGCAAAGCACCAGGGTGTCCTTGAAGCGCGTGGCGATCAGCTCGGCGCGGCGCGGATCGCACTCGACGACCTTGACCTGGTACTGCCTCTCCAGCGCGGCGGCGACCCGCGCGCCGATGTTGCCGCCGCCGGCGATCATGATGCGCTTTACCGGCTGCTGCATGCGCCGCAGCTCACGCAGCACATGCCTAATATTTTCGGTCGGGGCGAGCAGGAAGACTTCGTCGCCGGCCTCGATCACCGTCTTGCCAGTCGGCTCGACCGGCCGCAGCTCGCGGAATATCGCCACGATGCGGGCATCGACGCCGTGCGGCAGGTGCTCGCGCATCGACTGGATCTGCTTGCCGACCAGCAAGCCGCCCTCATAGGCCCGCACGCAGACCAGCGTCGCCTTGCCGTCGGCGAATTCGAGCACTTGCAGCGCTTCGGGAAACGCCACCAGACGTGCGATGTAGTCGGTGACGTCCTGCTCGGGACACATCGCATGGCTGACCGCGAACATGTCATCGGCAAGCAGGGCTTCGTCGGCGATGAAGTCCACCCCGCGCAGGCGGGCAATGCGGGTCGGCACGTTGAACATGCGGCGGGCGATCTTGCAGGCCACCAGATTGGTCTGGTCGGACTGCGTCACCGCCACCAGCATTTCGGCATCCTCGATGCCGGCGCTCCTGAGCACCGAGGGCAGCGCCGCATTGCCTATCACGGTGCGCACGTCGAGCCGGTCCGCGAGTTGCGCCAAACTGGCGCCGTGCTGGTCGACGACCGTGACGTCGTTGATTTCCGAGGCCAGGGCTTCGGCCACCGAGGCGCCGACCTGGCCGGCGCCGAGGATGACGATTTTCATCAGCGTAGTCCGAGGTCTTTGAGCTTGCGGTACAGGTGGGTGCGCTCCAGCCCGGTTTTCTCGGCCAGACGCGTCATGTTGCCGCCGTCCCGCGCCAGGTGGTACTCGAAGTACATGCGCTCGAAGGCCTCGCGCGCCTCGCGCAGCGGCAGCTCGATGACTTCCGGCGCCAGCCCGGCCGGCGCCAGGCTGGGCTCGCCGGCCGGCGCCAGCAGCTGCAGGGTCTCCTCCTCGCCGATTTCCTCGGCCAGGCTGGCCAGCGCCAGCGACTTCACCGCCGCCTTGAGTTCGCCGTAGCCACCGCTCCAGGCATGCTGGCGCAGGGCGTTGAGCGCCGCACTGGAGAACCGCCGCAGCGGGATTTCGTCGCTTTCCATCAACTGGGTCAACAGATGCGCGGCGATGTCCGGCACCTCGTCCTTGAGTTCCGCCAGGCTGGGCACCCCGAGCCCGGTCTCGAACAGGCGCAGCAATCCGCTTTCCTCCCAGCCCAGGCCCTGCAGTTCCGCGCTGCTGTGCGTGGTTGCCGCCACCAGGCGCAGGCCGTAGCGATCGAGGCGTTCGGCGGCAAACAGCAGGTTCTTCTGCTGCAGGCGCGTCAGGCGCGCCATTTCCTCGCACCACAGCACGCCGCCCGCGGCACGCTGCAGCATCTCGGTACTCAGGGGGTTGGAATCGTGCGCCAGGTCGATCCAGGGCTTGCCGGGCACCTGCGCCGTGCGCGCCACCAGTTCGACGATGCCGCCGGGCGCGGCGCGCAGCAGCAGCAGGGGACTCTTGGCCAGCACCTGGTCCAGCCGCCGCTTGAGGTCGCGCAAGGGGCCGGGGCGGGCGAAGGCGCCCAGCGAGAGGCCGCCGCCGGCATGGCGGGCGCTGCGTTCAAGCGCCTTCTTCACCGCCGCCAGCAGCTTCTGCATGCCGATCGGCTTTTCGAGGAAATCCAGCGCGCCGATGCGGGTCGCCTCCACCGCCGTGTCGATCGTGGCGTGGCCGGACATCATCACCACCGGCATGTTGAGCTGCCCGTTGCCGGCCCACTCCTTCAGCAGCGTGATGCCATCGGTATCGGGCATCCAGATGTCGAGCAGGACCATGTCGGGGCGTCCGGCCTCGCGCGCCAGTCGCGCCTGCGCGGCGTTCTCCGCCAGTTGGACGTCGTGGCCCTCGTCGCGCAGGATCTCCGACAGCAGTTCGCGTATCCCGATCTCGTCGTCGACCACCAGTATTTTCGGCATTTCTCTAAGCTCCCTTTACCGCATCCTGCGTTGCCAGCGGCAACCAGATGCTTACCTCTCCACCTTGATGGTTCGCCAGGCGAATCTCGCCGCCGTGGTCATCCACGATTTTCTTCACGATCGCCAGGCCCAGCCCGGTGCCCCGCGACTTGGTCGTGACGTAGGGCTCGAAGGCGCGCGACAGGATCTGCGGCGGGAAGCCCGGCCCGTTGTCGCTCACGGTCAAGCGCACGCGCGCGCCTTCGCGTGCCGTGGCGATGGTGATCCGTGCATCGGCCGCATCGCTCAGGGCATCCTGTGCGTTGGTCAGGACATTATGCAGCACCTGGCGCAACTGGTTGGCATCGGCCAGCACCGGCGGCAGGGGCTCAAGAGTTGGCGCTGGCGACGCGGCGATCGCGACGCCGGAGTCCTCGTAGAGACCCAGCACCTCGCCGAGCAGGGCCCGCAGATCGACCGCTGCCAGCTGCGGCAGGGGCGTGCGCGCGTAGTCGCGGAAATCATTGACCATGTTCTTCATCGCCTCGACCTGATTGACGATGGTCTGCGTGGCCCGATCCAGCAACTCGCGCGAGGCGCCCGTGAGCTGGTCGGCCAGCTTGAGTTGCAGGCGCTCGGCGGACAACTGGATCGGCGTCAGCGGATTCTTGATCTCGTGGGCCAGGCGTTGCGCGACCTCGCCCCAGGCGGCGGAACGCTGTGCGGCAATCAGGCGCGTGATGTCGTCGAACACCACCACATAACCACCGCCACCGCTTACCGGCAGCGCCGTGCCGCGCACCAGCAGCGCCTGCGGCATGCCGTCGGGACGGGCGATTTCGAGCTGCTCCTGCCATTCGTCGCCGCGCCGCGCGAAGCCTTCCATGATCGCCGCGGCCAGGGTTTCGTGGCGCGGCCAGTCCTGCAGGCGGGTCTGCTCGAAGCCGGAGAGATCGTCGTCGAGTATCGCCAGCGCGCCGCGGTTCGCCGCGCGCAGGCGGAAGCGCAGATCGAAGGCCAGCACGCCGGCCGAGAGATTCGCCAGCACCGATTCCAGGTAGGCCTGCGCCGCCTCGGTTTCCGCGCGGTTGTGCTCGGCCTGCGCGCGCGCCTCGCCCAATTGATGCGTCATGGTGTTGAAGGAATGCGTCAACACGCCGAGCTCATCGGAGGCTTCCACCGTGGCGCGCGGCGTGAAATCGCCGGCCGCCACCGCCTGCGTGCCCTCGGCCAGGATCAGCAAGGGCCGCGCCAGACGCTCGGCGAGAAAGAAGGCCAGGGCGATCGCGGCGAACAGCGCCAGCAGCAGCGCCAATGTCAGCGTCAGCGTGTAGATGCGCTTGAGGCCGACGCGGCCCAACTGCAGTTCCTGGTAATCGCGATGCGCGGCCTCAACGCTTTCCGCGCTAGTGACGAGGGAATCCGGCACCAGCGCCGTCAATTGCAGGAGGCGCGGATCGGCGTTGAGGCCGCTGCCGGCAACCGGCACCAGGGCGCGCACCATCAGGCCGCCGCCGGCGGCGTCGCCCACCAGCGCCAGCCCGCGCGCGCTGCGCGCCTGCCGCAGCTGGCTGGGCGCCGGGACGGAAGGCATGAAGCGGCCCATCTCGGCGGAACTGCTGCCCAGCACCTGGCCGGACAGCGTCAGCAGGGTCGCGCTCTGGGCGCCGGCCTGTTCGCGCAGCCGGTTCAGCCGGCTTGGGCCGACGAAGACGTCGTCGCCCAGCTCCAGCGCCGCACCGCGCGCCTTGGCCAGCAGGTCGGCCTGCAGGGTATCGAGCACGTTGCGGCCGAGGGCGAGGCCGCCTTCCAGCGCGGCATCGACGCGCACGTCGAACCAGGAATCGATGCTCTTCACCGCGAACTGCATCGAGACCCCATATACCAGCGCGCCGGGCAGCACCGCCATCACGGAGAGCATCAGCAGCAGGCGCGACTTGAGCCGCGAGCCGAACACGCCGTTTATGTAATCGCGGCGCAGGCGGCGCAACTGGAGGCCGACCAGCACCACCAGCGCCAGGGCAGCGACGCCGTTGATCGCCAGCAGCCAGGGATAGCTGGCCGCAAACAGGGCGGTGTTGGCGGAAGCCGAAGCCAGGAGGAACAGCAGGATCGCGCCGAGTGCGGCAATCACCGCCAGCGCAATTTTCATGGGGCTACCACGGGCGCGACGAATTGCCAGCGCAGCACCCTGGCGTCCACCTGCAAGGCGCTGTCGGTGATCGCGTCGACCTGGAAGGGTTTGGGCAACTGGCTGCGATCGAGTGCCAGACGCACCGCCGCCTCGTAGGATTCGCCGGCCTTGAGGGCATCCTTTTCCAGCACCGGCAAGGCCGCGATGCGGCCGACCACGCGCATTGCCTCCGCCAGGCTGCCGAAGTTCTGGTGCAGGTTGCCGGTGGTCAGCCGGTACTGCCGCGTCAGGCTGCTGTAGGCGAGCCGATAGCTGAGGCTGCGCGTCGTGATGTGTTCATTGACCCAGTACTTGCGGCTGCGCTCGAGCACGAATTCGAGGTTGAAGTAAAGCGGTACGCCGCGCGCCACGGCGTCTTCCAGCCGGTTGCCGAGGTCGAGCGCGAACTCGGCCGACAGGCTATAGCCGTCCTCTCCGGGAATCAGCGCCGCGCGCTTCGGCTCAATGCTGCCGGCCTGGGCGGCGCAGGACATTGCCAGCAGCAGGACCATGGCCAGGGCCGGCAGGCCGGCCTCAAGCCTTTTGCAGCAACGCGAAATAAAAGCCGTCATGTTCGGCATCGGGTAAAAAGTGTGCATCGCTGGTTGTGGCCTCTTGGGTCTTCACCTGCCGCGCATCGGTGTGGCGACCGAGGAAGGCTTCTACCTGACGGGCATTCTCCTGCGCGAACACCGAACAGGTCGCGTAAAGCATTTTGCCACCGGGAGCCAGAGTTAGCCACAAGGCATCGACGATGGCCTGCTGCGTTGCGGCGAAGGCGGCGATGTCCGCTTCGCGGCGCAGCCATTTTGCATCGGGATGGCGGCGCACCACGCCGGAGGCCGAACACGGCACGTCGGCCAGGATGCGCTCGAAGGCGCGGCCGTCCCACCAGGCATCGACGGCCCGTGCGTCGGCCACTTTCACCGTCGCCGCCAGCCCCAGGCGCTGCAGGTTGTCGCCGATGCGCGCCGCACGCATGACGTCCGCATCGAGCGCGGTCAGCTCGATGGCGGCGGATTCCAGCAGGTGGGCGGCCTTGCCGCCGGGTGCGGCGCAGGCATCCAGCACGCGCATGCCGTCGGCCACGTCGAGCAGCCCGGCCGCCGCCTGCGCGCCCCAGTCCTGCACCGAGCACAGACCGGCGTCGAAGCCCGGAATGCGCTCGACCGGCACCGGCTTGTCGAGCAGAATCGCGGTATCGTCCAGCGCGCGCGCCGCAATCCCGGCCGCATCGAGTTGCGCAAGGAAATCGCAGGCGCTGGTGCGGCGCCGATTGACTCGCAGGCACAGCGGCGGGTGGCTGTTGCCGGCGGCAAGAATGGTCTCCCAATGCTGCGGATGGTCCTGCTGCAGGCGCGCGATCCACCAGGCCGGATGCTGCCAGCGCGCCACCGCGTCGGCATCCGCCAACGCCAGCAGCTCTGCGCGGCGGCGCAGGAAATTGCGCAGCACGCCATTGACCAGCCCCTTGAACTGCCCCCTGCCCAGCCGCGCCGCCGCCGTCACGGCCTGGTCCACCGTGGTGTGCGCCTCGTCGGGCCGCGCTTCGAGACGCGCCAGGGCGACCAGCAGCAGGCCGCGCACCGCCGCATCCTTGGGCGCCCGCGCCAGCAAGCGGCCGAGCAGGAAATCGCCGCGGCCGAAGGCGCGCAGGGTCGAATAGGCGAGGTCCATGGTTGCGGCACGCAGCGGCCCCGACAGGCCTGCGCGCGCCAGAAAGGTATCGAAATTGCGTCCGGCGATCACCGCGGCGATCAGGCCGGCCGCCGCGTGCAGGGACTCGGCGAGGGGGGGGAGCAGTTGCATCGATGAAGCATACCAGCCTCGCGCGGGCCGGCAGCTGCCGCTCAGTCCGGTTTCAGCGCGCTGCCGTGCAGAAAGTCGGCGCTGGTGACCCGGCGGCCGCCAGGTTTCTGCAGTTCGGTGAGGCGCAGGGCGCCTTCGGCGCAGGCCACCACAATGCCGCCGGAATCGACCGCGAGCACCTGGCCGGGACGGCCGCTGGCGGCCACTGCCTCGCCGCGCCAGACCTTGACCGGCTCGCCAGCCAGGCTGAGCACCGCGCCGGGGAAGGGATTGAAGGCACGCACGCGCCGCGCCAGCATCGTCGCCGACTGGTTCCAGTCCAGCCGCGCCTCGGCCTTGTCGATCTTGCTGGCATAAGTCACGCCGCCGTCGGGCTGCGCCACGGCGGACAGCTGATCGAAGCGCGCCAGGGCCTCGACCACCAGCCTGCCGCCCAGCGCGGCGAGGCGATCGTGCAGGCTGCCCGTGGTGTCCTGCGCGTCGATGTCGATCGCGGCGGACAGCAGCATCGGCCCGGTATCGAGCCCGGCTTCCATCCGCATGATGGTGATGCCGGTCTGCGCGTCGCCGGCCTCGATGGCGCGATGGATCGGCGCCGCGCCGCGCCAGCGCGGCAAGAGCGAGGCGTGGATGTTGATGCAGCCGCGGCGCGGCAGGTCGAGCACGGCCTGCGGCAGGATCAGCCCATAGGCCGCGACGACCATCAGTTCGGCGCCGCCTTCGGCGCAGGCGGCGCGGATCGGCTCATGGGTCGCCGGGTCCTTGAGCCGCTCTGGCTGGAACACCGGGATGCCGTGGGCGAGCGCCACCTTCTTGACGGCGGACGCCTGCAGCGCCATGCCGCGCCCGGCGGGGCGGTCAGGCTGGGTCAGCACCAGCACGACCTGATGCCCGGCCGCCAGCAAAGCTTCCAGCGCCCGCGCGGCGAACTCGGGCGTGCCGGCGAAAATGAGTTTCATCTAACGCTCATGGCTTCGATGAGCCACCCTGTAACATGAAATTGAAATGCCTCGGAGTCGTGGCGCCTCAAGCTGGCAAATGGACCCGCCCCTCCCATCCTCCCCTCGCGGGGAGGCTATAAATTGGCTCGCTACGCTCGAACCTGAGACAGCGCGCTTGGCGATGCATTTCACGTTAAAAGTTCTCGCGCGCCTGCTTGACCAGCTTGCTGCGGATCCGCGTCTGCTTGAGGCGCGACAGGTATTCGACGAAGACCTTGCCTTCGAGGTGATCCATTTCGTGCTGGATGCACACCGCCAGCAGGTCGTCGGCCACCAGTTCGAAGGGCTTGCCGTCGAGTCCCAGCGCACGCACCCGGACGTGGCTGGCGCGCGTCACGGTTTCGTAGATGCCGGGCACCGACAAACAGCCCTCCTCGCCTTCGCATTCGCCGGATTTTTCCAGGAGTTCGGGATTGATGAAGGTCTGCAGCTGCGACTTGTCTTCCGAAATGTCGATCACGATCAGGCGCAGATGCTGGTCCACCTGCGTCGCAGCGAGACCGATGCCGGGCGCCGCATACATGGTTTCGGCCATGTCCGCCGCGAGCTGGCGGATCCGCGCATCGACCTGCATGACCGGAGCAGCCTTCTTGTGCAGCCGGGGATCGGGATATCGCAAAATGGGCAATAGGGCCATGAAACCGCTCTTGAAAGAATTGATGCTGGGGGAATTGTCGGGCAGAATCGGACGAATATCCGGGTGGCCCGCCGCGCCATCCACACAGACACTCGGCCAGGAGATCAAGCCATGCGTCGCATTATATCTGCGCTGCTCATCAGCATTTCAAGCACCCTGGCGCTCGCCCAGGGAGCCAAGCCACTGGAACTGGCCCCTGACGCGCCCGAGCGCCACATCGTCGTGCCCGGCGACACCCTGTGGGGGATCTCCGCCAAATTCCTCAAGGACCCGTACCGCTGGGGCGAGTTGTGGCGAATGAATACGGAGGAAGTCAAGAATCCGCATCGCATCTATCCGGGCCAGGTCATCGTGCTCGATCGCAGCGGCAGTCAGCCGCGCCTGAAGCTGGCGACGACCAAGCTACCGCGCCGCGAATATGTCGAGCCGCTGAGTAAAGGCATCCCGTCGATTCCTGCCCAGGAAATCGAGCCCTTCCTCAGCGAACCGCGCGTGCTCGACGCCGCCGGTCTCGACGCCGCGCCACGCGTGGTGGCGCTGCAGAGCGACCGCGTGATCGCCGGCGCCGGCGACACCATCTATACCACCGAGGTCACCGCCCGGCATAAGGCCTGGCAGTTGTTCCGTCCCGGCAAGGCGCTGATCGACCCGGACACCAAGGAGACCCTGGGCCACGAAGCCCTGTATCTCGGCACTGCGCGCATGACTCAGGCGGGCGTGCCGTCGAGCTTCCTGGTGACGACCTCGAAGCAGGAAATCGTTCGCGACGACCGCCTGCTGGCGGCCCCGCGACAGGATATTCCGAGTTACATCCCGCGCGCACCGGGCATCCAGGTCAAGGCCAAGGTGCTGGCGATCTATGGCGGGGTCAATTTCGGCGGCCCACAGTCGGTGGTTACGATCAATCGCGGCAAGGCCGACGGCCTGGAGATCGGCCACGTGCTGGCCGCCGACCTGGCCGGCGCCGAGGTCAGCAACCGCTATCAGGGCGAGAAGACCGACTACAAGTTGCCCGACGCCCGCAATGGCCTGCTGTTCGTGTTCCGCGTGTTCGACCGGGTGTCCTATGCGCTGGTGATGAATGCCACGCATCCCGTGGTGGTCGGCGACACTGTCCGCACGCCATGACCGGCAGACAGCGGAACTGCGCTCCTGAAGTGCGGCAAGCTTCCGTCTGTTGCACTTTCAGCGCCGTCTCCTGAATGGAACTCGCTGCCTGGCTGCGCCTTACGCTGATCCCCGGCGTCGGCGGCGAAGCCCGGCGCGCCCTGCTCAAGGCCTTCGGCCTGCCGCAGGCGATATTCGCCGCCAGCCCGCAGGCATTGTCCGCGATCATCGACCCCGGCGTGGCCGAACGCCTGCTCGGCCATGAATGCAGCGCCGAGGTCGACGCGGCGCTCGACTGGGCAGCCTTGCCCGGCAATCGCCTGCTGACCCTGGCCGATGCCGACTACCCGCAAAGCCTGCTGAGTTCGGACGACCCGCCGATACTGCTTTATGCCAAGGGCGATACGGCGCTGCTGAATCGCCCGATGCTGGCCGTGGTCGGCAGCCGCAACGCCACAGTCCAGGGCGAGCGCGACGCCGAAGCCTTCGCCCGGGCGCTCGGCGAGGCCGGCCTGACCATCGTCAGCGGCCTGGCGCTGGGCATCGATGCCGCCGCCCATCGCGGCGCGCTGCCGACGCCCGCCGGCACCGTGGCCGTGATCGGCACCGGCGCCGACCGCCTCTATCCGGCGAAGAACGAGGCGCTGGCCCGCCGCATTGCCGAACAAGGCGTGGTCCTCAGCGAATTCGCCCTCGGCACGCCGGCCCTGGCATCCAATTTCCCACGCCGCAACCGCATCATCGCCGGTCTCGGCCTGGGTTGCCTGGTGGTCGAGGCGGCGCTGAAGAGCGGCTCGCTGATCACCGCGCGGCTCGCCGCGGAAAGCGGACGCGAGGTGTTCGCGATTCCCGGTTCTATTCATTCGCCGCTGTCGCGTGGCTGCCATCAGCTGATCCGCCAGGGCGCAAAGCTGGTCGAAGCGGCCCAGGACATACTCGAAGAACTGCGCTGGGAAGCGGCGCGCGCCGCACCCGCTGCCGCAGATCGAATCCCAGTGACACAGGGCAGTAGCGAAGAGCAAGTGCTCGCTGTACTCGGCGATGCGCCTTGCGCGCTCGACACGCTCTCGGCGCGCAGTGGCTTGACGCCCGCCGACCTTCTTGCCATGCTCCTGCCCATGGAACTCGCCGGCCGCGTTGCCCAGTTACCCGGCGGGCTCTACCAAAGGCTCCATTGAGATCATGATCGACATCCTCGTATACCTGTTTGAGAACTACCTGCCCGACGCCTGTCCGGAGCCCGCCGTGCTGGCGCGCAAGCTTTCGGCCGCCGGTTTCGGCAACGACGACATCACCGCGGCGCTGTCCTGGTTGGATGGCCTCGCCGGCGAAGAAAGCGGACGCTGCCGCAATCCGTCGCTCGCCGGTTCGATCCGGATTTACGACGAGGAAGAACAGGAAAGGCTGCCAGCCGCCTGCCGCGGCTTCATCGCCTTCCTGGAGCAGCACGACGCCGTCGATGCCTGCTTGCGCGAGACCATCATCGGGCGCGCCCTGGCCCTGCCGGACGCCGAGGTCAGCCTCGACCGGCTCAAGGTCATCGTGCTCGCCGTGATCTGGCGCTACCGCCACGAAGTCGACGCCCTGATCCTCGAGGAGCTGCTGGCCGAGGAGGGCGACGACGAGGATTTCGGCAGCAGCGGCGACGTCACCCGCCTCCTGCTCAACTAAACCCCGGCTTGCCTAATTGGGAAAGGCGCGCTTATGATGCGCCGCTCCTGACCGTGCACTGCGCCCGCAGTACTCAAATAGCCCGCATCACCCAAACAGACAATGTCAAAGCAACTGATCATCGCCGAGAAACCTTCCGTCGCCCAGGATATTGCCAAGGCGCTGGGGGGATTCACCAAGACCGGTGACTACTTCGAGAGCGACGACTACGTGTTGTCGTCGGCCATCGGCCATCTGCTGGAACTGGCCGTGCCGGAAGAGTACGACGTCAAGCGCGGCAAGTGGAGCTTCACCCATCTGCCGATGATCCCGCCGCATTTCGCGCTGAATCCGATCGAGCGCACCCAGGAGCGCCTGCGCCTGTTGACGCGCCTGATCAAGCGCAAGGACGTCACCGGCCTGGTCAATGCCTGCGACGCGGGGCGCGAGGGCGAACTGATCTTCCGTTACGTCGCGCAGCACGCGCTGGGCGCCAAGCAGAAGCCGATCCGCCGCCTGTGGCTGCAGTCGATGACGGCAGGCGCGATCCGCGACGGCTTCGCCCACCTGCGCACCGATACCGAAATGCTGCCGCTGGCCGATGCCGCGCGCTGCCGCTCGGAAGCCGACTGGCTGATCGGCATCAACGGCACGCGCGCCATGACGGCCTTCAATTCCAAGGAAGGCGGCTTCTACAAGACGCCCGTGGGCCGCGTGCAGACGCCGACCCTGGCGATCATGGTCGAACGCGAAAGCCGCATCCGCGCCTTCGTCTCGCGCGACTACTGGGAAGTCGAAGCAGAATTCCAGTGCCTCGCCGGCACCTACCGCGGCCGCTGGTTCGACGAGAAGTTCAGGAAGGCCGAGGACGAGCATGCGCGCGCCGAGCGCATCTGGGACAAGGCCAGGGCGGATGCCCTGCGCAAGAAATGCCTGGGCCAGCACGGCACGGTGGACGAGGACAGCAAGCCCAAGACCGAGGCCTGCCCGATGCTCTACGACCTCACCTCGCTGCAGCGCGAGGCCAACGGCCGCTTCGGTTTCTCGGCCAAGAACACCCTGGGCCTGGCCCAGGCGCTCTACGAAAAGCACAAGGCGCTGACCTACCCGCGGACCGACAGCCGCCACCTGCCCGAGGACTACATAGTCACGGTCAAGGAAACCCTCGCGGCGATGGCCGGCACGCCCTATGCGACCTTCGCCGGCGCCATCATCAAGAACGGCTGGGTGCATCCCAACAAGCGCATTTTCAACAACGCCAAGGTGTCCGATCACTTCGCCATCATTCCCACCGGAGCGGCGCCGAAGAATCTCTCGGAACCGGAACAGAAGATCTACGACCTGGTCACCAAGCGCTTCCTGGCGATCTTCTACCCGTCGGCCGAGTACAACATCACGACGCGCATCACCCGGATCGAGCAGGAAGCCTTCAAGACCGAAGGCAAGGTGCTGGTGACGCCGGGCTGGCTCGCGGTGTACGGCAAGGAATCGCAGGAAACGCGCGAGGAAGCCGGCGAGAACCTGACCCTGCCGCCGCTGGAAAAGAACGAGCGGGTCTGGGCCGAGGATGTCGAGGTTAGACCTAAGGCCACCCAGCCGCCGCCGCGCTTCACGGAAGCCACGCTGCTGACCGCCATGGAAGGCGCCGGCAAGCTGATCGAGGACGAGGAACTGCGCGAAGCCATGTCCGAGCGCGGCCTCGGCACGCCGGCGACGCGCGCGGCGACCATCGAGGGTTTGCTGGCCGAGGAATACCTGCATCGCAACGGCCGCGAACTGCAGCCTACGGCCAAGGCCTTCTCGCTGCTGTTCGCGCTGGAGAACCTCGGCGTCGATGAAATCCGCTCGGCCGAACTGACCGGCGAATGGGAGTACAAGCTGCGGGAAATGGAGCACGGGCGTCTCCAGCGCGACGAGTTCATGAGCCACATCGTGGACAAGACGCGCGAAATGGTCGAGCGCATCAAGACCGGCGAACTGCCCGAAGCCGCCTTCTCGACGCTGAAGACGCCCTGCCCGCGCTGCGGCGGCGTGATCCAGGAAAATTACAAGAAGTTCCAGTGCAAGTCCTGCGACTACAGCCTGTGGAAGATCGTCGCCGGCCGGCAGTGGGAACCCGAGGAAATCGACGAGCTGCTGACGAAGCGCATCGTCGGCCCCTTGCAGGGATTCCGCAGCAAAATGGGGCGCCCCTTCGCGGCCATGATCAAGCTCAAGGAAGACCACACGCCCGAATTCGATTTCGGCCAGTCGGATGCCGACGCCGATGCCGAGGAAGTGGATTTCTCGGCGCAGGAAGCGCTCGGTGCCTGCCCCAAGTGCGGCGGCCGCGTCTTCGAGCACGGCATGGCCTATGTCTGCGAAAAGGCCGTGGGCGCCGGCAAGACCTGCGACTTCCGCTCGGGCAAGGTGATCCTGCAGCAGGAAGTGGCGCGCGGCGACATGCAGAAGTTGCTGGCGACCGGACGCACCGACCTGCTCAAGGGCTTCATCTCGAACAAGACGCGGCGCAAGTTTTCCGCCTACCTGGTGCGCGATCCAGCGACCGGCAAGGTCGGTTTCGAATTCGAGCCGAGGAAAGCGGCGCCGAAGGCCGGGGCAAAGCCGGAGACCAAGGCCGGACCGGCGGCAAACGAGCCCGTGCTGAAGAAGGCGGCGGCTAAAAAACCTGTGGCGAAGAAGACCGCCGCGAAAGTCGGCGCTGGCGATACGGCGACCAAGGCGGCAGCGAAGAAAACGCTGGCCAAGAAGCCCGGCGCGAAGAAGGCTCCGGCGAAGAAGGCCTGATGGCAGAGGCGGCGGCGCCGGCCCGCGCCATTCTCGATTTCTGGTTCCTGCCGCCGGACCATCCCGACCACGGAACTTACCGCCCCGAGTGGTTCCGCAAGGACGAGGCTTTCGATGCCGCGATTCGCGAACGCTTCGGTGCCGAGATCGACGCGGCATTGAGTTCGGTCCCCGGCGATGCAAACGACATGGCCGTCCTCGCGCGCATCCTGTTGCTCGACCAGTTCACGCGCAACATCCACCGCGGCACGCCGCGCGCCTTTGCCGGCGACGCCCAGGCGCTGTCGCTGGCCACAAGCCTGGTCGGCGCCGGCCGCGACAAGAACCTCTCGCCCTGGCAGCGCTGGTTCGCCTATCTGCCCTTCGAACACAGCGAGTCTCTGCTCGACCAGGAACGCGCGGTCGCCCTGTTCGCCGCGCTGCGGCGCGAAATGCGGCACGCGGCCTTCGACAGCGCCTACGACTACGCCCTGCGGCACCGCGAGGTGATTGCCCGCTTCGGCCGCTTCCCGCATCGCAATGCGGTTCTTGGGCGGGAATCGACTCCCGACGAAATCGATTTCCTCAAGTTGCCGGGCTCGTCGTTCTGATCCTGCCCCGGCTGCGCGCCGGGCTAGCACCGCGAATACCCCTATCGGCAACTTTAAGTAGTAGCCGCGGATTCTTGCGCAATGCACGGATCAACAAGCAGAGCCTATATCTTTTAGCATAGGCTCGGTCGGACTCGGACGAGCGCGCATGGGGCCGGATGTGTCGATACCGCCACGACGGCGACGAATGCCGGCGAAATCGTCCGCACCTCATCGACGCGCCGCACCGGCCGACAGGTGTGCGCAACATCCCGTATCGACCATTGGATTGAAAGGATTCCGGCAATGTTGAAGCTCATCAGTGTCCGCGCCAAACTCGCCCTTCTTTCCGCCGCCGCGGTCGCGGGACTCGTCGCGACCGGGCTAATCGGCTGGTTGGGCATACGGGAAGTCGAATCGGCCCTCGTCGAGGTTTCCGAGGTGAGGCTTCCTTCCATTGTCGGCCTGGACATCATCAACGAAGGCCAGACCGCCATCAAGGCCGAGAACCTGATGACGGCCATCTGGGAGAACGACTACCAGGCCGCGGACAAGTTCGCCAGGCGTCTGGAAGGAAAGAAGGAAATCTGGAGTCGCATCGAGCGCGGCTGGAAGATCTACGCGCCGCTGCCGCAGACCACGGAGGAAGAGCTTCTCTGGAAGCAGTTCGAGATAGAGTGGACCGACTGGAAGGCATCCGACGCCAGAATCACGGAGACCATACGGGCACTCGCCAACAGCCGCAGCGAGGAGACCCAGAAGAGCCTGTTCGCAAGCTTCTACAAGATATTCGACGCCGATCTGGCGCTTTTTGCCAAAGCGGAGGCAAGCCTGGGCAAGCTCGTCGAGCTGAACGCGCAAGTTGCGAGGGAGGCGAAAGCGGCCGCCGACACCGCCGTTGCCCGCGCCAAGCTGGCGATGGCCGGCGTCGCCATCGGCATGATTTTTCTGCTTGCGCTGCTCGCCACTCTGATTTCGCTGGCGATCGTGCGCCCGCTGAATGCCGCGGTAACGGCCGCGAACCAGATCGCCGACGGCGATCTGACGACTAGAATCGAGGCCTCCGGCAAGGACGAAAGCGCGCGCCTGATGAATGCGCTGCAGGCCATGGTCGCCAAGCTCTCGCAGATCATTGGCGAAGTCCGCGGCGCCGCCGACGCGCTCTCCAGCGCCTCGGGCCAGGTTTCGGCGACGGCGCAGTCGCTGTCGCAGTCATCCTCGGAGCAGGCCGCGTCGGTCGAGGAAACCACGGCCAGCATGGAGCAGATGACCGCGTCGATCGCGCAGAACACCGAGAATGCCCGGATCACCGACAACATGGCCACCAAGTCCTCGACCGAGGCCGTCGACGGCGGCACGGCGGTCCGCGACACGGTCGCGGCGATGAAGTCGATCGCCGGCAAGATCGGCATCATCGACGACATCGCCTACCAGACCAACCTGCTGGCCTTGAACGCGGCGATCGAGGCGGCCCGCGCCGGCGAGCACGGCCGGGGCTTTGCCGTGGTCGCCGCCGAAGTCAGGAAGCTGGCCGAGCGCAGTCAGGTCGCGGCGCAGGAGATCGGCCAGCTGGCCGGCTCCAGCGTCACGCTGGCCGAGCAGGCGGGCCGGCTGCTCGACGC
>JAMPYF010000012.1 GCA_023700805.1 Sulfuritalea sp.
TCGAGTTCGTCGGCGCGCAGGCGGCTGCGGCCGAAGCCGCCGCGCTGGGAGATGTGTATGGTGGCGATCGGCGTCGCGGCGAGTCCGGACCAGACGCCGAGCCAGTCGAGTATCTGTCGCGCCCCATCGGACAGCGCCAGCACGCGCGCATCGTGGCGCACGGCGGCCCGGGCGCGGGCCTCGAAGATTTCGGCGCCGATGCCGTGGAGTTTCAGCGCCAAAGCCAGCGCCATTCCGGCCGCCCCCCCACCGACAATGGCAACCTTCAGCTTGCCATTGTCGGTGCAGGCCTCTGATGGGCCATCGCCCCGGCCCCCTTTCCGGGAAAGGGGGTGCCCGGTCAGGCTCGCTGCGCTCGCAGGTGATTCAGTTGCCACGGGCATCCCGCATCAGGGCTTCGATGTCGGCGATGGTCTTCGGCGCGGCGAGGGTGATGATTTCGCAGCCGTCGGCCGTCACCACGGCGTCGTCCTCGATGCGCACGCCGATGTTCCAGAAGGCCGCCGGCACGTCGTCGGCCGGACGGACGTAGCAGCCGGGCTCGATGGTCAGCACCATGCCCGGCGCCAGCGGCGCCCAGTGTTCGCCTTCCTTGTATTCGCCGGCGTCGTGCACGTCCTTGCCGAGCCAGTGGCTGGTGCGGTGCATGAAGAAGCGCTTGTAGCTCTCGGACTCGATCACGCCGTCGAGCGAACCCGTCAGCAGCTGCAGGTCGATCATGCCCTGAGCCAGCACCTTCAGCGCCGCCTCGTGCGGCTCGACGAAGCTGGCGCCGGGCCGCAGCGCCGCTATCGCCGCCGCCTGGGCGGCCAGCACCAGCGCGTAGACATCGGCCTGCGGCCCGCTGAAGCGGCCGCTGACCGGAAAGCTGCGTGTGATGTCGGAGGCATAGCCGCCGAGTTCGCCGCCGGCATCGATCAGCAGCAGATCGCCGTCCTTCAGAATCTGGTCGTTGCCGACGTAATGCAGCACGCAGGCATTCGCCCCGCCGGCGACGATCGAGGTGTAGGCCGGATACTCGCAGCCGTGACGACGGAACTCGTGCAGCAGTTCGGCCTCGACTTCATACTCGAAGCGGCCTGGCGCGACGAAGCGCATCGCGCGGATGTGGGCCCCGGTGGAAATCTCGGCGGCGCGACGCATCACCGCCAGTTCGGTCGCATCCTTGACCAGGCGCATGGTGTCGAGCTCGGCACGCACGTCGCGAATCGTGGCCGGGGCCCGCTTGCCGGTGCGGCTCTCGGCGCGCAGCTTGTTCAGCGCGACGGCGATGCGGCCATCCCAGCCGGCATCGTGGCCGATGGCATACCAGAGGACCGGCTGATCGGTCAGCAGTTCCACCAGCTTGGCATCGAGTTCGCCGATAGCATGTGCGGCATCGAAGCCGAATACCTCGCGGGCGCCTTCCGGGCCGTGGCGAAAACCGTCCCAGATTTCCCGCTCGAGATTCTTTTCGCGGCAGAACAGTATCGATTGCGGCGCCGCATCGCCGCGGCCGACCGCGATCACCAGCACCGCCTCCGGCTCGGTGAAACCGGTCAGGTACTGGAAATAGCTGTCGGCGCGATAGGGGAACTGTGTGTCGCGGTTGCGCGTCTGCTCGGGCGCCGTGGGGATCACGGCGACGCCGCCACCGCCGCGCGCCATGCGTTCGATCAGCAAGAGTCGGCGCTGGCGATACGCCTCGAAGGGATTCCCGGTGGGCGGTGGCGATGGTTGCATCGGCTGATTATATGTCCCCGCGCGAAGGCGCCGGGGACGGTGTCCCCGGCTGGGATAGCGAGCGCAGTTCCTGGTCCAGTTCCGCCAGGCGTTGCGGGGTGCCCACGTCGACCCAGCGGCCGCCGTGAAGTTCCCCGCAGACGCGCCGCGCGGCCATCGCGGCGCGCAGCAGCGGGGCCAGTTTCGCCGATTGGCCGCGCGCAATCCCGGCGAAGATCTGCGGACGATAGACGCCGATGCCGGAGAAGGTGCAGCTCCGCGCGTCGCGGCCTGCCGCCGCGATGTCGGCGGCGACTTCGCGCCCGCACAGGGCGAAGTCGCCCAGCGGATGATGCGGCGGATTCGGCACCAGCACCAGATGCGCGAGATCGCCGGACGCAAGCGCATTGCTGGCGCGCGCCACATCCCAGTCGCACCAGATGTCGCCGTTGATGACCAGGAAGGGCTCGTCATGGCCCAGCAAGGGCAATGCGTTGGCAATGCCGCCGGCCGTTTCCAGCGCACCCTCGGGCTCCGGCGAATAGCGGATCGACAGGCCCCAGTGCGCGCCGTCGCCCAGCGTCGCCTCGATCTGCGCGCCAAGATGGGCGTGATTGATCACCACCTCACGCAGCCCGGCAGCGGCCAGCCGCTCCAGGTGCCAGGCGATCAGCGGCTTGCCGCCCACTTCCAGCAAAGGCTTCGGTGTGCGGTCGGTCAGCGGCCGCATGCGTTCGCCGCGGCCTGCCGCAAGTATCATCGCTCTCATTGGGCGCGGACCAACTGACTACCCACGGCGAGTCCCGAGGCTGCCCGCGTCCATCGTGTAGCCCAGCACGGTGACCTTGTCCTCGACCCGGTCGAGCAGTTTGCGCAGCGGCGAGAGTTCGCCGTAGCGCTCGCAGGCCTTGCGCAGGTAGCGGGCCACCAGCGGCAGGTCCTTGAGGTAGCCGTCCTTGCCGTCGCGGTGATAGAGCCGGGCGAAAATGCCCAGCACCTTGAGGTGGCGCTGCACGCCCATCCATTCGTAGTCGCGGAAGAATTCGCCGAAATCGGCGGCGACCGGCAGCCCGGCCTTGCGTGCCTGTTCCCAGTAGCGCACCAGCCAGTCGAGCGCGAGGTCTTCGTCCCACTCGATATAGGCGTCCTTCAGCAGCGAGACCATGTCGTAGCTGAGCGGACCATACACGGCATCCTGGAAATCGATGATGCCCGGATTGCCGGCGCCGGACGGAGCGATGCACATCAGGTTGCGCGAGTGATAGTCGCGATGGACGAAGACTCTCGGCTCGGCCAGATTGACGCCGAGGATGCGCCCGAATACGCCTTCCAGGGCCTGCCGCTCGCTGTCCGAGAGAACCATGCCGTGGTGCTTTGCGAGAAACCATTCGGGAAACAGATCGAGTTCCCGCCGCAACAGTGCCGCGTCATAATCGGGCAAGGCGCCGGGGCGGCTCGCCAACTGGATTCTTACCAGCGCGGCAATCGCATCGGCATAGAGCGAAGCCGCATTGTCGGCGTCGAGCGCCTGCAGGTAGGTCGCATCGCCGAGGTCCGACAGCAGCAGGAAACCGCGCCCGAGGTCCTGTGCCAGAACCTCGGGGACATGGGCCCCGGCCGCCCGGAACAGCTGCTGCACATGCAGCCAGGGCCGGCAGTCCTCGTTGGCCGGCGGCGCATCCATGACGATGCGGGTCGTGCCGTCGCTCAGCCTGGCGCGAAAATAACGGCGAAAACTGGCATCGGCCGAGGCCGGCGCAAGCGTGAAACCGTGCCCCGGCCACATCGCGGCCAGCCACGTCCTGATCTGTTCCTGACGTTCCATAGGCAAGATGCGGGAAATGGCGCAAAAGCTTGGTCGGGCAGCGCGTTCCGCGGGCATGAAGTGTTAGAATTTGCGATTCTAGCATCGGCCGACAACGGCTACTCCGGCATGCAGTGCGCGTAGTCTGGGCCTGCCTTGTTCCGTCACCGCTGCGCCAACTTACCGATACGGCATGTCTCAATCGCATCGCGGACAATTCGGCCCCGTTTCACTGCTTGTCGTGCTGGCGCTTCCCGCAGGCCCTGTGGCGGCGCAGCCATTGCCGCCCTTGCGCATCAATCCGGCCCTGCTCGGTGCGGGCACCCCGCCTCCGGCCGCGCCCGCCAGTGCCGAACCAGTCGCCGCAGCAAAGCCTCTGGTCCCTGTCGCGGTGCCGATCGAACCGGCGCCGACGAAACCTGTTGATCTGACCGCCGAGCAATCCCTGGGCATAATTGCGCCCGCGCCGCCCTCAAGCGCGGCCCGCACCGCACCGCCGGCCGCGCCGGCTGCTACCAAGACAAGCCCTGCGGCACCGGCGCCAGCGCCCATTCCGGCGCCGCTGGCCGTCGCTGAAGCGCCGCGCCGTCCGCCCGAACCGTTGCCAGTCGCGCCACCTCCAGAAACGATCCAGAAACCGCAAGAGCCGCCGCAGATCGTTGAGCGCGCGGTCCTGCCGCCGCTCTACTCGGCCCATGTCGCCGCCGGAGAATTGCCGGAGCCCAGGCTGCAGGCTTCCACAGCGGTCTTGCCCCACCTCAAGCAAGCCGGGGAACTGCTGCCGACCTTCATCGCGGCCGACCAGATCGCCGGCAAAAAGGATGTCGAAGTGGTCGCCGACGGCGATGTCGAACTGCGCAAACGCAACTCGATTCTGCAGGCCGACCGCCTGACCTACTGGCAGGAAACCGACGAGGTCGAAGCCGCCGGCAACGTGCGTCTTTCGCGCGATGGCGACCGCGTGCAGGGTCCCAAGATGCGCATGAAGATGGACGACAGCACGGGATACTTCGAACAGCCCGAGTACAGCATCCGCCGCATCAAGACCGGATCGGCCGCCACGCTATGGACCGGCACCGAGCCACGCCCGTCGGCGGATCTCACTACCGGCCAGGGTTCGGCCGCACGCATGGAGTTCGAGGGTGAAGGCAAGTATCGCCTCACCGACGCCACCTACAGCACCTGCACACCGCCGGCCGGCAAGGACCCCGACTGGTTCGCGCGCACCACCGACCTGCGCCTCGACTACGACACCGAGCAGGGCACGGCGCGCAACGCCACACTGTACTTCAAGGGCACGCCTATCCTCTACTCGCCCTGGTTGAGTTTCTCGCTCAACAACGAGCGCAAAAGCGGACTGCTGACCCCCACCTTCGGGTCCACCAGCAGCGGCGGCGTCGAGTTCACCCAGCCCTTCTACTGGAACCTCGGGCCGAACATGGACGCGACGGTTGCGCCGCGCATCATGGCCAAGCGCGGCACCTTGTGGAACGGCGAATACCGCTACCTGCAACCGACCTACAGCGGGGAGATGCAGGGAAGATACCTGCCCAACGACAAGCTGGTGCACACCCGGCGCTATTCCTATTCGCTGGCGCACCGCCAGACCCTGGCCTACGGCGTCGGCGCCACGCTGGATCTCAACGGCGCCTCCGACGGCACCTATTTCAGCGATCTGGCGAGCGGTTCCAGCCTGATTTCGCAGACCAACCTGCTGCGCCAGGGCACGCTCAGCTACAGCGGCGGCTGGTGGTCGGCCAACCTGCTGGCACAGAGCTACCAGACCCTGCAGGATCCTTCCCTGCCGGCGGTGATCGAGCCCTACCGGCGCCTGCCGCAGGTGACGGTCGGCGCCAATCGCAGCGACCTGCCGTTCGGCATGAATTTCGCCTTCAGCGGCGAGCACGTAAACTTCCGCAGTCCGACGCAGGTCGAGGGGCGGCGCTTCATCATGTATCCGCAGCTCTCGCTGCCCTTGCAGACCGAGATCCTGAGCATCACGCCCAAGATCGGCCTGCATGCCACGCGCTACGACCTGGACCGCCAGGCCGCCGGAACACCTCAAAAGATCAACCGCAGCCTGCCTATATTCAGCGTCGACTCGGGCGTGACCTTCGAACGCGACGTCGACTGGCTCGGCACGGCCCTGACGCAGACGCTCGAACCGCGCCTCTACTACCTGTATGTACCGGTGCGCGACCAGAGCCAGATCCCGGTGTTCGACACGGCGGCAACGGGATTCGATTTCGCGCAGATTTTCGCCGAGAACCGTTATGGCGGCGGCGACCGGATCGGCGACGCGAACCAAGCCACGGTGATGCTGACGTCCCGACTGCTGGACCCCTTGACCGGCGCCGAAACCATGCGCGCCGCCTTCGGCCAGCGTTTCTATTTCAGCACGCAGAACGTCGGCCTGCCCGGCGAGGTGCTACGCAGCGACCGCCAGACCAATTTCCTCGGCTCCTTCTCCGGGCGCATCCTGGCCAAGACCTACGCCGATCTTGGCGTCCAGTACAACCCGCGGCTGAACCAGATGGAGCGCATCAACATCGGCGGACGCTACCAGCCCGAAGCCGGCAAGGTATTGAATGCCGGCTACCGCTACACCCGCGACCAGCCCGGCCAGGTCGGTCTCGGCCAGATCGACATCTCGGGCCAATGGCCCTTGTTCGGCGGCTGGCATGCGGTGGGACGCTTCAACTACTCGACCAAGGACCGGCGCATGATCGAATCCGTCGCCGGCCTCGAATTCGACGGCGGCTGCTGGATCGGGCGCGTCGTCATGCAGCGCCTGGCGACGCAGACCCAGCAATCGAACACCGCGCTGTTCTTCCAGCTCGAGTTGAACGGTTTCGCCCGCGTCGGATCGAATCCACTTGATATTCTCAAACGCAACGTGCCCGGCTACGGTCTGATCAACCAGCAGGGCACCGACGCCCCATTGACCACGCCATGATCCTCCGCATCCTGCTGCTTTGCCTGCTCTCCTGGCTATCCCTGCTTCCTGCGCATGCCCAGACCCGGCGCGCACAACCGCTGGAAATCGACCGCATCATTGCCGTGGTCAACGAAGAAGCCATCACCGCCTTCGAACTGCGCGCCCGCCTGGCCACCGTCGAACGCCAGCTGCGCGCACAGAACGTGCAGCTGCCGCCGCGCGAGGTGCTCGAAAAGCAGTTGCTCGAACGCATGATCACCGATCGCGTGCAACTGCAATTCGCCCGGGAAACCGGCCTGCGCATTGCCGACATCGAACTCGATGCGGCGATACGACGCATCGCCGAGGGCAACCGCATGTCATTGCAGGAATTCCGTGCCGCGCTGGAAAAGGACGGTATCGTCTGGACCAAGTTCCGCGAGGAAATCCGCGAGGAAATCGTGCTCTCGCGCCTGCGCGACCGCGAGGTGGAAAGCCGCATCGTGGTATCCGACGGCGAGATCGACAACTACCTGGCGAATCCGGACCAGGGCGCCGAAATGGCTAACGCCGAAGTGCAGACGGCGCACATCATCCTGCGGGTGCCGGAACAGGCGACGCCGGATCAGTTGATGCGCATCGGCGCCCGCGCACAGGCCGCGCTCGACCAGTTGCGCCGCGGCGAGAGCTTCGCCAAGGTGGCGGCCAGCTATTCCGATGCCCCCGACGGCCTCACCGGCGGCCTCATGGGGGTCCGGCCGCTCGACCGGCTGCCGGCGCTCTACGCCGACGCCATCAGGAAACTCAAACCCGGCGAAGTCAGCGACATCCTGCGCAGCCCGGCCGGCTTCCACATCGTCAAGCTCATCGACAAGCAGGGCGGCAGCGCCGTCAAGAGCGGCGTGGCGCTGAAGCAGACGCGTGCCCGGCACATCCTGGTCAAGGTCAACGAACTCGTCTCCGAGGCCGAGGCGCGGCGCAAACTGGTCGTGCTCAAGGAAAGGCTGGACAACGGTGCCGACTTTGCCGAACTGGCGCGCCTCAATTCCAACGACCTGTCCGCCACCAAGGGCGGCGATCTGGGCTGGCTGTACCAGGGCGACACCGTCCCCGACTTCGAAAAGGCGATGGACGCACTGAAGATCAACCAGATCAGCGAGCCGGTGCAATCGCCTTTCGGCTTCCACCTGATCCAGGTGCTGGAGCGCCGCACCGAAGATGCCACCGCCGAGCGTCAGCGGCTCAGCGCGCGGCAGGTGCTGCGCGAGCGCAAGGCCGACGAGGCATATCAGGACTGGGTCCGGCAAATGCGCGACCGCGCCTATGTCGAATACCGCAGCGAAGAACGCTAGTCGTTCACTGCCGCCGGTGATCGCGGTCACCTCCGGCGAACCCGCGGGAATCGGACCGGACATCTGCCTGCGCCTGGCCGAGCGCGCTTGGCCGGCGCGGCTGGTGGTGCTGGGCGACCGCGATCTGCTGGCGGCGCGCGCGCAACAGCTTGGCGTGAACGCCGAACGCATCGAGATCCGCCATGTGCCGCTGCGAAAGTTGGCGCTGGCGGGACGGCTCGACGCCGCCAACGCGCGCTACGTGCTGGATATGCTCGATGCCGCGCTGGCCGGATGCGTCGCCGGCGACTATGCGGCGATGGTCACGGCTCCGGTGCACAAGGGCGTCATCAACGACGCCGGGATCGCCTTCAGCGGCCATACCGAATACCTGGCCGAACACACGGCGACGCCGCGCGTGGTGATGATGCTGGCCGCTCAGTTGCCAGATGTGGGTTTGCGCGTCGCGCTGGCGACCACGCATCTGGCCCTGAAGGACGTCGCCGCCGCGATCACGCGCGAGGAACTGGAGACCACGATCCGCATACTCCATGCCGATCTGCAAGCCAAGTTCGGCATCGCCGCGCCGCGCATCCTCGTCGCCGGGCTCAACCCGCATGCCGGCGAAGGCGGCCACATGGGCCGCGAGGAAATCGAGGTCATCACGCCGGTGCTGGACATGCTGCGCGCGGAAGGCATGAATCTGGTCGGCCCCTTGCCGGCGGATACGCTGTTCACAAAAAATGTGCTGGCCGGCTCCGACGCGCAACTGGCGATGTATCACGACCAGGGCCTCGCGGTGCTCAAGTACGCGGCCTTCGACGAGGGCATCAACGTCACGCTCGGCCTGCCGATCATCCGCACCTCGGTCGACCACGGCACGGCGCTCGATCTCGCGGGAAGCGGCAAGGCCTCGCCGACCAGCCTGTTCGCCGCCGTCGATGCCGCGATCGACATGGCGCAGCGGCGCACCGCGCCGCCCGCAGGGCCGCCCCAAGGGCGGCGCAGCCATGACCCGGAGCCGGCGCAGCCGGCGAACCACAGTCACCCTCTCCCTCGGGGAGAGGGCCGGGGTGAGGGCTAATCGCATGTGCCAACTGCTCGGCATGAACGGCAACACGCCGACCGACATCTGCTTTTCCTTTGAGGGCTTCCGTACCCGCGGCGGACTCACCGACGTGCATAAGGACGGCTGGGGCATCGCCTTCTTCGAAGGCCCGGGTTGCCGCGTCTTTCTCGACGTCGAGCCATCGGCGCATTCCGCGGTGGCCGAGTTGGTGCGCCACTATCCGATCCATTCGAAGAACGTCGTCGCCCACATCCGCAAGGCGACCCAGGGCAGAGTCGCCTTGGAGAACACCCATCCCTTCCAGCGCGAACTGTGGGGCCGCTACTGGCTCTTCGCCCACAACGGCAACCTCAAGGATTTCGCGCCCAGTCTCGATGGCAGCTTCGTCCCGGTCGGCGACACCGATTCCGAACTGGCCTTCTGCTTCCTGCTGCAGCGCCTGCGCGGCGAATTCGGCCATGCCATGCCGCTGCGGCGGCCGATGTTCGAATTCCTGACCGGCATCACCCGCGAAATTGCGGCCCACGGCGAGTTCAATTTCCTGCTCAGCAACGGCAACTGCCTGTATGCCCACTGCGCCACCAAACTGGCCTACGTCGTGCGTCAGGCGCCCTTCGCCGTTGCCCACCTCAAGGATCAGGACGTCAGCATCGATTTCAGCGAAGTGACCAACCCCGACGACCGCGTCGCCGTGATCGCGACGCTGCCGCTGACCGACAACGAAACCTGGACCGCCATCGAACCCGGCACCCTGATGGTGTTCCACAGCGGCGTGCCGGCGGCCACGGCGCGCACGGCATGAAGACCGTCGCCGGGCACACGGCGCGGAAAAGGTTTAGCTACGGCCGCTCGCAAGGCTCGCTTAACCCGCTGCGCGGGTCAGCCTTCTCTGAAACTCCGGCTAACTGACGTGAGCAGACACGTTGAGGGACATAGCGCCCGCCGTCGTTTTGGCCAGAACTTCCTGGTCTCCGAGGGCGTGATCCGCAAGATCGTCGAGGCCATCGCGCCGCGTGCCGGCGACACGGTGGTCGAGATCGGGCCGGGGCTGGGCGCGCTGACCGAGCCGCTGCTGGAGCGCATAGCCCATCTGCACGTGGTCGAGATCGACCGCGACCTGATCGCGCGCCTGCGGCAGCGCTTCCCGCCCGAACGCCTGAGCATCCATGAAGGCGACGCGCTCGAATTCGACTTCGGCACGCTGAAGGCTGCGGGGCCGCTGAAAATCGTCGGCAACCTGCCCTACAACATTTCCAGCCCGCTGCTGTTCCACCTGGTTCCCTTCGCACCGCTGGTCCATGACATGCATTTCATGCTGCAGAAGGAAGTGGTCGATCGCATGGTGGCCGAGCCCGGCAGCAAGGATTTCGGCCGCCTGTCGGTGATGCTGCAATACCGCTACCACATGGAGCGCATGTTCATCGTGCCGCCCGGCGCCTTCAACCCGCCGCCCAAGGTCGACTCGGCCATCGTGCGCATGATTCCGGTCGACTTTTCAAGAGTTGGCGCTGGCTCGCTCTGCGTACCTGGAATTCCGCTTCGCGGGCAGGTAACGGCGAGCGACCCGGCGCTGTTCGCCAAGCTGGTCACCGCGGCCTTTTCGCAGCGGCGCAAGATGCTGCGCAACACGCTGCGCGAATTCATCGGCGAGGCCGCTCTCGCCGCGCTGGGCATCACGCCGACGGCGCGCGCCGAGGACATCGCCGTGGCCGACTACGTGCGCCTCGCCAATACGCTGGCCGACCTTGCCCGCCGCTGAGCCACGTCCTCGCACAGTCGCCGTCATCGGCGGCGGCCCGGCCGGCCTGATGGCCGCGGAAGTGTTGAGCAAGGCCGGGCTGCGGGTCGATGTCTACGACGCCATGCCCTCGGTGGCGCGCAAGTTCCTGCTGGCCGGCCGCGGCGGCCTCAACCTGACGCACGCCGAAGCGCCCGGGCCATTCCTCGCGCGCTATGGCGCGCGCCGCGCGGAAGTCGGCCGCTGGCTCGCCGAGTTCGGCCCGCAGCAACTGCGCGACTGGGCCCACGGCCTCGGCATCGAAACCTTCGTCGGCAGTTCCGGCCGTGTCTTTCCGCAGGAAATGAAGGCCGCACCGCTGCTGCGGGCCTGGCTGCACCGGCTGCGCGGCGCCGGCGTGAGTTTCCATGCGCGCCACCGCTGGCTGGGCTGGGATGCCGCCGGCAGCTTGCGCTTCGCCACGCCGGCCGGCGAGCTGAAAGTTGGCGCTGGCGCCACGGTGCTGGCGCTGGGCGGCGGCAGTTGGGCGCGGCTGGGTTCGGATGGCGCCTGGGTGCCGCTGCTGAAGGCGCGCGGCGTGGCGGTTCAGGCGCTGCGGCCGGCCAACTGCGGCTTTGACGTAGCCTGGAGCGAACATCTGCGCCTGCGCTTTGCCGGCACGCCGGTCAAGACCGTCAGCACCAGCTTCATCGCCGAGGACGGCTCGGTGACCAGGCAGGATGGCGAATTCCTGATCACTCAGCACGGCGTCGAGGGCAGCCTGATCTACGCATTGTCGGCGCCGCTGCGCGACTGCATCGAAGCCAGCGGCAGCGCCGTGCTGCATCTGGACCTTGCGCCAGGGCGCGACCTGGCGCGCCTGACCCGGGATCTGGCCCAGCCGCGCGGCCGCGATTCGCTGTCCAATCACCTGCGTCGCCGCGCCGGCCTGGCCGGCGTCAAGGCCGCGCTGCTGCACGAGTCTGCCGCGCCGGACGATCTCGCCACGCCGGAACGGCTCGCGGCCCTGATCAAGGCCCTGCCCTTACGCCTCGCATCGCCGCGTCCGCTCGACGAAGCGATCAGCAGCGCCGGCGGCGTCGATTTCACCGCGCTCGACGGGAACCTGATGCTGCAGGCACTGCCGGGAACGTTCTGCGCCGGCGAAATGCTCGACTGGGAAGCACCGACCGGCGGCTACCTGCTCACCGCCTGTTTTGCCAGCGGCCACGCCGCGGCGCAGGGCCTGCTGCGCTGGCTGGCTCGGGTGCAGCCAGTCAAGGCCGAACCGCACCCGGTCAGATGAAGCTTCAGGCCTGCTTCTTCACCGCACAGGTGCTGAAGCCGAACATTGCGTAGGGCGGACACCAGCCGATCGCGCCAGTGGCCAGCGGCACCACGCCGATCCACGCCCACACCGGACCGCCCATGGCAGCCCAGCCAACCAGTCCGAGACCCGCAGCAATACGCAATACGCGGTCGATGCCGCCGACGTTCAGTTTCATGGTGTTCTCCTTGGGGGGTTATGCAACAGTGAGCGCATTACACCAGTTCAGCCGGCGCCCGACTGTAACCTAAGTCACAGAGGCCATTTTTCGCAGGCCCGCGGCGTCGAGCACTTCCACCTGCTCGCGGCCGAGCCGCACCAGCCCATGCTCGGCAAAGCCCTTCAGCAGCCGGCTGACCATTTCGCGCACGCTGCCCAGTTCGTCAGCCAGTTGCTGGTGCGTGGCATGCACGAGGCGCCCCTTGCCCAGCAGCAGAGCCGCCAGGCGCTGGTCGAGTTTGCGAAAGGCAACTTCCTCCACGAGCTGCATCAATTCAGCCATGCGCTCGGAGAACAAGGCAAAGACAAAGTCGCGGAAGGCTGGCTCGCCCAGCATCTCGTCGAACAGGGCGCGCGGCAGCAGGGCCAGCGTGGTCGCCCCTTCGGCGACCCCGCGTGCGTTGTAGTCGGCGTGGCCGAGCAGGCAACTCGATGTGATGATGCAGCTTTCGCCGGCCAGCACGCGATACAGGGGCAATTCGCGGCCGCTGCCGCTGCACTTGGCGACGCGGATCGCGCCTTCAAGCACGAAAGGAAAGCCGCGACAGGGCTGGCGCTCGTCGAAAACCACAGTTCCAGAGGGAATGTCCATGGTCTGCAAGCTGTCGCGTATCCGCTGCACGACTCCGGGCGGGAGTTTGGCCAGCACCGGATAGAGCGCCAGCAATCGCTCTGCATTCATGCCGCGGCAGCCCGTGCAACGGCGAGCAAGTCGGCCAATACGGGCGCATGATCGGAAGGCCGTTCCAGCTTGCGCGGCGCCTTGTCGATGACGCAGGACTGGCAGTTGGCAGCCAGCGGCTGCGACAACAGGATATGGTCGATGCGCAGGCCGCGATTGAGCCTGAAACCCATCTGCCGGTAATCCCACCACGAATAGAGCTTCTCCGGCTGCTCGAAGAGGCGGAAGGCGTCCACCAGGCCGAGATCGACGAACTGACGGAAGGCGGCGCGCTCGGGTTCGCTGCACAGAATCTGGTCCTTCCAGGCCGCCGGATCATGTACGTCGCGATCTTCCGGCGCGATGTTGTAGTCGCCGAGCAAGGCCAGCTGCGGGAAGCGCTGCAGCTCGTCGCGCAGGTAAGCCGTCAGCGCAGCCAGCCAGCGCAGCTTGTACTGGTATTTGTCGGACCCGACTTCCTGGCCGTTGGGCATATAGGCACAGACCACGCGCAGGCCATTCACCGTGGCGGCAAGCACGCGTTTTTGCTCGTCGGCGAAGCCGGGGATATCGGGGCGGATGTCGTGCAAGGTGCCGCGCGCCAGGATCGCGACGCCGTTGTAGGTCTTCTGCCCGTTGTGCGCCGAGTGATAGCCGGCGGCTTCCAGTTCGGCATAGGGGAAAACCTTGTCCTCCATCTTGGTTTCCTGCAGGCAGAGCACGTCGGCCTGGGTCGCCGCGAGCCATTCGAGCACCTGCGGCAGGCGCACCTTGAGTGAATTCACATTCCAGGTCGCGATCTTCATGCCGCGATGATACCCGAGCGGACGCACTGTCTATAATCAGAAAGCAGCTTACACAAGTCCGTCAAGCGGAGGTAGGCCATGTTCGATTCGCCGATTGAACCCTGTCCGGTCTGCGGCCAATTGGTGCTGCTGGACCAAACCCAGGTCGAGTGCGCCCGCGAGCACGGTTGCCCGGCCGGGACGCCATGCCCGCTGCAGAATTACTTCACCGGTATCGATTTCAGAGTCGCCGTGGATAAGGAGACGTTGCGTGACAGAGGCTACTGAACGCCGCAATTTCTGGCGTGCCGTGTTTCATTCACCGGTACGCCTCGTCACGCCCGACGGCGACGCTTACGCCCGATTGCTGGACATATCGCTGAAGGGTGCGCTGCTCGAAACCGGCAATGCCTGGCAGGGCAAGGCAGGCGAGGAATACAAACTGAGCCTTGACCTCGCCCCGGACACCACCATCATCATGTGGGCCAAGGCGGTGCATGTGGAAGGGTCGCACGTCGGCCTGCTCTGCACCAGCATCGATCTCGACAGCATCACCCACCTGCGCCGCCTGGTGGAACTCAACAGCGGCGATCCGGCAATTCTCGATCGGGAGATCGGCAGCCTGGTCAGAGAGGCTTGACGCGACGCCCCGCCGACGCCGCGCAAAGTTGGCGCTGGCTCGCTCTGCGTACCTGGGATTCCGCTTCGCGGCCAGGTAACGGCGATTGGGGCCGCCGATTCAGGCGGCTGTGGCCATCCCGTTGTGGCGCAACAAGGCATCGGCTTGCGGCTCACGACCGCGGAAGGCCCTGAAGGATTCGAGCGCCGGCCGCGAACCGCCGACCGACAGGATTTCGCGCCAGAAACGCTCGCCGGTCGCCGCATCGAGCGTGCTGCCACTGGTCCTGGCCGCCTCTTCGAAAGCCTCGTAGGCGTCGGCGGAAAGTACCTCGGCCCATTTGTAGCTGTAGTATCCGGCCGCATAGCCACCGCCGAAAATGTGCGAAAAGCTGTGCGGAAAGCGGTGCCACTCGGGCGGCACCAGCACCGCCACTTCGCGGCGCACCTCGGCCAGCAAATCCATGAAGCTCTTGCCGCCGCCGGGCACGAACTCGCTGTGCAGCAGCAGGTCGAACAGGCCGAATTCGACCTGGCGCAGGATCTGCAAGCCGCTCTGGAAATTCTTCGCGGCGATCATCTTGTCGTAAAGCGCGCGCGGCAAAGGCGCGCCGGTTTCGGCGTGCGCCGTCATGCCGGAGAGCACGTCCCATTCCCAGCAGAAGTTTTCCAGGAACTGGCTCGGCAGTTCGACGGCATCCCATTCGACGCCGTGGATGCCCGATACCGGCAGCTCGTCGACCTGCGTCAGCAGGTGATGCAGGCCGTGGCCGCATTCATGGAACAGGGTGATCACGTCGTCGTGACTGAAGGTCGCCGGGCGCATCTGCGCACCTTCACCCAGTGGAGCCGGAAAGTTGCAGTTGAGGTAGGCCACCGGCGTCTGCACGCCGCCGGGGATGCGGCGGCGGGTGATCGCATCGTCCATCCAGGCGCCGCCGCGCTTGGTTTCGCGCGCATAGAGGTCGAGGTAAAACTGGCCGATGAGCTTGCCTTCGCGCTCGATGCGGAAGAAGCGCACGGCGGGATGCCAGGCCGGTGCGGCATCGGGTGCCAGCTTGACGGCGAACAGGGACTCGATGACGCGGAACAGCCCGGCCAGCACCTGAGGCTCGGGAAAGTACTGCTTAACCTCGTCGTCGGAGAAACTGTAGCGCTGCTGCTTGAGCTTTTCCGCGGCCCAGGCCAGGTCCCAGCTTTCCAGCGTGTCCATGCCGAGTTCCTGCCGGGCGAAAGTCCTCAGCTCGGCGATGTCGCGCTCGGCAAAGGGGCGGGCCTTTCTCGCCATGTCGCGCTGGAAGGCGGCCACCTGTGCCGGCGTGTCGGCCATCTTGGTGGCCAGCGAGACCTCGGCGAAGCTGGCGTAGCCGAGCATCGTCGCTTCTTCGTGGCGCAGGGCCAGCAGGCGCTCGATCAGCGGACCGTTGTTCCAGCCCTCCGGGCCGAACTCGGACGCACGCGTGGCAGATGCGCGATACATGCGCGCGCGCAGGGAGCGGTTGTCGCAGAACTGCAGCACCGGCATGTAGGACGGTGCATGCAGGGTGAATTTCCAGCCTGGCCTGCCATCCTTTTCAGCGGCGGCCCGCGCCGCCGCCTTCGCATCCTCGGGCAGTCCGGAGAGTTGGGCCTCGTCGGTGATCCACTCGGTGTGGGCGTTGGTCGCATCCAGCAGGTTCTCGGAAAACTTCGCACCCAGCGCCGACAGCTCTTCCTGGATTTCCTTGAAGCGCGGCTTGCGGTCTTCGGGCAGTTCGGCGCCGGACAGGCGGAAATCGCGCAGCTCGTTCTCGATGATGCGGCGCCGGACCGGCGACAACGTGGAAAACTCGGGCCCTGCGGCGAGCAGCTTGAACTTGGCGAACAGCGCCAGATTCTGTCCAAGATCGGCGTAGAAACTCGACACCTCGGGCAGCATGGCGTTGTAGGCCTCGCGCCAGGGCGGCACGTCATTGACCGAATGCAAATGGCCGACGATGCCCCAGGCACGCGATAGGCGCTCGCCCGCGTCGAGCATCGGCTGCACGAAGCCATCCCAGCTTGCGGCGGTTTCCGGCGCGATCAGGCGGTCGATCAAGGCGCGGTTTTCGTCCAGCAACTGGCGGATGGCGGGGGTGACGTGTTCGGGCTGAACGGCGTCGAAGCGGGGCAGGCCGCTGAAATCGAGTAAGGGATTCATGGATTCGAGATGGGGGCAGGAAGCGGTACTGCAATGGCCCGTCAAGTCTCTTCGACGAGATCTTTGTAGGCGTGAAAACTGGCGTGGCCGAGCCAGGGCATGACCAGGATCATCCCGACCAGGGCCGTGGCGAAACCGAGACCCGTCAGCAGCATGATGATCAGTGCCCACAAGGCCAGCGGCAGCGGGTTGGCGGCCACCGCGTTGAGGCTGGTCATCAGCGCGCATAGCAGATCGCAGCGGCGGTCGACCAGCATCGGCATCGAAACCACGCTGAGGGCGAATACCAGGGCGGCAAGCACGCCGCCGGCACCCAGGTAGATAAAGAACATCAGGTAGTGCTGCGGGTTGATCAGCACCTCGATCATCATGTCCAGCGGCGCCAGGGCCGGGCCCTTGTAGTACACCGCCACGATCACCGCCGAGACCACCTGCCACACCGTGCCGGCCAGCATCGACAACAGGCCGAAGCTGACCAGCGCCGATGGATTGCGCCGCCAGGCCCCCATCGAATCGAACAGCGTGGCAGGCTCGCCAGCCAGATAGCGACGCGAAAGCTCATAGAGTCCCGCGGCAAGCATAGGTGCCACCAGCAAAAAGCCGGTGATGGCGGCGCCGAACAGGTAAGGCAGGCTCGCCGTCACGCCCAGGATCACGGCGCCGGTCACGGCCACGGCGAGGCCGTAGAACAGGCTGGCCGCCGGCTGCCGCCAGAGGTCGGCCCAGCCGCGCTGCAACCATGTCAACGGCGTGGTTATGCCGATCTGGCGTACCTGGGGAAGGGTTATGTTCCCGGCGGAGTCGGGACCGCTACCCCCGGCGGGCGGCGCTGGCGGAACGGCGGCGGAGTCGTTCATCGGCCAATTGCGGTCGTCGAATTCAGATCGTCCGCGTGCCGGTCAGGCGGGTCAGCGCTTCGAGATAGTTGGCCGCGGTCTTGGCTATGATGGCCTGCGGCAGCTTCGGTCCCGGCGCCTGCTTGTTCCAGTCCAGGGTTTCCAGGTAATCGCGGACGAACTGCTTGTCGAAGCTGGGCGGGCTGATGCCCACCTTGTATTGGTCGGCCGGCCAGAAGCGCGAGGAATCGGGCGTCAGCACTTCGTCGATCAGATACAGCCGGCCGTCGGCATCCTGACCGAATTCGAACTTGGTGTCGGCGATGATGATGCCGACCACGCGCGCATAGGCGGCTGCCTCGCGGTACAGGCGCAGCGTGGTGTCCCTGACCGTCTTCGCCAGATCGGCGCCGATCAGTTTCTCGACCGCCGCATAGTCGATGTTCTCGTCGTGGTCGCCCATCTCGGCCTTGGTCGCCGGCGTGAATATGGCGGCGGGCAGTTGTTGGGCCAGTCGCAGGCCGGGCGGCAAGGCATTGCCGCAGACGGCCCCCGTCGCCTGATAATCCTTCCAGCCCGAGCCGATCAGATAGCCGCGCGCCACGGCTTCTATCGGCAGCGGCTTGAGGCGCTTGACCACCAGGGCGCGTCCGCGCACCTGGATTCGCTCCGCTTCATCGGCCACCACGGTTTCGGGATCGATGCCGGTGAGCTGGTTGGGCACCACGTGCGCCAGCTTGCCGAACCAGAAATTGGCCATGGCGGTGAGCACCGCGCCCTTGCCCGGAATCGGGTCGGGCAGGATCACGTCGAAGGCCGACAGGCGGTCGGTAGTGACGATCAGCAGTCTTTCCTCGCCGACCGCATAGATGTCGCGCACCTTGCCGCGACCGAGCAGCGGCAGGCTCTTGATGGTCGATTCGAAGAGTGGTGGGGTGGAGATGGACATGAGATGCTCGGAAAGTAGGGTTATTCGCGAACGTAGGCCTTGCCGCGATTTTCGTCGGCATCTTCGCGATAGGGATAGCGTACATGGCCATAGCGAATTGCCAACACGGCAACCGTCAGCAGGAAGATCGCAGCCGTGACCGCCAGCATGCGCCACTCGCTCATGTCCTTGAGGTCGAGGATCAGGTAGCGCGCCAGCGCCACCATGCCGATGTAGAGCGGAAAGCGCACCGGCAGTTGCCCGGACCTGAAATACTGGCCGATCATCGCCAACACCTCGAGGTAGAGGAACATCAGCAGCAGGTCGGCCAGCGCGACCCGGTGCGACTCGATCATCGCCAGCGCCTCCTGGTACATGGCGATGGTGGTGGCGAAGGCAATCACCAGCAGGCCGGCATACTCGACCAGGTCGAGACCACTGCTGAAGAATTTGCGCAGCCGATCGAAGGTGTGGGATTGGATGTTCATGCCAGAAAAGGAAAGGCCGCCCGAGCGGGGCGGCCCCTTAATTTACCGCAAATCGCCGCTCACTTCACGATCGCATTGAGTTCGCCCTTCTTGTAGCGCTCGGCCATCTTTTCCATCGAGATCGGCTTGATCTTGCTAGCCTGGCCGGCGCAACCGAAGGCCGTGTAGCGGGCGACGCAGATTTCCTTCATCGCCTTGCGCGCGGCAGCCAGGTATTTGCGCGGATCGAAATCCTTGGTGTTCTCCGCCAGGTATTTGCGGACCGCGCCGGTGGACGCCATGCGCAGGTCGGTGTCGATGTTGACCTTGCGCACACCGTGCTTGATGCCTTCGACGATTTCAGAGACCGGCACGCCATAGGTTTCACCCATGGTGCCGCCGTACTGGTTGATGATCTTGAGCCAGTCCTGCGGCACCGAGGAAGAACCGTGCATCACCAGATGGGTATTCGGGATGCGGGCGTGGATTTCCTTGATGCGGTCGATGCGCAACACGGCGCCGGTGGGCGGCCGCGTGAATTTGTAGGCACCGTGCGAGGTGCCGATGGCGATCGCCAGCGCGTCGACGCCGGTGGCCTTGACGAATTCGGCGGCTTCGTTGGGATCAGTCAGCAACTGGTCGTGCGACAGCGCACCCTCCGCGCCGTGGCCGTCTTCCTTCTCGCCCATGCCGGTTTCCAGCGAGCCCAGGCAACCCAGCTCGCCTTCGACCGAGACGCCGATGGCGTGGGCGATGTCGACCACGTGGCGGCTGACGCGCGCGTTGTACTCGAAGCTGGCCGGGGTCTTGGCATCTTCCATCAGCGAACCGTCCATCATCACGCTGGAGAAGCCCGAGCGCATCGACTGGATGCAGATCGCGGGGCTGGCGCCGTGGTCCTGGTGCATCACGATCGGGATGTCCGGATGGGTTTCGATCGCGGCTTCGATCAGGTGGCGCAAATAGGGTTCGCCGGCATACTTGCGGGCACCGGCCGAGCCCTGCATGATCACCGGGCTGTTGGTTTCCTCGGCGGCTTCCATGATGGCCTGGATCTGCTCCAGATTATTGACGTTGAAGGCCGGCAGACCATAGCCATTTTCGGCGGCGTGGTCGAGCAATTGGCGCATGGATACTAGGGGCATGGCAATCTCCTCAGAATGAATTCGTTGTGACTGGTTTTACGGCTTATTGGTTCGAGCGGTGCTCGCCCACCTTGACGATCTTCATGGTGTTGGTGCCGCCCGGCTTGCCGATCGGCTCGCCGATGGTCAGCACGATCAGATCGCCGACCTCGACGGCGCCGGCGGCTATCAGGGCTTCCTCGGCATCGAGCAGCACCTGGTCGCGATCCTGGCCGCTCTGCCGCATCATGACCGGAAACACGCCCTTGAAAATGCTGACCTTGTAGCGTGTCCGCACTTCCTGGGTCAGGGCATAGATCGGGATGCCCGTATTGAGGCGCGACATCCACAGCGCGGTCGAGCCCGACTCGGTCAGCGCGGCGATGGCCTTGACCTTCAGGTGATGCGCGGCGAACAGCGCGGCCATGGCGATCGACTGATCGATACGGGTGAATACGCGATGCAGGAAATGCGTATCGAGCGGGAAGTCGGAGGATTTTTCGGCTTCGACGCAGATGCGCGCCATGGCCTCGACGGTTTGCACCGGATAGTCGCCGGTCGCGGTTTCCGCCGAGAGCATCACCGCATCGGTGCCGTCGAGCACGGCATTGGCCACGTCCGAGACTTCGGCACGGGTCGGCACCGGACTGTGAATCATCGACTCCATCATCTGCGTCGCGGTGATGACGAATTTGTTGAACTCGCGCGCGGTGCGGATGATGCGCTTTTGCAGGGCCGGCACGGCGGCGTCGCCGACCTCGACCGCCAGGTCGCCGCGCGCCACCATGACGCCGTCGGTGGCCTCGAGGATGTTGTTCAAATTCTCGATCGCCTCGACGCGCTCGATCTTGGCCACCAGCAGCGCATTCGAGCCGGCCGCCGTCAGCAACGCCCGCGCCAGGCGCATGTCGTCGCCCGACTTGGGAAAGGACACCGCAACATAGTCAATGCCGATGCTGGCCGCGGTGCGGATGTCCTCCATGTCCTTGGCGGTCAGGGCTGGCGCGGTGAGCCCGCCGCCCTGTTTGTTGATGCCCTTGTTGTTGGAGAGTTCGCCGTCGTGGCGGTTGCGGCAGTGGATTTCCTTGCCCTGAACCTGCAGCACGTCGAACACGGTGCGTCCGTCATCGAGCAGCAACACGTCGCCGGCTCGCACGTCCTTGACCAGATCCGGATAGTCGAGCCCCACCCGTCCCTCGTTACCCAGGGTGCAGGCGGCATCGAGGATAAACTCCTGGTTGGCCCTGATCTGCACCGGACCGGCAGCAAACTTGCCGATCCGGATCTTGGGCCCCTGCAGGTCCGCCATGACGCCCACGGTGCGTCCGGCGTCGTGCGCCGCGGCCCGCAAGGCATCGACACGCTGGCGATGGTCGTCCGCCGTGCCGTGGGAAAAGTTGATGCGGACTACATCCACCCCCGCCGCGACCAGCGCCAGCATGCGCTCGGGGCTGCTCGACGCAGGACCGAGCGTAGCAACGATCTTGGTCGAGCGCTGGAGCGAAGCCGTCATCCAGCCGCCCGTTGTTCGAGCATCTCGACCGCCGGCAATTTCTTGCCTTCGAGGAACTCGAGGAAGGCCCCACCCGCCGTGGAAATGTAGGAGACCTTGTCGTAAATGTCGTACTTCTGGATCGCGGCGATGGTGTCGCCGCCGCCCGCCAGGGTAAACGCCTTGGTATTGGCAATGGCCATGGCGACGGCCTTGGTACCCTCGCCGAACTGGTCGAATTCGAAGACGCCGACCGGGCCGTTCCACACCACGGTACCGGCCTGCATGATGATGTCGACCAGTTCCTGCGCCGACTTCGGGCCGATGTCGAAAATCATGTCGTCATCGGCCACTGCGCCGGCATCCTTCTGCACCGCAGGCTCGGCGGCGTCGAACTTCTTGCCGCAGACCACGTCGACCGCGATCGGAATCGTCGCGCCGCGCGCCGTCATCTTCTTCATCAGCGCCTGTGCCGTGGGCACCAGGTCGTCCTCGCACAGCGACTTGCCGACGTTCCGGCCGGAGGCCTTGAGGAAGGTGTTGGCGATGCCGCCACCGACCACCATCTGGTCGACTTTCTCGGACAGCGCTTCGAGCACGGTGAGCTTGGTCGACACCTTGGAGCCGCCGACGATGGCCACCATCGGCCGCGCCGGAGTCGCCAGTGCCTTGGTCAGCGCTTCGAGTTCCTCGGCCACCAGCAGACCGGCACAGGCCGCCGGTGCATACTGGGCGACGCCATAGGTCGATGCCTCGGCACGGTGCGCGGTACCGAAAGCGTCCATGACGAACAGATCGCACAACGCGGCGTACTTCCTTGCCGTCGCCTCGACGTTCTTCTTCTCGCCCTTGTTGAAGCGACAGTTTTCCAGCACCACCACCTCGCCCGCAGCGACATCGAAGCCGCCGTCGACCCAGTCGCGGATCACCCGTACCGGCTTGCCCAGCTTTTTGACCATGACTTCGGCCACCGGCTTGAGTGAGTTCTCTTCGGCATACACGCCCTCTTCCGGGCGGCCGAGGTGCGAAGTCACCATCACCTTGGCGCCGGCCTTGAGGCACAACTCGATGGTCGGCATCGAGGCCGTGATGCGCGCGTCCGAGGTGACCTTGCCGTCCTTGACCGGGACATTGAGGTCGGCGCGGATGAAGACGCGCTTGCCTGCCAGGTCGAAATCAGAAAGACGCTTGAACGTCATGCGTTTCTCCCCGATGCCTTACTTGGCGACGTGCTTGACGAAGCGCAGCATGTTGCAGGTGTAGCCATACTCGTTGTCATACCACGAGACGACCTTGACGAAGGTGCTGTCGAGTGCAATGCCGGCTTCGGCATCGAAAATCGAAGGCATCGAGCAGCCGCGGAAATCGGTGGCGACGACCTTCTCTTCGGTATAGCCCAGGACGCCCTTCATGGCGCCCTGAGAGGCGGCCTTCATGGCGGCGCAGATGTCGGCGTAGGAGGCTTCCTTGCTCAGTTCCACGGTCAAGTCGACCACGGACACGTCGGAGGTCGGGACGCGGAAGGCCATGCCGGTCAGCTTCTTGTTGAGTTCGGGAATCACCACGCCGACGGCCTTGGCGGCGCCGGTGGAGGACGGGATGATGTTCTCGAGGATGCCGCGGCCCCCGCGCCAGTCCTTGTTCGACGGGCCGTCGACGGTCTTCTGCGTCGCCGTGGCGGCATGCACCGTGGTCATCAGGCCGCGCTTGATACCCCAGTTGTCGTTGAGCACCTTGGCTACCGGGGCCAGGCAGTTGGTGGTGCAGGAGGCGGCGGAGACGATCTTCTCGCCGGCATACTTGGCATGGTTCACGCCGAAGACGAACATCGGCGTGTCGTCCTTGGAAGGCGCGGACTGCACCACCTTCTTGGCGCCGGCAGCGATGTGCTTCTCGCAGCTTTCCTTGGTCAGGAACAGGCCGGTGGACTCGATCACCAGGTCGGCGCCGATCTCGTTCCACTTCAGTTCGGCCGGGTCCTTGACCGCCGTCAGGCGAATCTTCTTGCCATTGACGATCAGATTGCTGCCGTCGACGCCGATGTCGCCCTTGAAGTTGCCATGCACCGAGTCGTACTTGAGCATGTAGGCCAGGTAGTCGGGCTCCAGCAGGTCATTGATGCCGACGATCTCGATGTCCGAGAATTCGGCCTCCTTGGCGACGGCGCGAAACACCATGCGGCCGATGCGACCGAAACCGTTGATACCGACTTTGATAGCCATTTGGATACTCTCCTGGTAGTGATTTAAATGAATTGCTCGACGGTCTTCACCACATTCGCCACGGTGAAGCCGAATTCCTTGAACAGCTGGCCGGCCGGGGCCGACTCGCCGAATCGATCGAGGCCGATCACAGCACCCTGCCCCGCGTCGGCGCCGCCGACATACTTGTACCAGCCGTCGGTGACGCCGGCTTCGATGGCAACGCGCGGCACGCCCCTGGGCAGCACGGATTCGCGATAGGCGGCATCCTGACGGTCGAAGATGCTGGTGCAGGGCATGGACACGACGCGTACCGGAATCTCGGCTTCCATCGCCGCCTGTGCCTTGAGCGCGATTTCCACCTCGGAACCGGTGGCGATGATGACCGCCTTGGGCTTGCCGTTCTTCGCCTCCGAAATGACATAGCCGCCGCGCGCGATATTGGCGATCGTCGCCGCGTCACGCGGCACGAAGGGCAGGTTCTGGCGCGACAGGCAGAGCGAGGTCGGGCCGGTGAGTTTTTCCACCGCGGAAGTCCAGGCCACCATGGTTTCCACCGTGTCGCAGGGGCGCCAGACGTCCATGTTGGGAATCATGCGCAGCGTCGCGGTCTGCTCCACCGGCTGGTGGGTCGGGCCGTCCTCGCCGAGGCCGATCGAATCATGCGTGAACACGTAGATCACGCGCTGTTTCATCAGCGCGGCCATGCGCAGGGCGTTGCGGGCGTATTCGGAGAACATCAGGAAGGTGCCGCCGAAGGGCAGCACGCCGCCGTGCAGGGCCATGCCGTTCATGATCGCCGCCATGCCGAATTCGCGCACGCCGTAGGAAATGTAGTTGCCCGTGCTCTTGCCGGAGACGGCCTTGCAACCGGACCAGTTGGTCAGGTTGGAGCCGGTCAGGTCGGCCGAGCCGCCGAGGAACTCGGGCAGCGCCGGCGCCAGGGCATTGATGGCGATCTGTGAGGCCTTGCGCGTGGCCACGGTTTCGGCCTTGGCGTTGACCGCTTCGATGGCCTTCCTGGCATGCTCGGCCCAGTTGGCCGGCAGTGCATTGGACATGCGGCGCTTGAACTCGGCGGCCTCGGTGGGGAAAGCCTTGGCATAGGCCTCGAACTTGCGGTTCCACTCGGCCTCGCGCTCGGCGCCCTTCTGCCTGGCATCCCAGCCGGCATAGACTTCCTGCGGAATCTCGAACGGGGCATGCGCCCAGCCGATGTGCGCGCGGGCGGCGGCAATCTCGGCATCGCCCAAAGGCGCGCCATGGACATCGTGAGTACCTGCCTTGTTGGGCGAACCCAGGCCGATCACCGTCTTGCAGCAAATCAGCGAAGGCTTGTCGGTAACGGCCTTGGCGGCCTCGATGGCGGCATTGATGGCCGCCGGATCATGGCCGTCGACGTTCGGCACCACGTGCCAGCCGTAGGCCTCGAAGCGCTTCGGCGTGTTGTCGGTGAACCAGCCCTCGACGTGGCCGTCGATGGAAATGCCGTTGTCGTCCCAGAACGCGGTCAGCTTGCCCAGGCCCCAGGTTCCCGCCAGCGCGCAGGACTCGTGCGAGATACCCTCCATCAGGCAGCCGTCGCCGAGGAAGACGTAGGTGCGGTGATCGACGATCTCGTGGCCGGGCCGGTTGAACTCGTTGGCCAGCAGCTTTTCCGTCATCGCCATGCCGACGGCATTGGTGATGCCCTGACCGAGCGGACCGGTGGTGGTTTCGACGCCGGCGGTATAGCCGTATTCGGGGTGGCCCGGAGTCTTGCTGTGCAACTGGCGGAACTGCTTGAGGTCGTCGATCGACAGATCGTAGCCGGTCAGGTGCAGCAAGGAATAAATCAGCATGGAGCCGTGACCGTTGGACAGCACGAAGCGGTCGCGATCGGCCCAGTGCGGATTGCGCGGATTGTGGCGCAGATGGCGGTTCCAAACCACCTCGGCGATTTCCGCCATGCCCATGGGCGCACCGGGGTGTCCCGAATTGGCCTTTTGCACTCCGTCCATGGCGAGGGCGCGGATGGCGTTGGAGAGAACCGAGCCCACGGGGGCAGCGGCAGGTGCGGAGACGATCGACAGATTTGTCATGGCGGCTTCACTAAATTGGTTGACGGGATGAGTTCCGTCCGGGGAGCCCGGTATTATCGGCGAAACCGGGCGGATCGCGCTAGGTAGACAGCTAGGTGCTTGATTCGCTGACGCTCATGCCCGCTTGCGATTTTCCATCAAGCGCAGAATCAGGGGCGTGAAAATCAGCTGCATCGCCAGTTCCATCTTGCCGCCGGGCACCACGATGATGTTCGGCCGCGACATGAAGGAACCCGCCACCATCGACAGCAGGTAGGGGAAATCGATGCCTTTCGGGTTGGCGAAGCGAATCACCACGAAGCTCTCGTCGGCCGTCGGAATATCGCGGGCGATGAAGGGATTCGAGGTATCGACGGTCGGCACCCGCTGGAAGTTGATGTGGGTGCGCGAGAACTGCGGCGTGATGTAATTGACGTAGTCGGGCATGCGGCGCAGCACGGTATCCACCACCGCCTCGGTCGAATAGCCGCGCTGATGCTTGTCGCGCTGGAGCTTCTGGATCCATTCCAGGTTGATGATCGGCACCACGCCGACCAGCAGGTCGGCCTGCTGGGCGACATTGACCTTGTCGGTGACCGCGGCGCCGTGCAGGCCCTCGTAGAACATCAGGTCGGTATCGCCGGGAATGTCCTCCCAGGGGGTGAATTCACCCGACTGCTGGCCGTACGGTGCCGCCTCTTCGGCATTGTGCAAATACTTCCGCACCTTGCCCATGCCGGTTTCGCCATAGGTCTTGAACAGACCCGCCAGCTCCTCGAGCAGATTGGCTTCCGGACCGAAATGGCTGAAATGGTTGTTGCCCTGCAGGCGCGCGTCCTCCATCGCCACTTTCATGGCCTTGCGGTCGTAGCGATGAAAGGAATCGCCCTCGACGATGGCCGCCTTGATGCCTTCACGGCGAAACACCAGGTCGAAGGATTTGGTGACCGTGGACGTGCCGGCGCCGGATGATCCGGTGATGGCGACAATGGGATGCTTGACCGACATGCGAGCCTCCTGGTTTATTGGGTCCTGAACAACGAGCGCGTGGAAAACAGCGGTGACTGCAAGGTATCCGGCTCCTTGCCGCGGGCATACTCGTCATGATATTGGGTAAGGCGCTCGACTTCGTTCTTCGAACCGAAGACCAGGGGCACGCGCTGGTGCAGGTCCGTCGGCGCCAGCTCCATCACCCGCTCGCGGCCGGTGGTCGCGGCGCCGCCAGCCTGCTCGACCATGAAGGAGATCGGATTCGCTTCATACATCAGGCGCAAACGGCCCGGCTTGGAGGGATCCCGGCTGTCCTTGGGGTACATGAAAATGCCGCCGCGGGTAAGGATGCGGAAGGTCTCCGCCACCAGCGAGGCCACCCAGCGCATGTTGAAGTCCTTGCCGCGGGGGCCGGTCTTGCCGGCCAGGCACTCTTCCACGTAACGCTTCACCGGCGGTTCCCAGAATCGCTCGTTCGATGCGTTGATGGCGAACTCGCGCGCATCGGCCGGGATGCGCATCTGCGGATGGGTCAGGATGAAGGCGCCGATGTCGCGATCAAGGGTAAAGCCGTCGACCCCGTCGCCGGTGGTCAGCACCAGCATGGTCGCCGGTCCGTAGAGCGCGAGGCCGGCGCAGACCTGCTCGGTACCCGGCTGCAGGAAATCCTCAAGACCGGCATGGCTGCCGGGGTTCGGCGCGCGCAGGATCGAAAAGATGCTGCCCACCGTCAGATTGACGTCGATGTTGGAACTGCCGTCGAGCGGATCGAAGACCAGCAGGTACTTGCCGCGCCGGCAGTGGTCGGGAATCCTGTATACGTCTTCCATTTCCTCGGAGGCCATGCCGCTGAGATAGCCGGTCCATTCGTTTTCCTGCAGCATGACTTCGTTGCTGATGACGTCGAGCTTCTTCTGCACCTCGCCCTGGACGTTGACCATTGCCCCGTCCTCGCCGGCATTGCCCAGGGCTCCCACCAGGGCGCCCTTGTTCACCTGGTTGGAGATGACCTTGATGGCCGTGGCCAGCGAATTGAGCAGGCCGGAGAACTCCCCAGAGGCACCCGGATGCTTGTGTTCCGCCTCGATGGTGTAACGCGTCAGCGTGATGCGCTTCTGGTGCATGAGCCCCACTCCCTAAAGTTTTTGTCGAAGTATCCGCAGCCTGCTACCGGCCCGCGTATCCCCGCTTGCTTAGCGGCCAATGTAATCGTATCGATCTATAAGCACCATTCACTTTTTCTTATCCTTCAAATAAGCCCGCTATTTTCCCGAAAACATCGCGGGAAAGCCCGCGGCGATGGCCTTTAGCGCGTCAGCTCCAGATACAGGCTGGGCAGCGTTTCGGGCAGGCGCTCGATGCGGTCGAGCACGCGCCAGCGCTTGCCGAAGATGTCGCGCACATAGTCGTCGGCCCGCGGATCGAGGCTCAAACAGAAGGTCGTGACGCCCACCGCCGCCAGCTCCTCGACGGCCTTGCGGGCATCGGCGCGCAGATGGCCGGGTTCGCTGACGTCGATGTCCGCCGGCTCGCCGTCGGTCAACAGCAGCAGGATTTTCTTGTCGGCCTGGCGATGCGACAAATAGTGGCCGGCATGGCGCAGGGCCGCGCCCATGCGCGTCGAGTATCCCGCTTCCATCGCCGCCAGCCGCGCCTTGACCGTGTCGTCCCAGCGCTCCGAGAAACCCTTGATGTGCTGGTAGCGCACCTCGTGCCGGGTGTTGGAATGGAAGCCGGCGATGGCATAGGGATCGCCGAGGCAATCGATGGCCCAGGCCAGCAGCGAGACGGCTTCCTGGCTCAGTTCGAGAACCGTCTGCCCGCTCGCCGTGCCGTCAGCGCCAACTCTCTCATTGAGCGAAGCCGACAAGTCGAGCAGGAGCAGGACCTGGATGTTGCGGCCGTCGGTACGGTGGCTCATGTTGATGCGCGGATCGGGGGTGGCGCCGCTCTTGAAATCGATCAGCGAGCCGACCGCGACGTCGAGATCGAGCTCGCTGCCCTCCTCCTGATAGCGGATGCGCACCTTGTCCTGCGGCTTGAGCAGATCGAGCAGGCGCTTGAGCTGCTTGGCCAGCGCGGCATGCTTGGCCAGCAGGCGATCGATCTCGGCGGGATTGCCGCTGGCGTGCATGGCTTCATAGACGCTGACCCAGTCCGGCCGGTAGGTCTGGCTCGCGAAGTCCCATTCGGGGTAGCGGCGCGGCGGCAGGCCGTGCAGTTCCTCGCCGGGTTCCGGCCTGCGCTCCTCGTCGAAGGCTTCTTCCTCGTCGCCTTGCTCGATGAATTTCCACAACTGGCGATTGTCGTCGCGGTAGTCGATGACCGTGTCGTCGAAATGTATCTTGGCGAGCTGGTCGCTCTGGCGGCGGGTCTGGGTGACATAGGCCAGTGCCAGCGCGGCGCTTTCCGCGGTGCTGGATTCACGGCCCGTCAGCATTTGATGGAAGCGCCGGACGAAATCGAGCAGCACCGGTTCGCCGTAGCCGTGCGCGGGGTCGAGCAGGGCGCGCGAGAGCATCGCCAGACGGTGGCGCAGGCAGGATGTGGTTTGCGGATCGCAGGCGGCCTCCTGCGGTCTCGGATGTAGGGCCAGAAAGATGCGGGAGAGGCCCGGATATTCGCGCATCAACAGGGTTTCGATGCGGCAGTCCTCGAAGAACTCGACCGCCATGCGCTGGAAGGGACTCCAGTTGTCGGCGATCTGCGCCTGGCTCCAGCGGCGATGGCCGACCATGTGCGCCAGCACGGCGCGATAGCGGTCGAGCCCCGTCACGCCGCGAACGTCGTCGAACACGTCGGGCACGCGGATGCCCAGATGATCGTAATAGGGCACGGGCTTGCGCAACTCGCCGCTGGTCAATTGCGCGGTCGAATACGGCACCAGTTGTTCGCTGTCGCGCCACAGCGCGCGCAGGTACAGATCGAGTTGCCGTTCGACGTCGGCGAACAGCGTGCCGTGGCGTTCGCGCTGCAGCACGGCATGGCTGTCGGCCGACTGCAGGCTGAAGTAGTCGACCTGGCGCTCCGGGTGATTGGCGTAATTGCGAATGCCGTACTCGGTCCAGTTCCGCAGGCCGGTGGTCGACAGCAGGCCGAGCAGGCGCGGCGCCTGCGCGAAGAACTCGGGCAGGGCGGGACTGGGAAAGGTGGTGTGGTGGCCGTGGATCGATCCCGAGCTGCGCGCCATCAAGTCCTGCGCGATGTCGAGGTAGATGCGCAGCTGATCGGCCGACGGCAGGCGCCGCGCGACCGCCGCCAGCGTCTGCAGGAAGGGCGTGATGGCCTTGCTGTTGGGCGACTGCTGCATGGCGCGAATCGCGCTCATGACTGACGGTAGCAGGTCTTGTTGATCGACTCCGGCGGCGGCGACCACCGCCGGCCATTCTTCGAGAAAGGCCAGCAGCGGCTCAGGCCCGCGACCGAGCTTGCCGATATAGCGCGCGGCTTCGATGAACGCTTCCATCTGCGGCTTGCTGAAGCTGCTCAGCGCCTCGTACAGGCACTCCTCGAAAACGTCGGCCACCGGTGCGAAGCCGCAGTCGAGCGCCTGCCACCAGGCCTGCGCCTGGGGATGCGCCATCTGCCGCTGGCGCGCGTCGGTGACGGGGCGAAATCCGGTCGCCATGCTTCGCTGCTGATTGAATGGGCTCTTGTCGCGCCGTGTCGCCATCCGCTACGGCGAGGAGAGCGTTTCTTGCTCGACCGCCTTGTAGCGCAGGGGTTTCATCAGCGCCGACTCTTCAGGCGAAGACGGCGTCGATGGCGTGATCGAGCGTGGCACGGATGTCGGCGTCGTCGGTGATTGGCCGCACCATCGCCATGCGGCAGGCATCGGTCGGCGCCACGCCGCGCCGGATCAGCGTCGCCGCGTAGACCACCAGCCGCGTCGAGATGCCTTCATCGAGGCCATGGCCCTTGAGGTTGCGCGCGACCTGGCCGAGCTTGACCAGCTGGCTGGCGACGGCTTCCTCGATCCCGGTTTCCCTGGCAACGATCCGGGCTTCCAGGCTCGCCTCCGGGTAATCGAAATCGAAGGCCGTGAAACGCTGCTTGGTCGACTGCTTGAGATCCTTCATCAGGCTCTGATAGCCGGGGTTGTAGGAGATGACGAGCTGGAAGTCGGCATGCGCCTCGATCAGCTCGCCCTTTTTGTCCAGCGGCAGCACGCGGCGGTGGTCGGTCAGCGGATGGATCACCACCGTGGTGTCCTGGCGCGCCTCGACGATCTCGTCGAGATAGCAGATCGCGCCGATGCGCGCCGCGGTGGTCAGCGGGCCGTCGAGCCAGCGCGTGCCATTGGCATCGAGCAGGTAGCGGCCGACCAGATCGGAGGCCGTCATGTCCTCGTTGCAGGCCACGGTGATCAGCGGCTTGCCGAGTTTCCAGGCCATGTATTCGACGAAGCGCGACTTGCCGCAGCCGGTGGGGCCTTTGACCATCACCGGCAGACGGGCGTGGTAGGCCGCTTCGTAGAGTGCCACCTCCTTGCCTTGCGCCTCGTAGTAGGGTTCCGCCCTGACCAGAAACTGCTCTTTGTTCGACATGGCGATTTCCGATGAATAAGCCGATAAAAATAGTCGGGTTTAAGGGGTGAAAAATCCCCGCCGCGGCGGGGATTCCGATCCGGATGGACTACCTGTGCGAACCGATCTTTTCGCGCCAGCCCGGATACAGCTTGTCGGCATCATTCGGGAAGGACTCGAAGGCGCGGGCAAATTCCTTGTGGCTCTTGGCGAATTCGATCGGGTCGGCGCCCGACTTCCAGCACTCATAGGACTGGCGCAGGGATATCGCGCCGGCGGCCGGGCTGTCGATGTGGCCGTAGGCACCGCCGCCAGCGGTATTGATCACGTTGCCGTGGCCGAGGTTCTCGAAGAAACCCGGCAGGCGCAGCGCGTTCATGCCGCCGGAGATGATCGGCGTGGTCGGCTTCATGCCGTACCACTTCTGGTAATAGACCGGGCCCTGGCACTCGTCGCGCTCGATCATGTAGGCAATCAGCTTGTCGGACTGATCGCCCTCCATCTTGCCGTAACCCATGGTGCCGACGTGGATGCCGGAAGCGCCCTGCAGGCGGGAGATCTTGGCCAGGACGAAAGCCGTGTAGCCGCGCTTCGACGAGGGCGAGGTGATCATGCCGTGGCCGGCGCGGTGGTAGTGCAGATACTGGTTCGGGTACTGTCGGCGCGCGGTGGTGATCATGCCGGGACCGCCGACGAAGCCATCGACCAGGAAAGCCACCTTGTCGGCATCGGGGCCGAAGGTTTCGAGGATGAAATCCGCGCGATGCAGCATTTCGTAATGATCGTCGGCGGTAATGTTGGCCGAGAATATCTTGGCCTCGCCGGTTTCGTCCATGGCGCGCTTCATCGCGTCATAGACCAGCGGATAGACCTTCTTCGCCGGGCAGAACACTTGGTTGCCCTGCGGCTCGTCGTTCTTGATGAAGTCGCCGCCGAGCCAGAACTGGTAGGCCGCCGCGGCGAAAGGCTCGGGACGCAGGCCGAGCTTGGGCTTGATGATGGTGCCGGCGATGTAGCCGCCGTCCTTGACCGGGCGGCCGAGAATGCGCCACAGGTCGGAGATGTCCTTGGCCGGACCGTCGAACAGCTGGATCGCGCGCTCGGGGAAATAGATGTCGTGGATCTTGCCGTGCTCGATGTCGCCCATGCCCTGGTTATTGCCGATGGCCAAGGTCAGGAAGGACACGATCATCATGCGGCCGTCGGTCATGTTGCGGTCGAACAGGTCGATCGGATACGCGATGCGCATGTCTTCGGTGGCTTCGTCGATGTAATACACCAGCGCATCGACGCCCTTGGTGAAGTCGTCGGTGGTGCTGACCTCGACGTTGGTGCCGGTCGAGGACTCGGCGGCAAAGTGGGCGGCGGCTTCCAGGTAGCCGTAACCGGCCTTGGGCTTCATCTTGTAGGCGACCAGGATGTGCCGGCCAGCCTTGATCAGCTCCTCTTCCTTGAGGCTCAGGTCGGCGTAGCGATTCGATTGATCCATTCGATTCTCCTCATTCTTTGCGTAGTGAAGTATTGCATTCGGGGGTGGCTTCGGGAGACATCTTAGTCAGCCTAAACCATAACTAACAGTCACGTCTGTTTATCATTACCATCATTTTTTACTGATGAACTCATGATGCCAGGTACTTAACAGCTCAAGGTCCACCATGGCCTTTCCATGCATGTTGCCGCTGCGCACGACGCTGGGCCAGCCCGGTTCGCCAAGGTCCGAGAGCACCGCGACCGCGCCCGCAAAGTCGTGCCCATGGCTGTATTCGCTCTCGGTCACCAGTGTCGCCAAACCGGCGCCGAGGCTGGCTTTGAGGCCGTTGCCCGAATCCTCCAGGGCAAGGCAGGCCGCGGCCGGCAAGCGCAGTTCTTCGAGCACCCAGCGGTAGATGTCCGGCGCCGGTTTCTTCGCCGGCACCACGTCCCCGGCGCCGATGACCTCGAACCAGGACACGGCGTCCGGCGCCAGGCTGGCGCGCAGCAATGTGGTGACATTCTCGGGTGTGGTCGTCGTGGCGATCGCCAGCCGCAGCCCGGCGTCGCGGGCCGCCTCGATCAGGCGGCGCACCCCCGGCAGCAGCGGAATGCCGCCGGCCTCCAGCAGCGCCAGGTAATGGCGCGTCTTGGCCGCGTGCAGGGATTTGATCCGCGCCTCGGCATCCGCTTGGCGCAGGAACTCGCGATCATGGCCTTCGGCATAGAAGCGCAGACGTTCCTTGCCGCCGGTGACCGCCAGCAATTCACCGTAGAGCGTCGCGTCCCAGTGCCAGTCCAGGCCGGCTTCGGCAAAGGCCGCGTTGAAGGCCGGACGATGGCCGTCGCGTTCGGTATCGGCCAGCGTGCCGTCCACGTCAAAAATCAGGGCTTCCAGCATGACGCGCAGCATAGCCCTCAACTACCCATAAGCGATAGTCATGCTTTCTTATGGCGGTGATAAGATGATTCGAGCGCTGTTGCGTCGTTGTCGCGCCTTGCAGCGGGTCCCGGAAGGTCCTTGTCGATGAAGAACATCACCCTGCGTCAGCTCAAGATATTCGAAGCCGTAGCCCGCCATCTTTCGTTTTCGCGCGCGGCCGAAGAGCTCCACCTGACCCAGCCCGCCGTGTCGATGCAGGTCCAGGCGCTGGAAGACCAGGCCGGCTTGCCGCTGACCGAGCAGGCAGGAAAGAAAGTCCGCCTCACAGCCGCAGGCGAAGAGGTGGCGCGCCAGGCACGGCGCATCGCCGAGCAACTGCGCGAAGCCGGGGAAGCATTGGCCGCACTGAAGGGCGTCGAAGCCGGACGCCTGAAGATTGGCGTGGTCAGCACCGCGAAGTACTTTGCACCGTCGTTGCTGGCCGAATTTCGCCGGCGTCATCCGGGCGTCGAACTGCAGCTGACGGTCAACAACCGGGGCACCATCGTGCGCCACCTGGCCGAGAACGACATCGACCTGGCGATCATGGGTACGCCGCCGGCCGAGTTCGAAACCGTGGCGAAGATCTTCGCCGAGCACCCGCTGGTCTTCATTGCCGCGCCCGGCCACCGCCTGGCGGACAAGCGGCGCATCGACCCGCAGCGGCTGGCCGAGGAAACCCTGCTGATCCGCGAGCCCGGTTCGGGCACGCGCGGCGCACTGGAGCGCTTCCTCGAGGAGCACCATGTGGCGGCCGGCACGCGCATGGAACTGGGCAGCAACGAGACCATCAAGCAGGCCGTCATGGCCGGCCTCGGCCTGTCCTTCATTTCGGAACACACGATCGGCCTCGAACGCTCGGTCGGCCGTCTGGTTGAACTCAACGTCGCCGGTTCGCCGGTGAGGCGTCAGTGGCGCCTGGTCTATCGCACCGACAAACGCCTGATGCCGGCCGCAACCGCCTTTGTACAATTCATGGACAGCGAAGGTTCGCGCCTGATCGAAGCGCAGGTCGGCAAGCCGAAACCCACGGTCGCCGAACCCGCCTCGCGTGGCGCCCGCCGGGCTTCGAAAACGCCGCCCCCCGCATAAGAACGGATATGCGGTAAAAATGCGCTTGCCGACCCCGCTCAGCAACATCGCCTCGGAGGATGCCGACAGATGAACCAGAAGACCGTTCCCACCCAGCAATCGCAGTTGAACGCGCTGCAGGACCGACTCGATTTTGCGAAGAAGCTGCAGGCCCTGTCGACCCGGATCCATGCGACCGACAATATTTCGCAGATCATGCTCGACCTGGCGCCGGAAATTTGTGCGCTGTTCCAGTGCGAACGTCTGACCCTCTACGTGCTCAACAAGGAACAAGGCACCCTGATCTCCAAGGTAAAAACGGGCATCGACTCGGACAAGGAGCTGGTCTTGCCGATCAGTCGGCAAAGCATCGCCGGCTATGTCGCGCTGACGCGCAGCACCGTGCGCATCAACAACCTCGACGACCCCGCGGAGTTGCACGACATCGACCCGGAATTGCGCTTCTTCAATGATGTCGACCGCGCCACCGGCTTCAAGTCGAAGCAGATGCTCGTGGCCCCCTTGTTGCAGGGGATAGCCAAGGAACTGGTCGGCGTACTGCAACTGATCAACCATTGGGGCGACGGGCGCTTCGACAGCATCGCCGAGGAAGGCTTGGAGACCCTGACGGCCACCCTGGCGCTGGCCTTCTTCCAACGCATCAGGACCGGCGCCTTGCTGCCCAAGCGCTATGAAGTCCTGGCCCGCCAGGGAGTAATTTCAGCACCTGAGCTGGAACTGGCCCAGCGCTGGGCACAGCGCAAGAACAAGGATCTGGAACAGGTGCTGGTCGAAGATTTTCAGGTGCCGCTGGCTGCGATGGGCAGCGCCCTGGCCAGGCAGGCGAACCTCGCCTATCAGCCCTATGACGCCGGCTGGCGCCCGAACCCGGAACTGGTGAAACGGCTGAGCCGGGCCAACTGCCAGCAATATCAATGGTTGCCCTGGTCGCAAGAGCAGAACCTGTTGGTGGTGGTCACGACCGACCCGGACAATCGCATCGGCAGCGACAACCTGCGTCGAAGCTTCCCCTACAACGAGATCCTGCTGCGCTACAGCACGCGGACCGAATTCGACAGGATGTTGGAGAAATACTTTCCGACGGCGAAGTGAAGCGGCAGACACGCCGTGCGAGCTATTTCCCGGGCGGGATCGGCCAGAGCGTCGCCGTCACCCCGAACGGAGTGATGAAGGCCTTGACGTGATAGCCGCCGACGGTGAGCCGCTTGCCGCCCTCGGGCAAGGCGCTCATGAAAATATCCGTAAGCTGGTCTTCAGTAAGCGTGGTCGTGCCGGCGGCATGCCAGAGCCTGACATGGCCGCAATTGTCGCGATCGAGCAGCAGGGCCTTGTCGTTCCTGGCGGCAGGCAGGCGAATGGTCACGCCGTCATTGTTCTCATAGGCGCGGGCGGGGCCGAAGCTGGTCGGAATTTCCTCGCCGCCGCCGGGCTTCGCGGCCGCCTCGAGCGTCATGACCTCCTCGTCGGACAGCTGGCTTTCCCCCTCGGTGTGCCAGACCGTAAAACCGCCGCCCGGACGCAACTGGATAAGCAGCACGTTGTCGCTCGCCCAGGCCGATGTGATCAGCATCAGGGCGGCGACGAACAGCAGGATTCTCATGGAGCTCGCCACTTGATCGAACAACCGATGCCGGCGATTTGCTGCGCGGGACCGGTGCCGCTCAAGGCGACCTGCCGCATCGCCTCGAACAGATCGCGCCGGGGTCGCCCAGCGGCACCTCCGGCGGCGGTTTCCTTGCGCGACTCGTCGAACCGGCCGCGGTACTGCAGTTCCAGTTGCGCGTTGTAGCCGAAGAAATCCGGGGTGCACACGGCGCCGTAGGCTTTCGCCACGTCCTGCGACTGGTCCAGCACATAGGGAAAGGGAAACGCCAGGTCGCGCGCAAGCTGCACCATGTTGGCCCAGGAGTCCTCCGGGTAGTCGGTCGGGTCGTTGCTCATGATGGCGATGCTGCCGACGCCCAGCGCCGCCAGTTCCCGCGTGTCATCGACGATGCGGCGGATCACCGCCTTGACATAGGGACAGTGGTTGCAGATGAACATGACCAGCAGGCCCTTGGGGCCGCGCGCGCTGGCCAGGCTGTGACGCCGGCCGTCGACCCCGGGCAGATCGAAGTCGACGGCCGGACGGCCGAAGTCGCAGACCGGTGGTGACAGGCTGACCATACCTTGGCTCCAAAAATTGGTGATAATCGCTGCATGATACCGAGATTTTTCTGCCCCTTCCCGCTCCACCCCGGCGCCACGGTCGAGCTTGCCGCCGAAACGGCCCACCACGCGCTGAAGGTCCTGAGAGTTGGCGCTGGCGACACGGCGATGCTGTTCGACGGGCGCGGCGGGCAATGGCGGGCCACGCTCAACCCGGCCGGGAAGCGCTTGCGCGCGACGCTCGGGGAGTTCGACGCCAGCGACTGCGAGCCGCCGCTGGCGCTGACGCTGGTGCAGGCGCTGGCGGCCAGCGACAAGATGGATTTCGTGGTGCAGAAGGCCGTCGAACTCGGCGTGCAACACATCCAGCCGGTGGCGGCGAAGCGCAGCGTGATCCGGCTTGCGGGCGAACGCGCCGAGCGCCGCGTCGAGCACTGGCGCAACATCGCCGTCGCCGCCTGCGAGCAATGCGGGCGCAACCGCGTTCCCGGCGTGGCGCCGATTCTTGATCTGCCGCAATATCTTGGCCTCGCAGCGCAGGACAATGCGATACGCTTCGTCTGCGCGCCGGGGGCCACGGGGTCCCTGCGCGACTTGGCCGCACCCACACTACCGGTCATTCTGCTGGTCGGCCCGGAAGGCGGCTTCGAGGAAGGCGAATTGTTGGCGGCGCGGGCCGCCGGCTTCCAGCCCATCGGCCTGGGGCCGCGCATACTGCGCACGGAAACCGCCGGACTTGGCGCTGTGGCGGCAATGATGGCACTTTGGGGAGACTGGTGATGTTCGAATCCGCAGAAATCGGCCACAAGATCGACAAGGACACCTACAAGAAGGCGGTGCCGGAACTGCGCGCGGCCCTGCTCGATGCGCAGTTCGATTTGAAGGAAAACGGCAAGATTCCGGTCATCGTCCTGGTCAGCGGCCAGGACGGCGCCGGCAAGGGCGAAACCATCAACATCCTTTACGAGTGGATGGACCCGCGCTTCATCTCGACCTTGGCTTTTTCGGCGCCGACCGACGAAGAGCGCACGCGGCCCTTCATGTGGCGCTACTGGCGGGCGCTGCCGCCCAAAGGGCGGGTCGGCATCTTCGCCGGCTCCTGGTATTCGAGCCCGATCCACGACCGTCTCGAAGGCGGCATGAGCAAGGCGGACGTGGATGCGCGCATCGACCAGATCAACCGCTTCGAGGCCATGCTGGTCAATGAAGGCGCCTTGGTGCTGAAATTCTGGTTCCACCTGACCAAGGACGGTCAGAAACGCCGCCTGAAGACACTGGAAAAGGATCCGAAGACGGCCTGGCGCGTCACCAAGTGGAACTGGGAACGCCTGAAGACCTACGACAAGCTGCAGGACGTGGTCGGCCATGTGCTGCGCATGACCAACACGCCCTGGGCGCCCTGGATCATCATCGAAGGCGAGGACGACCGCTACCGCTCGCTGATGACCGGCAAGATCCTGCTCGACGCGATCCGCCACCGCCTGGACAATGCCGGCATGCAGACCACGCCTGTGGCGCCGCCGATCCGGGTGAGCATCGACGGCCGCAATGTGCTCTCGGAACTCAATCTCAATAGAAGCCTGACCGATAAGGAATACGACGAGCAACTGGCGAAGTGGCAGGGCAAGCTGTCGGAACTGGTGCGCGACCCGCGCTTCAAGAATCGTTCGCTGATCTGCGCCTTCGAGGGCGCGGATGCGGCCGGCAAGGGTGGCGCCATCCGCCGCATCGCCGCGGCCATGGACGCGCGCGACTACCAGATCGTGCCGATCGCCGCGCCGACCGAGGAAGAGCGCGCCCAGCCCTATATGTGGCGTTTCTGGCGCCACATTCCGCGCAACGGCCGGGTCGCGATCTTCGACCGCACCTGGTATGGCCGGGTGCTGGTCGAGCGCGTCGAGGGCTTCTGCGCCGAGGCCGACTGGCTGCGCGCCTATTCCGAGATCAACGACTTCGAGCACGAGCTGTCCGAAGCCGGTGCCATCGTCTGCAAGTTCTGGCTGCAGGTCAGCCAGGAAGAGCAGCTGAAGCGTTTCAAGGAGCGCGAGAAGATCGAGTTCAAGCGCTTCAAGATCACCGAGGAAGACTGGCGCAACCGCGAGAAATGGGATGCCTACCAGCAGGCGATCTGCGACATGGTCGATCGCACCAGCACCGGCACCGCGCCGTGGACCCTGGTCGAAGCCAATGACAAGGGCTATGCCCGGGTCAAGATCCTGCGCACCCTCTGCGAAAGGCTGGAAGCCGAACTGGAAGGCAAGGCGATACCCACCGCGAAGCCCGGAAAGCCGTCCAAGAAGGAAAAGAAGGCGAGCAAGGCCGCCAAGGCAGCGCCGGCGCCGGTCAAGGCCGCTGCGCCCGTGCCGGAACCGGCACGGCCCAAGGCGCCGCCCGCTCCCAGAAAGACCGCGCCAAAACAAGTCGCGCCCAAGAAAGGCAAATCCGCCACATGAGCCTGGAAACCCGTAGCAGCCAGCCCGACACCGACGCCCGCCTGGTGGCCTGGGTGCGCCAGGCGGCGCCTTACATCCACGCCTTTCGCGGCCGCACCTTCGTCATCGCCTTCGGCGGCGAAGTGCTCGAAGCGGGCGCCGCGCAGGCACTGATCCACGACATCGCTTTGCTCGACAGCATGGGCATCCGCCTGGTGCTGGTGCATGGCGCAAGGCCGCAGATCGATGCCGAAATGCACGCGCGCGGCCTGACGCCGAAGTTCCACAAGGGCTTGCGCGTCACCGACGCTGAGGCGCTGGAATGCGTCAAGCGCGCCATGGGCGTGACGCGCATCGAAATTGAGGCCCTGCTCTCGCAAGGCCTGCCCAACACGCCGATGGCCGGCGCCTTCCTGCGCGTCACCGGCGGCAACTTCATCACCGCGCGTCCGGTCGGGGTCGTCGACGGCATCGACTTCCAATACACGGGCGCGATCCGCAAGGTCATCGCCGAGGAAATCCAGGCCGACCTGGCGCAGGAAAACGTGGTGCTGATCACCCCGATAGGCGCCTCGCCGACCGGGGAAATCTTCAACCTGGCCTGGGAAGAAGTCGCCGAAGCGGTTGCCGTGGCGGTCAAGGCCGACAAGCTGATCTACCTGTGCGACGCGCCGGGACTGGCCAATCCCAAGGGCGCACTGATCGACGCCCTGACCGCCGACGAAGCGCAGAAACTCGCCGCCAGGCACTTGTCGGCGCAAGCGCCCGAAATCGCCCGGGTGCTGCCCAGCGCCATCCGCGCCTGTCGCGCCGGGATCGGTCGCGTGCATTTCCTCGACCGCCAGGCCGACGGCGCGATGCTGATGGAATTCTTCACGCGCGACGGCGTCGGCACCGTGATGACCAGCGTTCCGCTGGCGCAACTGCGCGACGCCACGATCGACGACGTCGGCGCGATCCTGGGCCTGATCGAACCGCTGGAGGCCGACGGCACGCTGGTCAAGCGCGGACGCGAACGCCTGGAAATGGAAATCACGCGTTTTTCGGTGGTGGAACACGACGGCGTGATCGTCGGTTGCGCCGCGCTCTATCCCTTCTCCACCGAAAAATCGGCCGAACTGGCCTGCCTCGCCGTGGTGCCGGACTTTCGCCGCAGCGGCTACGGTGATCAGTTGCGCAGCCACATCGAGGCGCGTGCCCGGAAGATGAAGCTCAGGCGCCTGTTCGTGCTGACCACCCGTACCGCGCACTGGTTCATCGAACGCGGCTTCGTCGAGGCCGGCGTCGACGAACTGCCCGCGGCGCGGCGCGAACTCTACAACCTGCAGCGCCGTTCCAAGGTACTCGTGAAGTCCCTGTAAATATCGGCACAATTGGTGTTCAGTCAAACTCGATCTGATGGAAGAACGAGAAGTTCCTGGTGTCCCTCGGTGAATTTGGTGTCTTGGCGGTGAATGCTTTTTCTTGTTGACTACCTACTAGAGGTAAACTGGGCACCTTCTTGTAGTCTTTGCGAAAGGAAACCCTGTGGCACGCATGGTCAATTGCATCAAGCTGGGACGCGAGGCCGAAGGCCTCGACCTGCCGCCCATGCCCGGCGAAATGGGCAGGAAACTGTACGAAAACGTTTCCAAGGAAGCATGGCAGCAATGGATCAAGCTGCAAACGATGATCATCAACGAGAACCGTCTGAGCCTGGCTGACGCACAGCACAGGAAGTATCTGGCCGAGCAGGTGCAGAAGCACTTTTTCGGCGACGGGGCAGACCAGGTCGGCGGCTACGTGCCACCCGCGAAATAACCGGGGGGCCGAAGACAGCAAGATTCACGGCGCCCGGCGCCGGCGAGCTTCGGTCAACGGCCCGCTGTCATCTCGAGGCGACTTCCTTTTCCATGGCCTCGAGACCGATGTGGCGCACGTCGCGCCCCTTGACCAGATAGACCACGTACTCTGAAATATTCTTTGCGTGGTCGCCGATGCGCTCGATGGAGCGGGCGACGAACAGCAGATCGAGCGAACTGGAAATGGTGCGCGGATCTTCCATCATGAAGGTGATCAGCTGGCGCATTGCAGCCTTGAAGCCGGCATCCACTTCGCGATCCTGACGCACCACCTCGGCCGAGGCATTGACGTCGAGCCGGGCGAAGGCATCGAGGGCCTTGCGCAGCATGGCCACGGCGATGTCCGCCGGCGGACGCAAATTGACGCGGGGTACGAAGCGGGAGTCGCCGCCGTGGATGTCGCGTGCCATCTTCGCGATCTTTTTCGCCTCGTCGCCGATGCGCTCGAGATCGGTGATGGTCTTCACCACGGTCATGATCATGCGCAGATCGACCGCCGCCGGCTGGCGCCGGGCGATCACGTTATTACAGGCCTCGTCGAGTTCGACTTCGTGCCGATTGACCTGGCGATCGTTGGCGATCACCTGATCGATCAGCGCCATGTCGCCTGACTCCAGCCCGTCCATGGCGCGCAGCAGTTGCTGTTCGACCAGGCCCCCCATCGCCAGAACGCGCGTGCGCAAGCCCTCGAGATCGGCATCGAAGCGCCGGCTGATGTGTTCCTGGTTCATGGCATCACCTGTTCGTCCAATGTCGACACTATAGCGAACGCGCGTGAAGGAATTATTTCAGCGCGCCGCGTCGGCGTAAAAGGTCTGCACGCCCTCGGCGGTGGCCAGCAACAGGACATCCGCACCGCGCTCGGCGAACAGTCCATTGGTGACGACGCCGACGATCTGGTTGATGCGCGTTTCGAGGCCGACCGGGTCGGTGATGGCCAAGCCATGCACATCGAGAATCAGGTTGCCGTTGTCGGTCACCATGCCTTCACGCAGTTTCGGCGTGCCGCCGAGTTTCGCCAATTCGCGGCTGACGTAGGCACTCGCCATGGGAATCACTTCCACCGGCAGCGGGAATCGGCCCATGGTCCGCACCCGCTTCGATGCGTCGCAGATGCAGACGAAGGTGCCGGCCACGGCAGCGACGATCTTTTCGCGGGTCAACGCGCCGCCGCCGCCCTTGACCATGGCCATGCTGCCGTCGATCTCGTCGGCGCCGTCGACATAAATGCCCATGGCATCTATGTCATTGAGATCGAGCACGCGTATGCCATGGCCGGCCAGGCGCTGCGCCGTCGCTTCGGAACTCGCCACGGCGCCGCCGAGCCGGTCCTTGATCGCGGCAATCTCGTCGATGAAGAAATTCGCCGTGGAGCCGGTGCCGACGCCGAGGATCTCGCCGACCGGCAAGCGGTCAGCCACGTAGTCACGCGCCGCGCGCGCAACGGCCTGCTTCAATTCATCTTGTGTCATAAGGTCCTTCAGGAAATGCGAGTGAATTCGATCCGGTCGTAGTCCGGTCCGCGGTCGAGCAGGGATTCTAGCCGCAGCCGCCAGCGCCCCATTTCGCTGCGCACATCGATCTCGATCTGGTCGCCATAGGCACCCGCCGGCAGGATCAGCTCCCTGCCCCCCTGGCTGACGATGATGGCGTCCGACCAGCCATGACCGCCGCCATCGGCTGCGCGGGTCCAGGCGCTTTCCTCGCCGACCGGTTTGGCCAGGGCGCAAATCGACGGCCAGGCCAGGGTTTCAATGCCGACGCTGGGACGATTCGCAGCGTCGCGGCCGATGCGGCGGATCAGGCCCAGCCGCCAATCCATGCCCTCTGCTTCGCGCAGGCAGATCAGCAAGCCGATGCGGTGGCGCGGCAACACGGCCGGCATCACGGCGCCGAGCCCCGTTGCGCTGGCATCCACCTGGGTCCAGTTTTCCATCTGGGCCTGGTCGCCGCCGGTTTCCAGCCGGCGCAGGATCTCGATCGGCGTCTGCGCTGCTGCCGGTTTCTTCGCCGCAACCGGTTCCGCTTTCATTCCGGCTTCCTCGGGCGCCACGGTGCCGAAGCGCGTTTCATCGAAGAGCCGCAGCACATCCTCGCCTTCATATTCGAAACTGCGGCCCATGCGCGCAAATTGCGCCGACGCGATCATGCGCCGGGCAAGGCCGAAACCGAGCACCACGCGCAATTCGCCTGGCTGGCTGACGCGATCGTTGGCGCGCGTAGGGGGTGCCTGCGCCCAGTGGTTCATCAGGATCAGGATGGTGCTTTCGATCTGCTCGCGGCTGGCGGGGACCTGCGCCAGCCATTCGGGCGCCTCGTTCGGCTTTTTGACCTGGGCTGCCAGGCGCAGCACGGCGCCGCGCAACTTGCGCACCGAACAATAGCGGATGCTGCTGCCGCCCGGATCGCCCTGCTTCAGCCGCTGCGGCCCCAGCGCGGCGGCCAGGTCGATGCGATCGGTGCTCAATTCGTTGGGCTGCGACATCAGGTCGAGGCCGTCGGTGGCACGCAGGAAGCGCTCGGCGAATTCGAGCTGCTGCGGCACCACATTGCCGACCGGCACGAATTCGAGATACAGCCCGATCAGGTATTCGCCCAGCGGGGTCGATTCCGCCTCGTTGCGGTAGGGTACGACGCGGGTCTTCAGCAGGCCGAGACGATTCAGCACCTGCAGCAGGTCGTGGGCCTCCTGCCACAATTCTGCGCCCGGCGTGCGGTAGCGGAAGCGCTGCAGCTTCTTGCGCAAGGCCCAGGCCATCAGCGCGCGCGCGGCGCAACGGGCGGTGCGCACTTTGTCGTCGTCGGTCGCGAGTTCGATCGAGGTGTTCAGAAAGGAGCGGTAGCAACGGAACTGATGGGCGGCATGGGTATCCAGCGCCGACCAGGCCGAATCCGCCAGGTATTCGCGTTCCCCGATCGACAGATAACGCGTGAGCAATTGCACCACGCTGGGCCGGGAAAACTGGTCCAGCCGGGCCAGCGCCCGCAGCGCCGGCCTGGGGCCGATTTCGGCAACGGTGGCATCGAGCCCGGCCAGCGACTCATCGACGTCGAACAGCAGGCGGCGCGGATCGGACTGCGGAATCTCGGCCATCAGCGCATTCAGACTCGCGTCCGAAGCCCATGGATGGTCCGACGTCTTTTTTTCCTGGAACCGTGAGAGGAGCTTGTTGAACACAGTTCTCGGAGTGTACCCGGATCAGCTCACTTTTTGCGCATCGGCGGCAGGTCGGTGCAGCTGCCGTGGGCCACTTCGGCCGCCATGCCTATGGTCTCGCCGAGGGTCGGGTGCGGATGGATGGTCTTGCCGATATCCACCGCGTCTGCGCCCATTTCGATGGCCAGCGCGACTTCACCGATCATGTCGCCGGCGTTGGGGCCGACGATGCTGCCGCCGATCACGCGATGGCTTTCTTCGTCGAACACCAGCTTGGTGAAGCCGTACTCGGCGCCGTTGGCGATCGCGCGTCCCGAAGCCGCCCAGGGGAATCTGGCGACGCTGACCTTGCGCCCCGACCTCGAAGCCTCGTCCTCGCCGACGCCAACCCAGGCCACCTCGGGATGGGTGTAGGCGACGCCGGGTATCACCGTGGCGTCGAAATGGCTCTTCTGCCCTGCCGCGGCCTCGGCCGCGACGTGGGCCTCGTGCACCGCCTTGTGCGCCAGCATCGGCTGACCGACGATGTCGCCGATGGCGTAGATGTGCGGCACATTGGTGCGCATCTGGCTATCGACCGGGATGAATCCGCGCTCGTTCACCACCACACCGGCCTTGTCGGCGTCGATCTTCTTGCCGTTGGGCGCGCGTCCGGCGGATTGCAGGATCATGTCATAACGCTGCGCCGCGGCCGGCGCCTGCTCGCCTTCGAACTTGACCCAGAGGCCATCCGGCTTGGCGTCCACGGCGACGGTCTTGGTCTTCAGCATGATCTGGTCGAAGCGTTTGGCGTTCTGCTTTTCCCAGACCTTGACCAGGTCGCGATCGGGCCCCTGCATCAGGCCGTCGAGCATTTCCACGACATCCACCTTGGCGCCCAGCGCCGAGTACACGGTGGCCATTTCAAGGCCGATGATGCCGCCGCCGATGACCAGCATGCGCTGCGGCAGCTTTCCGCCAACAGCGCGCAGTTCCAGCGCGCCGGTCGAATCGACGATGCGCGGGTCCTTCGGGATGAAGGGGAGGTGGAAGGCCGCGCTGCCGGCGGCGATGATGCATTTCTGGAAGCGGATCACCTTCTTGTTGCCGGTCTTGTCCTGCGCGGTGCCGGTGGTTTCCTCGACTTCGAGATGGTTGGCGTCGAGGAAATGGCCATAGCCGCGCACGGTCTCCACCTTGCGCGCCTTGGCCATGCCGGAGAGGCCGCCGGTGAGCTTGCCGACCACCTTGTCCTTGTGCGCGCGCAGCTTGTCGATATCGACCTTGGGCGCGGCGAAACCGACGCCGAGTTCGGCGGCATGTTCCGCTTCCTCCATCACCGCCGCGACGTGCAGCAGCGCCTTCGAGGGAATGCAGCCGACATTGAGACAGACACCGCCCAGCGTTGCATAACGTTCGACGATGACCGTTTTCATGCCGAGATCGGCAGCGCGGAAGGCCGCCGAATAGCCGCCGGGACCGGCGCCGAGTACCAGCATTTCGCATTCGAGATCGGCCCTGCCGGCGAATTTGCCGACGGCGCCTGCGGCGGCAGGCGCCGGTGACTCCGCGGGAGCCTTGGCCGCGGCCGGAGCAGCGGGCGCAGGCGCCGTAGCGCCAGCGCCAGCGCTCTGCGTCCCCTCGGGAACTTTCACGACGGCCACCGGCGTGCCTTCCGCCACCCTGTCGCCGACCTTGAGCTTGACCTCGGTGACGGTGCCGCCGACCGGCGAAGGCACGTCCATGGTCGCCTTGTCCGATTCGAGGGTGACCAGCGAGTCCTCGGCCTTGACCATGTCGCCGACCTTGACCAGCACTTCGATGACCGGCACATCCTTGAAGTCGCCGATGTCGGGAACTTTCACTTCAACGATGTCATTCATTGGGCTTTCCTTCCAGCTTGAACTCGTGGACCACGATCGGCGGCCCCGACGAGGTATCGAACTCGATGCCGGCGGCGACGCCGGCTTCGGCAATTTGCGCCGCCGACAGTGCGCCGTCGTAGAGCGCATGCATCGCGCCGAGCGCGAAGCTGCGGCCGGAACCGGCGGCCCAGACCCGGTCGAACTCGAACACCTCGCGGTACGAATAGACGCCGTAGATGCCGGTGGTATTGGCGATCAGCGCGGTGATCTGCGAACTCTCGTAGGGATCGTCTTCGTCTTCCTTGGGATTGAGGAAGGCATGTTCCTTGAGGATGGGATGCAGGCGGCGGAAGGTTTCATACACCTCCATGCGCGTGCCGAGGCGGATCTCCTCCAGCTTCGAAAACGCCGAGAGCAGCACCAGATGGTGGGCCGAAGAGCCGCAGATGCCGATCTTCGAGCCGGCGATGTCGAGGATCTTGTCGTGCTCGCCCTTGTAGCTGCGCGCCAGGCGCGTGTCGCCGAAGGTGGTCAGGCCGTCGGCGGCAATCGCGACTTCGTCGCCCTTCTTGACTACGGTCAGCGTGGTCATAGCATGCTTCTCCGCATGTCGGCCAGGAGCTGCGCCAGATAGACGTTGAAGCGCGTCGCCAGCGCGCCGTCGATGACGCGGTGATCGGCCGTCAGCGACAGCGGCAGGATCAGGCGCGGGACGAATTGCTTGCCGTCCCAGACTGGCTTCATCGCCGATTTGCTGACGCCGAGGATCGCCACTTCCGGCGCATTCACGATGGGCGCAAAGCCGGTGCCGCCGATGCCGCCGACGCTGGAAATGGTGAAGCAGGCGCCCTGCATGTCGGCCGGCTTCAACTTGCCCTCCCGTGCCTGCTTCGCCAGCTCGCCGGTCTCCCGCGCCAGTTCGAAGACGCCCTTGCCGTCGGCGTTCTTGATCACCGGCACCATCAGGCCGTTCGGCGTGTCGGCGGCGAAGCCAATGTTGAAATACTTCTTCAACACCAGATTGTCGCCGTCGATCGAGGCATTGAACTCGGGGTATTTCTGCATGGCCTTGACGCAGGCCTTGATCAGGAAGGCGAGCATGGTCAGCTTGGCCGCCGCTTTGTCGCCGCCCTTCTCGTTTTCCTTGTTGATCTCGACGCGGAAGGCTTCGAGGTCGGTGATGTCGGCGTCCTCGTGATAAGTGACGGCCGGGATCATGATCCAGTTGCGCGACAGATTGGCGCCGGAAATCTTCTTGATGCGCGACAGCGGCTGCACCTCGATCGCGCCGAATTTGGCGAAGTCGATCTGCGGCCAGGGCAGCAAATCCAATCCACCCAAACTCGCAACGCCCGAACCTGTACCAAGCGCGGCGGCGGGCGCCGCCGCCGCGCTGACCACGCCCTTGACCCAGGCCTGGACGTCGCTGTGCATGATGCGTCCCTTGGGGCCGCTGCCCAGCACCTTGGCGATGTCGACGCCCAACTCCCGCGCAAAGCGGCGCACCGAGGGGCTGGCATGGGCCGCATGGCCGGACAGCCGGTCCACCGGCGATGGCATGGCGACACGCGGCGGCGCGGCTACCAGGTCTGCATCGCCGGGGCGGTAGTCGGCGCCTACGGCGGCGGACGTGCCTGCGGGCACCGCCGCCGGATTCGCTGGCGCCGCCACGACCGCCACGGCCGCCGCGGCCGCGGTCGGCGCCGCCGTCGGTGCCGCTGTCGCGGCGACCGCCGTGGCGTCAGCGCCAACTGTTACCAGGGCCAGCAACACACCCTCGGCGACCTTGTCGCCGACCTTGACCTTCAGCTCGCTGACGACGCCGGAAACCGGCGAGGGAATATCCATGGTCGCCTTGTCCGATTCGAGCGTCATCAGGGAATCCTCGGCCTTGACCGCGTCGCCGACCTTGACCAGCAACTCGATGATGGGCACTTCCTTGAAGTCGCCGATGTCGGGCACCTTGACTTCGACCACGGTCGTGGCGGCGGCGGGCGCGGCCGGCGGCGGTGCCGCAAGCGCGGCGGCGGCGACAGGCGCAGCGGCGACCTGCGCCGACGCGGCGCTGTCGATCAGGGCGACCAGACTGCCCTCCGCGACCTTGTCGCCGATTTTCAGCTTGAGTTCGGTAACCACGCCCGAAACCGGCGAGGGCACGTCCATGGTCGCCTTGTCGGATTCCAGCGTGACCAGCGAATCCTCGGCCCTGACCGTATCGCCGACCTTGACCAGCAGCTCGATCACCGGCACGTCCTTGAAGTCGCCGATGTCGGGTACTTTCACTTCGACTATGCTCATGCTGCCTCCGCAGGACCGCCCCAAGGGGGCAGCGAGTCAGTTATTCGGAGCGGGCGAAGCCCGCGAACCTTTGTCATCCCCGCCATAGGGGCGGGGGCCGGGGGGTGGGGAGCCATGTTCACACCTTCACCGGGTTGGGCTTGTTCGGATCGAGACCGTATTTCTTGATCGCCTCCGCCACTTTTTCCCGCTTCATGGCGCCGTCTTCGGCCAGCGCCGACAGCGCCGCGAGGGTGATCCAGTAGCGATCGACCTCGAAGAAATGCCGCAGCTTTTCGCGCGTGTCGGAACGGCCGAAGCCGTCGGTGCCCAGCACCGTGTAGTGGCGCGGCACCAGGGCGCGGATCTGCTCGGCGAAGACGCGAATGTAGTCGGTGGCGGCGACGATAGGCCCGCGCGTCTCGGCCAGGCAGGCGGCGACATGCGCCACGCGCGGCTTCTCGGTCGGATGCAGCAGATTCCAGCGCGCGCAGTCCTGGCCGTCGCGCGCCAGCTCGTTGAAGCTCGGGCAGGACCACAGATCGGCCTCGACGCCCCAGTCCTTCTTCAGCAAGTCGGCGGCGGCGATCGCTTCCATGAAAATGGTGCCCGAGCCCAGCAGTTGCACGCGCGGGCCATTGCTGGCGGCGCCTTTGCGGAACTGGTACATGCCCTTGAGAATGCCCAACGCGGCATCGGGCGGCATCGCCGGATGTTCGTAGTTCTCGTTCATCACCGTCAGGTAATAGAACACGTCCTCCTGCTCGGTGACCATGCGGCGCAGGCCGTCTTGCATGATCACTGCGACCTCGTAGGCGAAGGTCGGATCGTAGGAAACGCAGTTCGGCACGGTGCCGGCAAGAACCTGCGAGTGGCCGTCCTCGTGCTGCAGGCCCTCGCCGTTCAGCGTGGTGCGCCCGGCCGTGCCACCGACCAGGAAACCGCGCGCGCGCTGGTCGCCCGCCGCCCAGACCAGGTCCATGGTGCGCTGCATACCGAACATCGAATAACAGACATAGACCGGGATCATCTGCACGCCGTGAGTCGAATAGCTGGTGCCGGCGGCGATCCAGTCGGCCATGGCGCCGGCTTCGTTGATGCCTTCCTGGAGGATCTGGCCGTCCTTCTTTTCCTTGTAGAACATCATCTGGTCGGCGTCCTGCGGCACGTAGTTCTGGCCGTCCTGATTCCAGATGCCGATCTGGCGGAACAGGCCTTCCATGCCGAAGGTGCGCGATTCGTCGACCACGATAGGCACCACGCGGCGGCCGATGATCTTGTCCTTGAGCATGACGTTGAGGCCGCGCACGAAGGACATCGTGGTGGAGAACTGGCGTCCCTCGCCGCCCGCCTTGAGCAGCGCGTCGAAGGCCGACAGCGGCGGCACCGGCAGGGACTCGGCCTTGCGTCGGCGTGCGGGCGAGTAGCCGCCCAGCGCCATGCGCCGCTCGCGCATGTAATTGAGTTCCTTCGAGCCCTCGGGGAAAGTCAGGTAGGGCAGCTTTTCCAGGTCGGCGTCCTTCACCGGCAGCTTGAAGCGGTCGCGGAAGGCCTTGACCGAAGTGGTGCCCATTTTCTTCTGCTGATGGGTGATGTTCTGCGCTTCGCCGGCTTCGCCCATGCCGTAGCCCTTGATGGTCTTGGCCAGGATCACGGTCGGCTGGCCGGTGTGCGCCACGGCGGCGGCGTAGGCGGCGTAGACCTTGTGCGGATCGTGGCCGCCGCGATTGAGGCGCCAGATGTCGTCGTCGGACCAGGTCGACACCAGCTTCAGCAGTTCCGGATACTTGCCGAAGAAATGCTCGCGCACATAGGCGCCGTCGCGGGATTTGAAGGTCTGGTAATCGCCATCAACGCATTCCATCATGCGCTTCTGCAACAGGCCGGACTTGTCCTGCGCCAGCAGCGGATCCCAATAGCTGCCCCAGATCACCTTGATCACGTTCCAGCCGGCGCCGCGGAAATCGGATTCGAGTTCCTGGATGATCTTGCCGTTGCCGCGCACCGGCCCATCGAGCCGCTGCAGGTTGCAGTTGATGACGAAAATCAGGTTGTCGAGGCGCTCGCGCCCGGCCATGCCGATTGCGCCCATCGATTCCGGCTCGTCCATCTCGCCGTCGCCCATGAAGGCCCAGACCTTGCGGTTGTCGGTGGGAATCATCTCGCGGTGCTGCATGTACTTCATGAAGCGCGCCTGGTAGATCGCCTGCAAGGGGCCGAGCCCCATCGACACCGTCGGGAACTGCCAGAAATCCGGCATCAGCCAGGGGTGGGGATAGGAGGACAGGCCCTTGCCGTCGACCTCGCGGCGGAAATTGTCCATCTGCTCTTCGGAGAGGCGCCCGAGCATGAAGGCGCGCGCATAGGTGCCCGGCGCCGAATGGCCCTGCGACAGCACCAGGTCGCCGCCGTGTGTGTCGGAGGGCGCATGCCAGAAGTGATTGAAGCCGATGTCATAGAGCGTCGCCGCCGAGGCATAGCTGGCGATGTGGCCGCCGAGGCCGGAATCGTCCTTGTTGGCCCGCAGCACCATGACCAGCGCGTTCCAGCGCGCGTAATTGCGGATGGTCTGTTCCAGCTCGTAGTCGCCCGGCGTGACCGGCTGCTGGTCGGCGGGTATGGTGTTGGTATATTCGGTATTGGCGCTGTAGGGCATGTTGATGCCCGTCTGGTGACCCAGCGCAATCAGCTGTTCGAGCAGGAAATGCGCGCGCTCGGGGCCCTCCTGGGCGATCACCGCCTCCAGCGCATCAAGCCATTCACGGGTTTCCTGCGGATCGGCGTCGGAGGACGCGAGTTGGGGGGCAGCCATGACAACTCCTCGTACTGTGTTATTGGAGTCCGCGGCAGCTCATCGCAACGGACTGTCTTGGTCGCGGCGGCTTCGCCTGGCGCCGATCAAGCCGGCGTTAGTCTGCACTGAAGCTCCGCTTTGTTGCTCAAAGCATAGACCTAGTTTATGAAACGACATACTGCAGTGATTGCGCATTGTAAAACATCACTTCACGATACGCAATATGTGGATTTCCACGATGGAAAGCCGAAGGCCGGCGACAGGTGACAATGCTCCCTGCCGCCGGCCTTCGAAATTCGGCACATGCTTGCTTACGAAGCGGCAAGGCCGCCTATTGCCGGGCGTGGCCGGCGCGCTTCAGCGCGAATGGAACTTGACCACCGCGCGGCCGTCGGCAAGCTGTCGCGGCTCGGGTTTCCAGGCGTGGCCATAGACGATTTCGAAGCTGGCGGGCAGGCGCCGCTCGACATCCCGCGGCCAGGCGCCCAGCAGCCGACGCCAGTCGCGCCAGCCCTGGCGGCCCAGCAGCGCATCGCGCACGCCCAGGTGGCGCTGGTCGGCGAGGAAGGCGCGCGGCGTCGGATAGCTGAGGGTGATCATCTCCATGTCCATCACCGGATCGCCAAAACCGGCGGCGACCAGCATGTCGCCCAGATCGTGCATGTCGAGAAAGCGCCGCGCCGTGTCGTCAGCGCCAACTCTTGCCCCGGCTTCGCGCAACTCCTTCAAGGTGTCGGGGCCCAGCGTGGCGAAGCAGAGCAGGCCGCCGACTTCGAGCACGCGATGCAATTCGCGCAAGGCCGGCAGCGGGTCGTCGAGCCAGTGCAGCATCAGGTTGGACCAGACCAGGCCCAGGGAATTGGCGGTCAGCGGCAAGGCGCGGACGTCGGCATTGAGCAGGCGGGGACCGCGCCCGGTGAATCGTTGCAGGCGCGGCGTGCGGGAACGCAGGGCGCGCAGCATGGGCAGGGCGTAGTCGATGGCCAGCGGCAGCGCCTTGGCATAGCGCCGCTGCAGTTCGCGGATGCCGTCGCCGGTCGCGCAGCCGATGTCGGCCACGCGCTGTGGAGTGATCTTTACCAGATCGAGGCGGGCCGCCATGCGAGCGCCCACTTCGCGGGCGAGTACCGCGGCCGAGTCGTAGGTTTCCGCCGCGTCAGCGAACTTAAGGAGCCTTCCCCCCGCCCCCCTTCCCGAGGAAGGTGGTGACAGTGGTTCGCGGGCTTCGCCCGCTCCGGGGTTTGAATGCGCCGCCTTGGGACGGCCCGGCGGCGGCGCGCGCACGGCTGATTTAAGCGGCCTTGAGTCCCAGCCGCGCAAACAAGGCTTCGTCGCGATCGGCTTCGGGATTGCCGGCCGTCAGCAGCTTGTCGCCGTAGAAAATCGAATTGGCGCCGGCGAGGAAGCACAGCGCCTGCAGCTCGTCGCTCATTTCCTGGCGGCCGGCCGACAGCCTGACCATCGAGCCGGGCATGCTGATGCGCGCCACGGCGATGGTGCGGACGAACTCGAAGGGATCGAGCGGCGGCGCGTTTTCCAGCGGCGTGCCGGGCATCGGCACCAGTTCGTTGATCGGCACCGACTCGGGCGGCGGGTTCATGTTGGCCAGTTCGACCAGCAGCGAGGCGCGCTGGCGGCGCGTCTCGCCCATGCCGACGATGCCGCCGCAGCAGACCTTGATGCCGGCCTCGCGCACCTTGTCGATGGTATCGAAGCGCTCGCTTTGGGCGTGGGTCTTGATGACCTCGCCGTAGAACTCCGGCGCGGTGTCGAGATTGTGGTTGTAATAGTCGAGCCCGGCGGATTTCAGGCGTTCGGCCTGGCCGTCCTTGAGCATGCCCAGCGTAACGCAGGTTTCCAGTCCGAGCGCCTTGACCGCGACTATCATGTCGGTGACGCGGTCCAGGTCCTTGTCCTTCGGCCCGCGCCAGGCGGCGCCCATGCAGAAGCGCGTGGCGCCCTTGTCCTTGGCGGCCTGGGCGGCGACGACGACTTCTTCGGTTTCCAGCAGGGCCTCGCGCTGCGCCTCGCCGTGATGCGCCGACTGCGAACAGTAGCCGCAATCCTCGGAACAGCCGCCGGTCTTGATCGACAGCAGGGTCGAGCGCTGCACCGCATTGGCGTCGTGGTGCTCGCGGTGCACCTCTTGGGCGCGGAACAGCAGATCGTTGAAGGGCAGTTCGAACAGGGCGACCAGGGCCTCGACGGTCCAGCGCGGCGCGGGAACGAAAGCGGGGGAAACGGGTTGAACAGTACTGGTGGCAGTCATCGCAGCGGACTCGCTAGAATGCGGGAAGGCGCGAATCTTGGTGGAAGGAGACCGGCTTGTCAATTGCAGCGGATCTGGAGAAAGCCTGGCGCAACACCGCCGCCGCCCTCTTGCCGCAGGACTGTTTCCTCTGCGCCGCCGCGAGCGGCGACTGCCTGCTGTGCCCCGCCTGCAGCGCCGGCCTGCCTTATCTGAGCGCCGAGCGCTGCCCGCTCTGCGCGCTGCCGACCCCGGGAGCCGCCGTCTGCGGTGCCTGTCTCAAGCAGGCGCCGCATTTCGATGCGACCCAGGCCGTGTTCCGCTACGAGTTCCCGGTGGACCGCCTGATCCAGTCGCTGAAGTACGCCCACCGTCTCGCCAGCGCCAACTTTCTCGGGCGGGCGCTGGCACAGCTGGCCGCCCCGCTCCGCCCCGGCCTGGTGCTGCCGGTGCCGCTGGCGCCGGCGCGACTCGCGGAGCGCGGCTTCAACCAGGCCCTGGAACTTGCCCGGCCGCTGGCACGCGCACTCGGCGTGCCGCTCGAGCTCAGCCGCATTCACCGCCGCCGCGACACCGTGCCACAAGCCAGCCTGCCGTGGAAGGAGCGCAAGCGCAACATCCGCCATGCCTTCGAATGCGACATGGATTTGAGCGGCAAGACCGTGCTGGTGGTCGACGACGTCATGACCACCGGCGCGACGCTCGACGAACTGGCCCGCACGCTCAAGGCGCACGGCGCAACGCGGGTCGAGAACTGCGTGCTGGCGCGCGCGCTGAAGGATTGACGGCGACGGTACAATCCCGGCTGCTCAAGCCCGGACCAATTACATGGCCTTCCGCGATCCCGTCGACAAGAACATGCTGCGCATGGAAGCGCGACGCTTCGCCGCACGCTGCGACGGGCAAGTCTCGCTGATCGAGCGCGCCGACACGCTGCGGGAAATTTCGCGGCTGGCGACCCTGATTTCACTGCCGTTTTCCCTCACCGACGACGACACGGCACGGGACGGACTGCGGCTGGTGCAGACCCGTGCCGAAGACCGGGCGCGCGAACTGATCCTGGAGCAGTTGCAGAATTACGCCCGCGCCGAGAAATACCAGCACGAGAAACTCAAGCGCTCCATGCTGGATTCATGGACCAACCTGACCGGCCCCCTGGGACATCTGCGTACCTGGGCATATAACAAGCTCCAGGCGCTGGAAGAGCAAATCGGCTGAAAGGCGCGCCGGACGTCCTAGCGCAGGCGCTGCTCGATGTGCAGCGCCAGATCTGCCGGCAAGCCGGGCAAGGCGCGCGCCTTCTGGTAGGCCTCGCGGGCGTCCTGGCCTTTGCCTGCCGCTTCGAGGGCGATGCCGAGTCCGGCCCACCACCGGCCTTCGTTGGGCGCCAGGCGCGTCGCCGCACGATAGTGCTCGACCGCTTCGGCAGTGCGGCCGGCACGATTCAGCAGCGCGCCGGCAAATCCCTGGTATTCGGCGCTGCGCTCGCCCGACGCGGCATTGTTCAGCAGCAGATCCAGCGCCGCGCCAGCCTGGTTGCGTTCGACCTTGAGGCGGGCCAGGGCCAGGGTCGAAGCCAGGCGCGCCGACGGCAGCTCGGTGCCCTTGCGCAGGAGTTCCTCGGCTTCGTCAAAACGCCTGGCGTCGATCAGCAGCGCCGCCAGCGTCTGGCGGGCCGCCGCATGTTCGGGATAATTCTCCAGCGCCGCGCGATAGCTTCCCGCCGCGCCGTCCACGTTGCCCTGGCGCTGCGCCAGCAGCCCCCGGCGGTAATCCGCCTCGGCACGCTCGACCGGCGACGGCAGGCGCACCTGCTTGTCGATGCGGGACTCCACCGGCTCCGCGGGCTCCTTGACCGCCGGTTTGGCGGCCGCGGTAGCCGCAGCCGCTTGCGGCGGCGACTTGGGCAAACTCGGCGCAATGGCTGGCGTCTTGGGCTCGGTCTTGGGCTCGGTCTTGGGCTCGGTCTTGGGCCCCGTCTTGGGTGGCGTCGCGGACATCGCGGACAGTTGATCGGCCATGCGCAAGGACGACAGGGCGGCGCGCGCGGGTGCATTGGGCGAAAGCGAGGCTGGCGCGGCGGGATCCGTCGGAGTGGTGGGAGCGGCTGGCTCCGCCTGGGCCGCAAGCGTCGCGGGCAGGGGCGCCGCGGGCACTGCGGCGGTCACGGCCGGCGCCGCGGACTGTTCGCCGCCTGCGTACCAGGCAGCCAACGCGGCAAGCAACAATACCGTTGCGAGCAGGATTGGCGTCCGCGCCCCTGGCGGCTCCTGGCGTGCAGCCAAGGGCGTGACTGCCGCGGGCAGCGCCGCACGCTCGCCGTTGCCGGCGCGACGGGCATCGAGATCGCGCAGCATCTTGTTGACCAGGCTCACTGAACCACCCTCCGCCCAATCGCCTCGCCAAGCGTGGATGGTGACCTTGGTTTGTCGCTGCGCGGCCCCATAGCCTGGCAGCGCCGCCCGGGAGCGGCCCGGCGGAGGGCGCTCACTCTCACCAAACTTGCCACCAATGCAGTGCCGGCAGGCCTTCGGTATCGCGCCCGGCCAGCCTGACGTGGTCGCGGCTGACCCGGGACTTGCCCTCGCCATAGGCCAGCAGCATGGCCTTGTGCGCGAGCACATTGACCAGGCGCGGGGTACCGCTGGACAGGCGATACAACAAGCGCGTGCTGGCCGGCGGAAACACGTCGCCGTCGCGATGACCCGCGACACGTAGGCGGTGCGCCAGGTAATGTCCGGCCTCGTGCTGGCGCAGCCCCGGCATACGGTAATGAAACACGATGCGCTGGCGCAGCTGGCGCACCGCCGGATCCGCCAGCTTCTGGTCCAGTTCGGGCTGGCCGAACATCACCACCTGCAGCAGCTTGTGCTTTTCCGTTTCCAGGTTGGACAACAGGCGCAGCGCTTCCAGGCTCTCCAGCGGCATGGACTGCGCCTCGTCGATGCAGATGATGACTTTCTTGCCCTGGGCCGCCATCTCCAGCAGGTGTCCGTTGAACTGTTTCAACAGGCTGAATTGATTGTCGTGGCCAAGCAGCTTGAGACCGAGCTCCTCGGCGATCGCCAGCAGCAGCATGCGCGGTTCCAGCATCGGATTCGGCAGGTAGGCGACCACCTGGTCTTCGTTCAGCGTCGCCAGGAAGCGCCGGCACAGCAGGGTCTTGCCGGTACCGACCTCGCCGGTGATCTTGATGAAACCTTCTCCCGTGTTGAGTCCGATCAGCAGTGTGTTGAGGGCTTCCTGGTGGGCGTCGGCCGAATAGATGAAGCTGGTGTCCGGCGTGATGCCGAACGGCAGTTCATGCAGCCCGAAGTGATTTAGATACATGGCTCGCCGCGCAACATCACTGGCCTGACTGACTCGACGGGTAAGCCCGTACGCGTTCCTGGACGTCCTTGATGTCCTGCGCCCAGACGCGGTCATTGTCGATCAGGGTCGGCTTGATCAGTATCACGAGTTCGCGCTTGCGCAAGGCCGAGGAACGCTGCCCCAGCGCGTTGGCAATGAAACCCGTGGCGCCGGGCAATTGCGATCGGTCGGCGGCCTGTTCCTGGCGCATCAGGCCGCCGATCGCCACGATGTTGCCGTCCTGGACCCGGACGATGCTGTCGGTTTCGTTGATGCTGCTGGCCGCCAGCGGCAGCCTGAAGATGCCCAGCGAGCCCAGGTCGATGATTTTTTCCTTCTCGGCCACGGTGCTGACGGCCGGATGCACATGCAGGATGATGTTGCCGTCGTCGTCGATCTGCGGCGTGACATCGAGCGAGATGCCCGAGAAATAGGGTTGCAGCGTCACGCTCGGCGACGAAACCGAACCCGCCGCGGTGGTCGTCGTCGCCGAAGTCACATTGGTGACGAACAACTCATCGGTGCCGACCTTGAGCACGGCCTTCTGGTTGTTGAGCGTGGCGATGCGCGGCGACGAAAGGACAGAGACGCTGCCCTGGGTTTCAAGAAAATTCAGCAGCGCGGCAAAGTTCGAGGTCCGGAAGGCGAGCCCGATAAAGCCCTTCCCCAGCACCGAAGCGGCTATCGAACCGAGTTCTCCGGGCGTCACGGTAAGGGTCGGCGAGGCAGTCGCACCGAGGGTCTGCGTGGCACTGCCGGCGCCTATCGTGGCGCCCGGCTGCGCCACGCCGATGCCCAGACGGCTGTTCGCGCCGCTCGCGAAGGCACCCCAGTTGACGCCCGCCTGGAAATCCTCGGACAGCGTCACGTCGATGATCTTGGCCTCGAGCATGACCTGCCGTTCGGCAATCAGCTGCGTCGCCTTGAGGTACTTCTCGACATTGCGCAGTTCGTGCGGCAGGGCGCGCACCAGCACCACGCCGGACGACGCATTGACGACGACGCTGCGTCCCTCGCTGGTGCCGACGATGGTCGCCAGCGCGCGATTCAGGTCGCCCCAGAAGTCGCTCTCGGTGGTCATGCTGACGCGGCTGGTGTCGCTGCCGCGCGCCGCGGTCGGCGTCCCGGTGCCGGTCGGCGCGGTCTGGCCGGTCGTCGAAGTTGCGGTCCCGCCGCCGGTACCGGGCGCCGCGGCGCCGGCTGCCGTCATCGAGCTTCCGGTAACCCTCAGGTCGCTGCTGCCCTGGCGCCGGCTCGACAGGTAATTGATGTGGAAGACCCGCGTCTTGACCGTGTTGGGCTCGATGAAAATGCGCTTGTCCTGGATGCGGTACTCGTAACCGTAAAGGTCGCGTATGGTTTCGAGCGCCTCGATCACCGTCACATCCTTGAGATTGACCGTGAGGTTGCCGCTTACGTCGGGCGGCAGCAGCATGCTGTAGCGGGTTCCCGAGACCAGGGCCATGAACACTTGCGTGGCCGGCGCGTTGACCACCGAGAGATCGAAGCGGGCCTCAGCCACGGCGGCATCGACCGCCGCCTGCGGTGCCAGCGGCGGCATCAGCGACTTGTCGGTGACATCGACAGCATGCAGCTTGCGGTCCGTTGCGGATTTCAACAGCACGTCGTTGATCTCGGTCAGCACCGGATTACCAGCGCGTGGCGGCGCGGCGCAGGCACCCAGGGCGCCGGCGAGGAGCAGCAGTACACAACGCGCATGGATTGCGTGTCTCATTTTTGGGTGGTTCCCGTCATCCGCCGTTTTGCAGCCTTGTTCTTGGTCGGCACTTTTTCAATCGCGGGCGTCATCTCGATGACTTCGCGCCCGCTCTCCCCTGCCAGCACCACTTCTTTTTCGCTGATCTTCAGCACCCGCTTGTCGCCGAGCCGGTCCCCTTCCTCGACGTACTGTCCGTTGATCACGGCAGCCGACTTGCCCCCGGGACGCAGTATCACCGTCTGCACCCCACTCTTTGCCGCCACGGCCGCAGCAGCACCCACCTCCTGATCGAACACGGCTGCAGGCGGACGCGTCGGATCCGGCACCTGGGCGACAGCAAGGCTCGATCCAACGAGACTCGCCAGGAAAATCGCGAGCAGGCCGCGCCGCATCATACAACCAACCAATTTCTGTCGAGACTCAAGGTGTACACCCGTACCACCATGATGTTGCGTGGATACTTTTCCACCGTGAAGCGGACGCTGTTCCACAACAGGCGCTGCGGCATGCGCTCGAGTTCCGCCAGATAATTCAACAGACCATTGTAGTCGCCTGCCAGGCGGATTTCGATACCGTGCTGGTAGATGCCGCCGCCCGAACCCGGGTCTGCTTCGTCTTGCCCCGTCTTGTCCTTGCCGGCATCCTTGGCGGCATCCTTGGCGGCCGGCACGGACATTCCAGCCTGGATCTCGACCTTGGGCGACGCCCCGACCAGCGTCACCGGCAGGGTTTTCAGTTCGAGCAATTCGATGGCCCGATTCCTCGCCAGCAATCCCTGCAAGAAAGCCTGCATCCGGGCCGGTGGCACCATGCCGGCCTCGAAGTCCGCGAGCCGCTCGCTGACCGCCGCCAGTTCCTGTTTCACCTGCGCCAGCCGACGCCGGTTGGCGGCATCCGGATCGACATTCTGCGCCCCGAGCGCGGCCGCCTGCGCCTGCTGCCGCGCGAGTTCGGCACGCGCCGTGGTTTCGGCGCGGACCGCGCTGCGCGCTTTGAGCACGAACGGTTCGACTGCGAAATTGAATATCAGCAGGCCGCCGCCAAGTATCAGCACCGCGGCGGTGATCACCCGCTCGCGCTGCGTCAGCGCGGCGAACTTCGCGTTCCATTTTGCCCACTGGACGGCCAGCGCCTTCATTGTCCGCCTCCCGTTGGCTCGGCCAATTTCGGCATCAGGACAAAGTCGATCGGACGCGGTCCGGAAGTTGGCGCTGGCGCCACGGCGGCGGTGCCCGGCGCGGAGGGTCGTGCCGGAGCGGACGGCTCGGCCCGGTTCATGGTCAAGGAAGCGAAACTGCGTCCCTGAAACACCGTTTCGTTGCCAAGGCGGCGGATGTATTCGGGCAAGACCACGGGGTCGAGCATGCTGCCGCGAATTTCCATGTCGCTACCGCCGGACTTGATCGTAAAACCCGTCAGCCAGAGGCCTTCCGGTGCCTGACGGGCAAAACCGCGCAGGTAATCGGCAAAGCCGCCCGTGTTGCCGACGGCCCCGCTTTCGAGCAGGCGCGCTATGTCGCTGCGCCGGCGCAGCATGCCTTCGGCGCGCTCCAGTTCGCTAACCAGTTGCGGGCTGGGTTTGCGCGCGCCGGCGGCCTTGGTCGCTGCCTCGACCTGGGCCTTCACTGCCTTGAGTTGCAGCTCGGCGGCAGTCGCGGCCTGGCTTCGCGTCGCCGCGCTCTGCCAGGCCCAGCCGCCTGCCGCGGCCAGCAGCAGATACACCGCCGCCGTCGCCAGCACCACATTGCCCAGCGTCAGCAGCTCACGCTGCCTGAGATAGCGCGGATGATAAAGATTGATCTGGGCGCTCATGCAGCCGCCGGTTCGTCGCGCAACGCGGCGCCGATCGCGCGCAAGCACTGAAACTGACGCAGGGGATCGAGCAGGGCCGGCACGGCGCCGAGATCCAGTGCGCCCGAGAGGTCCAAGGACACGACCTGGACCGTCAGGTTGGCGCGCAGATGGCCAAGGAAACCATCCACACCCGGAATCGGCGCCACCAGCAGGTGGGACAAGGTGATCGTGCTGTAGATGCGGTCGAAATTGTCCAGCGAGCGCTGCACGTCCAGCGCGATGCGCTCGAACAGCATGCCGCGGCGGTCGTCATCGGCCCGGATCAACTGTTGCGCAGTAATTTCGACATGGCGCACGACCAGCAATTCACCCTGCGCGGTAAAGGTCAGCAGGCCCTCGTCATCGTCGAAAATCAGCGTGGCCAAGCCACGCCCCTCTTCCTCGAACAAGGCCGCCAGATTGCGTTGCGAAATTTCGGGCAGATCGATCGCCGCCAGCGGCACCTTGGCCGCCTGGAACGCCTGGATCAAGGGCGCCACCGTCGACTCGGGCGACAGCGCGGCAAACACTTGCGGCGCCCGGCCATCGGAGGGGATCGGCAACAGGTCGATGGCCGCCGCATCGACCGGGAACTCGACCTGGTCCTTGAGCTTCCAGCGTGCAACTTCGCGTGCTTCGTCGGGCGCGCCGGAAACTGCGTCGGTCTGGATCAACTGATAGCTGCCGTGCTGTAGCAAGGCCGTGCAGCGATAGCAGTCGAGGCGCATCGGTTTTCTCAATGCGCTGAGAGTTGCCTCGAGGCTGCTTCCCGCCTGCACCGAATTCGCCAGCAGGACGCGCGGCTGACGACCCGGCTCACGGCAGACGTGGATCAAGTCGACGCGCTCACCCCGCATCACCACGGATAACCAGCCTGGTTCAATTCTCGATTTGACAAATATTGGCACTGGACGCATCGGGACCCATTTTCGTCTGACTATACTGGCGGTAAGGCATAAGGCAAGCGCCGATTTCAAGGCCTAAGAGCTTGTATTTGGTCCATTCGGATTTGCTTCAGGATTTCCGGCGGGTTGCGGATGGCTTGTTGCGCTAACCGGGCGGCCGGGGGCTCCTGTGGCCCAGGTCCGAATCACGCAAACTCAGTTCGTGCAGCGGCGCGATTTCCGGATGCTTCTGCGCCGCTTTGGCCAACTCGTCGATGCTGGCGTCGCGCAGGGCCGGAAATGCGTGCAATACCTTCAAGACCAGTTCCTGCGCATCCCGCTCGCGGCCCGCGATGGCGAGTTGCATGGCACAGCGCAGCAGCAGCCAGCGGGCCGGGGAAAAGCGTATGCCCTTTTCGCACAGGGTCGCCCGGTGCTGCGCCTGCTGCCGACTCGGCTCGGCCAGCGTGGCAAAGCCGAGCAAGGCCCAGGGCGAGAGCAGGGATTCCTGATGCAGCTTCAGCAGTCGGTCCAGAGTGATCCTCCAGGCCTGCTCCCGCTCGGGATGGGCGGCCAGGGGTGCGTAGACAGCCACTTCGAGCGTGGCATAGTCCTTGCGCAAACCGGCGAGTATGAAGAACCCCGCGACGACAACCAGGCACAAATAAACGGCCGCGCGCCGCGCGGACAAAGCCATGATCGTCCGACTGTCGGCCGCACCCAGCAGCAGCGCCGTCGGCCCCAGGAAATACGCATACCACAGAGGATATTCAAGCAGCGCATGGACTGCGCCAATCGCCAGTACCGCCGCGCACCAGGACTGCTCCAGCCCCCATGGTTTGCGGAAAAAGCCCTTGAGCCAGATTCCGAGCACGACCGGGACAATTCCCGTCACCGGTGCGCCGAACTCCGCCAGCAACTGCAGGATCAGATTGTGCGCGTGCTCCGTCACCGCATACTGCTCTGCCCCAACGTGAGTGGAGGCCGCGACAAAACTCGCCCAGGAATAGTTGCCTGCACCCTGCCCCAGCCAGGGCCGTTCGAGAAATGCCGACCAGGCCGAGCGCGCGATCTCCAACCTGGTACTGGGACCGGACGCGATTTCGTACAAGCGCGAGCCTGCCGTGATCGAGACCGGACCGCCCGCGAATTCCAGACCGAGCCGGGGCGCCAACTCGGCCAGGTGAGGCGTCGCCCAGGCGCCCACCATGCTCAGGCCGATCACCACGGGCAGGAGCAGCACCGCATCGGCCAGCAGGCCTGCCGCCGCGCCGCCAGCCTGCCGCAATCGCGACCAGCCGAACACGGCGACGAGCACCAGCGGATAGACGAACACGCTGCGCGAGCCGCTGAGCACGCTGCCGAAGGCGACCAGCACAATCACTGTCCACAACAGCGGCCTGGACAGCAGTCCGCGGCCGCGCAGGTAAAACGCCGAGGCGATGCCGAGCCAGGAGTAGTGCGCGTGATGGTTGGTCTGGCCGAGATTGCCGTAGATACTGCCGCCCAGCTTGGGAAATATCCATTCCCTGCCCGCGCCGACACCCAGCCACTGCGCCAGGGCGATTCCTGCGCCGATCAGCGCAGCCAGCGCCACGGCGCCGGCCAGGACGTCGGCGAGGCGGACCAGGCCGAGCGTTGCGGCCAGATGTCGCCCGAGTATCATCAACATCCCGGCCCACAGCAGATAGGCCGCGTAGAGCAGCCCGATCTGCGGAAAAGCCAGGCGCTGCAGCCCGAACTGGAGCAACAGGGCCAGCAGCAGAACAGCCGGCAGCAGCAGCACCGAGGGCAGGGACATGGCGCGACCGCGCATCGCGATCAAGCCGGTCGCCACTGCCGCCAGCCCCACGGCTGCGGCCCACCATTCGCTCCAGAAACCCGGCAGGGGATCGCTGTGGAAAGGCCAAAGAAATGGCCCGCTCACCATCAGGGCGAGCAGGCCAAGACTTACCGCCGTCGTCACGGCCGGGCGGGCAACCAAGTCCCGCGTCAAGCTAGGCTTGGGAAATCCCCACCCGCGCCGCTGCGCTGCGCCTGCGCCCGCGATTCCGCGAAACGCATATCAAGACGGCAATTCCACAGTCTTCGAGCCACTACCGCAGGTAACCACGCACGACGTGGTCCCACTCGTGCTGCAGTTGCTGCTAATCGCAGTCTGCATATAGGAGCCTCCACATGCCGCGCCCGCCGAGTAGCCTCTGCCGGACGATACCAAGTTCGCCGCGTACTGGATCGACGCCGAGGATGCTATCCCGCCCGCCGTACCCTCCGCCGCTGCCTGCTCGGCGTCCCCGGTGAGGTCCACAAACCTCGGCAGCGCCGTCGCCGCCAGAATGCCCAGAATCACAATCACCACGACCAGTTCGATCAAGGTAAAACCTCTTGCTTTCATTGCTATCTCCTTAGTAATGCCACATTCTCTTTAAACTCAGTTTAGCGCTAACAACCGGAAGTTACCACCGAAATCACCGGCGCGACGATGACGCCGCCACTGAGCGTCGCCTCCTGGTAGGTGATGCGGCAGTTGGGTACCGTGCCGCCGGCGACGTCGAATGTCCGCGCGGTTCCGGTGCCTCCGGCAGTCAAGCCGTCCGCCGTGAGATTGAGGGCCGCCGCGGCATCGATGCCGGTCGCGGTGGCGGCCGGATAGCGATTGACGATATCGACCATCAGGCCGTCCATGTTCACCTTGGGCGGGGTCGAGGTGCAGTTCGTCAAGGTGAGGCTGGGCGCGGTGCCCGCAAGGTCCAGTTCGCAGCGCGAACGAGCCAAGCCCACGGCGGAACGCATCGAGCCGTAGATCGCGTTGGCCTTGGCCACCCGCGCGTCGCGCTGGGCGTCGATCAGGCGCGGCAAGGCCACGGCGGCGAGTATGCCGATGATGGTAATCACGATCACCAGTTCGATAAGCGTAAAGCCACGTACCTGCGGAGTGCTGAAGCCTGATTTCATGGTCGTGCGGACTTTCTGTGCGTGGACTGGCGAAAAATAGCAGATCGAATCGGAGTCATTAAGGCGATTATCGGCCCCGGAGGCACTCAGTTTAGGCCCACCAGGCTGGCGCCGACGGTTTTTCCCGCCGCGTCGATGCGGGCCACGTAGCGCCAGCGCAACTCCCCGGCATGGTCGAAAGCCTGCGGCAGGCGCGGCAGGTAGCTGAGCTCGCGGGTGAGCGGATCGTAGGCCCACTGCCCGGGAGTCTCGGCAACCCGCCCCGCGGTGAAGCCGGGCGGGCGATGCCCGAGAAAATCCATCGGGCTGGCCTCCGCCACTTCGCCGATGCGACCTTCCTCGCCGCGCATGATGCGCTCGCCTATCGCCAACTGTATGCCGACGCGCATGTTGCGCACCGTCAGGGCGACCTCGGTACGCTCCGCCTCGGCCTGGATCGCGTCCAGACGCACCAGCAGCGCGGCGGCAAGGACGCCGAGGATCGCGACCGTGATGGCGAATTCGAACTTGCTGGCCCCGCGCTGACGCCTCATGTCGAAGCTCACTTTTTCATGGTCACCTTGCCCAGGTCCCACAGCGGCAGGAAGATGCCGAGCGCGAGAATCAGGACCATGATGCCCAGCGAAATGATCAGGATCGGTTCGATCTGCTGCGCCAGGGTCTTCAGTTCGTATTCGACTTCGCCCTGATACATGTCGGCGACTTCCTTCATCATGTCGTCCAGCGCGCCGGACTCCTCACCGACGGCAATCATCTGCAGCACCACGGGCGTGAACACGCCCGCGGCAATCGACGTGCGCAGGATGCTTTCGCCGCGCTCGACGCCGTCCCGCATTTTTTCCACCTTGTCGGCGATATAGGCGTTATCCACCGTTTCCGCGACATTGGTCAAGGCCTGGATGATCGGCACCCCGCTGCGCGACGCCAGGGCAAAGCTTGCCGCAAAGCGCGCCAATGTGGCTTTGCGGACTATCTTTCCGGCAATCGGAATTTTCAGCTTGAATCGATCCCAGTCATAGCGGCCCTTGCGCGTCTTGCGCCAGGCATTGAAGGTGAGCGCGGCGGCGATGATGCCCAGCAGCAGCGCATGCCACCAGTTCAGCATGAAGTCCGAAAAACCGATCAAGAGTCGCGTCATGAACGGCAGTTCGGCGCCGAAGCCCTTGAACACCTTGGCGAAGGCCGGAATCACAAAAATATTGACGACGACGAGGGCCAGCGCCATCGCGGCGACGACAAACGAGGGATAGCGCAGCGCCGACTTCACCTGATCCGCCATGAAGCGCTCGAAGGCCAGGTGATCGAACAGGCGGATGAAGACTTCCTCCAGGCGGCCGGTCATTTCGCCGACGCGCACCATGGACAGGTAAAAGGGCGAGAAAACCTTCGGATGGCGCGCCAGCGAGAGCGACAGTTCGCGGCCGGAATCCAGGCTTTCGCGCACGTCCTGCAAGACCTCCCGCATCGCCGAATTGGTGCTGGATTCCTGCAGACCGGCCAGCGCGCGCATGATGGGCACCCCGGCGCGCAACAGGGTGTGAATCTGCCGTGAAAACAGCAGCACATCCATGTGCTCGACTTTTTGCCGGAACACACTCCGGCTCATGCCGAGATCGTTCTCGGCCCGATCCAGGGCCGCCGTCGTTGGCTTGATCTCCATCGGCGTGGTGCCCTTGCCGACCAGCAGGTCGGCCACGGCGCCGGCAGTCGCGCCCTCCATGACGCCCTGCACGATTTCCCCGGCGGCATTGCGGCCGCGATAGGCGAAGTTGGGCATCGGCCTGCTACTCGTCGAGCTGCGTGCTGATGCGCATCGCTTCTTCGATGGTGGTGCGGCCGCTGACGACCAGCCGCACGGCATCCCGACGCAGGGTGTTGCCGGCCATCTGCTCGCGTCCGATCTGCATGAATTCGTTGGGATCGCCGCGATTCACCGCCTCGACCAATGCATTGTTCATGTCGAGAATCTCATACACCGCCTGGCGCCCCTGATAACCGGTGTTGGCGCAGTGGCTGCAGCCTTCGCCATGCCTGTACTCGACACTGTCCACCCGGTCGCCCAGCTCGGCCTTGAGCCATAAATGCTCGTGCGGACTCGGCGCGTAGGGAGCCGAACAGTTCTGGCAGGTCACGCGCACCAGGCGTTGCGCCAGCACCATCTGGATCGACAGGGCCACCATATAGCGCGGCACGCCCATGTCGAGCAGGCGAATCGGCGTCGACAGCGCATCATTGGTGTGCAGGGTCGAGAGCACCAGGTGACCGGTCATGGCCGCACGCATGCCAATTTCCGCCGTCTCCTGGTCGCGCATTTCACCCAGCAGGATGATGTCCGGGTCCTGGCGCAAGGCGGTGCGCAGCACGCGCGAGAAGGAGAGATCGATCTTTTCATGCACCTGCACCTGGTTGAGTCCGGGCAGACGATATTCGACCGGGTCCTCGACGGTGATGATCTTCTTTTCCGGCGTGTTCAGTTCGTTCAGCGCCGCGTACAGCGTGGTGGTCTTGCCCGATCCGGTCGGGCCGGTGACCAGCACGATGCCCGACGGCCGCGCTATGGCGTGGCGAAAGCGCTCCAGAATGCGCGGCGGCATGTAGAGGCGGTCGAGCTGCAGCAGGCCGGTATTCTGCGCCAGCAGACGCATGACCACGGATTCGCCGTGCTGGGTCGGCATCGACGAAATACGGATGTCGATCGCGGTGGTGCGTAGCTTGATGTTGAAGCGTCCATCCTGCGGCAGGCGCTTTTCGGAAATATCGAGGCCGGACATCAGCTTCAGGCGCAATACCAGCGCCGTGGAAATCTTCGCATCGGCTTCGGTCTGCACATGGAGCACGCCGTCGATGCGAAAGCGGATCAGCAACGAGGCTTCCTGCGGCTCGATGTGGATGTCGGAGGCGCGCATCTTGAGCGCCTCTTCGAACACCGTATTGAGCAGCTTGACCACCGGCGCATCCTCGGCACCGGCGGTCAGGCCCAGGATGTTGCCGAACTCGGTCGACACGTCGCCCATGTCGGCCGTGAGTTCCTTGGCCAGACCGCTGATTTCGGCCGCGCGGCTATAGACGCGGTCGATCGCGGACAGGAGTTGGCTCTCGGTCACCACGGCAAGGTCGATCTCGCGCTTGAGATTGCGCGCCAGCTCGTCGAACGCGCCAAGATCGGTCGGATCGGCCATGCCGACCACCAGCATCCCGGCACGCTCGCTCAATACCAGGGCACGATGCCGGCGCGCCTGGGCTTCGGGCAGCAGCCGGATCAGTTCGGGCTGCAGGCGGAAGGTCTTGAGATCGACGAAATCCGTGCCGAGTTGACGCGCCAAAGCGACGGAAATGCCGTCTTCCGTGACAAAACCGCTGTCGACCAGAACCCGCCCCAGCTTGCGGCCCGAGCGTTTCTGTTCGTCGAGCGCCAGCTTGAGCTGCTCTCCGGTAAGGAGGTTCTGCTGCACCAGCATGTCGCCAAGGCGGATCTTTTCCGGACGTGCCATCAGGCTATCTCCAATGCGGCCTTAGAATCCTGGCCTTGATTTTGTGATTTTGCACGAAAGTTTTTGGCTAATCAGCTGATTCTTCTGAACCCGTGCTTTTCGGAGATCCCTGCAAGTGTTCCATGTTGTCCTCGTGGCCCCGGAAATCCCGCCCAACACCGGGAATGTGATTCGTCTCTGCGCCAATACCGGAGCCCGGCTGCACCTCGTCGAACCGCTCGGATTCGACCTGTCGGCAGCGCAGTTGCGCCGCGCCGGTATGGACTACGCCGAACTGGTGAAGGTTTCGGTGCATCCCGACTGGGCGGCCTGCCGCTCGGTGCTGGGCGCTGCCCGGCTGTTTGCGCTGACGACGAAGGGCAGCTCCCGTCACTACGATAAAGCCTTTCAGCCCGGCGACGTCTTCGTTTTCGGTTCGGAATCGCGCGGCCTGCCGGCCGCGGTACTGGCCGACATCGAGCAGGATCACCGCCTGCGCCTGCCCTTGATACCTGGAAATCGCAGCCTGAATCTGTCGAACGCCGTGGCGGTCATGGTCTATGAGGCCTGGCGACAGCAGGGATTCGCCGGCGGCGTCTAGCCTGCCGCCGGGCCGCCCCAAGGCAGGCCATCGTAGTCACCGCGAGCGTAGCGAGCCAAAGTCACCCCTTCTCGCGGAGAAGGGGCTGGGGGATGAGCAGTTCACTCGTTCTTCGCCTCGCGCGCCATCAGTTGTTCCACGGCGGCGCGCGGCGTGATGCGGCCGTCGAGCACGGCGGTGACCGCCTTCGTGATGGGCATTTCGATGCCGAGTTCGGCGGCACGGCGGGCCACCTCGCGCGCGGCGGGAACACCTTCCGCGACATGTCCCAGTTCGCCGGCAATTTCGGGCAGCGCCAGGCCTTGCGCGAGGAGCAGGCCGACGCGACGATTGCGCGAAAGCTCGCCGGTGCAGGTCAGGATCAGATCGCCCATGCCGGCCAATCCGGTGAAGGTTTCACGCCGGGCGCCGAGCGCCTCGCCGAAGCGGGTGATCTCCACCAGGCCGCGCGTGATCAGGGCGGCGCGGGCGTTGAGCCCGAGACCGAGTCCGTCGCAGATGCCGGTCGCGATGGCCAGCACGTTCTTCACCGCACCGCCGACTTCGGCACCGATCAGGTCGGGGTTGGCATAGATGCGCAGGTTGCCGCCATGCAGGCGCTGCGCGGTGGTCTCGGCAAAGGCGGCATCGCTCGACGCCAGGGTGATGGCGGTAGGCAGGCCGCGCGCCACTTCGAGGGCAAAACTCGGCCCGGTGAGCACGCCGCAGGCCGCGTCGCCGATCACTTCGGCCACCACCTGGTGCGGCAGCAATCCGCTGCCGGCTTCGAGGCCCTTGCACGCCCAGAGAAACGGCAGGGCCGGCGCGTCGGCCTTGAGGTGCTCGAGCAGGGTACGCAGGCCGGCCAGCGGTGCGGCGAGAATCGCCAGATCGGCGGCGGCCAGGGCCGCCCTGAAATCGGCGGTGAGCTGCAAGTCGGCGGGAAACGGGCAGTCCGGAAGATAGCGCTGGTTCTCGCGGCGGCGGGCCATGTCGGCGACGCGCTGCGCATCGCGCGCCCAGAGGATCACCTGATGCCGTGCGGCAAAAGCGATGGCCAGCGCCGTACCCCAGGCACCGGCGCCCAGCACCGCTATCCGCATCGCGCATCCTTCATTTGCGGAATCCCTGTCGCTGACTTCACAGGCCCCAGACTTGCGGCACCTTGAGAAAACCGCTTTGTCCGTCGCGATGCCTGACCTTGACCCAGCCGCCCGGAACGGCTTCGACGAATTCCAGCACCACGTCGCGTTCGGCCTCGAACACCAAAGCAGCCTGTTCTTCGGCGGCGGCGCGGACCTGCGCCCGGTCCACGCGCACGACCAGATTGCGCTTGTCCGTCAGGTGTTTCTTCTCGATCCAGATCAGGTCGCCCCGGCTGTCGCGTACCTTGGACCACCCGTCGAGGCCGACCACGAGCTCCACCGGGGTGCCGGCGAGCACCACGAACAGCGGCCGGGCCTTGGCCGACGGCGCGTCGTAGGCCGGCGCCGCCTCGGCAAGCGACAGGTAATCCAGCGCATGCGCCGCGGACGCGGCGGCCAGGGCCGCCAGACCCAGTGTAAGCGCTGAAAACCGGCGTGCCGCCATCATCAACTATTGCAGCTGAATCTTGCTCTCGGCCTGCTGCTGTTCCATCAGGCGCTGCTGGTAAAGCGACTCGAAGTTGACGGGAGCGAGGATCACCGGCGGGAAGCCCGCGCGGTTGATCGCGTCGGACACCGTTTCGCGGGCGTAGGGGAACAGGATGTTGGGGCAGGCCACGGCGAGTATCGGTTCCATGTCCTGCTCGGGCACGTTGCGGATCTGGAAGATGCCGGCCTTCACCACCTCGACCAGGAAGAAGGCCTTTTCGCCTTCCTTTGCATTCACGGTGACCGTCAACGCCACTTCATACATGCCTTCGCCGATGGCGGTCGCTGCGCTCTGGATCTGCACCTCGATGCTCGGCGTCTCGCGCTCCAGAAAGATCTGCGGCGCATTGGGCACTTCGATGGACAGATCCTTGACGTAAATCTTTTCGATGCTGAAAACCGGCTGCTCGTCGCTCATGATGAATTGGATAGTGAGGGAAAGGGTCGAATTCTACGCGGCCAGCAGCGAATCGAGCTTGCCCTGGCGCTCCAGTTCGTAGAGATCGTCGCAACCGCCGACGTGGGTCTCGCCGATGAAGATCTGCGGCACCGTGCGGCGGCCGGTCTTCTGCATCATTTCTTCGCGCCGGTCGGGCGCGAGGTCGACGCGGACTTTTTCGATTTCGGTGACACCCTTGCGCGTCAGCAGTTGCTCGGCGCGCACGCAATAAGGACAGACGGCGGTGGAGTACATCAGGACTTTGGCCATTCGAGTTTCCTAGTTCAGGACTTGGTGGTCAGGGGCAGACTGGAATCCCGCCAGCCGGCAATGCCGCCGGCAAGGCTGAATACCTTGGCAAAGCCGCTTTTCTTCAACTGGCCACAGGCCGACGAGGAACGGTTGCCCGACGCGCAGATGACAATGATCGGCTTGTCCTTGAATTTCTCCAGCTCGGACATGCGTTTCTCAAGCTGACCGAGAGTGATGTGGCGCGCCCCGGCGATGTGGCCGGAACTCCACTCGGCGGCTTCGCGTACATCCAGCACCAGCGCGTCTTCGCGGTTCATCAGCAGCGTCGCCTGCGCCGGCGTCAGATTGTCGACACCGCCGCCTGCCACCATCGGCCACAACAGCATGCCGCCGCTGACCAAGGCCAGCGCCACCCAAATCATGTTCTCTTGCACAAATTCCATTGTCGTCTATTCCCTGTGTGCCGAAACGCCGCAGAACACCTCGCGCATCATGGCGATGAGCTGAAGGGTGCGCTGGTCGGCAATACGATAAAAAACCCGGTTGGCATCCTTGCGGGTTTGCAGGACGCCCTTGTCGCGCAAAATGGCGAGGTGTTGCGAGATATTGCTCTGTGAAGTGCCGACGGCATCGACGATATCCTGCACGCAGGTTTCCTGGTCGCCGACCACGCAGAGGATTTTCAGCCGCAACGGATGCGAAATCGCCTTCAGCGCCCTTGCGGCCGTTTCTATGTGCTCCTGCTTTCCTATCAATTCGTTGATCGCTGTATTCATGCCGTGCTACCCCTAATTGTGATTTATCCAGCTTTTTGTCGCGGCAATTTTGAATATTATAGATTACTGTTGGAACCGTGAAGGATCGTCATTTCGGCACTGCTGCCACCGGATGGGCCCGGGTCGGGCGATGGTGCGGGCGGTACAATGGCGTTTTTGTGCGCTAAGGCTTACCCCATGTACAAGATCGTTCTGCTTCGCCACGGCGAATCGACCTGGAACCAGGAAAACCGCTTCACCGGCTGGACCGACGTCGGCCTCACAGAAAAAGGCCAGGCGGAAGCCGTGGCCGCCGGCCAGTTGCTGAAAAATGAAGGCTACGCCTTCGACATCGCCTATACCTCGGTGCTGCGCCGCGCGATCAAAACGCTATGGACGGTGCTGGAGGAAATGGACCGGATGTGGATTCCGGTGCAGCATTCCTGGCGCCTGAACGAACGCCATTACGGCGCACTGCAGGGGCTCAACAAGGCCGAAACCGCGGCCAAGTTCGGCGACCAGCAGGTGCTGGTCTGGCGCCGCGCCTACGACACGCCGCCGCCGCCGCTGGCCGAGGATGATCCGCGCCTGGAGACCGGCAATCCGCGCTATGCGGACCTGCCGCCGGCACAGTTCCCGCGCACCGAGTGCCTCAAGGATACCGTCGAGCGCTTCCTGCCCTACTGGCACGAAACCATCGCGCCCATGGTCAGGTCGGGCAAGAAGGTGATCATTGCGGCCCACGGCAACAGTTTGCGGGCGCTGATCAAGTACCTCGACAATGTTTCCGACGCCGACATCGTCGGCCTCAACATTCCGACCGCGCAGCCGCTGGTCTATGAACTCGACGCCGAGCTGAAACCGCTCCGCAACTACTATCTGGGCGACCAGGAAGCGATCAAGGCGGCGATGCAGGCCGTGGCGAACCAGGGCAAAGCAAAGGCGTGATTCCTCGACGCAATATTTGCGTCAATGCTTTATGCCTTGCAGCCCTCCTCGCTTCGACGGCATTCGCCGCCGGCGTCGATGCGAAGAAGGGCGAGCTGCAGGACCTGAAAGGCCGCATCGAGGCCTTGCAGCGCGACATGGCGGCGGCCGAGGAATCGAAAACCTCCGCCGCCGACCAGTTGCGCGAGACCGAATCGGCAATCTCGAACACCAACCGGCGCCTGCATGAACTGGCTGCCGAACGTGCCGACCTGAAAGCCCAGCTGGACGAGCTCCTTGCCCAGAGCCAGCGGCTCGACCGCCAGACCGGCGCGCAACAGAACCAGCTGGCGCGCCTGCTCAACCGCCAGTTTGTCGGCGGCGACGCCGACGCGCTGAAGCTGCTGTTGTCGGGCCGCGACCCCAACCAGTCGGCGCGCGACAAATATTTCCTGACCCAGCTCTCGCGCGCCGAGGCCGATCTGATCAACCAATTGCGCGCGGTCGCGGCCGAAAAAAAACGTCTGACGGACGCGGCGCAGGCGCGCCAAGCGCAGTTGGCCGAAATCGAACGCCGGCAGCAGGAAAGCCGCGCCCAGCTGCTCGACCGCAAGAAGCAGCGGCTGACCAAGCTGATCGCGATCGCCGACCGGCTCAAGGCGCAGCGGCGTGAAATCAACACCTTGAAACGCGATGAGCAGCGGCTGGCAAAACTGATCGATGGGCTTGCCCGTATCGCGGCATCGAAGCGCGCTAAGCCGAAAGTTGGTGCTGGCGGCACGGCGGCGGCCAGGGCGCCGAAACTCAAAAGCCATGATCCGGGCAATGTCGGCGGCGCCTTCGCCGCGCTGCGCGGCCAGCTGCGCCTGCCGGTCAAGGGAGTCATCGACGGCCGCTTCGGCAGCCCGCGCCCGGAAGGCGGCGCCGCCTGGAAAGGCGTCTTCATCCGTGCCGCCGAGGGCGTCGAGGTCAAGGCCGTGGCCAGTGGCGCCGTGGTTTTCTCGGACTGGCTGCGCGGCTTCGGCAATCTGCTGATCATCGATCACGGCGATGACTTTCTGTCGGTCTATGGCAACAACGAATCCCTGCTGGCGGCGGTGGGGGCCAGCGTCAAGGGTGGCGACCCGGTCGCCACCGTGGGAAACAGCGGCGGCAACCCCGACTCGGGTTTATACTTTGAACTCAGGCATCGGGGCCAGCCGTTCGATCCCCTGAAATGGGCCGGCAAGCGCTAGGCGGCCCCAATCCCGGCGAGCCCGCCTTAATTGCCTTTGTGTCCTTCGGAGTTCCTATGAGCAGCAAGCTGCAGCAAGTGGGTCTGGTAGTCACCGGTCTGATTGCCGGCGTATTGGTGAGCCTGAATTTTTCCGCCAGCGCCGGCAAGGACGCCGCCACCTCGTCCCTGCCGATCGAAGAGCTGCGCAGTTTCGCCGACGTCTACAACGCCATCAAGCAGGGCTATGTCGAGCCGGTCGATGACAAGAAGCTGATCACCCATGCCATCAGCGGCATGCTGGCCAATCTCGATCCGCATTCGGCCTACCTGGACGCGGACTCGTTCAAGGATCTGCAGGTCAGCACCCAGGGCGAATTCGGCGGGCTCGGCATCGAAGTCGGCATGGAAGACGGCTTCGTCAAGGTCGTGGCGCCGATCGAGGATACGCCGGCGCACAAGGCCGGGCTCAAGCCCGGCGACCTGATCATCAAGATCGACGACACGCCGGTCAAGGGCCTTTCGCTGAATGACGCCGTGAAGAAGATGCGCGGCAAGCCGAAGACCCAGATCCGCTTGACCATCGTGCGCAAGGGCGAGATGAAGCCTTTCGAAGTCACGCTGACGCGCGAGAAGATCAAGGTGCAGAGCGTCAAGTCGAAACTGCTCGAAGGCGGCTTCGGCTATTTGCGGGTCACCCAGTTCCAGGAAGAGACCGCACCCGACGTGGTCAGGCATCTGGAAAAGCTGGCGAAGGCGGACCAGGAAGCCAAGGGCAGCGGCATCAAGGGTCTGGTGCTCGATCTGCGCAACGATCCCGGCGGCCTGCTCAACGGCGCGGTCGGCGTTTCCGCCGCCTTCCTGCCGCCGCAGACCCTGGTCACCTCGACCGACGGCCGCACCGAGGATGCCAAGCGGCGTTACCTGGCGAGCCCCGAGGACTACCAGCGCGGCCACAAGGACGACTTCATGAAGAGTCTGCCGGCCTTCGCCAAGACCACGCCCATGGTGGTGCTGGTCAATGCCGGTTCGGCTTCGGCCTCGGAAATCGTCGCCGGCGCGCTGCAGGACCACAAGCGGGCCGTCGTGATGGGCACCCAGACCTTCGGCAAGGGTTCGGTGCAAACCGTGCTGCCGCTGTCCAACAATGCCGCGATCAAGCTCACCACCGCGCGCTATTTCACGCCCTCGGGCCGCTCGATCCAGGCCAAGGGCATCACGCCCGACATCATCGTCGAGGAAAGCGCCAACGGCGGATCGCGCGAACGCATACGCGAGGCCGATCTTGAACGCCATCTCGGCAACGACAAGGAGAAGGCCGCGGAGCCGGCTGCGCCGAAGCCGCAGACCAAGAGCGACAAGAAAGGCAAACCCGACGAAGCCGAAGAATCGCCGCACGCGCCGCTCGAATTCGCCTCGCCGAAGGACTATCAACTGGGGCAGGCCGTGAATCTGTTGAAAGCCTGGCAGATCATCAAGCGCTGAGGCGGGACGCGAGCGATGAGCAAGATGACACCGGAAAAGGCCCGCGAGTTGCGCGATGAAAAGCGCGACGGCAAGCCACGCCAGCGTCCGGCAGCCTTCGTTCCGCAACCCGGCACGCGCAAGCACCGCGAATTGCGCTTCGACCACCAGCATCCGGAACATGTCGAGGAGGCGCGCAAGCTGCTGGCCGGACTCGAAGGCATGGAAATCGATACCGGGTTGGCGCCCTACAGCCTGTCGATCTGGTACGAAATCAGCGACTATTCGCTCGAAGGCCTCGAAGCCGCACTGACGCGCCAGGGCTTTCATCTCGACAACAGCATGTACAGCAAGCTGATGCGGACCGTGGTGTACTTCTGCGAAGAAACCCAGATGCGCAACATGCGCGTGCCCGAACGCCTGATCAAAAAATCGCACGAGATCTATTCCAAGGCCTGGGAGCATCACCCGCACGGCGACCACGACGAAACGCCGCCCGAGTTGAGACAGGAACGCTAGGCGCGGCCGTGACCGACGAGCAACTGCTGCGATACAGCCGCCACATCCTGCTGCCGCAGATCGGCATCGAGGGTCAGGAGAACATCGTCAAGGCGCGCGCCCTGGTCATCGGCGCCGGCGGCCTGGGCTCGCCCGCCGCCTACTACCTGGCCTCGGCCGGCATCGGTACCCTGGTGCTGGCCGACGGCGACACGGTCGACCTGACCAATTTGCAGCGCCAGATCCTGCATCGCACCGACGCGATCGGCATGGAAAAGTCGGTGTCCGGAAAACGCACGCTGGGCGAGATCAATCCCGAATGCCGTGTCGTCGCGCTGACCGAGCGCCTGTCCGGGCAAGGCCTGGACAAGGAAGTCGCGCTGGCCGACATCGTGCTCGACTGCTGCGACAATTTCGCCACGCGCCACGCCGTCAACCGCGCCTGCGTCAAGTTCCGCAAGCCGCTGGTGTCGGGTGCCGCGATCCGCTTCGACGGCCAGGTCGCGGTGTTCGATTCGCGCCAGGCGGACGCGCCCTGCTACCACTGCCTGTTCCCCGAGGGGCAGGATGTCGAGGAAGTGCGCTGCGCCGTGATGGGCGTGTTCGCGCCGCTGACCGGCATCATCGGCACGGTGCAGGCCGCGGAGGCGCTCAAGCTGGTGATCGGCTGCGGCACCAGCCTCGCCGGACGACTGCTGCTGCTCGACGGCCTGGGCATGGAGTGGCGCGAAATCCGCGTGCCACGCGATCCGGGCTGCGTGGTGTGCGGGACTGCCGCAGCAGCCGCCTAGGCGCTAAAGGTCAGAACAACTGGCGATGCCGGTAGCGTCCCGGCGCATGACTGAGCGCGACCGAGAAGGCCAGCACGAACCAGAACAAGGGCAGGCGCCCGGGCTCCCAGAACACCAGCAAGCCGACCAGCGCAATCTTCAACAGCGTGCCCAGGCCCTTGGCCTGGCGGAAGTAAAGCGGATTGGCCCAGGCGTCGAGGGCGACGATGCCGAGCCCCGAGATCAGCATCAGGCCGCCCCACCGCTCTGCATTCGCGGCGCCGGCCAGCACCACCGCCGAAATCCCGGCCAGGCCGGCGATGTGGAACACGCGCAGGACGTTGATCAGCAGACCGCGGCCGGGGAAATCGCGATGTCCGTCGTCTTTAGGCAAGGCGGGCCCGGATGCGCAAATCGGCGCCGACGACGCGGCGCTCGATGATGTTGAGCCGCTGCACGCCGGCCAGGTCGCTCAGTTCCGCCAGGCCGAACATGCCGCGTGCGGCATCGCCGATCAGGATCGGCGCCTGGTAGATCAGCAGTTCATCGACACAGCCTTCGCGCAGCAGCGAGCCGTTGAGCCGGGTGCCGGCTTCGGCCAGCACTTCATTGACGCCGCGCCGGCCCAGTTCCTGCAGCAGCGCGGCAAGATCGACCTTGCCCTGCGCATTGGGCAGGATCACGATTTCCGCGCCGCGCGCCTGCAAGGCCGCACTGCGCACGGGATCGTCCTGGGCCGCGGCGATCAGCACATTGCCGCCTTCCAGCACGGCCGCATCGAGCGGCGTTTCGAGCCGGCTGTCGATCACCACGCGCAGCGGCTGGCGGGTGGTTGGCACCTCGCGCACGGTCAGGCGCGGGTTGTCGTCCTTCACCGTGCCGATGCCGGTCAGCACCGCGCAGGACCGCGCGCGCCAGGCGTGGGCGTCACGGCGGGCAGCCGGACCGGTGATCCATTGCGAGACGCCGTTGTTGAGCGCGGTCTTGCCGTCGAGGCTGGCCGCCACCTTGAGCCGCAGCCAGGGCCGGCCGCGCGTCATGCGCGAGACGAAGCCGATATTCAGTTCGGCGGCCTCGGCGGCCAGCAGCCCGCTGGCGACCTCGACGCCGGCCGCCGCCAGCTTCGCCAGGCCCTGCCCGGCCACCAGCGGATTCGGGTCCTGCATTGCCGCCACGACGCGGAGGACACCGGCGGCGACCAGCGCGTCGGCGCAGGGCGGCGTGCGGCCGAAATGGCTGCAGGGCTCCAGCGTGACATAGGCGGTGGCGCCCCGCGCCGTATCGCCAGCGCCAACTATTGCGGCGATCGCCGCGGCTTCGGCATGCGGCAGTCCGGCCTTTTCATGCCAGCCCTCGCCGATGACCTTGCCATCGCGAACCATGACGCAGCCGACGCGAGGATTGGGAGTGGTGCCGTAGAGGCCGCGCTGCGCCAGTTGCAGCGCGCGCGCCATGAAGCCGTGGTCGGCCGCCGAAAAACTCAATGGACTACCCTCCCCCCAGCCCCGATCCCACGGCCGGCTCTGCAGAGCCGGCCGGCTGCGGCAGCGCGGAGCAGTGCTCCGCGAAACCCTGCCTTCGCCCCAAGGCAGGGGATGACGGTGGTTCGCTGCTGCGCAGCTCCGCATGTTGGCTGCGCCGCCCTTGGGACGGCCCGGCGGGCGGCGCTCATTTGCCGCAGCCCATCAGGCCTTGGCCCGGGGCTGCCGCGGCTTCTTGATTTCGCGGATGGCGTCGGAAAACTCGTCGACGTCCTCGAAATTGCGATACACGGACGCGAAGCGGATGTAGGCGACCTTGTCGAGTTTCTTCAGCTCGCGCATCACCAACTCGCCGATGCGGTCCGAGGCGACTTCGCGCAGCGCCAGTTGCACCAGCTTTTCCTCGATGCGGTCGAGCGCCAGGTCGATGCTTTCGGTGGTGACGGGGCGCTTCCTCATCGCCAGCATCATGCTGGCCTTGAGCTTGTCGCGATCGTAATCGGTGCGGCTGCCGTTCTTCTTCACCACCTGCGGCAGTTGCAGTTCCACGCGCTCGTAGGTGGTGAAGCGCTTGTCGCAGGACAGGCAGCGGCGGCGGCGGCGCACCGTGTCGCCGTCCTCGTTCTCGCGGGTGTCCACCACCTGCGTGTTCGGCTCAGCGCAATAGGGACACTTCATGGCCTGGCCCGCCGCCGGTGATCGGGTCAGCCGTAAACCGGAAATTTCTTGCACATGGCCGAGACTTCGCCGCGCACGCGTTCCAGCACCGCGTCGTCATGCGGCGCGTCGAGCACGTCGGCGATCAGGTTGGCCACCTGCTCCGCCTCGATCTCGGTGAAGCCGCGCGTGGTCATGGCCGGCGTGCCGATGCGCACGCCCGAGGTGACGAAGGGCTTTTGCGGATCGTTGGGAATCGCGTTCTTGTTCACCGTGATGTGGGCGCGGCCCAGCGCGGCTTCGGCATCCTTGCCGGTGATGTTCTTGGCCTGCAAGTCGACCAGGAAGACATGCGACTCGGTGCGCCCCGAGACGATGCGCAGGCCGCGGCTCTTGAGCACCTTGGCCATCACCTGCGCATTGTCGATCACCTGTTCCTGGTAGTCGCGGAACTCGGAGGTCATCGCCTCCTTGAAGGCCACGGCCTTGGCGGCGATCACGTGCATCAGCGGGCCACCCTGGAGGCCGGGGAAGATAGCCGAATTGATCGCCTTTTCGTGTTCGGCGCGCATCAGGATCAGGCCGCCGCGCGGGCCGCGCAGGGTCTTGTGGGTGGTCGAGGTGACGACGTCGGCATGGGGCACCGGATTGGGGTAGAAGCCCGCGGCGACCAGGCCGGCATAGTGCGCCATGTCCACCATGAAGATGGCGCCGACCGCCTTGGCCACCTTGGCGAAGCGCTCGAAGTCGATCTTCAGCGCATAGGCCGACGCGCCGGCGATGATCAGCTTGGGCTTGTGCTCGTGCGCCAGTTTTTCCATCTCCGCGTAGTCGATTTCCTCGTTCTCGTCGAGGCCGTAGGGCACGATGTTGAACCACTTGCCGGACATGTTGAGCGCCATGCCATGCGTCAGGTGGCCGCCGGCGGCGAGGTTCATGCCGAGCACCGTGTCGCCGGGCTTGAGGAAGGCCATGAACACCGCCTGGTTGGCCTGCGAGCCGGAATTCGGCTGGACGTTGGCGGCGTCGGCGCCGAACAGCTTCTTGGCGCGGTCGATGGCCAACTGCTCGGCGACGTCGACATATTCGCAGCCGCCGTAATAGCGCTTGCCCGGATAGCCTTCGGCATACTTGTTCGTCAGTTGCGAACCCTGGGCTTCCATGACCGGCCAGGAAACGTAATTCTCCGAGGCGATCAGTTCGATGTGATCTTCCTGGCGGCGGTTTTCGTTTTGAATGGCGGCCCAGAGATCGGGATCGGTCTTGGCGAGAGTGTTCTGCTTCAGAAACATGGCGGGATCCGGGGAGGGGTGGGAAGGCGCGGATTTTAGCACCCGTGCCCGATGCCCCGCCAGTTGCAACCTAGCCCGTGAGCTCGTCAAGCGCCCGGGTCAAATGACTGCAGTCGGCCCACGCCAGCAGGCGCCAGCCATGGTCGTCGCGTTCCAGCCAGTTGAAGGCGGCATTCGCCACCGGGAAATCGCGCGGCGCGTCGAGCGCCCGGCCGGTGGCGGCGCGATAGGCGACATCCAGCACGCCGCCGTGGGTGAAGGCCAGCACGCTCTGTCCGGCGTGGCGCGCGGCGAGCGCATCGAGCCCGCTCATCACGCGTGCCGCAAAATCCACCAGGGATTCGCCGGTCTCGTAATCATGGTCCGGCGTCCGCGCCAGATGATGACGATGCACCTCCGGATGCCGCAGACTGGCTTCGTGCAAGGTGGCGCCCTGCAGCACGCCGAAATGCCGTTCGCGCAGAGTTGGCGCTGGCGCCACGGCGAGGCCCAGCCCCGCTGCGGCGATCTGCGCCGTGCGCCAGGCGCGCAGCAAGTCGCTGCTGTAGATCGCGGCGAAATCCTGCTGCGCCAGCCGCGGCCGCAAGGCCCGGGCCTGGGCTTCGCCGCTCGCATTGAGATCGATGTCGATCTGCCCCTGGATCCGTCGCTCGCCATTCCAGTCGGTCTCGCCGTGACGAACGAGGCAGAATCGGGTAGGCGGTGCACTTGAACTTGGCATGAGCGGTATTCTAACGTTCCGCCCGGGGCGGAATCATCCTCGACATAGCCGCAAGAGCAGGGGACCGGTTTCTGCTTATAGTGTCGCGAAAACATCGCCCGCCCTGCCAGGGGAAGCGGACCGGAGGAAAGGAATGCAAGCCATGTCGTCGCCACCCACGGGAATCGCCTCGGCCGCACCGCTGGCCGCCAGCGAAGCCGAGCACCTGCTGAAGATTGCCACCGAATCGCTGCTCGGTCATTTTGCGGAAATCTGCGAGGGCGCCGTGATCGTCGACCGCCAGGCGCGCATCGTCTGGATGAATGACCGCTACCCCAAACGACTCGGCGTTGCCGACCCCGCCGCCGCCATCGGCCAGCCGGTGGAGAGCATCCTGCCCAACAGCCTGATGCGCGAAGTGGTCGAAACCGGGCGCCCGATCATGCTCGACATCATGGACTTCGGCGAGGAGTCCTTCGTCGTCGTGCGTCTGCCCTTGCGCGACAAGGCCGGCACGGTGGTCGGCGGCATCGGCCTGATGCTGCTCGACGACGCCATGGGACTGGCGCCCCTGGTCTCGCGCTTCAACCGCCTCAAGGTCGACTTTGCCGACTCCCAGCGCCGACTGGCCGAGGCGCGGCGGGCGAAATACACGCTGTCGAGCATCGTGGGAACGTCGGACGCCTGCGTCGCGCTCAAGCAGCAGGCGCGACGTGCCGCCCGCACCCGCGCCCCGGTGCTGATCCAGGGCGAGACCGGAACCGGCAAGGAACTGCTGGCGCACGCCATCCACAATGCCAGCCAGCGCGCCGACAAGGCCTTTGTCGCGGTGAACATCGCGGCAATTCCCGACACGCTGCTCGAATCGGAGTTCTTCGGTACCGCGCCCGGCGCGTATACCGGCGCCGACCGCAAGGGGCGCGACGGCAAGTTCAAGCTCGCCGACGGCGGCACCTTGTTCCTCGACGAAATCGGCGACATGTCCGGCGCGCTCCAGGCCAAGTTGCTGCGCGTGCTGCAGGAGGGTGAATTCGAAGCCCTGGGTTCCAACCGCCTGGTGCCGGTCGACGTGCGCATCGTCGCCGCCACCAGCCGCGATCTGGAGGCCGAGATCGAGGCGGGACGCTTCCGCACCGATCTCTACTACCGCCTGAATGTCGTCACCTTGTCGATGCCGCCGCTGCGCGAGCGGCTCGCCGACCTGCCCCTGCTGTGCGAGCATATGCTGGAAGCACAGTGTCATGAACTCGGCCTGCCCTTGCGTGAAATCTCGGCCGAGGCACTGCAGTCGCTTTACCGGCACGCCTGGCCGGGCAACATCCGCGAATTGCAGAACGTGCTCGAGCGGGCGCTGATGATGAGCGACGGCGAAGTCCTGACAGCCGCCGATATCGATGCCGTCCTGCCCATCGCCAGAGGCGCCCCGGCTGCCGCTGAACCCGTCGGCCTCGGCCTTGCCGGGGCGATCGCCGAAGCGGAGCGGGCCGCCATCCGCAAGGCGCTCACCGCATGTGGCGGCAACAAGGCACGCGCCGCCGCCGAGCTCGGCATTTCGCGCACCTCGCTCTACGAAAAAATCGCGCTGCTCGGACTGGGCTGACAGCAGCGCCGTTTCGAGCGGCGGGTGTCCGCCGTGCCGTACCGACTGTCCGGCCCGGCGAACACTTGCTCATCCCGGCCGCCGCCGGCCGGTCTCGCCAACTCGTTTTCCCCTGTATTTATGGGCATGGCCCACTCCTTGCGTTAGCTCGCGGGCCCCGACCATTCCGATCGATGCCCGGGGCGAATACCGCGGCAACTCTCCGCGCCGGCTTTTCGACCCGAGGAAAATGTCTTGGCCCAGCATCCGCTCATTGCCTCCCTGCGCGCCGCCGATACCGGCAAGATCGTCACCGCGCGCCAAGCCGTGCGCCTGATCCGCGACGGCGACACCGTCGCCACCAGCGGCTTCGTCGGCATCGGCTTCGCCGAAAACATCGCCGTCGCGCTCGAAGCGCTGTTTCTCGAAGAAGAGGAAGCCGACATCGATGGTCACGGCCGGCCCCGCAACCTGACGCTGGTGTATGCCGCCGGACAAGGCGACGGACTGGCGCGCGGCCTGAATCATCTCGGCCACGACGGCCTCGTCAAGCGCGTGATAGGCGGCCATTGGGGTCTGGTGCCCAAGCTGCAGCAACTCGCGGTGGCCAACCGCATCGAAGCCTGGAACCTGCCCCAGGGCGTGATCTGCCACTTGTTCCGCGACATTGCCGCCGGCAAGCCCGGCACGCTGACCCGCGTCGGGCTCGATACCTTCGTCGATCCGCGCCACGGCGGCGGCAAGCTCAACGCGATGACCGTCGCCTGCGGCACGGAACTGGTACGCGTGATGGAAATCGACGGCGAGGAATACCTGTTCTACAAGGCCTTCCCGATCAATGTCGGCATCATCCGCGGCACCACGGCAGATTCCGCGGGCAACATCACCATGGAAAAGGAGGCATTGACGCTGGAGGCGCAGGCCATCGCGATGGCCGCGCACAACTCGGGCGGCATCGTCATCGCCCAGGTCGAGCGCATCGCCGCAAGAAATACCCTGAACCCGCGGCAGGTGAAGATCCCCGGCGTGCTGGTGGATTGCGTGGTGGTCGCGGAAAAGCCCGAGTATCACATGCAAACCTTCATCGAGGCCTACAGCCCGGCATTTTCAGGAGAAATCCGCGTGCCGATGGCGCCCTCGTTCGGCAGCGACGCGCCGCTGGCGATGGACGAGCGCAAGATCATTGCCCGGCGCGCAGCCATGGAACTGGCGGCCAACAGCGTGGTGAATCTCGGCATCGGCATGCCGGAGGGAATCGCCTCGGTCGCCGCGGAAGAAAAGATCATCGACCTCATCACGCTCACCGCGGAGCCCGGAGTGATCGGCGGCATACCCGCAGGCGGCCTCAACTTCGGCGCAGCAACCAACACCGACGCGATCCTGGATCAGCCCAGCCAGTTCGATTTCTACGATGGCGGCGGGCTCGATATCGCCTTTCTCGGACTGGCCCAGGCCGATCGCGAAGGCAACCTCAATGTGTCGAAATTCGGCCCCAAGCTGGCCGGCGCCGGCGGCTTCATCAACATCAGCCAGAACGCCAGGAAAGTGGTGTTCGTCGGCACCTTCACGGCCGGCAAGCTGCAAATTGCCCTGGAGGCGGGCTGCCTGCGGATTCTCGCCGACGGCAAGGCGAGGAAGTTCGTGCAGGAAGTCGAGCAGCGCAGTTTCAGCGGCCGGGTTGCCGCCCGCAACGGCAAGACCGTGCTCTACATCACGGAGCGCTGCGTTTTCCGCTTGTGCAAGGAGGGCCTGGAACTGATCGAGGTCGCCCCCGGCGTGGATATCGAGCATGACATCCTGGGACGCATGGAGTTCGCTCCCATCCTGCGTCGCGAACCCTTGCTGATGGATGCGCGCATCTTCGCACCCCGGCCGATGGGCCTGCGCGCGCAGATGCTGGAGATGCCGATCGCGGAACGCCTGAACTACGACCCCGGGCAGAATATATTCTTTGTCGATTTCGAAGGGCTTTCAGTGCGCACGCCGGAAGACGTCGACCGCGTGCTGCGGGCTGTGGAAGGCCGCCTGGCGCCGATCGGACACAAGGTGGCGGCGATCGTGAATTACGATCGCTTCAGCATTGCACCGGAACTGATCGACGACTATGCGGGAATGGTCAAGGGCCTCATGGACCGCCACTACAGCGAAGTGACGCGCTATGCCGCGAGCGCCTTCCTGCGTGCCAAGCTCGGTGAATCCTTGGGCAAGCACATGACCGACTCCAACATCTTCGAGACCCGAACCGAGGCCCAGCAACACCTCCAGGCAAGGGAGCGGTAATCCGATGCAAACCCGCGCTGCCAATCGGAGATCGCTCGCGGCCCGGGGCGCCGCGCGTGGTGCAGCGGCGGATCATTCAGGACTTGTGGCGGGCGTCGCTACGCAGCATGCGGCTGAGGTTCTGGCGCACAAAGCCGATGTGGTCGGCCGCGACGTCCCGCGCCTGCTCGGCGTCGCCTTGTTCGATGGCCCGCCACACCGCGCGATGCTGGTCGAGCAGGTTTTCCTTCGCCGCCGGAACCTGCATCAATTCGCTGAGATTGCGCCGCAGATTGTCGCGCAGCAGCCGCAGCAGACTGGCGGTCAGGTGGCCGACGATGACGTTGTGCGAGGCTTCGGCAATCGTCTGATGAAATGCCAGATCGGTATCCACCTGGGCATCCAGATCGGCGCCGGCAAAGGCTTCCTCAAGCTGCGCCAGGCTCAGGCGGACGCGCTCGCGGTCGGCCGCGGTGGCGCGGAGCGCGGCACATTCCGCCGCGCGACCCTCCAGCATGTGGCGAAACTCGAGCAGATCGTCATGGACGGCCGGATGGTCGCGAAGAATTTCCTCCCACGGATTGGCGAAGCTCGTATCGAGCCGATCGGTGACAAAGGTGCCGCCCCCCTGCCGGCTTTCCATCAGACCCCGCGCCACCAGCTTCTGGATGGCTTCCCGCAACGAAGCCCGCGAGACGCCCAGTTGCGCAGACAATTCACGCTCGGAAGGCAGGCGGTCGCCGGGCTTGAGTCCGCCTTCCAGCATCCGCCGTTCAATCTCGCGCGCAACCACATCGGCGAGTCGCGGCGCTATCATTCTTCCGTCCATTTTTCCAATATAACATTGGTCTGACCAAGATATCAACTAGAGCATATTGACCCGGAAGTCTCCGTGACTTCCCTTGACAAGGCCGATTGCGGCCGTTAACATTAAAAAACTTTGGTCTGACCAATGATCCATTGATGGCAGTTTACCAATTGAATGCAGCGTCCAGACGCCTTGGCCACCCGCTGCAATAACCGTCTGAAATCAAGGAGAAGTTCTTGAATCAACGATTGTTCAAAGCTCAGGCTAATATAGTTCCGGCCATCAATAAAGAAACACTGCGCGCACGGCGCGACAGATGTGCAACTCGGGAGATCCGTGCATGAATGCCTTGCTCAAGCTGTCGCAACTGGTTGACGGCCTCAATGAACGCATCGGCCGCAATCTGATGTGGCTGGTGCTTTTCGCGGTGGTTATTTCCGCCGTCAACGCCGTGGTGCGCAAGGCCTTCGACATGAGTTCGAACGCCTTCCTCGAAATCCAGTGGTATTTGTTCGCCGCCGTGGTCCTGCTCGGCTCGGCCTACACCATGCTGCGCCAGGGTCACGTCAAGATCGACGTCATCATCGGCCACTTCTCCAAACGCACCCAGATCATTGTCGAATGCGTCGGCATCGTCTTCTTCCTGCTGCCCTTTGTCTATAAGGTCAATGAGCTGGTCTGGCCGCTGGTCATCCAGGCCTACAACAGCGGCGAGATGTCGCAGAATGCCGGCGGCCTGATCCGCTGGCCGGTCTACGCCCTGGTCCCGGCCGGCTTCATATTGCTCGGCCTGCAGGGGCTGTCGGAACTGATCAAGCGCATCGCCTTCCTGATCGGAGCGGCGGCCGACCCCACCCAACCGGTGCAAACCAAGACGGCCGAAGAGGAACTGGCCGAGGAAATCCTCAAACATCAAGTCGCCCCCGAAGTGATCGGGCGTGTCGAGGACGCAATCGACATGGTGGCCGATCAGAACAGAAACGACGGGAGCAAGAAATGATCGAAATTCTCCAGCACAACATGGCGCCGATCATGTTCGGCGGCCTGATCATTTTCCTGCTGATGGGCTACTCGGTGGCCTTCTCGCTGGCGGCCTGCGGCCTGTTCTTCGGCTGGCTCGGCGTCGAACTCGGCCTGCTGCCGCATTCGCTGCTGCAGGCGCTGCCGCTGCGCATATTCGGCATCCTGCAGAACGACACGCTGCTGGCGATTCCCTTCTTCACCTTCATGGGCCTGATCCTCGAACGCTCGGGCATGGCCGAGGACCTGCTCGACACCATCGGCCAGTTGTTCGGGCCGATCCGCGGCGGCCTGGCTTATGCGGTGATCTTCGTCGGCGCCATGCTCGCCGCGACCACCGGCGTGGTGGCCGCCTCGGTGATTTCGATGGGCCTGATCTCGCTGCCGATCATGCTGCGCTACGGCTACGACCGGCGCATCGCTTCGGGCGTGATCGCCGCCTCGGGCACGCTGGCGCAGATCATCCCGCCCTCGCTGGTGCTGATCGTGATCGCCGACCAGCTCGGCCGCAGCGTCGGCGACCTGTACGCCGGCGCCTTCATTCCCGGTTTCGTCCTGACCGGCCTCTATGTCGGCTTCGTGTTCATGGTCAGCATGTTCAAGCCGGCCTATGTCCCGGCCCTGCCGCTCGAAGCGCGCACCATCCGCGAGGACAACGGCAGCGCCGGCCTGCCCTCGGTGCTGGGGCTGGTCATCGTTTCCACCGCCGCCGCGATCGCCTACGCCAAGACGCGGCCGGCAGAAACCCCGACCGACGAACTGATCGTGGTCGCCATGTGCGTCGGCGTCGGCGTCGCCTTTGCGCTGGCCGTGCTCAACCGCGTGACCAAGATGGGCCTGCTCTCGCGCATGGCCGAGCGCGTGACCTTCGTCCTGATCCCGCCGCTGGCGCTGATCTTCCTCGTGCTCGGCACCATCTTCCTCGGCATCGCGACGCCGACCGAAGGCGGCGCCATGGGTGCGATGGGCGCGCTGATCATGGCCATGTCGCGCCGCCGCCTGAGCCTCGCCCTGATGAAGCAGGCGATGGACGCGACCATGAAGCTGTCCTGCTTCGTCGTCTTCATCCTGCTCGGCGCCACGGTGTTCAGCCTGACCTTCCAGGCCGTCGATGGCTCGATCTGGGTCGAGCACCTGCTGACCGGCCTGCCCGGCGGCCAGATCGGCTTCCTGATCGTGGTGAACCTCCTGGTCTTTTTCCTGGCCTTCTTCCTCGACTTCTTCGAACTGGCCTTCATTGTCATTCCCCTGCTGGGGCCGGTGGCGGAGAAGCTGGGCATCGACCTGGTCTGGTTCGGCGTGCTGATGGCGGTGAACATGCAGACATCGTTCATGCATCCGCCCTTCGGCTTCGCGCTGTTCTACCTGCGCAGCGTGGCGCCGCACAGCGAGTACATCGACCGCCTGACCAAGAAGACCATTCCGCCCGTCACCACCACCCAGATCTACTGGGGCGCTGTGCCCTTCGTCATCATCCAGGTGATCATGGTCGGCATCATCATCGCCTTCCCGCAGCTGGTCACCGGCAGTGTCGAAGCGCCGAAAACCGACGTACAGAATATCCAGCTCGAGGCGCCGCCGGCAATCGAACAGGAGGCTCCCGCCGACGGCAAGGAAGAGACCGAGGAGGCCAAGGCCGAGCGCGAGAAGGAAGAGGAAGACGATCCCGCCAAGGCCTTGCAGCAGTCGATCGACAAGGGCAAGTAAGAAAAAAGTTGTGGTGTAGTATCCGGCGACATGCCAGTCCGGCGCCGCCGTTTTGGTGAAACAACAACGAGGAGATTCATACATGGAACGTCGTAAATTTCTGCAAAACGCCGGTATTGCCGGCATCCTGGCTGCCGGTGTCGCGCCGGCAGTTCATGCGCAAGGCGCCCCCACCATCCGCTGGCGCCTGGCGTCGAGCTTCCCCAAGGCGCTCGACACGATTTTCGGCGCTGCGGAAGTCTTTTCGAAGACCGTCTCCGAGGCCACCGGCGGCAAGTTCACGATTTCGATTCATGCCGGCGGCGAACTGATGCCCGCCTTCGGCGTGGTGGATGGCGTGCAGCAGGGCACCGTCGAGTGCGCGCACACCGCTCCGTACTACTTCTTCGGCAAGGACGACACCTTCGCCATCGACTGCGCGATTCCCTTCGGCCTCAACAGCCGGCAGATGACGGCCTGGATGTACGAAGGCAACGGCCTCAAGCTGCTGCGCGAGTTCTACAAGAACTACAATATCGTGAATTTCCCGATGGGCAACACCGGCGCCCAGATGGGCGGCTGGTACCGCAAGGAGATCAAGACCCTGGCCGACATCAAGGGCCTCAAGATGCGCATCGGCGGCTTCGGCGGCAAGGTTCTGTCGGCCATCGGCGGCGTGCCGCAGAACATCCCCGGCGGCGAAATCTATCAGGCGCTGGAAAAGGGCACCATCGACGCCACCGAGTGGGTCGGCCCCTACGACGACGAGAAACTCGGCTTCGTCAAGGTCGCCAAGCACTACTACTACCCGGGTTGGTGGGAAGGCGGTCCGCAGCTCTCGCTCTACGTCAACCAGAAGGCCTACGACTCGCTGCCGGCCGATTACAAGGCGATCCTCGCCGCCGCCGCCTCGCACGCCCACGTCGACATGCAGGCCAAGTATGACGCGAAAAACCCGGCGGCGTTGAAGCGCCTGGTGTCTTCCGGCGCCAAGCTGCACCAGTTCGACAAGAGCATCATGAACGCCGCCTATCAGGCAGCGATGGCGCTCTACGACGATCTGTCGGCCAAGAACCCGGCCTGGAAGAAGGTCTACAGCGACTACGCCGCCTTCCGCGACGAGCAGCACCTCTGGTTCCGTTTCACCGAAGCCGGTTTCGACAACTTCATGCAAAGCGGTCGCTTCGCTTCCAAGGCCAAGGCAGCGCCGAAGAAGAAGTAAGGCAGAGCCAATCCGGTCATCGAGTACCGGGACCCGATAACCGACCCCGCTTCATGCGGGGTTTGTTTTTATGTCCGCACGGGAAGTGCGGACGGTATCCCCTGGCGGGATTGCCGGCGCGCGGAGCGCGACGCTCGTCAGCGCAACGCGAGACGCCACAGCGAGGTCAGCTCCGCGGCGCGTGCGGCGTGCAACGGGTCGCTGCGGTCTGCGCTGCGCGGATGGCTCGGCTTGGCGTCGAGCCTCCCCACCAGTCGCAGGCCGCCGGCAGCGAAGGCAGCCAGCAGTTCCTCGCGGCTGCGCAGGCCCAGGTGTTCGGCCAGATCGGAGAGCACCAGCCAAGCCTCACCGCCCGGCGCCAGGTGTGCCGCAAGGCCGCCGATCAATCCCATCAGCATGCGACTGCCGGGGTCATAGACCGCACGCTCCAGCGGCGATGCGGCGCGGGCCGGCAACCAGGGCGGATTGCAGACGATCAGCGGCGCGCGCCCCGGCGGGAACAGGTCGGCGGCGACCACTTCGACCCGCGCCGCGAGGTCGAGTCGCGCCAGGTTTTCGACGGCGCAGGCCAGCGCGCGCGGGTCCAGGTCGGTGGCCACGACGCGGGCCACACCCCGCCGCGCCAGCAGCGCGGCCAGCACCCCGGTGCCGGTGCCGATGTCGAAAGCCAGTTCGCAGCCGGCAGGCAAGGGCGCCGCGGCCACCAGGTCGACATACTCGCCGCGCACCGGGGCGAACACGCCGTAATGCGGATGAATGCGCGCGCCGAGCGCCGGCACCGCGACGCCCTTCTTGCGCCACTCATGCGCGCCGATCAGCCCCAGCAGCTCGCGCAGCGAGGCGACGAAGGGTCCGCTGGCCGGACCATAAGCCTCGGCGCATGCGTCGCGTACGTCGGGCGCGCGGCGCAGCGGCACCTGGTAGTCGTCGTCGAAGGGCAGCAACAGCATGCCCAGCGTGCGCGCGCGCTGCGACTGCGCCAGCCGATAGCGATGAAAGGCTTCGGCGGCATTCGCTGGCGCTGCGGGTCCCCGGCGCGGCTTGCGCTCGATGCGCCGCGCCATGGCCTGCAGCAGCTGGCGCGCGTTCTGGAAATCGCCGCGCCAGAGCAGCGCCGTGCCCTCGCAGGCCAGGCGATAGGCCGCATCGGCGGTGACGCGATCGTCGGCGACCACCACCTTGCCCGGCGGCGCCGTGCCGCCCTCCGAGTGCCAGCGGGCGCAACGCGTTGCGCCCTGCTCGGTCCACGAAATCACCGCAGCCGGACCTTCGGCATTGGCTGTCACGGGCAGGACCTGGCTTGAAACGACACGATGCTTACCTCGACGCAAGGGAGTGAGGCGCATGGTACGTCGCCACCGGCGGCCTGTAAATTTTTCCAGCGTGGACATCCGGGCCAGCCATGCCGCGCCGTACTGCCAGCGCCAACTCTTGCGGTAAAGTCGCGATCCCCGCCACCGGTCCGCACGCAATGTCGCCTCGCCTTTTGTTCACCATCGTCTTCATCGAGGGCTATTGCTCGCTCGGCGCGGAAATCGTCGCCCTGCGGCGGCTGATTCCCCACATCGGCAGTTCCATCGTGGTCACGGCGCCGACCATCGGCCTGTTCCTGCTCGCCCTCGCCCTCGGCTACCACTCCGGCAGCCGCGTGGCGGCGGACTACCGCGCCGTGGTGGCGCGCAATTTCCTGATTTCCGCGCTGCTGATGGGCGGCGGCCTGGCCGGCGGCAGCGTCAATGCCATTTTTGCCGGAACGCAGGCGGGGCTGGCCTACCTCATATTCATCGGCGCGATCCTTTGCCCCCTGGCCTGGCTGCTGGGGCAGACCGTGCCGATCCTGACCAACCTGATGCTCGCGCAGCGCAGCGGCGAGGCGGCCGGACGCGCGCTCTACTGGTCCACGCTCGGTTCCTTCCTCGGCTCGGTCACCCTGTCACTGGTCGTTATGCAACTGCTCGGCGTCTGGGCCGCGGTACTGCTCGGCGCCTTGATGCTGGTCGCCGGTGCCGCGCTGGTGCAACGGCCGCCGCCGCAGGCGGCAGCGCTACTGGCCGGTGTCGCCGCCCTCAGCGTGGCGGCCAACCTCGGCGACCGGCAGCGCGCCGATACCGCCTATGCCGACTATGCAGTCGAGCCAGTGCTGCGCGAGGGCATGCAGGCGCCGCGCGCCTTCCGCGTGAACAACCAGGTCGCCTCGCTGATCGACGACAGCGAGCCGCCGCTGTATGCCCGCTACGTGCAGCACCTGCGGCGCATCCTGCTCGAAGACCTGGGGTTCAGGCAGCGCGAGATCCTGGTGCTGGGCGCCGGCGGCTTCACGCTGTCGCACCGCGAGCCCTTGAACCGCTATACCTACGTCGATATTGATCCAGCCATCCGCGCCATTGCCGAACGCGACTTTCTGCGCGAGCCCGCCCGCGGCGAGTTCGTCGCCACCGACGCACGCCGCTTCGTGATCGAAACCACGCGGCGCTATGACGCCGTGGTGGTGGATGTCTACAGCTCGCGCAGCTCGATTCCCGGCCATCTGGTGACGCGCGAATTCTGGCGCGACACGCGGCAGGCGCTGAAGCCCGGCGGCGTGATGCTGGCCAACCTGATCCTCGACGGCCGGCTCGCCGGCAGCTACGCGCGCAACCTGCTGGCCACCATCGACAGCGCCTACGGCCGCTGCGCGGTCGAGGTGCTCGCCAAGTCGGCGCCGGTCAGCAATGTGATCGTCACCTGCTTCGCCGGTGAGCCGGGCGAAGCCGTCAGGGTCTATGTCGACGAGCGCAATCTGGCCGACATCGACAGCGCCCGCTCGCCCTGAGGCGCAGGAACCAGGCGGAAACGCGTTCGGCCAGAAGTCGGCGCTGGCAACACGGCGAATGCGCGGGCGGGGAACGCCGAAAATGCATTCACCACGCCAGCAGGATGGGATATCAACATTACGACTCGCGGCAGCCGATCCGCAGCAGGCATTCGTCGGTTCAGGAAGCGGACAATCAACTTTTAGGCAAGGAGTGCCACTTGAAAAGATTTGTTTCTCTACTTCTTGCCTGCAATCACTGACAAGAAATCAAGTACCCTCTTCCTTGAATCTTCTGTTATTGCCATGTCATACTTGTAGGTTACTCGCTCATTGTTATATGCGATCTTGCTGAAGCCGTCCAAGTCCGGGGCATCCCAGGCATGTGTTGCTCCCGGGTACAGGTGCCACTGCACGGGTGCGCCAGACTCCTTGAGCTTTGGCAAGCGCTCAAGACATGAAGCTGGGGGTGTTTCGTTGTCTTGCCCTCCCAGCAGCATCAAATGTGGGCGATCCGTGTCGGGCTGAAGTATCGTCACCCCCTGCGGTCTGTTCCGCGTGGGGCCCAAACCGCAAAATCCATACACGGAGACTGTCGATGCAATCGACGGCGTGCCTGGCCGCAGGGCATTCGCCACCCTCGAACTTGCGAGCCACGTGGCGACAAGCGCGCCTTTCGAGAATCCAAGAATTGAAATGCGCTTGCTGTCGACGTATGGGAGGGTCGCCAGATGAGCAACGCCATCGAGAGCATCCTTGATCAAGCGTGCGTTGGGGATCTGCGGCGGCGAGCCACAATCATTTCGCAGACCACGCATGGCGTCCGGTACCAAAACAACGTAGCCGGCCTTTAATGCCACCTCCGTCCAATCACGAATATTCTGTTTGATGCCTCCGCAGGTGTGGAAAATGACGAGAGCAGGCAGCTTCTCGCCTTCCTTTCTGGGCGGTGCAAACAAGCTGTTCGAGAGATTTGTGAATGCGCTCAGATCTCCCTTGGCATCATTGGAGAAGGAAAGATCATCGCCATCTTTCAGTTCAGCCTTAAGCGTCTCAGGCGTTCCGTAGGAGAACGCAAACCCTGCCCATAGAATCGCCGCAAACACGGGGACTATTCGTATAGCTGCCATTGCGATCTCCTTCGGTATCAAATGGAAACTGGAAGACGCCCACTAGAAATGGTAAAGAAGAAACGGCGCGCGTCAAGGTCGATAGTTGTCGTCTCGGTCATGCGGCCAGCGGTTGAATATGGTTACCCACCAATTGCGTCTTTATGATGGAGTCACGTTCGAGATTGAGCGTCACGGCGCCGATGGGCGCTTAGGTGCGTGTGTCGCCAGCACCGGCTTTCTGTGGACCTCCACAACCGCGCTTTGCGGGCCGGCGTCAGTTGCCGGCTATCGTCATGCGCTCGACCAGCATCGAGCCGACCTGCTTCGAGCCGCGCACCTCGATGTCGTTGCCGATGGCGGCGATGCCGCGCAGCATCTCGCGCAGGTTGCCGGCGATGGTGATCTCCTCCACCGGATGGGCGATTTCGCCGTTTTCCACCCAATAGCCCGCGGCGCCGCGCGAATAGTCGCCGGTCACGTAGTTCACGCCCTGGCCGAGCAGCTCGGTCACCAGCAGGCCGCTGCCCATTTCGCGCAGCAGTCCATTGAGATCGTGGGGTCCCGATTGCACCAGCAGATTGTGCGCGCCGCCGGCATTGCCGGTGGTCACCATGCCCAGCTTGCGCGCCGAGTAGGTGGACAGGAAATAGCCCTGCAGCACGCCGTTGTTCACCACCTCGCGGTCATGCGTGGCGACGCCATCGTCATCGAAGGGCGAGGAAGCAAAGGCACCGCGGATATGCGGGCGCTCGCTGATCTGAACGAAGTCGGGGAATATCTGCTGGCCCAGGCTGTCGAGCAGGAAGGAGGTCTTGCGATACAGCGAACCGCCGGAAATCGCATGCACGAAGCTGCCGATCAGTCCGGCCGCCAGCGGCGCTTCGAAGATCACCGGGCACTTGCGCGTCTTCAGCTTGCGCGCACCAAGCCTGGCCAGCGCACGCCGCGCCGCGTAGTCGCCGATGCGGGCGGCATCGGGAAACTCGTCGGCGTTGCGCCGCGTCGCGTACCAGTCGTCGCGCTGCATGTCCTCGCCCTCGCCGGCAATCACCGAGCAGGAGACGTAGTGGCGCGAGGTGGCGAAGCCGCCCATGAAGCCCAGGCTGTTGGCCGATACGAATTGCGACTGCTGCGCCGAAACCGTGGCGCCTTCGGAGTTCTTCACCATCGGGCTGACGTCGAAGGCGGCTTGTTCGCAGCGGCGCGCGATTCCGATGGCGTCTTCCACCGAAATATCCCAGGGATGGAACAGATCGAGATCCATGCCCTGCGTCGCCAGCAGCTTCGCATCGGGCAGGCCGGCGCAATCGTCCTCGGCAGTGAAGCGGGCGATCGACAGCGCCGCCTCGACCGAGGCCCTGACCGCCGCCGGCGAAAAATCGGAACTGCTGGCATGGCCGCGGCGCTGGCCGATGTACACCGAGACGCCGAGCCCCTTGTCGCGGTTGTACTCGATGGTTTCCACCTCCTGCCGGCGCACGCTGACCGACTGGCCGAAACCCTCCGAAACATCGACCTCGCAGGCCGTGGCGCCTTTGCTGGCCGCGTGATCGAGGACGGTCTGCGCCAATGCGCGCAACGCCTCTTGAGAATGAGCGAAACCTTGGGACATGCGGGAACCCTTCGATTGGCGAAGCTATAATCATAACCGTGGACGATATCGATAACGACCCGGACGAATATTCCGGTCCCAGCAAGTCGCAACTGAAGCGCGAAATGACCGCCTTGCAGGACCTGGGGGCGGAACTGGTGGCGCTGTCGAAGGAGCGCCTGGCGAAGATAGACATGCCGGAACGCTTGCGCGACGCTTTGCTCGAAGCGCAGCGCATCACCAAACATGAGGCCAAACGCCGCCAGATGCAATACATCGGCAAGATCATGCGCACGGTCGATGCGGCGCCCTTGCGTGCGGCGATGGACGAAATCAACGGCGTGTCGAAAGCCGCCACGATACGCCAGCACCAGTTGGAAAGACTGCGTACGCGGCTGATGGAAGACGAGGCGGTGTTCAGTGAAGTAGCCCGCAATTTTCCCGCGGCGGACATGCAGCATCTGCGCCAGCTGCGGCGCAATGCGCTGAAGGAAGCCCAGCAGGGCAAGCCGCCGCGCGCCTATCGCGAACTGTTCCGCGAACTGCGCGCCCTTGAAGGCAGTGCCGCCGACGAGACGGCGGACCTGGCGACGGACGAAGACGCCGTTTAACGGCGCTTAGGCAAAATCCTTTTGCGCTGCGGCCACCGGGATGGTGCTCGAGGTCAGTATGGTCAGCACCGCCTGCGCATGTTCCGCCGCATCGCGCCCCAGGCTGGTCAGATAACCGCCGTCGACCAGGGTCAGCAGACCCTTGGCATGCAAACGCCGCGTCGCCGCAATGACTTCCGGATCGGCGGTCTTGTGCACCTTGATGCCATGCTGGCTGGTCTCCAGGTCGAAGCGGATCAAGGTATTCAGTTCATGGACCAGATCGGGCGTGTAGGGCATATCAAACCTCGCTCTTGAATGTACGGCAATGGACGCATTCTAGCTTCCGCAGCCGCGGGCGCAGGCTTTTGCCCGAACGAAATCTGCGCGGGCCGGCGAATCACAGGCCGGGATCGGCGCCTTCACCCTTCAACGTGGCCTCGACCATGCGCCGCGTCAGGTGCGGCGCCAGCAGTTCCATGAAGTCGTATTCGTAGCCGCGCAGCCAGATGTCGCGGCGAAAGGCGATGCGCGTGGTGTTGCCCTCGAACAAGTGGGTGGCCGGCAAGGCGGCCAGCGCGGCGTCGCGCAGCGGATCGAAGGCCATTTCGGCAATGATGCCGACGCCCAGGCCCAGTTCGACATAGGTCTTGATCACGTCGGAATCGATCGCGGTCAGCATCACGTTGGGCCGCAGGCTCTGGCGCTCGAAGGCGCGGTCGATGCGCGAACGCCCGGTGAAGGTCGCGTCGTAGGTGATCAGCGGAAAATCGGCCAGCGCCGCCAGCGTCAGCGGCTGGCGCTCCAGCAGCGGGTGCCGCTTGGGCGTCACCACCAGATGCGCCCACTGGAAACAAGGCAGGGTCAGCAACTCGGCATGCCGGTCGAGCGCCTCGGTGGCGATGCCCAGGTCGGCGCTGCCGTCCAGCACCCAGTCGGCGACCTGCAAAGGGCTGCCCTGCTGGATGTGCAGGCGTATCTGCGGGTGGCGCTGGACGAAGCGCTGGATCACCGGCGGCAAGGTGTAGCGCGCCTGGGTGTGGGTGGTCGCGATCGACAGCATGCCGCTGCTCTCCGCGGCGTAGTCCTCGCCCACCCGCTTCATGTTCTGCGCCTCGGTCAGGATGCGCCGCGCCATCGCCAGCACGATCGATCCGGGAGCGGTCACCGCGATAAGGCGCTTGCCGCTGCGTTCGAAAATCCTCACGCCGAGTTCTTCCTCGAGCATACCGATCTGCTTGGAGACCCCCGGCTGCGAGGTGAACAAGGCCTCCGCGGCGGCGGACACGCTGAGCCCGCGCCGCTCGACTTCGACCAGATAACGCAGCTGCTGGAGTTTCATTATTTCATTATATACCCGATACTTCTATCTAAATACATACTAAGTATTTTCCAGGCCTATATGAACTCGCTACGATGGCCTCCACTATGGAATTCATCTTCAACCCCGCCCTCTCGATTTCCGGCTTCGCCGTTGGCCTGCTGGTCGGCCTGACCGGCGTCGGCGGCGGCTCGCTGATGACGCCGCTGCTGGTACTGCTTTTCGGCTTCAAGCCGGCGACCGCAGTGGGCACTGACTTACTCTATGCGGCGATCACCAAAAGCGGCGGTTCCTGGGTGCACCACCGCCACGGCAATATCGACTGGGCGATCACCGGGCGCCTCGCCCTGGGCAGTGTGCCGGCCGCCGGCCTGACCCTGCTGCTTCTGGCGCAACTTGGCGTGCAGGGGCACGCCAGCGAGGGCCTGATCTCGGTGGTACTGGGCATCGCCCTGCTGCTCACGGCCGCGTCGCTGATCTTCCGCCGGCACCTGCTCGAACTCGCGCAGCGCCGTCCCGCCAGCGCCAACTTTCGCAAGCACACGGCGGCGCTGACGATACTGGTCGGCGCCATCGTCGGTGCGCTGGTGACGATTTCCTCGGTCGGCGCCGGCGCACTGGGCGTCACCGCGCTCGCCTTCCTCTACCCGCAACTCGCGACACGGCGCATCGTCGGCTCGGACATCGCCCATGCCGTGCCGCTGACCCTGGTCGCCGGGCTCGGCCACTGGTGGCTGGGCACGGTCGACGTGGTGCTGTTGGCCTCGCTGTTGATCGGCTCCTTGCCCGGCATCGCGCTCGGCGCCCATTTCGCCGCCAGGGTGCCGGAACGGGCGCTGCGCGGCCTGCTCGCCTCCGTGTTGCTGCTGGTCGGCGGCAAGCTGATCTTCGTCTAACCCCAGGGAAATACGCCATGTACAAGTACGACGACTACGACCACGCCATTGTCCAGGCCCGCGTTGCCCAGTTCCGCGGCCAGACCGAGCGCTATCTTGCCGGCGAACTGAGCGACGACGAATTCCGCCCGCTGCGCCTGCAAAACGGCCTCTACATCCAGCGCCACGGCCCCATGCTGCGCCTCGCGGTGCCTTACGGCCTGCTCTCGGCCGCGCAACTGCGCCGCTTCGCCGACATCGCCCGCCGCTACGATCGCGGCTACGGCCATTTCACGACGCGCCACAACCTGCAGCTGAACTGGGTCAAGCTGCCCGAGGTGCCGGCCATCCTCGCCGATCTGGCGCAGGAGGAACTGCATGCGATCCAGACCTCGGGCAACTGCATCCGCAACGTGACCACCGACCATTTCGCCGGCGTCGCCGCCGACGAGATTGCCGATCCGCGGCCCTGGGCCGAGATCCTGCGCCAGTGGTCGACGTTCAACCCCGAGTTCGCCTACCTGCCGCGCAAGTTCAAGGTCGCGATTTCGGGCGCCACAGAGGATCGCGCCGCGATCCAGGTTCATGACCTCGGCTTGCAGGTGGTCAAGAACGAGGCGGGCGAGATCGGCTTCAAGGTCTATGCCGGCGGCGGCCTTGGCCGCACCGCGCTGCTCGGCCAGGTGGTGCGCGAGTTCCTGCCCTGGCAGCACCTGCTGACCTATACCGAAGCGCTGGTGCGCGTGTTCAATCGTCACGGCCGCCGCGACAACATCTACAAGGCGCGGATCAAGATTCTGGTCAAGGCGCTCGGTCGCGAAGAGTTTGCACGGCAGGTCGAAGCCGAATGGGCGCATTTGCAGGATGCCCCCTCGACCCTGACGCAAGCCGAAGTCGACCGCGTCTCCAGGCAGTTCGCGGCGCCGGCCTACGAAACCCTGGCCGAGGACGACCTCTGCCACCTCGCCCACCTGCGCGAGGACAAGGCCTTCGCGCGCTGGGTCGAGCGCAACGTGCAGACGCACAAGGTGGCCGGCTACGCTGCCGTTACCCTCTCGCTGAAGAAACCCGGGGCCGCGCCGGGCGACGCCAGCAGCGAACAGATGGAAGCCGCCGCCGACCTGGCCGAGCGTTACAGCTTCGGCGAGATCCGGGTCTCCCACGAACAGAACCTGATCCTCGCCGACGTCCCGCAGCGCGAGCTCTACACCGTCTGGCACCGCGCCAAGGCCGCCGGCCTGGCCTCGCCCACGGTCGGCCTGATCCAGGACCTGATCACCTGCCCCGGCGGCGACTTCTGCGGCCTGGCCAACGCCCGCTCGCTGCCGATTGCGGCGGCGATCCAGGAGCGCTTCGAGGACCTCGATTACCAGCACGACATCGGCGAATTCGAACTCAACATCTCCGGCTGCATGAATTCCTGCGGCCACCACCACCTCGGTGCGATCGGCATCCTCGGCGTCGACAAGAACGGCGAGGAGTGGTACCAGGTCACGCTCGGCGGCCGGCAGGGCAATGCCGCCTGCATCGGCGAAGTGATCGGTCCCTCGTTCGCCGCCGCCGAAGTGCCGGGGGTGGTCGAGCGCCTGATCGGCGTCTATCTCGCCGCCCGCCATGCCGACGAAGGCTTCGTCGATACCGTGCAGCGGCTCGGCAGCGAACCCTTCCGCAGCGCCGCGTACTTGCATCACCCCGCCCATCCCCATCAATCAAGGAGAGTCGCAAATGGCTAACAAACAGATCATCAAGGAACGTCGCCTGCAGGATGACGCGTGGAAAGTCGTGACCCTGGTCGATGGCCAGGCGCCGTTCGACGTCTGCCTGCCGGTCGGCCCGTTGCTGGTGCCGGTTTCGGTCTGGAAGGCGAAGAAGGCCTGCCTGATCCATCGCGAGTACGAGCACGGCACGCCGCTGGGCATCTGGCTCGCGCCCGAGGACGAGCTCGCCGAGATCGCTGCCGACCTCGACGACTTCACCGTGATCGCCGTGCATTTCCCGAAATTCACCGACGGCCGCGGCTACTCGACCGCGCGTCTGCTGCGCGAGCGCCACGGCTATGACGGCGAGTTGCGCGCCTTCGGCGACATCGGCCGCGACCAGATTTTCTTCCTCAATCGCGTCGGCTTCGATGCCTTCGTGATCGGCGAAGGCAAGAGCGCCGAAGATGCGCTGGCCGCCTTTGACGATTTTCCCGAGAGCTACCAGGGCAATGCGGTGCAGCCGCTGCCGCTGTTCCGCCGACGGGCCGCCTGAGACCCGACTTGCACTTCAAGGAGCCTGCCATGCTGCGCGACAACCTGCCCCACATTCCGGACCTGGCCGATATCGAACTGGTCGCCCTCGTTGCCGAAAAAGCCGTCGGCGTCAAGCAACTGCTGCGCGACGTGGCGCGCGACTACGCGCCCGCCGTGTTCGCCAACAGCCTGGGCGCCGAGGACATGGTGCTGACCGACATGATCTGGGGCGACGGCACGGAGGTCGGCATCTTCTCGCTCGACACCGGACGCCTGCCGGCCGAGACCTACGAGCTGATGGCGCGTGCCGAGCGTCACTACGGTCGCCGCCTGGAGGTGTTTGCGCCGCGCCACGAAGCGGTGCAGGATTTCGTCACGGGCTTCGGCATCAACGGCTTCTACGACTCGGTCGAGGCGCGCAAGGCCTGCTGCCATGCGCGCAAGGTCGAACCCCTGCAGCGCGCCCTGGCCGGCAAGCAGGCCTGGATCACCGGCCTGCGCGCGGCGCAGTCGCAGACCCGCGAAAAGCTCAAGACCGTTGGCTTCGACCACGTCAATAACCTGGTCAAGATCAGCCCGCTGGCGGACTGGAGCGAACGCGAGATCTGGGTTTATCTGCGCGCCAACAAGGTGCCCTACAACGCGCTGCACGACCGCAACTATCCGAGCATCGGCTGCGCGCCCTGCACCCGCGCCATCCAGCCCGGCGAGGACGTGCGCGCCGGCCGCTGGTGGTGGGAAGCCCCGGAAACCAAGGAATGCGGTCTACATCTGGTCGATGGTCGCCTGCAGCGGATTGCGCAACAGGGAGTGGCAGCATGAGTGCACTGGCATTGCAGCAACATGCCACGCTGGCGCATCTGGACTGGCTGGAATCCGAAGCCATCCACATCCTGCGCGAGGTCGCCGGTCAATGCGCCAATCCTGCGCTGCTGTTTTCGGGCGGCAAGGACTCGCTGGTGCTCTTGCGCCTGGCCGAAAAGGCCTTCCGCCCGGGACGCTTCCCCTTTCCCCTGCTCAACATCGACACCGGCCACAACTACAGCGAGGTCGTCGACTTCCGCGACTTGCGCGCCTGCCAGTTGAACGAACGCCTGATCGTGCGCTCGGTCGAGGATTCGATGCGGCGCGGCACCGTGGTGCTGAAGTCGCCCGGCGAGTCGCGCAACAAACATCAATCGGTAACGCTGCTCGAAGCCATCGAGGAATTCGGCTTCGACTGCTGCATTGGCGGCGCGCGGCGCGACGAGGAAAAGGCGCGGGCCAAGGAGCGCATCTTCTCTTTCCGCGACGAGTTCGGCCAGTGGGACCCGAAGAACCAGCGCCCCGAGTTGTGGGACTTGTTCAATGCACGGGTGCACAAGGGCGAGAACATCCGCGCCTTTCCGATCTCGAACTGGACCGAACTCGACGTCTGGCAGTACATCGAACGCGAAGAGCTGCAACTGCCCTCGATCTACTTCGCCCACAGGCGCGAGGTGATCCGACGCAACGGACTGCTGCAGCCGGTCACCGAACTGACGCCGGCACGCGCCGGCGACGTGATCGAGGAGCTCACCGTGCGCTTTCGCACCGTCGGCGACATCACCTGCACCGCGCCTGTCGAATCCGATGCCGACACGATCGCCCGCATCATCGTGGAGACCGCGACGACCACCATCACCGAACGCGGCGAGACGCGGCTGGACGACCAGACATCGGAAGCCTCGATGGAACAGCGCAAGAAGGAAGGTTACTTTTGATGAGCGCAATCGAACATCTGCCCGATATCGACAACGGCCTGCTGCGCTTTCTCACCTGCGGCAGCGTCGATGATGGCAAGAGCACGCTGATCGGCCGGCTGCTCTACGACACCAAGACCATACTTGCCGACACGCTGCATGCGATCACGCGCACCTCGGAACGGCGCGGGCTGGAGGCGGTCGACCTGTCCCTGATCACCGATGGCCTGAGCGCCGAGCGCGAACAGGGCATCACCATCGACGTGGCCTACCGCTACTTCAGCACCGGTCGGCGCAAATACATCATCGCCGATGCGCCGGGGCACGAGCAATACACGCGCAACATGGTCACCGCCGCCTCGACGGCCAACCTCGCGATCATCCTGATCGATGCGCGCAAGGGCCTGCTGACCCAAACCCGGCGCCATTCCTACCTGGCGCACCTGGTCGGCATCCCGCACATCGTGGTGGCGATCAACAAGATGGACCTGGTCGACTACGACCAGGCCGTCTTCGATCGCATCCGGGGAGAGTACCTGGAATTTGCCGCGACGCTGGGCATCGGCGACGTCAGCTTCATCCCGCTGTCGGCGCTCAACGGCGACATGCTTGTCGATCGCGGTGATCGCCTCGACTGGTATTCGGGCCCGACGCTGCTCGATATCCTGGAAAATGCGCCGACTGCCCATAGCGAGCGCGACGAACGTTTCCGCTTTCCCGTCCAATATGTTTGCCGGCCGCAAAAGTCCGGCGACCCGAAACTGCACGACTACCGCGGCTTCATGGGCCGTGTCGAGTCCGGCGAGATTGCCGTGGGCGACGAAGTGCTGATCCTTCCATCGGAGCAGCGCAGCCGCGTCAAGGCCATCGAGATCCATGGCAGCTCGCTGCCGCGCGCGATAGCCGAGCAGTCGGTCACGCTGCTGCTCGACGACGAGGTCGACGTCTCGCGCGGCGACATGATTGTTCGCGCACAAGAGTTGGCGCTGGTGACACGGCGCATCGAAGCCATGCTCTGCTGGCTGGGCGACACGGCGCTCGATCCGCAGCGCAAATACCTGATCCGCCAGACCACGCGCGAGACCAAGGCAATTATCGAGGCCATCGACTACCGGCTGGACATCAATACCCTGCAGCAACTGCCCGCCGAGCGCCTGGGCATGAACGACATCGCGCGCGTGGCCTTCAAGCTGGCGCAGCCGCTATGCGTCGATGCCTATCGCGAAAACCGCTCGACCGGCGCCTTCATCGTGATCGACGAGTCGAGCAACAACACCGTCGGCGCCGGCATGATTCTCTGATCAAGCCAAGACGTCGCACAGGCTGCAACCTAATACCGCGCATCCCACCGGGGGATATCGCCTGCGACAGGCGCCACAGACAAAAAGAAAGCGCGTGCTGCGAACAGCACGCGCTTGCTAATCCACTTGGCACCGCGATCAGTCCGACAGGACCGAACGCAGGCCGATGCTACCGTCAGGGACGGGAACCGGTGGGGAACGGCCAAGCTGCGGCCGGATTCAGCGACGACTTGATGCCGGGCGCAGCAGCGGTTGAAGGCGCTGCGGCAGCGGCAGGCTTTGCCGCGGGCTTCGGCGCAGCCTTCTTCGCCGCAGGCTTGGCCGCCGGCTTCGCAGCAGGCTTCTTCGCCGCAGGCTTGGCCGCCGGCTTTGCAGCGGGCTTCTTCGCCGCCGGCTTGGCAGCAGCCTTCTTCGCCGCGGGCTTGGCAGCGGCCTTCTTCGGCGCAGCCTTCTTCGCCGCGGGCTTGGCAGCAGCCTTCTTCGGCGCAGCCTTCTTCGCCGCGGGCTTGGCAGCAGCCTTCTTCGGCGCAGCCTTCTTCGCAGCGGGCTTGGCAGCAGCCTTCTTCGGCGCAGCCTTCTTCGCGGCGGGCTTGGCAGCAGCCTTCTTCGGCGCAGCCTTCTTCGCGGCGGGCTTGGCAGCAGCCTTCTTCGGCGCAGCTTTCTTCGCAGCGGGCTTGGCAGCAGCCTTCTTTACAGCCGGCTTTTTGGCAGCTGGCTTCTTCGGGGCCGCAGACTTCTTAGCGGCGGGCTTAGCCGCAGCCTTCTTTGCGGCCGGCTTCTTGGCTTTCTTGGTATCAGCCATGTTGAACCTCCTTAACAAATTAACAGGAAA
>JAMPYF010000060.1 GCA_023700805.1 Sulfuritalea sp.
CTGGCCGAACTCGTTCTTCCAAACCGAAAGGAGAGAAATCCCCCGAAACCGAGCTTACAAACGACCGCGCATAGCTATACTGTGCGCATAAACCCGTGGGTCAGTTTTAGATGGAAACCCTGGGTCAAATTTAGACGGTTACCAACAGGCACGGCATCGATCTTCGAGAGGGCGTTGCTCTCGACTTCAATGAAGCTCGTTTGTTTTGCAACCTAACGCGCAGCTACATTTTGTTCCTGCTTGTGGAACATGAAGGCATTGATAGCCAGTAGGCTTCACAATTCAAGCCATGGCTCACAGGTACTACTCTCAACGAAAAGGCACCAACCCAAATCAGAACGGGTTGTCGCTTTCGGACACAGTCGGCTTATTTGTACGGATGTTTGAGCAGATGTATGCGGATGGATACTTTCATGAAGCGTTCGGCTTCGAATGCGTTGATGCTGGTCACATTGATGGCAAGGTACCGGACGTTGCGCTTGAAATGCTGCTCACGATCCGAAAGAAAGATCTTTGGCCAGTGCAAGCTTCAGCAAAAGAATATTCCGAGGATGACTTCTTCGATGTGCTTGAATTTCTCTTTCAGCATGTCTCAAAGCCAATCGAAGGCACCCCCCACAATTGGAATGACTGCGGAATGCACTGGGAGACATTCAACCAAGTGCAGGGTCAAGCTGCGTTCCGAACAAAGATCAATGCCGTTCTTGAGCACTATGAGAAACCCTTCGAACTCTCAACCGCAGGCGAAGTCCTTCATAAGCCGGAAGCTGGCTTCGAGCCGATCTTTGATGCAGACGTTCCCTCCAAAGACAACAACGTAGTTGATCGAATAAATGCAGCAACCATCCGCTATCGCCGTCACGGGGCAACCATAGACGACCGACGCCAAGCAGTTCGCGACCTCGCAGACGTTCTTGAGTACCTGCGTCCTAAGGTGCAGGCTCTTTTCACCTCCGCCGATGACAAAGACCTGTTCAATATCGCCAACAACTTTGGTGTGCGGCATCACAACGACAAGCAGAAGACGGCGTACGACGCCAGCCTTTGGCTCAGTTGGATGTTCTACTTCTACTTGTCGACCATTCACGTGCTCCTTCGCAAGATTGACCATGACGGTGCGAAGTGAGACCCCTCTTGGAAGGCAACAACGACACCATGAATTGAACCGCTGGTTTCTGCGCCCCCCACCGAGTAATCAGGGTTGGGGGGACCTGGCAGCAAGAACAATCACGCTGACGGGACTCAGCTAGAAGCGTGCCTTCGTCTCGTGACACCAATGGTGTCCGCTACCTCAATAGGCTATTGCGACATTGATCGCATCGCTCGGGACGGACGAAGCCGCGCCATGCGGTTTCATGGACGCGGGAGTAAAATTAACCATATTTAAGTCAAGCGTAATCGAGAGAACGCCGCAAACAATGCGACTGGTTATCCACAGAGAAATGTAAATAAGGCACGCGCATCCGGCACTCTTATTGACTAACTTATTGACACTGCACACATGATTCCGCACATGCAACTTTTCACAATCCCAGCCAATCCTTGCCGTTATTGGTTTTCACCACTTAGTTGATTGACCTCTATCACTCACTCACTCACTTAGTTAAATATCCCCTCACCCGTACTTATGATGACAGATGGGGATGCGACGGAACCCCGTTGCGTTTCTTGCCGCCATCAGTCCAAGGATCGCCATGCCGCTACGTACTCCCCTTTACGACTCCCACCTCGCCGCCGGCGCCAAGATGGTCGACTTCTCCGGCTGGGAGATGCCCATCCATTACGGCTCGCAGATCGAGGAACACCATGCCGTGCGCCGCGACGCCGGCATGTTCGACGTCTCCCACATGTGCGCGCTGGATCTCGCCGGTCCCGATGCCCGCGCCTACCTGCGCCACCTGCTGGCCAACGACGTGGCGAAGCTCGTCACGCCCGGCAAGGCGCTTTACTCCTGCATGCTGAACAGGGCGGGCGGCGTGATCGACGATCTGATCGTCTACTACTTCAGCCCCGAGCATTACCGCGTCGTGGTGAACGCCGGCACCACGGACAAGGATATCGCCTGGATGCGCGCCCAGCTCAGCGGGGTGGACGGCGATTTCAATGCCACGGTGATGGTAAGGCGCAAGGGCAGCGAGGATGCGGTGACCCTGATTGCCTTGCAGGGCCCCAATGCGCACGAGCGCCGCAGCACCGGCGTCGATGCCGTGGCGATGATCGCCGTGCAGGGCCCCCATGCGCGCGAGCGTTTCTGGACGGCCTTCCCCGACAGCCGCGCTGCCACCGAGACACTGGAGAATTTCCAGGCCGCCGAATTTGCGTCGACGCAGGGCAACTGGCTGGTCGCCCGCACCGGCTACACCGGCGAGGACGGTTTCGAAATCACCGTGCCGGCCGAGGTGGCAGCCGAGGTCTGGCAGGCGCTGCTGGCGGCCGGGGTGAAGCCCTGCGGCCTGGGCGCACGCGACACGCTGCGGCTCGAAGCGGGCATGAACCTCTACGGCCAGGACATGGACGAGAGCATCTCGCCCTACGAGGCCGGCCTCAAGTGGACGGTCGACCTGAAGGACCCCGCGCGCGACTTCATCGGCAAGTCGGCGCTGGTCGGCGACAGTGCCCGGCACCTGCACAACGAGTTCGCCGGCCTGCTGCTGCAGGGTCGCGGCGTGCTGCGCGCCCACCAGAAGGTCATCACGCCGCTGGGCAGCGGCGAAACCACCAGCGGCAGTTTTTCGCCGACCCTGAATCAATCCATCGCACTGGCGCGCCTGCCGGTGGGCGTCGCAATCGGCAGCGAAGTGGAGGTCGAAATCCGCGACAAGCTGCTCAAGGCGCGCGTCGTCAAACCCACCTTCGTCCGCAACGGCAAACCCCTGATCTGAGGAATTAACCATGAACACACCCGCCAACCTGAAATACGCCGCCTCCCACGAATGGGCCAGGCCCGAAGCCGACGGCACGGTCACCATCGGCATCACCGACCACGCCCAGGAAGCGCTGGGCGACATCGTCTTCCTCGAACTGCCGGCCGTCGGCCGCGTGGTCAAGGCCGGCGAGGAATGCGCGGTGGTCGAATCGGTCAAGGCCGCCTCGGACATCTACTCGCCGCTGTCGGGCGAAGTGGTGGACATCAACCAGGCCGCCGCCGACGCGCCGGAATCGGTCAATGCCGATGCCTATGCCACCTGGCTGTTCCGCATCAAGCCCGCCAACCCGTCCGAACTCGATGCGCTGCTGAGCGCCGACGCCTACGCCGCCACCCTCTGATCCACCACCATGCACGCCGAAAACCTGACGCAGCCGCTGACCACCCTCGAACACCGCGACGAATTCATAGGCCGCCACATCGGTCCCGATGAGCATGCCATGGGCGGCATGCTCGCCTCGATCGGCACTGCCTCGCTCGGCACGTTGATTGCCGAGACGGTGCCGGCGACCATACGCCTGCAGCGCCCGCTCGATCTGCCGGGGCCCATGCCGGAGCATGCGGCGCTGACCGCCCTGAAAGCCATCGCGGCGAGGAACGTGGTCAAGAAATCGCTGATCGGCCAGGGCTACTACGGCACGCACACGCCGCCGGTGATCCTGCGCAACCTGTTCGAGAATCCCGGCTGGTACACCGCCTACACGCCCTACCAGGCCGAGATCGCCCAGGGCCGGCTGGAGGCCCTGCTCAACTACCAGCAGATGGTGGTCGATCTGACCGGACTGGGAATCGCCAACGCCTCGCTGCTCGACGAGGCCACCGCCGCCGCCGAGGCGATGACCATGGCGCGGCGCATTTCGAAAGCCAAGGGCAACGTGTTCTTCGTCGATGAAGCGGCCTTCCCGCAGACCATAGACGTGATCAAAACACGCGCGGCGTATTTCGGCTTCGAGCTGGTTTTCGGCAAGCCCGACGAAGCAAGCAGGCACGAACTGTTCGGCGCCCTGCTGCAGTACCCCAACGCGCGCGGCGAAATCACCGACCTGACCGCGACGATCGCCGCGATCAAGGGCCGTGGCGGCGTGGTTGCCGTGGCCTCCGACCTGATGGCCCTGGTGCTGCTGAAATCGCCCGGCGAGATGGGCGCCGACATCGCGCTCGGCTCCTCGCAGCGCTTCGGCGTGCCGATGGGCTTCGGCGGCCCGCACGCGGCATTCTTCGCCACGCGCGAAGCCCATGTGCGCTCGATGCCGGGGCGCATCATCGGCGTCTCGAAAGACGCGCGCGGCAAGACCGCCTACCGCATGGCGCTGCAGACCCGCGAGCAGCACATCCGGCGCGAGAAGGCCAATTCCAACATCTGCACCTCGCAGGTGCTGCTGGCCAACATGGCCGGCATGTACGCGGTATGGCATGGCCCCGAGGGCCTGCGCCGCATCGCCGGGCGCATCCATCGCCTGGCCGCGCTGCTGGCCGGCGCGCTGGGCGTCAGCGGGCGCTGCTTCTTCGACAGTTTCGAATTGAAAGTTGGCGCTGGCGAGACGGCAAAGATCCTGCAGGCGGCGCGCGATGCAGGCTACAACCTGCGCCGGGTCGATGAGACGACGATAGGCATCAGCCTCGACGAGACCACCACGCGCGAGGACGTCGCCGCGCTGCTCAAAATCTTCGGCAAGAACACGCCGGTCGAGACACTCGACGCCGCGCGCCCCTGCGCGATCCCGGCTTCGCTGCGGCGGCGCGAACCGATCCTGAGCCATCCGGTGTTCAATACGCACCACACCGAGCACGGCATGCTGCGCTACCTCAAGCGCCTGCAGAACCGCGACCTGGCGCTCGATCACGCGATGATCCCGCTCGGCTCCTGCACCATGAAGCTCAATGCCGCCGCCGAGATGATCCCGGTGTCGTGGCCCGAGTTCGGCCAGATGCATCCCTTCGCGCCGCTGGACCAGGCGCAGGGCTACCTGGAACTGATCACGGGCCTCGAAGACCAGCTCAAGGCCATCACCGGCTTTGATGCCGTCTGCATGCAGCCGAACTCAGGCGCGCAGGGCGAATACGCCGGCCTCGTGGCGATCCGCCGCTACCAGGCGGCCAACGGCCAGGGCAGCCGCAACGTCTGCCTGATCCCCAAATCGGCCCACGGCACCAACCCGGCCACCGCGCAAATGTGCGGCCTCGACGTGGTGGCCGTCGCCTGCGACGACAGCGGCAACGTCGATGTCGCCGACCTCAAGGCCCGGGCCGCGGAGCACGCGGCGAATCTCTCCTGCCTGATGATCACCTATCCGTCGACCCACGGCGTCTTCGAGGAGGCGGTGAAGGACATCTGCACCGTGATCCACCAGCATGGCGGCCAGGTGTACATGGACGGCGCCAACCTCAACGCCCAGGTCGGCCTCTGCCGCCCGGCCGACATCGGCGCCGACGTCTCGCACATCAACTTGCACAAGACCTTCGCCATCCCGCACGGCGGCGGCGGGCCGGGCATGGGGCCGATCGGCCTCAAGGCGCACCTGGCGCCCTACATGGCCAACCATGCGGTGCAGGCCGTAGATCGGAAGAGCAC
>JAMPYF010000047.1 GCA_023700805.1 Sulfuritalea sp.
AAATTGGCCTTGCGAATTCCCGCGCTCACCCCTCGCTGCGAAAGCTTCGCCGGGCCGGTCGCTAAACTAGCCGGCCAAAAAGCGGCCGTCGTCGGACAACGCGACCGGAATTCCCCGGCGAACCTTCCTCGCTCGGCGGGTCAGAGGGGGAGGAAAACCGTCGCGCGTTCGGAGGCGTGACGAAAATATGTTTCGAGGATAGACTGAATCAGCGCTATGTAATAGGAATACGAGGACGCCCCCCATGACCGCGAACAAATCAGCGACGATCAAGCTCTTCCTGCCTTTCGGCGATGCGAAAGGTGTCCGTACCGCGGAAATTTCAAATTGGTCGGGTAAGGCCATTGCTGCACCGCGTTCTGATCTTGATCACTTCCTTTCCCGGGAGGAGCTTTCGCACCCCGGTGTTTATGTGCTGCTAGGCGCCGATCCTGAAACTGGAGGGCCATTGGCGTACGTTGGCGAGGCGGAATCGGTTGCCGACCGAATTAAGCAACACAAGTCCAAGGATTATTGGAATGCCGCAATTGCCTTTGTAAGTAAGGACGAGAACCTTACCAAGTCTCATATCAGATACTTGGAGGGGCGCCTTATACAGATCGCCAACTCTATTGGCCGGTACAGCATCGCGAACAATCAGGCCAGCGGATCAAGACTGCCCGAGTCCGATCTTAATGACATGGAAGTGTTTCTGGAGCGAATTGCTCAGTTGCTCCCAGTGCTTGGATCGGAGCTGTTAACCCCAGTAGTAACTACCGTTCAGCCTGCCGATGCGCCGCCAATGCTTACATGCAAAATGAAGGGGGCCACGGCCACTGGAACGCGTACGCCGAATGGGTTTGTGGTCATGAAAGGATCTACTGCCGTTAAACAACTGCGCGAGTCGGCAAAAACCAGCGGACCTTGGATCATTTCGCTCAGGAATCAACTGATAGAGAACGGCAGTCTTGTTGAGGAAGGAGAGTTTTTCGTCTTCACCAAAGATGTCGAGTTTGCTAGCCCGAGTGCTGCTGCTGCGGTAATTCATGCTGGCAACGCGGCGGGTCCTGTGGCATGGAAGGACTCGAGCGGTAGAACTCTTAAAGAAATTGAGGGAAGCTAACCAGTAGTGAATCCGTTGCACCCGTGACGGTTTTCCTTCCCCTCTGACCCGCCGAGCGAGGAAGCTTCGCCGGGGAATTCCGGTCGCGTTGTCCGACGACGGCCGTATTTTGGCCGGCTAGTTTAGCGACCGGCCCGGCGAAGCTTTCGCAGCGAGGGGTGAGCGCAGGAATTCGCAAGGCCAATTTATTGGCCTTGCGCCGCGCGAACGGGCGAGCCTCTGGCGAGCCCTCCGCCCGCAGGGCCGGGGAGGCGGGACGCGTTTCTTTGGGTACTTTCTTGCCGCGCAGCAAGAAAGTACCTCGCCCGCCGGGGCGAGTCCCGGCATCTCTCTTCGAAGGAAAGCCTGAAGAGTTGGCGCTGGCGCTACGGCGCTTTAAGCCCGTTTCTTGGAGGCCGCCTTGGCCCGCGCCTTCTTCGCCGTTTCGAGTTCGTCGAACAGCGCGCCGAACTCCAGCGCCAGCTTGTGGCTGCGGTCGAGGTGGATCATCGGCTTGGCCTGCTGGTGCGATTCCTTGATCCTGACCGAGGACGAGAGGAAGGAGGCCAGCACCGGCAGGCCTTCCTTGCGCAGCTCGTCGATGATCTGCTGCGGCAGGCTGGCGCGGGCCTGGAACTGGTTGATGACGATGCCTTCGATTTCGAGGCCGGCGTTGTGGTCGGCGCGGATTTCGTTGACGTTGTCGAGCAGGCTGTAGAGCGCGCGGCGGGCGAATTCGTCGCAGTCGAAGGGGATCAGGCAGGCGTCGGCGGCGATCAGCGCGGAGCGGGTGTAGAAGTGCAGCGCGGGCGGCGTGTCGATCCAGATTTCGTCGTAGCCTTCGAGCGCGTCGAGCGCTTCGCGCAGCTTGTAGATCTTGTAGCGCGATTCGAGCTTGGCCTGCAGTTCCTCCAGCGCCGGGCCGGAGGGCAGGATGGCGAGGTTCTCGAAGGGCGTCGCGGCGATGAAGTCTTCGGTCGGCAGCGGCCGCAGCTTGAAGCTCAGCATCTGGTCGAAGAACTCGTTGGCCGTGAGTTCCAGTTCGTTGGCGGCGGCGCCGAGCAGGTATTGCGTCGAATTCGCCTGCGGGTCGAGGTCGATCACCAGGGTGCGGGCGCCGCGTGCGGCGGAAATGGCGGCGAGATTGCAGGTGATGGTGCTTTTGCCGACACCGCCCTTTTGGTTGAATACGACGCGCTTCATGATCGACTCCCGGATTTGGATCGGGCGATTTTGCCACAGCGCATGCTGCAGTGCGGCATGACATGCGCCGGACGGAGCGGGCGGCTCGTGCCGGCTCGTGGATTTCCGTAATGGTGCCGTCAGCCTCGGAGGTCTATGATTCCGCGATTCTTCCGTCAGCAGGGTATCCGCGATGTCCAACGAACAAGAGAATCTCTCCGCCGCCGCCCTCGAATACCACGAGTGGCCCACCCCGGGAAAGATCGCGGTGGTGCCGACCAAGGGCCTCACCAACCAGCGCGACCTGGCGCTGGCCTACTCGCCGGGCGTGGCCGCGGCCTGCAATGCCATCGTCGATGACCCGAACATGGCCAGCCGGCTCACCTCGCGCGCCAACCTGGTCGGCGTCGTGACCAACGGCACGGCGGTGCTGGGGCTGGGCAACATCGGCCCGCTGGCGGCGAAGCCGGTGATGGAAGGCAAGGGCGTGCTGTTCAAGAAATTCGCCGGCATCGACGTCTTCGACATCGAATTGCAGGAGCCCGACGCCGACAAGCTGATCGACATGATCGCTGCCATGGAGCCGACCTTCGGCGGCATCAACCTCGAAGACATCAAGGCGCCGGAGTGCTTCTACATCGAGTCGAAACTGCGCGAGCGCATGAAGATCCCGGTCTTCCACGACGACCAGCACGGCACGGCGATCGTGGTCGGCGCCTTCATCCTCAACGGCCTGACCCTGGTCGGCAAGAAGATCGAGGAGGTCAAGCTGGTCACCTCGGGCGCCGGCGCAGCAGCCTTGGCCTGCCTCGACCTGCTGGTCAATCTCGGCGTCAAGGTCGAGAACATCTGGGTCACCGACATCGAAGGCGTGGTGTACCAGGGCCGCACCAAGCTGATGGACCCGATCAAGGACCGCTACGCGAAGCAGACCGATGCGCGCACGCTGTCCGACATCATGGCGGGCGCCGACGTGTTCCTCGGCCTCTCGGCCGGCGGCGTGGTCAAGCCGGCGATGGTGGCGAAGATGGCCGCCAATCCGCTGATCCTGGCGCTGGCCAACCCGACGCCGGAAATCACGCCGGAGGAAGTCAAGTCGGTGCGCGATGACGCGATCATCGCCACGGGGCGTTCGGACTACCCGAACCAGGTCAACAACGTGCTCTGCTTTCCCTTCATTTTCCGCGGCGCGCTGGACGCCGGCGCGACCACCATCACCGAGCTGATGAAGCTCGCCGCGGTGCGCGCCATCGCCGAATTGGCGCAGGCCGAGGCCTCCGACGTGGTGGCCCAGGCCTATGGCGGCGAGAGCCTGGCCTTCGGCCGCGAATACCTGATCCCGCGCCCCTTCGATCCGCGCCTGATCGTCAAGATCGCCCCGGCCGTGGCCAAGGCCGCGGCGGAGTCGGGCGTGGCGACGCGGCCGATCGCCGATTTCGACGCCTACCGCGACAAGCTCAACAGCTTCGTCTATCACTCCGGCTTCGTCATGAAGCCGGTGTTTGCCGCGGCGAAGAAGGCGCCGCGCCGCGTCATCTACTGCGAGGGCGAGGACGAGCGGGTGCTGCGCGCGGTGCAGGCGGTGAAGGATGAAGGCCTGGCGCAGCCGGTGCTGATCGGCCGTCCCGAGGTGATCGACAAGCGCATCGAGCAGGCCGGACTGCGCGTGGTGGCGGGGCGCGACTTCGAGGTGGTGAATCCGAATTCCGACCCGCGCTACAAGGACCTGTGGCAGGGCTATCACGAGATCATGGGCCGCCAGGGCGTGACCCCGGGCATCGCCAAGCAGGCGCTGCGCTCCGACCCGACGCTGATCGGCGCCATGCTGCTCAAGCGCGGCTATGTCGATGCCATGCTGTGCGGCGTGGTCGGCCGTCACGCGCAACACCTCAAGCATGTCAATGACGTGATCGGCCTCGCCGCCGACGCGCAGTGCTTCGCCGCGATGAACATGCTGCTGCTGGCGCGCCACACGCTGTTCCTCTGCGACACCTACGTCAATGAAGATCCGTCCGCCGAACAGATCGCCGAGATCGCGCTGATGGCCGCCCGGGAAGTGCGCCGCTTCGGCCTCGAACCCAAGGTGGCGCTGCTCTCGCATTCCAACTTCGGCAGCCTGCGCTCGGCCTCCGCCCTGAAAATGGCCGCGGCGCGGGCCATCATCGAGGCGCGCGCGCCGGGCCTCGAAGTCGATGGCGAAATGCACGGCGATGCGGCCCTGTCGCAGGCCATCCGCGAAAAGCTCTACCCGGATTGCCGCCTCAAGGGCGAGGCCAATCTGCTGATCATGCCCAATGTCGATGCCGCCAACATTTCCTTCAACCTGATCAAGGCCACTTCGGGCGACGGCATCACGGTCGGCCCGGTGCTGCTCGGCGCGGCGCAACCCGTGCATATCCTGACCGCCACCGCGACCGTGCGCCGCCTGGTGAACATGACCGCGCTGGCGGTGGTCGACGCCAACCACCTGAGCGACAAGGCCGCCGGCTGAACGGCGCAGCGCCAACGCCAACTCCTGGCCCGGCGCTGCGATCAGAGGGCGGCGACCAGAGCCGCCAGCGCGGGCGGATCGACCACCAGGCCGATGTGGGAAACGCCGGGCAGCAGCGTCACGCGCAGCAGCGGCTGCTGCGCTTCGAGCAGCGGTGCGTAGCGTTCGGCGATGAATAGCTCGTCGGCGCCGCCCACCAGCACGCGCGTCGGCCGCCCGATCGCCCGCACCTCGGCCAGATAGTCCTCGCGCGGGCGGAAGTTGCGCTGCAGGCGGTAGGAATAGGTCGGCGTGGTCCTCGCCGCGGCTTCCGCCGATAGGGCGAAGGCAAGCACCGGCAGTTGCTGGAACCACGGCAGGCCGAGTGCGTCGAGCAGGCTCAGGCCGATCATGCGCGGCACGAAAACCCTGACCCAGCCGCCGGCCTGCGGTCGCGTGGTCGGCGCCTGCTGGTGCAGCAGCGGCGCCAGCAGCAGGTAGCGGTCGAACAGCGCGCCCAGCGGTCCGCCGGCGATGCGCAGGGCAAAGCCGCCGCCCGAGGAATGGCCGACCAGGCTCAGCCGCGCGCCGGGATGGGCGGCGCGCAGGCCGGCGGCGAAATCGGCCAGGTCGTCGTCGAGCTGGCCGACGTAGTCGATGTCGCCGCGCCGTCCCGAGGCGCCATGGCCGCGCATGTCCAGCGCATAGGCGGCGATGCCGGCGCGCGCCAGCGCGAGGCCGACCGCATGCATGGCGTGGCTGTCGCCCGAGGAGCCGTGGATCAGCACTGCGACGCGCCGCGCATCGCGCACCGGATAGGCGCGGTAGGCCAGCGCCGTGCCGTCGCGCGCGGTGTGGCGGCTCAGGGCGGGCAAATCCTGGTAGTCGATCCTGGTCACGGCGCGGCTGACGGCCGCCAGCGGCGGCGGCGGGCTGGCGGCGCCGAAGGCGATCATCGCGGCGATGGCCAGCAGGGCCGCGGCCAGGGTGCCGAGGGCGACGCCGATCAGGCCCGAGAGCGGCGCCCATGCCGGCATGGGCGCAAGCTGGCCGGCCCTGCGGCGCAGGCGCCATACGCGCCCGGCGCGGGCCAGGAAGGCGCCGGCCAGCGCGCCGTAGAGGCTGGCGATGGTCAGCGCGAAAGGCCGCTCGCGCGCCAGCTCGGGGTCGATCGCCAGCATCATCCCGAGGGCATAGCGGAGGACGAAGATGGCGAGGATCAGCGCCATCGGCAGCCAGCTTCCGGGCAGCAGGAAGCGGCCGGTGGCGGCGTCGAAGCCGCTGCCGCGCGGCGCCGGCAGCCGGCTGGCAAGGCCGCCGACGACCGCTGCGGCGACGGCCCAGGCCAGGGTCACGGCGGGCGCCGGGCCGAAGGAGGACCAGGTGCCGGCGAGCGACAGCAGGCACATCAGCAGCGGCAGGATCAGCAGTCGCGGCGGCGTCGGGCGACGCGCCCTGGCCTGGCTGACGCCGAGCAGCAGCAAGGCCAGCAGCAGGCCCCAGACCCATGCGGGCGTATTGGCGAGAATGCGGGAAAACACGGGCGGACTGCCTTTCGCGGCAGGGCAAAGGCGGCAGTTTGTCGTCGGCCGCAGGCTTTGGCAAGCACGCGCCGGCAAGCGGCCGGCATGGGCGCCCTGCCTGGCACCAGCGCGGCAACTTCGCCGCCATGGTTGAATTTTCGGCGCGGGCAGGGTAGCTTGCGTGCCTTGCGATTCGAGTTCGCCAAACCAGGGAGACACCCATGAGCCATGCCATCCGCTTTCACGCCCCCGGCGGTCCCGAAGTCCTGCGCTGGGAAGAAGTTGCCGTTGGCGACCCGGCGCCGAACGAGGCACGCGTGCGGCATCATGCCGTCGGCCTCAATTACATTGACATCTATCATCGCACCGGCGCCTACCCGGTGCCGCTGCCTTCCGGCATCGGCCTTGAAGGCGCGGGCGTGGTCGAGGCCGTCGGCAGCGCGGTGACCGAGTTGAAGGCGGGCGACCGCGTCGCCTATGCCGGCGGCCCGATCGGCGCCTATGCCGAAGTGCGCAACATGCCGGCCGACCGCCTGGTCAAGCTGCCCGACGCGATCGACTTCAAGACCGGCGCGGCGATGATGCTGCAGGGCATGACCGCGCAATACCTTCTGCGCCGCACCTGCAGGGTCGAGCCCGGCGACACCATCCTGATCCACGCCGCGGCCGGCGGCGTCGGCCTCATCGTCTGCCAGTGGGCCAAGGCGCTGGGCGCCACGGTGATCGGCACGGTCGGCTCGGACCAGAAGGCGGCGCTGGCGAAGGCCCACGGCTGCGACCACACCATCATCTACACGCGCGAAAACTTCGTCGAGCGGGTCAAGGAGATCACCTCGGGCAAGGGCGTCCGGGTCGTCTATGACTCGATCGCCAAGGACACTTTCATGGGTTCGCTCGACTGCCTGCGACCGCTGGGCATGATGGTGCTGTTCGGCGCGGCTTCGGGCCCGGCGCCGCTGCTCGACAGCGGCGAACTGGCCAAGCGCGGCTCGCTGTTCTTCACCCGGCCGACGCTATTCACCTACATCGCGCAGCGCAGCGACCTCCTGGCCATCTCCGGCGAACTGTTCGACGTGGTCACCGCCGGCAAGGTCAAGATCGAGGTCAACCAGAGCTATGCGCTGAAGGACGCGGCACAGGCGCAGATCGACCTGGTGGCGCGCAAGACCACCGGCTCGACGGTGCTGCTGCCTTAAGCGGCGCCATGGCGGCCGCCTGCTGGAATGCCATTGCTACTTGCGGTGGTCCGCCGGGCCTGCCGCCATGGTGGCGTGTCGGCAAGGCTGCGACCCGATTCTCGAATTAAGCTATTCCAGATCAATTCTGGATTCCGGGATGGTCGATAGTATGGAAATACCCATAAAGGCTTAAAGGCTATGCCCGGCGCCGCCGTACTGATGACGAACCTGGTTTCGCGGGTCGCGTCCCTGCGCTTTGTCAAGCAAGGTTCGCGGGGCCTGCTGGCGGCATTTTTCATCGTCCTGTCATTCTTCTGCGCGCGCGCCGTCCAGGACAAGCTGGCCGATCTGGCAAGGGCGCGAACCGTCTACCACTGGGCCGAGACCAGCGCCGGCAACAGCTTGCTGCTGCACGAGTTGCAGATGGAGCGCGGGTTGTCCAGCGGCTACATCGCTTCGAACGGCAAGGTCTTCGCTGACGATCTGGTTCGGCAGCGCAGAATGACGGATCAGGCCCGCGCTATGGCGGAACGGCGCCTGCTGAGTGACGAGAATCTCCACTCCTACCTGGAGGCGAGACGCGCGTCCGCGATCAATGATCTGCAAGGGATTGCTGAGCTGCGCCAGCGGGTGGATGCGCTGATGCTGTCCCGCGAGGCGACGGTTGATCGCTATTCGTCGATGATCGACATTCTGTTTGACGTGATGGGCGCGTCCCTTGTCACCGACCACGTCACGCTGCGTCCGCAAATGGCTTTCATGGCTTTTCTGCAGGCGAAGGAAATGGCCGGTCAGGAGCGCGCGCTGCTGACCGCCATACTGTCTTCCCGCGACTTCGGTTCCTTTTCCCGCATCGCCGCCTTGCACCGGATTCGCGCCATCGAAGAGCAGGCCATCAACCGATTTCTGCAATTTGTTCAAGAAGACGCCAAGGCCGGTTTCGAGGCGATTCTTGCCCAGCCGTTTGTCCGCGAGGGAGATACCATCCGGCGTCGCGTCGTCGCTGCCGGACACAGTTCCGCCGCGGCAGCGGACAGCCTGCCGAGTGCGGAGCGGTGGTTTCAGGTGTCGTCGCAGAAGATAGATGCCATGAAAGAGCTCGAGCAGGTCATCGGCCTTGCGGTTAAGCACAGCGCAAGCGATTTGCGGCGGCATGCCCGCGTCGAGTTGACCATCAACACGCTCTCGGCGGTGGTCTCGCTCCTGCTCGGCGGCGTGCTGCTGTTCCAGTTCCTCAGCACCCGGCAGGTGGCGGAGAAAGACCGGAATCTTGCCGCGACGGTATTCGCCAACAGCGTCGAGGCGATCGTGATTACCGATGCGCAGTCCAACATCGTCGACGTCAATCGATCGTTTGTGAGGATTACCGGCTACGCCCGGGAGGAGGTCCTGGGGCAGCATGCGCGAATTCTCAAATCCGGCAGGAACGATGACGACTTCTATGCCGGGATGTGGTCCAAGCTGCTGCAGTCGGGCAGCTGGGAAGGGGAAGTCTCGAACCTGCGCAAGAACGGCGAAACCTATCCGGCGCTGCTGTCGATTGTCGCGGCGAAAGACGGCCGTGGCGTAACCACCAACTACATCGCCATGATCGTGGATATCAGCAAGCGCAAGAAGGCCGAAGGACAGCTCGAGAAATTGCGCACTTTCGATTTTCTGACCGGCTTGCTCAGCCGCGGTGCGTGGGTCTCGGCCATGGAGCGGGCGGTAGCCAATTCCAAGTCTTCGCAGCAGATGTTCGCGCTGCTGGAGATCGGCCTGGATCGCTTCAAGCGGATCAATGATTCCCTCAGCCACGCCGTGGGCGACAAGGTGCTGACCGAGGCGGCGGAACGCATCCGCAAGGTGTTGCGGGGCCAGGATGCAGCCGCGCGTCTCGGCGGCGACCGTTTTTCCATCCTCCTGGAGGATGTTCATTCGCGGCAGAACGTCGACGCCATTTGCGAGAAGCTGCTGGCCGCCTTCGTTGCACCGATCATCGTCGATCAACATGCGCTTCATGTATCCATCAGCATCGGCGCGGCCCTCCATCCGGACGACGGCGTTGACGCCGGCATGCTGCAAAGAAACGCCGAAGCGGCGATGTATTGCGCCAAGCGCGAATTCCGGGGCGGCCACCGCTTCTACGCCGCAGGCATGAATGCGGAGGGCGCGCAGCAGCTGACACTGGAGCGAATGCTGCGCCTGGCCCTGGAACGCCGGGAGTTTGCCTTGCACTACCAGCCGCAAGTGGATGCCCACGACGGACGCCTGATCGGCGTCGAAGCCTTGTTGCGCTGGAACAGTTTCGATCTGGGCGCGGTGGCGCCGGCACAGTTCATCCCGATTGCGGAAGAAACCGGACTGATCCTGCCGATCGGAATCTGGGTCATGCGCCAGGCCTGCATCGATGCGCAGAACTGGCGCCGACGCCTGGGGCACGATCTGCCGGTCGCCGTCAATCTTTCGGCCCGGCAGTTCCGCAGTCAGGACTTGCTGGAGACGGTGCAGGCCGTTCTCGACGAAACCGGTTTGCCCAGCCACCTGCTTGAACTCGAGATCACGGAAGGCATGCTGATCGTCGATCCGGAGGGCGCCGCGAGCGTCCTGGCCGGGTTGAGGGCCATGGGTATCCGCACGGCGCTCGACGATTTCGGCACCGGCTATTCTTCCCTGGCCTATCTGAAGAATTTTCCCCTTGACCGGCTCAAGATCGACCGCACTTTCGTCCGCGGCCTGCCGGACGACAAGAACGACCAGGCGATTTCCCGTACCATCGTCGCCTTGGGCCACAGCCTCAACATGGAAGTCCTGGCCGAAGGCGTCGAAACCCCGGAACAGGGAAGTTTCCTGGCCGGGGTGGGCTGCCAGTTGTTCCAGGGATACTTTTACGGCGAGCCGATGTCGGCCGACCACCTGATGGCCCATATACGCTGCGGCGCCCTGAGCCTGGGGGAAGCCGCCCGCGGTCCGGGCTGAGCGGCAGCCCGGCGCGGATCAGCCGGGTGCCGAGTACATCGGGTACAGGATGTCTTCCTCGCGCTTGATGCGCGCCACCAGCGCCTCGCCGATGCCGCGCAGGTCGGTGGCGAAGGCCTCGCCCAGTTCCGGATGCTCGCCGATCGCCTTGTATTTTTCGAGGAAGCCCACCACCACGCGGCCGATGCCGTCCATTTCGTGGCGGAAGCCGTGCATCATCTGGTGGCTGACCGGGTCGTTCGCCAGCAGGTGTTCGAGGTAGACATAGAGGCGGACATTTTCCTTCAGCAGGTGATCCATGATCATGGTCTGGAACTGGCCCAGCAATCCCTGCACCTTGGCCATTTCGCCGGCGAAGCTGGCGGCGCCGATCGCCTGGAAGGTCCTGAGCAGCTTCTGGTGGTCATCCTTGAGGGAGGCGATCAGGTTTGCGTCGTGATTGATCTGCGTGCCGGGTGCATTGGCTGCCTTTGTTCCCGGCGCAGGCGCAGGGACATTGACGATGACCGGCTCGCGGGCAGCGGGCGCGGCGGTTTTCTTGTTGCCGAACAGCAGGTCGAATAAGAACATGATGTTTTCCTCAAGATTTACGTCGTGGTGCACGCTAGGCGTGCAAAACCGTTCTGTAATTGATCCATATCAGGATCATGGTCTTTGTCGCCGGTGGTAGAGTCCACGTCCATGGAGTCCTTTCTGATCGCCAATCCCAAGGGAGGGGTGGGCAAAACGACACTGGCGACCAATCTGGCGGCGTTCTTCGCCCGCCAGGGCCGGCGCGTCATGCTCGGCGACATCGACCGCCAGCAGTCCTCGCGCGAATGGCTGAAGCTGCGTGCGCCGGGGCTGCCGCATATCGCGACCTGGGAGATCGTTCCCGAGCAGCCGGCGCGGCCGCCCAAGGACACCACGCACGTGGTGCTGGATACGCCGGCCGGCCTCCACGGCAAGAAGCTGGGCCAGGTGCTGAAGCTGGTGCGGCGCGTGATCGTGCCGCTGCAACCGTCGATTTTCGACATTCTCGCGACGCGGCATTTCCTCGACGCCCTGGCCGAGGAAAAGGAAATCCGCAAGCATGAAGCCTTCGTCGCCATCGTCGCCATGCGCGTCGACGCGCGCACCCGCGCCGCGGCGGAACTGGAACGCTTCCTCGCCGATACCGGCCTGCCGGTGGTGGCCCACCTGCGCGACACGCAGAACTACGTGCAGGCGGCCGCCCATGGCATGAGCATATTCGAGCTGCCGCCCAGCCGTGCGGAAAAGGATATCGAGCAGTGGCAGCCGCTGCTCGACTGGGTGCAGCGGCCGCTCTGACCGCCTGTAACCGAAAGCCTTGCGGCGCCAGGATTCGGCGCTTGTTTCAGGTGCTTGTTGAGGGCTCAAGTGAGGCCGGTTATGCGCCGATACGCGGCTTTTATCTGCCATGATTGTCGGATGTCGAAGGACTAGAATCTTCAGCAATTCGAAGCTTTCCCACTCCTGGAGACAATCATGAAAAGCAAGATCGTGATGCTGCTGGCGATTCCGTTCGCAATCGGTGCCGGCACCGTGCAGGCGGCCGAAAAGGCCGCCGAAACTGCTGCTGCGGCGCCGGCCGCGGCTGCCGCCTCCGACCGCAGCGCCGAGAGCGTGGTCAATGCAAAATGCATCGAATGCCATGGTTCCGGCAAGAAGCATGCGCCGCGCATCGATGACCGCGAAGACTGGACCAAGCGTGCCAGCAAGGGCCTCGATGCGCTGGCGCTCGGTGCCATCCGCGGCCATCACGGCATGCCGGCGCGCGGCGGCCGTGCCGACCTGACCGACGCGGAATTCAAGAACGCGATTTTCTACATGTTCACTAAGGCCGTTTCGACGCCGGCCAAGAAGTAGGCCGCACAGCGGCGCCGGCTGGACAGGCGCCGCCACGCCCGCGTTGCGGCGGGTCCCGGCGGCATGGAATTCAGGCTCTCGTGCTGCGGGCGCGGGAGTAAAATTGCCCTGCCATGTCCGCCCCGTCGTCCCTTCCCAGGTTTGTCCATCTCCGGCTGCACAGCGAATACTCGATCACCGATGGCCTGACGCGCATCGATGAGGCGATCGCGCAGGCCGTGGCCGACGGCCAGCCGGCCCTGGCGATCACCGACCTGGCCAACCTGTTCGGCATGGTCAAGTTCTATTCCGCGGCGCGCGGCGCCGGCATCAAGCCGATCATCGGCTGCGATGTCTGGGTCGGCGACGAGGACGCCGGCGACAAGCACGACGGACCGTCGCGCCTGCTGCTGCTGGCGAAGAACCGCGCCGGCTACCTGCGCCTCTGTGAACTGCTGTCCGCCGCCTACCTGGCGCCGCGCCGCCACGGCCGCGCCGAGATCACGCGCGCCCAGCTCGGCCAGGGCGACAACAGCGGCCTGATCGCGCTCTCGGGCGGCCCCTTGGGCGACATCGGGCAGATGCTGGCGGCCGGCAAGCTGGACCAGGCCGATGTGCGCGCCCAGGTCTGGGCGCAGCTGTTTCCCGCAGCCTATTACATCGAGCTGCAGCGCCCCGCCGGCCGCGATGCCGCCGCCGCCGAGGTGCTGGTCGCGGCCAGCGTCGATCTGGCCGCCCGGCTGGGCCTGCCGCTGGTGGCGACGCATCCGGTGCAGTTCCTCCGGCGCGAGGACTACAAGGCGCACGAGGCGCGGGTCTGCATCGCCGACGGCTATGTGCTGGGCGACAAGCGGCGACCGAAGCGCTACAGCCCCGAGCAGTATTTCAAGACCCAGGCCGAGATGGCGGAACTCTTCGCCGACCTGCCCGAGGCGGTGCAGAACTCGGTGGAAATCGCCCGCCGCTGCAACCTGACCGTGCAACTGGGCAAGAGCCGCCTGCCGGATTTCCCGACCCCGGCCGGCGAGCCGCTGGAGGAATTCCTCGCCAGCGAGTCGCATGCCGGCCTGGTGCGCCGCATGGAGCTGCTCTACCCGGACCCGGCCGAGCGCGAGAAGCAGCGACCGACCTATGTCGACCGGCTCGATTTCGAGATCGGCACCATCATCAAGATGGGCTTCCCCGGCTACTTCCTGATCGTCGCCGACTTCATCAACTGGGCCAAGCACAACGGCGTGCCGGTCGGCCCCGGGCGCGGCTCCGGCGCCGGTTCGCTGGTGGCCTACAGCCTGGGCATCACCGACCTCGACCCGCTGCGCTACGACCTGCTGTTCGAGCGCTTCCTGAATCCGGAACGCGTCTCGATGCCCGACTTCGACATCGACTTCTGCCAGGAAGGCCGCGACCGCGTCATCGATTACGTCAAGAAGAAGTACGGCGCCCACGCCGTGTCGCAGATCGCCACCTTCGGCACCATGGCGGCCAAGGCGGTGATCCGCGACGTCGGCCGCGTGCTCGATCTCGGCTTCAACTTCGTCGACCAGTTCGCCAAGCTGATTCCCAACGAACTCGGCATCACGCTGGCCGATGCGCTGGAGAAGGAGCCGCTGATCCGCCAAAGAATCGAGGCCGAGGAGGAAGTCGCCGAGCTCTGGGCGCTGGCGCTGAAACTCGAAGGCCTCACGCGCAACGTCGGCATGCATGCCGGCGGCGTGCTGATCGCGCCGGGCAAGCTCACCGATTTCTGCCCGCTCTACGCGGCGGCCGGGGCCGAGTCGGTGGTCTCGCAATTCGACAAGGACGACGTCGAGAAGGCCGGCCTGGTCAAGTTCGACTTCCTCGGCTTGCGCACCCTGACCATACTCGACGAGGCGGTGCGCCTGGCGAAGGAAGTCGAGGGCGCGGACATCGACCTCGCCACCTTGCCGCTCGACGACCGCGAAACCTATGACGCGGTGTTCAAGACCGCCAACACCACGGCGGTGTTCCAGTTCGAATCCGGCGGCATGAAGGACACCCTGGTGCAGGCGCGGCCCGACCGGCTGGAAGACCTGATCGCACTGAATGCGCTGTACCGGCCGGGGCCGATGGACTTCATCCCGACCTTCATCGCGCGTAAGCATGGCCGCGAGAAAGTGATCTATCCGCATCCGAGCCTGGAGCCGGTGCTGGCCAACACCTACGGCATCATGGTGTACCAGGAGCAGGTGATGCAGACGGCGCAGGTGGCGGCCGGCTACAGCCTGGGCGGCGCCGACCTGCTGCGCCGCGCCATGGGCAAGAAGAAGAAGGAGGAAATGGACCAGCAGCGCGCCGTCTTCGTCGAAGGCGCGGGACGCAACGGCATCGGCCCCGGCCAGGCCAACGAAATCTTCGACGTCATGGAGAAGTTCGCCGGCTACGGCTTCAACAAGTCGCATGCGGCGGCCTACTCGCTGGTGGCCTACCACACCGGCTGGCTCAAGCGCCATCACCCGGCGGCATTTGCGGCGGCGACGCTGTCGTCGGAAATGGCCAACACCGACAAGATCCAGTTCTTCTACAAGGACGCCATCGACAACGGCCTAGTCTTCCTGCCGCCCGACATCAACCACAGCGGCATCCGCTTCCGCCCGGTCGACGGCAAGACCATCCGCTACGGCCTCGGCGCCATCAAGGGCACCGGCGAGGCGGCGCTGTCGGTGATCCTCAAGGCACGCGAGGATGGGGGAGCCTTCCGCGACCTATTCGACTTCTGCCGCCGCATCGACAAGCGCGTGGTCAATCGCCGCGTGATCGAGGCGCTGATCCGCGCCGGCGCCTTCGACGGTATCGACGACCACCGCGCCAAGCTGCTGGCCTCGACCGGCGTCGCCCTCGAAGCCGCCGAGCAGGCCGAGCGCAATGCGATGCAGGGCGGCCTGTTCGACATGGGCGCCGGGGCCCAGGAAGACACCGCGCACTACGCGCATCTGGCCCATGTGCCGCGCTGGACCGAGCGCGAGCAGTTGATGAACGAAAAGCCGGCGCTGGGCTTCTTCTTTTCCGGCCATCCCTACCATGCCTACGCCACCGAGCTGGCTTCCTTCGTCAAGCGGCGCCTGGGCCAGCTCGAACCGCAGCGCGAGCCGGTGCTGCTGGCCGGCGTCGTGATGTCCACCCGCACCCAGATGACCCGCCGCGGCAAGATGGCCGTGGTGGTGCTCGACGACGGCACCACCCAGCTCGAAGTCACGGTGTTCAACGAGCTGTGGGATGCCGAGCGGGCCAAGATCAAGGAAGACGAGCTGCTGCTGGTCGAGGGCAAGGTGCAGAAGGACGACTACAGCGGCGGCCTGCGCATCACCGCCGACAAGCTCTACACCCTGGCCGAGGCGCGCGGCCGCTATGCGCGCGGCCTGCGCCTGACCATGAACGGCGGCTCCGACGCCAAACGCCTGCAGGCGCTGCTGAGTCCCTTCCGCAACGGCCCCTGCCCGGTGCGGCTGTCCTACCGCAACGGCGATGCGACGGCCGAACTGCCGCTGCCCGAAAGCTGGCGCGTGCGGCTCGACGATGCGCTGCTGGCGGGCCTCGCCGACTGGCTCAAGGCGGAGAACGTGAAAGTGATCTACCAATGATCACGCTGATCGACGACAAGCTGCTCGATGCGCTCTGCGCCGAGGCGGCGGCCAACCCGCGCCGGCGCAAGAACCGCAATTTCCACCCGGCCGACGATCACCCGGCGCACCGCCTGCTCAACGCCATGCAGCCGGATTCCTATATCCCGCCGCATCGCCATCTCGATCCGGACAAGGACGAAACCTTCGTCGTCCTGCGCGGCCTGCTCGGGCTGGTGCTGTTCGACGATGAAGGGGGCATCGTGCGTAGTGTGAAAGTTGGCGCTGGCGGTACGGCGCTCGGCGTCGATATTCCCCACGGCACCTGGCATACGGCCGTGGCGCTGGAAGCCGATACGGTGTTTCTCGAAGCCAAGGCCGGCCCCTACCTGCCCTTCACCGCAGCGGAAAAGGCGCCCTGGGCGCCGGCGGAAAACACCCCGGAGGCCGCGCCCTATCTGGCCATGGTGAAAGCGCTGGTGACGCGCTTTCAGCCTGGGCCAAGCTCTCAGGAGACTATGTAGGCGCCGGCGCCGGTCGACAGCAGCTTGCCGTCGGCGCCGCGGAATTCCATGCGCGTGGTGGCGACGCGCGAACCGAGGCGCAGGACCTCGGCATGCAGTTCGAAGTGCTCGCCGATGCCGGGGCGCAGGTAGTCGATGCGCAGATCGATGGTCCCCAGCTTGCCGAAGCGGTGCAGCCTTTGCGCCGGCGCCTCGTCCATGTGGCGCGCGCCGATGGCCGCCATCACCGCCAGGCCGCCCATCGCGTCGAGGCTGGCGCTGATGACGCCGCCATGGAGCCGGTTGGGGCTGCCGACCAGTTCGTGGCGCATGGCGATGCGGCCCACGACGCGCTCCGGCGTGATCGAGGCGATCTTCAGGCCGAGCACCTGGTTGAAGACGATCATTTCCTCGAAAATCTTTTTCAGGCCGGCGACGAATTCCGGCTCGAACGCCGGCACGGGTTCGGCCGCGGTTGGTTTCTTCATTGAAGGCTGACGGGCAGTGGGGGAGGGATGGCGTTCTATTCGGTCGCGGGCAGGATCAATTCCCGCGCCCTGGCCGCGACTTCGTCCGGAAAGGGCTGCGACTTGCGGCTTTCCGGGTTGAGGCAGACCACGGTGAAATCGCAGACCGAGCAGATGTCCGCGGTTTCGGTATTGAACAGCTCGTGGCGGAAACGCAGCACCTTTTCGCGCATTTCGAGCACGCCGGTGCGCACCGCCACGGTGTCGCCGGGATACAACTCCTTGCGGTAGCTGATGTTCTGCTGCACCGCGGCCAGATGGAGGGCGCCGCTGCGCAGCAGCGAAGGCGTCATGCCGAGCATGGCATAGAACTGCCAGCAGGCTTCTTCGAGGAACTCCATGTAGGCGCGCACATTGATGTGGCCCATATGGTCGCGCTGCCACTCGTGGACCGTGCCACGTGCCGTTTCGATCATGATTGCCGTCTTTCCTTCGCCGGCGGCCCCGGCAGTGCAGGCCGCACAAATGCCCTGCAGCTTACTTCAGGGCGTCGGCGAGATCCTTGTCCGTGACCTTGCCCGAGCGATGCAGCCACAACAGGATGGCCAGGGGCTTCGGAATGTTGCGGCCGGATTCGTAGCGCGAGCCACCCGACTGGGTGACGCCATAGCGCGTCCAGAAATCCTTCTGGTTCAGCTGCTCTTTCTTGCGGGCATCGGCTATGTCAGAAAAATCGAGTTTCTTCTTGCGGGCCATGATGCTCTCCTCTGCGGGTGGTTAAGCGAGGCGTTAAGCATACCGCCAAATATGCCGTTTGGGGTAGTCAGCGGGCAGCTTTTTTCTCCATGCCGATATCCTTCAAAGCTTGTGTCGCCATCTTTGATACTTGAATCAAACCGGCGGCGTCGGCCACTGCGAGCGCACGCTGGTAGGCGGCCGCCGTATCGCCAGCGCCAAGTTTGCGCCGGATATCGCCGATCAGCAGCCAGTCGCCGGCGATCTTTTCCGGCAAGGCCAGGCGGCGGTCGATGTCGAGCGCGGCCTGTGCCGCGGGCAGGGCGTCGGCGGCATCGCCGGCGGCCAGCCGCGCGGCCGCGACGAGCCGCCAGGCATTGCCGGTTTCATGCGCCTGGTCCTTGCCCTGCAGCAGTTTCAGGGCCGTTTCGGCATGCGCCAGCGCGCCTGCCGCGTCCCGGGCGGCGAGCGCGGCGCGCGCCAGCAGCAGATGCAGGCTGGCGGCCTGGGCGCAGCTGCCGGCGCACAGGCCGGCGGCGGCGGCGAGGCTTTGCTGCGCCTCCGCATCGCGCGCCAGCGCGAGTTGCGCCTGGGCCTTGAGCAGCAGGATGTCCAGTGCGAGGTCCGCATCGGCGCCGGCTGCCGCGGTCGCCAGCACGAGCAGCGCGGCCTCGGCGCGGCCCAGGGCGAGCTCGCTGCGCGCCAGGTGCAGCCGGCTGCGCGCGGCGCCGGCGCTATCGTCGATCGCGGCGTAGAGGCGCACGGCCTCGTCGAAGCGGCGCGCGGCGAAGGCATAGTCGCCGCGCCCGTAGCGCTTCGCGCCTTCGCTTTCGGCTTCCAGCGCGGCCCTGAGGCGCTGCGGCTGGGGCGGCTGCGGCGTCGAGCCGCAGCCGGCGAGGATCAGGGCCGCCAACAGCAAGAGGCTAGCGCGCACGGGCAGCCTCCCCGCGCGGATCGCTGTCGGCCTTGAGCGTGGCCGGCGCCGGCGCATCGACGAAATTGCGGATCGGCCAGGCCTGCTTCGCGCCGCCGACGATCTCGCGCACGTCGGCGGCGACCGCGCCGCCGTCGCGCAACACGGACGGCACGCTGGTTTCGGCCTCGGCGGTGAGCTTCTCGACGTGGTCGAGCACCTGCTGGGTGCGTTCGATCATGCCGGGCAGGCGCTGGTTGGCGGTCTCCAGGGTCTGGCCGAGGTGGTTCAGGTCCTGCTCCGCCTTGCCCAGGACACGGATCGCGGTGCTGCCGATGCCTTCGACCTGGCGGTTGCTGCTGGCCAGCAGCGTGTTGAGCGCTGCCGAACTCGAGCGGATCTGCGCCAGCGTGCCCGGCAGGCCCTGCTGCGGATCGGCCAGGGCGCCGGTGATGGCCTTGATGTCCTTGAGGATCGGCACGAATTCGTCGCGCACCTGGTTGGCCAGCGCGGCGAGGCCGTCGGCACGGGAGAATTTCAGCCGCGCCTGCGCCGGGGCGAGGCGGCTCAGGTCCGATCCCGGCAGGATTTCCAGCGTGGCCGCGCCGACCAGGCCATCCTTGCGCAGTTCGACCCGCGCGTCATGGGTGATGAAGCGCATGTGGTCGGCATCGATTTCCAGATTCACCAGCACCTGGCCGTCGTCCTTGAGGCTGACGTCGGCCACCGAGCCGACGCGAAAGCCGGCAATGCGCACCGGCTGGCCCTTGACGATGTCCTGGGCGCTGTTGGTGATGAAGCTGTAGTTGGTGGTCTGGCGGAACACCCCCTGGCGCACCACGATGGCGGCGGCGACGGCCAGCGTCGCCAGCACCGCAACGATCAGGAAGCGCCGGATGCCGCGGCGCAGCGCGGCGGCATCGGCATCGTATTGGGTCAGGAGTGACATGCGGTCTCCGAGAAATCGGCGAGTTCTGCGAGTTCTGTCGAGCTTCGACAGTCGGGCAGCGCGGGCAGTTCATGGCTGTCGAGATCGACGAAGAGCACCGGCCGGAAAGGATGGCGTGCGTGATAGACCGCTTCGACGGCGATCAGCGCATTGGCCTGGCGCCGCGTGAGGCCGGCGAACAGGCGGTCGATCACCAGCAGTTCGGGCGGCCGCAGCAGCCAGCGGACGAAACCGACCTTCCAGCGCTCGCCGCGTTCGAGGTTCATCGGCTGTTCGCGGGCGAGGACATCGACGCGTTCCGGGCTCATGCCGCAGAGCCGGAAGGCGGCGTCCAGGTCCTGGTCGCGCAGGTCGCGGATTTCGGCCGCGTCGTAGCGCAGCACCAGCGCGAAATTTCCGGCCACGGTCTGGTTGCCGAGCAGGCCGCCGTCGGCGGGCAGCACGCCGACGCCGGGGCAGTCTTCGAGCGCTGCCACGACCCGGCGCGCGATGTCGTCGTCGCCCGCCACCAAGCGATGGCGGCCGCCGGCGTAGAGCGGCAGCACCAGGCGCAGGGCTTCACCCTCGTAGAGCGAGAGCCGGCGCTCGGCGACGGTGGCATGCAATTGGCTCATCTGAGCACGTAGAGCAGCAGGGCGAAGAGCACGTCGATGACGAAGACGGCGATCAGGCCGGTGCCGACCGACTGCATCGCGGCGCCCGAAATGCCCTGGCTGCCGCGCGTGCCGCTGCTGCCGTGGTGGCAGGCGATGATGCCGACGGCGGCGCCCATCAGCGCGCTCTTGACCAGGCTCAGCAGGGCCAGCCAGGGGTCCGCCAGATCGAGGAAGCGGCCGGCCGCCTCGGCCAGCGGCCGGCCTTCGACGAGGGCCGTGGCGAGCCAGCCGCTGCCTATCGATATGGCCTGGAAGCAGGCGGTCACGGCCGGCAGGGCGATGGCCATGCCGACGATGCGCGGCAGCAGCAGGTAGTCGGCGGGCGGCACGCCGAGCCGGCGCAGCGCGGTGAATTCGTCGTGCAGGCGCATCACGGCGAGTTCCGAGGCGATGCCGGCGCTGCTGCGCGCCACCACCACCAGCGCCGAGAGCAGCGGCGCCAGCTCGTAGAACAGGCCGAGGAAGAGCATGCGCTGGGTCAGGTCGCTGTCGGCGCCGATCAGCGCCGACAACTGGGTCGCCGCGGTGGCGCCGGTGAGCATGGCGAGCACGCCGATCACCGGCAGGGCCGCCACGCCGGCGCCATGGATCTGCCGGTAGAGCTGCTCGCGCAGCAACGGCCGGCGCAGTTCGCGATGGCGGCTGCCGACGAACCAGATCAGGCCCAGGTAGGCCGCGATGCGGCCTCTGGCCAGCGGGCTCACCTGGCTTCTCCGCGCGGCGCCGTGAGCGGCGGGGTCCAGCCCCAGAGTGCGGGCAGGTCGGCCACCGGGTGGCCGAGATCGACCATCCCGCCGGCATGGTCGACGGCGGCGGCCACTTCCTGCGAGCAGATCACCGGATGCGGGTATTGCTTGGTCATGGCTTCGAGGCGCCCGGCGATGCCGACGGCGTCGCCGATCACCGAGAACTCGCGGCGCTGGCTGGCGCCGACATAGCCGGCGAGGACCTCGCCGCAGTGGATGCCGATGCCGATCTGCAGCGGGGCGATGCCTTCTAAGGACAGCTCGGCATTCAGCCGGTCGACGCGCAGCAGCAGGTCCTGGGCGGCTTCCAGCGCATTGCGCTGCGGCGCCGGCAGCGGCTGCGGCAGGCCGAAGGTGGCCATCAGGCCGTCGCCGACGTATTTGTCCACGGCGCCGCCGCTGGTCTGGATGGCCAGCGCGGCCGCGGCATGAAAGCGGTTGAGCAGGGCGATCATGGCCTCGGGCGTGGACTGCGCACTGCGCGCCGCGAAGCCGCGGATGCCGGCGAAGAGCAGGGTCACTTCGCAGCGCTGGCCGTTCTGTTCGAGCTGCAGCTCGCCGCCGAGCAGGGCGCGCATCACCTGCGGGCTGACGTGGCCGGCGAACATGGTGCGCAAGGTCTGCTTTTCGCGGAAATGCAGGGCGAAGTCCCAGGCATGGCGCGCGGCGAAGGCCAGCAGCGTGACGATGACGATGTTGGCCACCGGCAGATAGCGGCCATGCCAGAGAGCGAAGGTGGACCCGGCGATGAAGCCGCCGATGACGCCGGCCAGCACCAGGGCCTTGACCCAGTCGCTGCGGCCGAACCAGAGCAGGACGCCGATGCCGGCCAGCAGCAGCGTGAAATTCGCCGGCATGCGCTCGATCAGGCCGCGGCCGAGCAGCGAGCGCAGGGTCTGGATGTGCACCACGGCGCCCGGCTCGGTGCGGCTGCCCGGCTCCCAGGCCGCCAGCTGCACCGGCAGGCGGTGGCGGGCTTCGGTCGGCAGCAGGTTGGCCACCACCACGGCGCGGCCCTGCACCAGGGCCAGCAGCTTCCCGTCCTCGCCGCGGCGGATCCAGTCCAGCACCGTCGCGACCGGCGTGTATTCGATGGCGCCGCCGACGCTGTAGTCGATCATGCCGGTCAGCGATCCCTGGCGGCCCATATGCTTGGCCATGGCCAGGGCCAGCGGTTCCTGGTTCTCGTCGGAGCGGCAGCGGCGCTGATTGACCCGGCGCACGGTGCCGTCGGCATCCTCGCAGATGGCCAGCGAGGCTATTGCGCTCTTGCCGATCGCGGCCGCCAGTTCCGGCGCAATCGGGCGCAGCTTGCGGTCGACGCCGGGCGGCTGGCCCACCACCAGCGGCGCCGCGCCGCGCAGGCGGTAGATGCCGGCGAGCAGCACGGAATCGATGTCCTTGACCAGGAAATCGTAGGAGCGCACCGGCAGCGGCAGCGCCAGCCCGACCACGGCCGGCTGCGCCGAGGAGAGGCCGGCCAGCAGCGCGCCGAGATGGGTATGCCAGAGCGCGGTGGGCTCGGGAATGGATTCGTAGGCGGCCTCGTCGATGCCGATCACCACCACGTCATGGGCCAGCGGCGTCGGTGCGTTGGCGCGCAGCCAGCGCACCTCGACATCATAGAGCGCCTGGTCGGCGAAGCGCAGCGTGCGGGTTCCCATCAAGCCCCAGGCCGCGGCGCACACCAGCAGGAAGCCAATCAGGATATCGCGTGAGAGGCGGAACATGGACTGATTATGGCATGCGGCCGCAGCGGGGAAAGCCGCCGGCCGCCGGCTCAGGCCGTCGGGCGCAGCTCGAAGTCGGCGAACTCGCCGCTGGCGGTTTCGACCATGACATCGGCGACCACGGCGCCGGCCGGACCGCGCCGGCTCCATTCCAGCATCCGCTCGATTTGATCCGCATCGCCGACGATCATCGCCTCGACGCTGCCGTCGCGGCGGTTGCGCACCCAGCCGGCGACGCCCAGCAGGCGCGCCTGCGACATCATGGCGTAGCGGAAGCCGACGCCCTGCACGATGCCGCTGATGACCAGGCGCTTGACTTGCATCACCCTAAAGACCTCAGTTCAGTCCGCAGATTACGCAGATTTCGCAGATAGAACAGTAGCCGGTGTTCACGGTTAACCCGACAGGCGGTTCGGCGCGACCAAGTTAAGTCCTGATCCATCTGCGTCAATCGGCGAAATCTGCGGATCAAATGCTTTTGCCGGATCACTTCACCTTCATGCCCGGTTGCGCGCCGCTGTCGGGCGAGAGCAGGAACAGCCCGGGCGACTTGCCGTCGGCATCGGAGGCGGCCAGCACCATGCCTTCCGACATGCCGAACTTCATCTTGCGCGGCGCCAGGTTGGCCACCATGACCGTCAGCCGGCCGACCAGCAGCGCCGGATCGTAAGCCGACTTGATGCCGGCGAAGACATTGCGCGTGCCGCCCGCGCCGAGATCCAGCGTCAGGCGGATCAGCTTGTCGGCGCCCTCGACGTGCTGCGCGTCGGCGATGCGCGCAATGCGCAGATCGACCTTGGCGAAGTCGTCGATCGAGATGTGCTGCGCCGCAGGCATCGCCTGGCCCTGCGCCTTGTCTTCGGTGGCTTGTTGATGCTGGGCGTGGCGTTGCGGCGAATGCGGGTCAATAGTTGGCGCTGGCGACACGGCGACCTGCGCGGCGGGCGCTGCCGTGGGTTCCAGCGATTCGCGGTTGGCGGCGATCAGGGCCTCGATCTGCTTCGGGTCGATGCGCTGCATCAGGTGTTCGTAACCGTTGATCAGCTGCGTCGGCGGCAGCAGGTGGCCGGCGTCGGCCCAATGCAGCGGCGCGACGTTGAGGAATTCCTCGGCGCGCTGCGCCAGCTTGGGCAGCACCGGCTTCAGATAAATCGTCAACAGGCGGAAGGCGTTGATCAAGAGCGAGCAGACCTCGTGCAGCCTGGCTTCCTGACCTTCCTGCTTGGCCAGCACCCAGGGCTGGTTCTTGTCCACGTACTGGTTGATCTGGTCGGCCAGCGCCATGACGCGGCGCAGTGCGCGCGCCGTGTCGCGGCCCTCGTAATGGCCGGCGATTTCCTCGGCGGCCTCGGCGAGGCCCGGCAGCTCCTTGCGGAAGGTCTCGGCCAAGTGCCCGGCAACCAGCTTGCCGTCGAAACGCTTGGCGATGAAACCGGCGGCGCGGCTGGCGATATTGATGTACTTGCCGACCAGGTCGGAATTCACGCGCTGGGTGAAGTCGTCGAGGTTGAGGTCGATGTCCTCCATCGTGCCGTTGAGCTTGGCGGCGAAGTAATAGCGCAGCCACTCCGGATTGAGGCCCTGCGTCAGGTAGGACTCGGCGGTGATGAAGGTGCCGCGCGACTTCGACATCTTGGCGCCATCGACGGTCAGGAAGCCGTGGGCGAAGACGCCGGTCGGGATGCGATAGCCGGCGTGTTCGAGCTCGGCCGGCCAGAACAGCGCATGGAAGTAGAGGATGTCCTTGCCGATGAAGTGGTAGAGCTCGGCTTTTGAATCCTTGCCCCAGAACTCGTCGAAATCGAGCCCCTTCTTCGCGCAGAAGTTCTTGAACGAGCCCATGTAGCCGATCGGCGCATCGAGCCAGACGTAGAAGAACTTGCCCGGCGCGCCCGGAATCTCGAAGCCGAAGTAGGGCGCGTCGCGCGAGATGTCCCAGTCGGTCAGCTTGTTCTCGCCGGGTTCGCCGAGCCATTCCTGCAGCTTGTTGATCGCCTCGGGCTGGGCCTTGCAGACCTCGCGCGTGGCGCGGCGCAGGAATTCCTGGCAGCGCGGATCGGAGAGCTTGAAGAAATAGTGGTCGGAGGATTTCAGCACCGGCTGCGCGCCCGACACCGCCGAATAGGGATTCTTCAGCTCGGTCGGCGCATAGGCCGCGCCGCAGGATTCGCAGGCGTCGCCGTACTGGTCCTTGGTGCCGCACTTGGGGCACTCGCCCTTGATGAAGCGGTCGGGCAGGAACATGGCCTTGACCGGATCGTAGTACTGCTCGATCGAGCGCACCTCGATCAGGCCGGCGGCCTGGAGCTTGGCGTAGATGTCCTCGGAATAATGCCGCGTCTCGTCGGAATGCGTGGTGTGGTAGTTGTCGAAGGCGACATGGAAGCCGGCGAAATCGCGCGCATGCTCGGCATGGACGCGGGCGATCAAGGCCTCCGGCGTGATGCCTTCCTTCTCGGCGCGCAGCATGATCGGCGTGCCGTGGGTGTCGTCGGCGCAGACATACCAGCATTCATTGCCGCGCATCTTCTGGAAGCGCGTCCAGATGTCGGTCTGGATGTATTCGACCAGGTGGCCGAGGTGGATCGCGCCGTTGGCATAGGGCAGGGCGCTGGTAACGAGGATCTTGCAGGTCATGACACGGTCTTTCCGGGGGCTGGCGGCGGGCGTCTGGCCTGCCGCATCTGAAGGGGGGCATTGTACCGGGGCGGGGTGGGTGCCGGGATGTGGCGCCGTATCGCCAGCGCCAACTCTTTAGGCTTTCCTTCGAAGGGAGATGCCGGGACTCGCCCCGGCGGGCGAGGTACTTTCTTGCTGCGCGGCAAGAAAGTACCCAAAGAAACGCGCCCCGCCTCCCCGGCCCTGCGGCGGAGGGCTCGCCAGAGTCTCGCCCGTTCGCACGGCGCAAGGCCAATAAATTGGCCTTGCGAATTCCCGCGCTCACCCCTCGCTGCGAAAGCTTCGCCGGGCCGGTCGCTAAACTAGCCGGCCAAAAAGCGGCCGTCGTCGGACAACGCGACCGGAATTCCCCGGCGAACCTTCCTCGCTC
>JAMPYF010000013.1 GCA_023700805.1 Sulfuritalea sp.
GCCCTTGCCTTCGGCTAGTGGTTATCATGTCTTCATCATGAATTCATGTCGGTACTCCCACAGGGGACTTCCACCCCATTACATCGCGCCCATGCTGGGCGCACACATGGCGCTCAACCTCGCTCCCTTCGGTCGCTGGACGCTGCGCGTTAAAGCCGCGCAGCGCCGGTTAGCTCTACGTTGGGCGTCATGAGCCAAGCACTCCCATACCTTGTCGGGCTTCTCATCACACTACTGGTGGTGTTTTACGTCTATTCCGCGGCTGTTGCTACCTGGCATCTTGGTCGCGCCAAGTACTTCACGAGATTCCAGAAGCTCGCACAGCTCGCAATTATTTGGTTACTGCCTGTCTTCGGAGTTGCCATAGTTCTTCACATGCTTGGCCCAGAGGTAAGAAAGTGCCGTCCGGGCTGGGTGCCGCTTCTCGAACCACTCGTGCTTGCCGTGTTTATTCAGTCCGCGTCCAGCGCCACAGAAAGTGGTTCGAACGGCGGTGCATCACTGGACTCAACACCATCCTCCGACGGAGCGGGCGATGGCGGTGCTGACTGATATGACGCCCAACCCTGCGGTCGACCCCGTTCGCTTTGCTCTCTGGACGCTGCGCGATAAAGCCGCGCAGCGCCCCTGACCTTGAACGTTGGACGTCTCAAGTCAGTAGTGGAACCGAAGTTGCACGATTTCTAGCGCATCATCAACGACGCGATACACCATGCGATGCTCATCAGTAATTCGCCGCGACCAAAATCCCGCTAGCGCGTGCTTCAGTGGCTCCGGCTTGCCCACGCCGCTGAATGGTTCGCGCTGTGTCTCCCGAATCAGTTTGTTGATCCGCTCCACCATTCGCTTGTCTTGTTTCTGCCAATACAGGTAGTCTTCCCATGCCTCGTCTGCGAAGATCAGCGTCACTTTGCCAGTTTCCGCTCAATGCCCTTGCCTGCGTTCAGTTGTGCAACGGCAGAGAGAAGACGCTTGGCGTTGGCGGGTGTCCGCAACAGATAAGCTGTTTCCTCAAGCGCTTTGAAATCTTCAAGCGAGAGCATCACAACGGACTGTTCGCCGTTGCGCGTAATAATCAAGGCTTCGTGGTCATTACAAACCCGATCCATTGCGCTGGCGAGGTTTGCACGAACAGTGGTGTAAGTAATCGCGTCCATGGGCGGCTCCTGAGATGTACGCATTACTGTACAGCACTAATCGCCAGGTGTCCACTATCGCCAAGACGCGTAGACTCAACAGCGAAGTGCAACAAATCTCAAGACGCATGATAGATCTCTGATGGCGCTTTGTATTCATGCCGTTTGCGTGGGCGGGTGTTCAGTTCGGGGGCGATCCAATTGCACTGTTTCTGGGTCAGGCTTTTCATGCAGGTGTGACCAAACAGCGACTACGACGCGCGCTTCATTCATGCAAATCAGCCCGATCGCTACCTTCCTACCGGCCTGCATGGTCGCTGCTGTTCGGTGAGGAATTCGCATGAACGGGCCAACCCACCGTTCCAAGGGTCGCGCCAAAAGTCGGCGTTGGCGGCACGGCGCAAGGCCGGTACCGCGCCGCAAGCCGCTTCTCGAGCACATGCCCGCCACATTATTGGCCTAAACTATGTCCGGCTTTGCGGCGCGCCGCCGATCGGCGGCGCTTCCTTCACCCCGGATTGAACCCGTTGAGACCATCGGACACCATGGCTGCGCAGATTCCTTCAGCAACGAAAAAAGTGCGGGCCAAAGCCGCAAGAAAGACCACTTCCGGCCCTGCCGCCGCCGACCAGCCGCCTGTCGACACCTGGGATCTGGCCGGCTGCGATGCCATCATCGGGCAGCTATGGACCTTGCGCGGCAAATTGCTGGCCTACGAAGACAGCCTCGCGCCGCACCTGGAAAATCTCGACCCCGGCTACCGGACCAGCGCCCGCAATCTGGCCCATTACCTGCGCCTGCGCCAGAGCGACCGCCGCCCCCTGCAGGAATCGCTGGCGCGCGTCGGCCTGTCCTCGCTGGGGCGGGCCGAATCCCATGTCCTGGCCAATCTCGACAAGGTGCTCGGCATCCTGCACCGGATGACCGGCCAGCCCTGGCGGCCGCCGCTGGAAGACGAACCGGTGGGCATGGAGAGCAGCCGGAAACTGCTCGAACGGCACACCGACGAACTGCTCGGCGCGCCGCCGGCGGAACGGGCCGTGCGCATCATGGTCACCCTGTCGACGGAAGCTGCGGCGGACTATGGCCTGGTTCGGCAACTGGTGCAGTCCGGGATGGACATCGCCCGCATCAATTGCGCCCACGACGCGGCGGACCAGTGGCGGGCCATGGCCGCCAACGTGCGCCGCGCGGCGAAGGCGGAACGACGCCCGGTGCGCATCCTGATGGATGTCGGCGGGCCGAAGCTGCGTACCGGCCCGCTTCCCGCGGGCGAACCGGTGCTCAAGCTGCGGCCCCTGCGCGACGAGTTCGGCCGGGTGGTGATGCCCTGCCTGGTCGGCTTGCGCGCCAATGGGGCAGGCACGCCGGTGACCGGCGCGTCGTCCCACGTCGGCGTCGATGCGGCCTGGCTGGCGCAACTGGAGCTGGGCGACCACATCGACCTGACCGACGCGCGCGGCGCCAAACGCAGCCTGCAGGTGGTGCTGCGCGAAGAAGCCGGCGTTCTCGCGGAAAGCGTCCGCACCGCCTACCTGGTCGCCGATACCCGTCTCAAGCGCCGGCGCAAAGGCGCCCGTCCGCGAACCAGCGCCGTGTCCGACCTGCCGCGCGCGGAGGGAGTATTGCAACTGGCGCGCGGCGAAATCCTGCACCTGACGCGCGACGCGAATCATGCGCCGGTCTTCAAAGCGAAGAAGCGGCAGCAGCATCCCGTTGCCGCCGTCGCCTGTACCTTGCCCGAGATATTCAAGGACGTCTGCGTCGGCGAACGCATCTGGTTCGATGACGGCCGCATCGGCGGCGTGATCCGGCGCATCGAGAAGAACTGGCTGGAGGTGGAAATCACCCATGCCCGGGACTGCGGCGAAAAGCTCGCCAGCGACAAGGGCATCAACCTGCCGGACAGCCAGCTCAAGCTGCCCGCCCTGACCGACAAGGACCTCGAAGACCTGGCCGTGGTGGCCCAGGAGGCGGATCTGGTGGGGCTGTCCTTCGTGCAGCGTGCCGCCGACATAGCGGCATTGCGCGCTGGTCTGCGCCAGCTCGGCAAGCCGGATCTCGGCATCGTGCTCAAGATCGAGACGCGGCGGGCTTTCGAGAATCTTCCCGAGCTGTTGTTTGCGGCGATGGCGAGCAAGGCGGCGGGGATCATGATCGCGCGCGGCGATCTCGCCGTCGAATGCGGCTACGAACGCCTGGCCGAGGTCCAGGAAGAGATCCTCTGGGCCGCGGAAGCCGCGCACATGCCGGTGATCTGGGCCACCCAGGTGCTGGAGACGCTGGCCAAGACCGGCCTGCCCTCACGCGCCGAAATCACCGACGCCGCCATGGGCGAACGGGCGGAGTGCGTGATGCTCAACAAGGGGCCGCACATCACCGAGGCCATGCGCACCCTGGACGACATACTGCGTCGCATGCAGGCGCATCAGGCCAAGAAGCGGACGCTGCTGCGCGCCCTGCGGGCGTGGACCCTGCCTTCGGATATCAAGACCCAGTAGCGCCGCTCGACGTTGCCGCAAGCACGGGCAGCCGGCGCCGCCGGTCGAAACGCAGGGCTTCGATGATCAGCCCGCTTGTCGCCCAAGTTTCGAATTGGCCTTGCTGTAGCCCCGCCGGCACAGACACTTGCCGCCCCTGACCTGCTGGTTTTCATCGCGCTGACTGCAGAAGAAACCCGGCGGGATCGCCACGACGAACGACACGATGGCGTCGCCCAGCACGTCGCCGCCCAGGGCCCTGGCCATGAATGGGGCAGCCCGATTGCCGGCATCGACGAAGCAGCTTATGTGCTTCCCGTACTGCTCGCTGCAAAAGCATTTCACGGTCACCATATCGAGTCGGGCACTGTCGGCTACCAGCCTGGCGATGTCATCCGGTGCTTTTATGGCATGGAAGGCTTTCATCTGGATCGGACCCTGTCGGCTCGCTGGTGGTCAATGACTTGCCACTCGGGAATCCGGCATCGAATCGAATGCCGAATCGGTAGCGACTGCGTGACTGCGGTGCTGATTGTGAGCCGGTTTTTCTCCTTGTCAATCCCGCTAGCTTCATGTTTTTGTGCGTATTTATTGCAAAAGTAGTATGTGCGCGGGCCTGTCGGTGGCAGGCGCAGGCGGAACAATTTGATACGCAATCAACATGATGCGCGGTGGACGGGAGCGCCGCCGGTGCGGCGCAAAGAATTATTCGCTGCACCAACCGCGTCGATGCCTCGACGCGGGCGCCATGGCGTCGCGGCCGACACCACAGTGAATTCAGCGCAGGGGTCAGGCCGCGTTCGCAGGTATCGGTGACGCCGTGTCCGGCATGTTGCGCCGGCGGATAAACGCCAGCGCCTCGGCCGCAACAACGGGCTTGCTGAACAGGTAGCCTTGCAGGAAATCGCAGCCGTGACCGGTGAGGAAGCGATGCTGTGCCTCCGTCTCGACGCCCTCGCCAACCACCGTCAGTCCGAGATTGTGTGCCAGGGCGATGGTGGCGGTGCAGATTGCGACATCGTTGGGATCGCTCTCGATGTCCCGCACGAAGGACTGGTCGAGCTTCAGCGTGTGTATCGGCAGCAGCTTGAGATAGCTGAGCGATGAATAGCCGGTGCCGAAGTCGTCGATCGACAGCTTGACGCCGAGTTCGCGCAAGGCGTTTAGCCTGCCTATGCTGGCGGCGGGGTCGTCCATCACTGCCGATTCGGTTATTTCGAGTTCCAGATCTGCGCCGGTCAAACCGTGGCGTATCAGGGTTTTCCGCACGAAGCCGAGCAAGCTGGGCGACCCCAGTTGGTGAGCCGACAGGTTAACCGCCATGGTCGCGCTCGCGATGCCCGCATCCCGCCAGGCGCGCAGCTGCCGGCAGGCTTCGTCCAGCACCCATTCGCCCAGCGGCAGGATCAGGCCGGTTTCCTCGGCCACGGGAATGAATTTCAGCGGCGAGATCAGTCCGTCGCGTGGATGGCGCCAGCGCACCAGCGCTTCGACTCCGACCACGCGACAGGCGCGATCACTGCAGGCAGCGCAACCCGACCCGCTGGCGCAGGCTTCCAGCTTGGGTTGGTAATGCAGTTCGAACTGGCCTTCCTCCAGGGCCACCCGCAAGTCATGATCCAGGCGCAGCCGCTCGATCGCCGCCTGGTTCATCGCCGCAGTGAAGAACTGGACGTTGTTGCGTCCCTGGGACTTGGCGTGATACATCGCCGTATCGGCGTTCTTCAACAGGGTTTCGCCGTCCTCGCCGTCGATCGGGAAGAAAGCGACGCCGATGCTGGGCGTCGAGTGCAGTTGGTGCTCGCGAATCCGGTAGGGCTGCCCCAACACGCGCAGCAGCTTGTCCGCCACGCGGGCCGCCGCGTTGGCGCCTTCGACATCGGTCAGCACCACGACAAAATCGTCGCCGCCGAGGCGGGCCACGATATCGCTGTCGCGCACTTCGTCGCGCAGGCGCCGCGCCACTTCCAAAAGCAGCTCGTCGCCCACCGCATGTCCGAGGGAATCGTTGATCGCCTTGAAACGATCCATATCGATGAACAGCACCGCCAGTGCGCGATGCTCCCGCCTCACCGTGGCCAGCGCCTGCTCCAGCCTTTCCTTCAGGCTGAGCCGGTTGAAAAGACCGGTCAGGGCGTCATGGTTGGCCAAATGCGTGATGCGCTGTTCGGCCACCTTGCGCTCGGAGAGGTCGGCAAAACTGCCGATGTAATGGGTGATCTCGCCGGCGGCGTCGCGCACCACCGACAGCGACAGCCATTTCGGATAGACCGTGCCGTCCTTGCGTCGATCCCAGATCTCGCCCTGCCAGGAGCCGCTCTCCTTGAGCGCGGTCCACATTTCGCGATAGATCGCGGCGGGAGTCTGCCCGGTGGCGAGGAAACCCGGGTTCCTGCCGACGGCCTCGTCGCTGGTATAGCCCGTCAACAGCGTGAATGCAGCATTCACGGCCAGGATGCGATTGTCGGCGTCGCTGATCAGAATGGCTTCGGCGCTGTGCTGGAACACGCTGGCATAGAGCTGGATGGCGGCTTCGGCCTGCTTCTTCGCCGTGATGTCGTCATGGGTCACGACGACGTTGCCGCTATCGCCATGGAAGCGCGTCACCCTGGCGATGAACCAGTGCCGTTGATCCGGGCCATGACAGGGATATTCGATGGTAAATGCCTCGCACTCGCCGCTGATCACCCGACGAATGCCCTCCGCCATCTGCTCGGCATTTTCTGCGCCGGGGCCGGTGGCGGCATTGCAGGTCTGCAGATAATTGGCGCCGAGGAAATAGTTCAGGCCCTGGGCTTGTGCGGAGTTGTGCTCGTAAAATTCGCGCCACGCCTGATTGACCGCCATGATCCGCCCGCTCCGGTCGAGAACGCACATGTGCGCCGGGATGGCATCGATGGTCGCCTTGGCAAACAATTCCGAGGCAAGCAGGGCCTGCTCGGCCCGCTTGCGCTCGGTGATGTCCTGTACCGTCCCGAGCGAACGCAGCGCCTTGCCCTGTTCGTCGTATTCGGTTTCGCAGCGTTCGTTCACCCACTTGATACGCCCGTCCGCCATGAGCAGCCGATGGGAGATTTCATAAGGCGTGCGGGCCGCCAGCGAGTCCGCGTAAGCCCGGCTGACCCGTTCCCGGTCCGCCGGATGGACCACGTCGAGGAAGGCCTCGTAGGTGGCGCTGAAATCCTTGCGCTCGATTTCGAAGATGCGGAATATCTGGTCCGACCAATGCAGTTTGCCGCTGACCAGATCGAGTTCCCATGACCCGACCTGGGCGATCCGCTGCGCTTCGTCCAGCTTCGACAGGCTCGTCTGCAACTGCTGATTCGCTTCGGCCAATTCGGCAGTGCGCGCCAGCACCCGGGCTTCGAGATCGACCCGGGCCGCCACCAGTTCGTCCGTCATGTGGTTGAAGGCGTCGGCCAGCCGTCCCAGTTCATCGCCGCCGCCGCCGGGGGCGCGGCGGGAAAGGTTGCCGCCGGCGATGTCTTCGGCGATCGCCGTCAGCCGCCGCACCGGACGCGACAGCGAACGCCCGAGCCACACCGCGGCGACCGCGGAAAACAACAGGAACAGCCCGAGCGCGAGATAGCTGAGGCGGTGCAGGCGAGCCACCGGTGCCAGCGCCTCGGCGGCATCGGTCTTCACCACCATGCCCCAGCCCAGCGACGGCAGGTAACGCCAGGCCGCCACGCTTTCGATGCCGTTGTAATCCCTGACAATCCCCGTGTCGCGGCCGCCAGCCAGTGCCTGTTGCATCGGATAGGGTGTCTCCGCCAGGGCCAGGCGGAAACGAAAGGCGGCATCGGGCTTCATGTTCAGGGGTGCGGTGAACAGGACGGCGTCGCCTTCGCTTTGAGCCAGCGCGACTTCGCCGGAGGCTCCCAGGCCGCTGCGGTCGGTGACCACCGCTTCGAGCCGCTCCAGATCCACCTGCAAGGCCAGCGCCCCGATCACTACGCCTTCGCTCAGCACCGGCGACACCAGAAAGGCCGCCGCCCGCTGCCCCGAAGGCGGATAAGGCTTGAAGCGGGTGAGATGGGTCTGCAGCGTGCCCAGAGCCCGTTCGAACCCTTGTGCCAGCTGGGTGTCGCGCCAGGGCCCGGTTCTCAGGTTGGTGCCCAGCTCCCCTTCGCGCGCCACCGAGAACACCACGTCGCCGCCGGCATCGATCAGCAGCAGATCGTAGTAGTCCGCCCCCTGCATGCCGGCCAAGACCTCGCGCAGGCGGAGTTCGGCTGCGAGATAGTCGGGTGCGCGCAGCCCGCCGCGGTGGAAAGCCGGTCCGAAGCTGGCGATTGCCTCCCTGACCGCAGCGCTGTGGCTGGCCTGCTGCGCATCGCCCATGCGCTCGCTTATGTAGGTTTCGATCTTGCCGACTTTCTTGTCGGCAATCACGGCCAGGTTCTCCAGCACGGTTTTGCGCAGCGAAGTCTCGAACGAGGCCTGGTAATACACGGCCAGACCAGCCAGCGGCAGCACCGCCACCAGCAGGTAGCTGATCGACAGCCGGGCGATGATCATCAGCGGCGGCAGCTTTTTCATGGCGGCAACTGCGCCTGCTGCCAGGCGGCGCGCGAACGATAGTCGGGGAAAGGCATCGGCCGCAGTGCGACGCCCGAATCCCACACCAAGTCGAAGCCACTGTCGGCGCGTTCCTTGCCGATGCGCACGGGTCGCCACATATGGCGCGTCGACCGGTCGACGGCGAACAGCCCGGACGGCGCCGCGATGCTCTGCTCCTGCACCAGGAGATTGACCTGACCGGGTTTCTCGCTGCCGGCATCGCGCACCGCCTGCGCCCAAAGCTTGAGACTGACATAGGCCGCCTCGATCGGCCCGCTGGTCATCCTATCCCTGCCGTAGCGTGCCTGGAAGGCGGCGACGAAACGACGGTTGGCCTCCCCCGGCAGGCTGCCGAAGTAGCTCCATACGGCGTAGTGATTGGGATGCGCCTTGGCCAGCCCCATCGCCCGCAACTCGCCCTCCGCGATGCTGAAGGACATCACCGGCAAGGCATCCAGTCCGGCGGCATGCAGGGCGCGGAAGAAATGCAGATTGCTGTCGCCGTTCAGGGTGTTGAGCACCACGTCCGGTTTCATGTCCTGCAGTTCGGCCACGATCGCGTCGAAGCCGGCATCACCCAGCGGCCGATAGCGCTCGGCCACCAGCGTGCCGCCGCCGGCCCGCGCCAGATCGCGGATGATGCGGTTCGCGGTGCGCGGGAAAATGTAGTCGGAACCCAGCAGATAGACTTTCTTGCCGAGATGGTCCAGGGCCCAGCGCGTCCCGGGAAGTATCTGCTGGTTGGGCGCGAGGCCGGTATAGAAGATATTCGGCGACTGTTCCAGGCCTTCGTACTGGAGGGGATAGAACATCAAGTGGCGATGCTTCTCCACCACCGGCAGCAGCGCCTTGCGACAGGCCGAGGTCCAGCAGGCAAACAGCGCGCTGACGCGTTCCGCCACGATCAGCCGCTCGGCTTCGGCTGCCGCCGCCGCCGGATCGGAACGGCTGTCGGCAAGCACGATTTCGATCGGCCGTCCGAGCAAGCCGCCAGCGGCATTGGTTTCCTCCACGGCCAGACGTAGCGCGTCCACCAACGGCCGTTCGCTGGCCGCCATGGTGCCGGTCAGGGAGTGCAGCACGCCGATGCGTATCGGCGGCGGCGCGGGGCGCGGGGTGGCCAGCGCCCCCGCCAGGACGATCAAAGCTATGACGACGGCAACGCCAAAACGGCGGGAAGTGTTCATGCCCGGATTCTACCTGCAGCGAATTTCAAAAGTCGAACGGCATTGCCGCGGGGCAGTCCGCGTGATTCGCCGGCTATGCGGAAAAGGCATCAGACGGCCGCTACCTGGTTCAACCCTCGCCCTTCGTCGAGTTGCTCGACATGCAATGCGCAATTGCGTCCGGCCGCCTTTGCGGCATACAGCGCGCGGTCGGCGGCCGCAATCAGGTCATTGATTTCGCGTGTGCGATCGGGCACCACGGTGGCCGCACCGAGGCTGACCGACACATGGCCGACGCCGCTGTTGCCGGGATGCGGAAGCTGCAACGCCGCGATCTCGGCGCCGATGCGCCGGGCCACCGTCAGCGCGCCGTCGACGGTGGTGCCGGGCAGAACGGCCGCGAATTCCTCGCCGCCGTAGCGGGCGATCAGATCGACCGAGCGCAGGCAGGACGTCACCATCGCGCTGGCGAGCGCCTTCAGGCAGGTATCGCCGCCCTGATGGCCAAAAATGTCGTTGTAGACCTTGAAGTGGTCGACATCGAGCAGAACCAGGGAAAGCGGCTTGCCGTCCCGCGTGCCGCGCGCCCATTCGGCCTGCAAGGTTTCGTCGAGGCAGCGCCGGTTGGCCACCCCGGTGAGGCCATCTCGGTTGGCCAGGCGCTGCAAGGCCGCCTGCGCCTCCTTCTGCGCCGTCATGTCGCGCAGGGTTTCCACTACGGCGATCAGCTTGCCGGTTTCGTCGAAGATGGGGCCGGAATCGATGGCGAGATATAGCCGGGTGCCCAGCTGCGGCATCACGCACCAGTTTTCCGCACGGCGACCATGGGCCGGCACGGCATCGGTCGCCGCATGATCGTGATCGACGTAGAGCGCGTCGATCTCCTCGGTGTGGCCCTGGGCAATCAGGTCGGCCAGACAGGGACGGGGCTCGCTGTAGAAGCCGCGCCAGTGCTCGCGGGTACCGATGACCTCGCCCGCCTTGATGCCGGTCAGGCGCTCGCAGGCACGGTTCCAGATGATGACCCGGCAGTCGGCGTCCAGCACGAAGGTCGGCACGACCAGGTGCTCCATCAGCCGCACCGACAGGTCCAGCTCGCCATCGTGATGATTATTCATTTGAATGGTTTGGATAAGAATGAGCGCCCTTGTACTTTCGACATAGTAACTGACGCCCATCGATGGCGACCTGCGTATCGCTTCGGCCGACCCGCGGCGGCGTCCGTGTGTATTTTTTGCGTCACGCATGCCGCCGGCGGGCGTATGATTTCGCCATGAGATATGCCTGTGCGATTTTATGCGGCTTGTTGCTGGCGACCGGCCCCGTCCGCTCGCAGACGGCTGAAGTCACCCGGCCCGACATCGGCTTCGACTGCTGGATCGGTGGCGAGGGCACGCAGATCTATACCCACTACATCCGCTGCATCGCGGACCGGGACCTGGCGCACCCCGAGTCGATCGATCCGCAATCCGATGCCGTGCTGAATCTCCTGCATCGCGAACTGCACCAGCGCTCGGGTAGCGATGCGGAAAAAGCCTTCAAGGCGAATATCGAACTGGTGCGCGAAGCGGGCTCGGTCTGGAGCATCCGCATCTATTCCTACCCGTCCGACTCGTCCTGGCAGGAGGGCATGCCGGAACGTCTGGTGCGCGCCGTGCTGTGCCCGCGGCAGGCTCACTGCGCGGTGATGATACGCCCGCGCTGACGGCGGGCCCCCCACCCTCAGTACAGCACTTCGCTCCAGCGTCCGCTGCTGCGCAGTTTGCCGTGCACCGACACCCAGTCCCGGGCGGACCCGGCCAGTTCGATCATGGCCTGGTCGAACATGGCCAGCGTGTTGCCGGTGCCGGCGATGAAAACCCGCGTATCGCGGCGCTGCATCATGTCCCAGACTTCCGCCGCGTTCTGCGCCAGGGCCTGGTCCAGCGCCACCGGCGCGTCGAAATGCGGGCGCGGACTGACCGCCTGGAAGGCCTTGAAGGTCGGCTGATCGTAGTAGTTGGCGAGGTCGTTGTTCTCGTCGTTCATGTAGAGCATTTCCAGCGGGCTCTTCGCGCCGTAGAACAGCCTGACCCTGCCCTTCCAGCCGCCGATCTTTTCGTAGATCTGGCGGATCAGGGTGCGGAAGGGCGCAATGCCGGTGCCCATGCCCAGCATCAGGATATCGGCATTCTTGTTCTCCGGAATCACGAAGGGATAGCCGACCGGGCCAGCGAGCTCGATGACGTCGTCGCGACGCAGGTCGCACAGGTAGTTGGAGGCGATGCCCGGGTATTCCTCGCCGTTGAATTCGTCGATGTAGGTGCAGCGCCGCACGCAGATGGCGAACTCGGTCGCCTCGGCGCGCCGCTCCAGGTCCATGATCGAATACAGCCGGGCGTGGTGCCGGTTGCCGAACTGTCCCGGCGCCAGGACGCGGATGCAGTTGCCGGGCACCGCGTCGAAGGACAGGTTGCCGATGCGGAATACCAGATGGCGCACTTCCTCGCGCGAAGCGGGCGGCGTGATGCGGCGCGACTCGGTGAGGACGGCGGACCAGATCCTGGCGGGGGGAGGCGCGGGTGGCTGGGCTAGCGGCATGGCATTGGCTCCGAAAATGGCAAATCAGTGGCGAGGCGAGGCATCGGGTTCGGCGCAGGAGCCCTCGCTGCAGCCGCTGCCGGCCGAGCAGCAGCCGCACTTGCTGTTGTCGCGGAAGGGGCCGAGTTGCGGGTTCTGCGCGGCGAACCGGAGGTAGAGGCGCTCGACGGCGATGCCGCCGAGCAGAATGGCGAAGATCAGGCCGACGGTGACCAGGTAAGTGCCCATCAGCCGCCCAGTCCGGCAAAGCCCATGAAGGACAGCGACAGAATGCCTGCCAGCATCAGCGACAGGGCCGTGCCCTGGGCCAAGTCCGGCACGTTGGACAGCGTCAGGCGCTCGCGCACGCTGGCCATCAGCACCAGCGCCAGGGTGAAGCCGGCGCCGCCGCCGACGCTGAAAGTGACGGACTGGACGAAGTCGTATTCGCGCGCGGTCTGGAACAAGGCGACGCCGAGCACGGCGCAGTTGGTGGTGATCAGCGGCAGGTAGATGCCGAGCGCGCGGAACAGCTTCGGACTGTATTTCTTCAGCACCATTTCGACCAGTTGCACCGCCGAGGCGATGATCACGATATAGGAGATCAGGCGCAGGAATTCGAGGTGGAAGTAGCCCAGCAGCAGGTTCAGGCCGTAGGCGCAGAGTGAAGCCACCAGCATCACGAAGGTGGTCGCCACGCCCATCGGGAAGGCCGTGTCGAGCCGGCCCGAAACGCCGAGGAAGGGGCACAGGCCGAGGAACATCGCCAGCACGAAATTGTTGGCGAGCAGCGCGTTGATGAATATCTGGAAGGCCGATTCATGCATTTTGCGTAGCCTCGACGAGTTTGGCCTGCCGCCGGCGCAGCTTCCTGCGCTCCAGCCAGGAGAAGAACAGCAGCCAGGCGCCGAGCACGAAGAAACCGCCGGGCGGCAGCACCATGATCACCCAGGGCTGGAAACCGGCGCCGAACAGCGTCACGCCGAACAAGGTGCCGGCGCCGAGAACCTCGCGCACCGTGCCCAGCGCCAGCAGGCCGATGGTGAAGCCGATGCCCATCCCGGCGGCATTGATCATGGCCGGCAGCGGCGGGTTCTTCGCCGCATGCGCCTCGGCGCGGCCGAGGATGATGCAGTTCACCACGATGAGCTGGATGAAGGCGCCGAGCGCGTCGTAGAGCTTGAGGCTGATGGCCTGGATCGCATAATCGACGACCGTGACGAAGGTGGCGATGATCACGATGTAGACGGCAATGCGCACCTCCTTCGGCGTGATATTGCGCATCATCGACACCAGCCCGCAGGAGGCAATCAGCACCAGCATCGTAGACACCCCCATCGACAGCGCATTGACCACCGAAACCGTGACCGCCAGGGTCGGGCACATGCCCAGCACCATGACGAACACCGGGTTCTGGCGCCAGACGCCCTCCATGAACTCATCCCAGGTCCCTGCGGCAGACGGATTCATGATTTGCTCCTGAGCTTGTCGAGATTGGGAACCAGGCGCGGCAGCAGGACCTGCGCCGAATCGTTGATGGCGCGGCCGACGGCGCGCGAGGTGATCGTCGCGCCGGCAATCGCATCGATCTGCCAGGGGCTGGTCTTGGCGCCGTGCTTGACCGCCCTGACCTCGTTGGCCAGCGCCGAGAGGTCGCCCTTGAGCTTGACGTCGAGCGCGTTGAAGTTGGCGAGGAAGTTCTTGTCCGTGATGATCTTGTCGCCGATGCCCGGCGTCTCGCGCATGGCCACCACGCCGATGCCGACCACGCACTGGCAGTCCGGCGCATAGCCGAACATGATGCGCACGGTGTCGGCGTAACCCTTGGCGCCGCCTTCGGCGGCGATGCCGGCGAGTTTGCCGCCGGCGTCGTAGGCGGCAAAGAATTTGACGCCGCCGGGCGCCGTGTCGCCAGCGCCAACTCTTGGCTCGATGCCGCCGCCGGGCAGCGCGACGTACTCGGCAATCGACTGCGCCGCCGGTATCACCTTGAACACCGCGCGCTCGGTGGCGATGCGCTTGTTGGCGGCGACCGCATCGTAGGTGCCCTGGTAGGCGCCGACGATGATCAGGCCGCAGATGGCCGAGACCAGTCCCAGGGTGCGGATCATCGGGGCGGTCGGGGACGCGGGCGGCACGGGCGGCGTAGCGCCGGCCACGGCGATCGGGATCACCTTGGCTGCGGAAACGGAAGGTTCAGACGGCTCGGTCATTTTTTCGGCTTCTTCGGCAGGAAGCGCTTCTTCGGTGTCACCGCGCCGGCTTCTTCGCGCGAGATGTAGCCCGGGTTCAGCGGATAGGTGGCGCGCTTGTGGCGGTTCTGCGCGCCGCGGCCGAAAGGCACCGGCTGGGTGATCCTCTCGATCAGGGGCGAGGCCGCGTTGGCGATCAGGATCGCGTACATGACGCCTTCCGGCAGGCCGCTGTAGTAGCGGATCACCACGGTCAGCAAGCCGATCAGTGCGCCATAGACCCACATGCCCTTGGGCGTCACCGGTGAGGTCGCCATGTCGGTCGCCATATACACGGCGCCGAGGATCAGGCCGCCGGAAAACAGCATGAAGAAAGGGTTCGGGTAGCGCACTGCATCGAAGGCATACAGCAGCCAGGCAGTCAGCGCGGCGCTGCCGATGATCGCCAGCGGGATGCGCCAGTCCATGAAGCGGCGCAGTGCCAGATAGGCGCCGCAGAGCAGGATCAGCACCGGCGCCGGACCCACCGCCATGTTGCCCGAGAGCGAGGTCAGCAGGTCGCCGGCATTGGCCACCACGCCGTCGAACTTCCACTTCGCCAGCGGCGTGGCGCCGGCCAGGGCATCGAGGTTCTTGGCCTTGAGCCAGGCGGCGGCGTCGGCCGGAATCATCAGCGGCCAGGCCAGCGAGGAGGGAATGAACTCGGTGAAGCGTCCCGCCAGGAAGGACGGCGTGTAGGTCGCGATCGCGGTGGGGAAGGCCGCCTGGACGAAGGCGCGGCCGACCAGTGCCGGGTTGAAGACGTTGAAGCCGATGCCGCCGAACAGCGCCTTGCCCAGCGCGATGGCCACCAGGCCGGCGACGGCCCCCATCCACAGCGGGAAGCCCGGCGGCAGGGTCAGTGCCAACAAGAGTCCGGTGATCACGGCGGAGTAATCCGACAGGCGGCCGGCCTGGGTCCCGGTGCGGACGAAGTAGCGCTCGGCGAACAGGCAGGCGGCGGTGACGACGACGATCGAGGCCAGCGCCGAGATGCCGTACTGGAAGACGTAGAAGGCGCAGATCGGCAGCAGCGAATACACCACATGGCGCATGATGGTTTCGACGCTCTTCGGCCCCTGCACGTGCGGTGCGGAACGGATTTCGATCAGGGGGGTAGTCATGTCACACCTTTTCTCACCACCAAGACACCAAGGGCACGAAGTTGCACCAAGAAGTTCTCGCGTGATTTTCCTTGGTGCTTCTTGGTGAACTTGGTGCCTTGGTGGTGAAGGTTCTTAATCATGCCGCCTTCTCGCGCAGGATCTGCTTGGCGACGCGGAACTGCTGCACCAGCGGAATGTTGGACGGGCAGACATAGGTGCAGCAGCCGCACTCGAAGCAGTCGCCGAGGAAATAGCGCTCGCCCATCTGGTCGTATTCGCGCTTGGCGGCGAGCATGCCCAGGGTCGAGGGATTGAGGCCCATCGGGCAGGACTCGACGCACTCGCCGCACTTGATGCAGGGATAGGTCTGGCGCGCTTCGCGTTCCTGCATGTCCTCGTGGCGGAACACCAGCACGCCGGAGACGCCCTTGGTGATCGGCACGTCGAGCGAACCGATGGCCTGGCCCATCATCGGCCCGCCGAGGATCACCTGACGCGCGTCGAGCGCATCGACTGCCGGCACGCCGGCGTAGTCGAGCACAAACTTGAGCGGCGTGCCGAGGATCACGCGATAGTCGCCCGGCCGCGCCACGCCGGGGCCGGTGATGGTCACCACGCGCTCGGTGAGCCCGCGTCCGGCCGGCAGCAGAGCCCCGAGCGCGGCCAGCGTGCCGACGTTGCTGACCACCATGCCGAGCGCGATGGGCAGGCCGCCGGCCGGCATCTCGGTGCCGAACAGGGCCATGATCAGCATGCGCTCGGCCCCCTGCGGGTACTTGGTCGGCACCGCCTCGACATGGATCGTGCCCTCGGGAAACGCGCCGCCGGCGCCGGCCCAGGCGATGGCCTGGCGCAGCGTCGCCACCGCGTCGGGCTTGTTGTCCTCGATGCCGATGATGGCGCGCACCGCACCGGTGGCGCGCATGGCGTAGCGGATGCCGTGGATCAGGTCGTGCGCATGCTCGACCATGATGCGGTGGTCGCAGGTCAGATAGGGCTCGCACTCGCAGCCGTTCACCACCAGGGTATGCACCTTGGCCTGCTTCGGCACCGAGAGCTTGGCGTGGGTCGGAAAGGCGGCGCCGCCCAGGCCCACCATGCCGGTGTCCCAGATCGCCTGCAGGATGTCCTGGCCGCTGGCCTGCGACAGATCGCGCGGCCGACCCCAGAGGTCTTCCTGCGTCGCGCCGGGATGGGCGCGAATGACGATGGATTCGATCCAGGTGCCGCGCATGCCCGGGCGCAGGCCGATGAACTCGACCACGCCGGACAGCGGCGCATGGTGCGGCACCGACAGCCACTCGTCGCTCCTGGCGATCGGCTGGCCGCGCAGCACCTCCTGGCCGACGCGCACGATGGGCCGCGGCGCCTTGCCGATGTGCTGCGACAGCGGCACCGTGACTTTCGGCGGAAACGGCAGGCGACGGATCTTGCGATCCGCCGTCAGCTTGCACGACGGCGGATGCACGCCGCGCTGGAAGGCCTCGCCACGGAAGTAGGAAAGTAGTTTCACGGCTGACTCTTCACCACCAAGACACCAAGTTCACCAAGGGGCACCAAGAAAATCCCGATGAGAACACCTTGCTGAATCTTGGTGCCCTTGGTGTCTTGGTGGTAAAGGTTTTCATTTGGTCGAACCATCAGTTGAACTTCGCCGCGCGCGCCATCAGTTTCTCGACGCCCGGTTCCGCCATGTTCCACGGCGTGCCGGGATGGATGCAGCCGGCCGTGCATTTCTCGGCGGCCTTGACGATGTCGGCGAACTTCGCGCCCTTCGGATTGACCACCACGGCAAGCTTCTGCTCGTTGTAGGCGAAGGTCTTCGGCGCCAGCGTGGTGCATTCGTCGCAGGCCGTGCATTCGGGCGTCTCTATCCACACCGGTTCGAAGCCGCCTGCGGCGGGCGCCGCCGCATCGCCAGCGCCAACTCTTGCCGGCGCGACATCGGCAACGCCGCCCAGGCCGAGGCTGGCTGAAACCTTCGCCAGCAGTTCGGCGCGCACGCGCTCGGCCACCTCGTCGGCATCCGAGGCCTCGGCGTCGAGACCGGCGATGCCGCGCAGCTGGCGCCAGAAGTGCAGCCTTTCCTCGGTCGAGCGCACCAGATCCTCGGTCAGCAGCAGGCGCATCAGGCGGTTCTTCTTGTCCACCGCCCAGATGAAGGGGAACTTGCCGTCGCGTTCATCGCGGTCGAGCTGGATGAACTCGGCCACCGGCAGCATGTTTTCGTTCCAGGTCTCCGGCGGCGCCTTCTTGAACTGCTTGAGGAAGCGCGCCTCGGTCGCGGCGAAATCGGCGAAGGTCATCGGTAGCGTCATGGTCTGCTCGGCGCCGGCCTCGTCCACGTATTTGAGGCTGTAGGTCGGCCAGTCGGCATCGAGCGACGGGTTGCCTTCGAGGCTCACGCATTCCTTGAAGGTGGTGCCGGCATCGGGATCGAAGCGGAACAGCGGGTAGGCCCGGCCTTCGACCGCCAGCTTGCTCTGGTCCACGCTCCTGTCGTCGCCGACGCCATGTTCCGGCGGGCACACGGCATAGATGTTGAACAAGGCCGGACGCCGGCTGTTCAAGCCATCGACATAGGATTCGAGCAGGTGGTTGACGTGGGCGATGGTGCCCGACATGACGTAGGAGGTGCGGTGCGCCATGCCGATCAGCGAGATTTCCTTGCGCGTCTCCTGCTTGCCGCGCGACGCGCTGCCGAAAGGCGCCATGTCCGAAACCTGGCTGATGAAGCCCGAGGTGCAGGCCTGGCCGCCGGTGTTGGAATACACCTGGGTATCGACCACCAGGACCTTGATCGGCATGCCCGACATCAGCGCGCGCGACAGGTTCTGGAAGCCGATGTCGTACATCGCGCCGTCGCCGCCGATCGCCACCACGGGCGGACAGAGCAGCCACTCGTCCTCCGAGAACTTGTTCCAGTTGAAGCGGCGGTAGAAATCCTCGTCGCGATCCGGCAGGTAGTCGCCGGCCAACTCCTGCTCGGCCATGCGCACGGCCTTGAAGCCCTCGGCCATCTTCGCCATGTGGCCTTCGAACAGACCCATCGCCACCGAGGGCGAATCCTGGAACAGGTGCGAAGTCCAGGGGAAGGGATAGGGATGGAAGGGATAGGTCGAACCCCAGACCGAGGTGCAGCCCGTGGAATTGACGATGCCCATCTCGGCGCGGCCGCGCTTGCTCGGCCCCTCGACATAGCGCCACTTGAGGTCCTTGAGCTTTTCCAGCAACTGCGCGGTGTTCTTCACCCAGGCCGGGTCGAGTAGCTGCGAAGGCTTGTCGGCGTTGAGCTTGGTCGCCAGGCTGGACAGCGTCAGGTCGTGGCGGCCGGTGGAGTCGACGGCGCGCACCACGGCGCCGGTGTCGGACAGATCGACCGCCGAGGCGAGCTTGACGCGCATGTGCTGTTCCAGGCGCGCGATCAGGCCGTCGAGCTTTTCGACGAAAGCCGCGACGCGCGGCTGCATCAACGCCGTCACGGTCGAGGTAAACAAGTGGATCGCGGTCTTCTCGCCGCAACCGAGGCAGGCGCCGTCGCCGCAGTTCATCGAGTTGTAGTTCTGCTTGTCGAGCAGCAGGGTTTCCAGCGCGCCGATCTTTTCGTCGAGGCTGTCGATGCGGCTGTATTCCTTGGGCGTGGTCGGCAGCTCCAGCCAGGTGTTCCAGTCGCGGCGCAGGCGATCGACCGACTCCTCGGTCTGCGTCACCATTTCCAGCGCGTTGTCCTCGCAGACCGTCACGCACAGCGCGCAGCCCTTGCAGGTGTACGGGTTGACGGTGATCGAGAACAGGCCGCCGCTGCCCTTGGCCTTCTTTTCCATCTGTCCCCAGTAGGGCTTGGTGGTGCCGAACTGGAAGCCGCCGAGCTGGATCTGCAACTGGGTGAACTCGGCCGCAAGGCCGGCGCGATCCGCGTCCGGCGCCTCGGCGATGACCTCGTCGATGGCGATGTCGAACAGCGGACGCACTGCGCCGCCGTGATGGTCGACCAGCGCCCGCAGCTTCTTCTCCACGCTGCGCACGGCGCGGCGCAGAAAGCGCGTCGGCGTGCCGGAAGTTTCGATGCGGTTCAAGGCCGTCGCCAGCACGTCGGAGACGGAGCTGACCAGGCCCGGAATCGCCGAGTCCGGACATTCCACATAGCAGTTGCCGCAGGCCGTGCAGTTCTCCGCGATCCATTTCGGATGCTCGAAGCGGATGCCCGTCATGTCGCGATAGACGCCGGTGGCGGCCGGCACCAGCGACATGCCGATGAAGGGATCGACCAGGTTGTCGTTGCCGCGGCCGGTCAGGTAGAAGTTTCCGGTCTGTTCCCAGAAGCGGTGGATGTCGGCCACTTTACCCAAATGAGTGCCGTCGGGAGCCGGCATCTGCTGCAGCATCACCGGCAGGCCGGCATCCTTCCTGACGAAAGTCTTGCGCGTGACGCCGACTTCCTTCTCGGTGATCTCGGTCAGCTCGGTGTAGCCGCGGCGCACCACGCGCAGGTTGTCGGCCACCACGCGCGCGCCCTTGCCGCCGAACTTCGACTGCAGCTGGGCCTCGATCGCCGTGAACAGCGCGTCCTCGGTCAGTCCGGCATTTGCCATGGTCGGACTGGCGGCGAAGAAGGCGCCCTGGAAGGCGATGCCCTGCATGCGCAACTGCAGTTCGGCCGCACCGGCCTCGTCGCGGGCGATCTGGAAGGCATCGAGATGGAAGACGCGGATCTCGTTGTCGACGATGAACTTCTGCGCCCAGAGCGGGAAGCTGGCCCAGGTCTCGCTACCGAGATTGGACTGGATGATGAAGAAGCCGCCCTTTTTCAGGCCCGACAGCGGGTTGCTGTGGCCGAACACCGCCGGGTCGGGCGAGAGCACGACATCGACATAGGTGTACTCGCAGTTGATGCGGATCGGTTCCGGCGCGGCGGAGAGGTAGTAGGTGGTCGGCTGGCCCTTCTTCTCCGAACCGTACTTGGGGTTGGCCTTGATGTCCCAGCCGAGCAGTTCGAACAGGGTCATCGCCAGGTTCTTGCCGGTGGTGATCGCGCCCCAGCCGCCGACCGAGTGCATGCGCACGGTGATCGCGCCCTTGGGCAACAGGTTGGGGTTCTCCGAGCCGCGCACGCCCAGTTCGCGGATGCGCGGATATTTGTCGGCGAGATCCTGCTGATGCACCTCGTCCTTGGGATTGATCGGATCGCGGGCAAAATCGACCGAAAGGTAGAAGAACTTGCGCTGCGGCCCGTCCGCCAGCATGTTCTCCACGGTGCCGATCAGCGCCTCGGGCTGCAGGTCGCGCGAACCGAGGCCGTAGCAGCCCGAATACAGGCGCGGCAGGTCGCCCGCGGCGTAGCTGGCGTAGCCGGGGAAGGGCAGCTCGCCGCCCGCGGCCATGCCGTTCTCGACGCACTTCATCAGCACTGCACGCAGCTCGCGGATCACCGGCAGGTCTTCGGCCAGCGGCTGGTCGGTGCGCTCCAGCACCGCGACGCCCTTCTTGCCGCGCAGCACATGGCCCAGCAGGTCGCCGGGGAAGGGGCGGAACATGGTCAGGTTCACCACGCCGACCTTGAGCTTGCGCGTCTCGCGCAGATAGTCGGCGACCGCCTCGGCCTGCACGATCATGCTGCCCATGCCGAGGATGATGTAATCGGCATCCTCGGTCTTGAACGCGGCGACGCGCTGGTAGCGGCGGCCGGTGAGGCCGGCATATTCGTCGAGACATGCTTCGGTGATGGCCTCGATGTGGTCGAAGAAGTACGGGCGCTGACCGGCGGTGGCCTGCATGTAGGCGTCCTGGTTCTGCACCGTGCCCGATACCACGGGGCTGTCCACGTCCCAGATCGCCGGCACGCGGCGGCGCTTGGGCCCGAACAGCATCTGCTGCGCCGGCGTCGGCGTGTCGATCAGGTCGTCGGGCTTGCCCAGATACTCGGCCACCAGTGCGCGCTCGGGCAGCAGTGCCGATTCGATCAGGTGGGTGGTGAGGAAGCCGTCCTGGCCGATGATCGCGGGCGTCAGCGACAGCTCGGCGACCTTGCGCGCGATCAGGTTCAGGTCGGCCGCCTCGGTGGCGTTCTTGGCCATGACCTGGATGAAGCCGGTGTCGTCGATGCAGTGATAGTCGTCGTGGCCGGCATGGACGTTGAGCGAGACCTTGGTGATGGCGCGGCAGCCCATGTTCAACACATAGGGCAGGCGCTTGCCGACGGCGGCGTAGAGCGACTCGTGCATGAAAGCGACGCCCTGCCCCGACGAGAAATTGACCGCGCGCAGGCCGGTCATGGCCATCCCGGCCGTGACGCCGGCAGCGGCGTGCTCGGATTCGGGCTCGATGAAGATCAGCGGCCGGTCGGAAATGTTCAGGTGCCCGGCGGCGACCTCCTCGGCCCAGTATTCGCCCATCTGCGTCGACGGCGTGATCGGGTAGGCGCCGGCCGCATCGGACGCCTCGCGCTCGACATGGATCACGGCGGTATTGCCGTCGACCGCGTCGCGCAAGCCGGGGTACTTGACCGACTTTGCATCGACGCCGGCGCTGCCGGACTCAAGCAGCGTGGAGGAGAACATTTTCTTGATCAGCGTGATGGGCATGGCGGCTTCCTAACAATGCGAATTCAATAATGCAGGGGCAACGGATCGTTGCGCAGGATTTTCTTGGCGGCGGCGCCCTTGACCGCATGGTCGGGCGTTTCGAACCAGACGATGGCGCCGGTCGGGCAGCGTTCGATGGGGGCGCGCGTGGCGCGGTCGTTCCAGTCGTAATTGACCACGGCCAATTGGCCGACGAGTTGCATCAGCTTCACGGGCGCATCGGCGACGCACTTGCCGCAGGCGGTGCAGGCCACTTCGCAGGAGGCTTCGGCGGTGTCGCCGTCGGCCTGGTTCTTGCACGCCACCCAGAGGCGGTGGCTGACCGGCTCCAGGCTGAACAGGCCCTTGGGACAGACCTCGACGCAGTCGTTGCAGGCCGAGCATTTCTCGCTATCGACGACCGGCAGGCCGTGGGCATCCATGGCGATGGCGTCGAAGCTGCAGGCCGTGGCGCAGTCGGCCAGGCCGAGGCAGCCCCAGGCGCATTCCTTGCCGCCGCCGGAGACCACGGCCGCCGCGCGACAGGTCTTGAGACCTTCGTAGCGCGCGCGCAGGAAGGCCACGTGGCGGCCGCCGCCGCAGGCCAGGCGCGCCACTTTTTTCTCCATGGTGCCGGCGGCGACGCCGAGCAGGTCGGCAATGCCCTGGCGCTGCTGCGGCGTGCTGACCGTGCACTGCGCGGGAATGATGTCGCCGCCGACCACCTTCTCGGCGAAGTCGCGACAGCCGGCCTGGCCGCAGGCCCCGCAATTCGACTTCGGCAGCAGATCCTCGACCTCGCCGATGCGCGGGTCTTCGTAGACATAAAGCTTCTTGTTGGCAAAGGCCAGCAGCAGCGCCAGGATCACGCCCAGCCCTGCCATGAATGCCCCTGCAACTGCCAGATTGGACAACGACGCCACTGCTCCCTGCTCCCTCGCCTGTGCGGTGCGGCGTTTCTTCAAGCGAGAAACAAAGCCGCGCCAAGATCATGGATTTCATGTCGCGCCCCTGCACGAGCGGCGCGCCACTTGTCGTGGAATGCGCCTGCCGCGGAGAGACAGCGAAGAAAACCGGGTCGGCCGATCCTAGCCTTGAGGGCAGAATCCACCGACCCCATCACAGTGCAGCCGGGAGTTGCTCCCGATCTACAGGGAGAGCCGGCGCTTTGGCGTCGGCTCGGGGAAACACGCGAAGCAGGGTTTCGCCCCGCGCGTTCGTGACAAGTCAACTATAAGACCAAAAACCCATCTATTGAAGTGGTTTGTTTTATTTCCTCATTTGGCGAGTTCATCCTCCGGTCGCCACCAGCTTGCGAATTTCGCCCAGCTTGGCCTTGACCCTGGCGGCATTGTCCTTCCCCATGCGGATCATGATCTTCTGCCCGGCCGAACGCGCTTCCAGAGCCGGATCGGCGAACTCGTAATTCACCATCGGCCGCACCAGCCTGATCGGACCGGCAAGGTCTGGCGCCGCCAGCAGATCGTCGATCGCTGCGACCAGGCGATCGTTGAAATAGGCTTTCGGATTGCCCAACTCTTCGTAGGCCCGCTGGAACAGCGGATAGAAGCGCACATACACCGCGACCAGTCTCGCCGCATCGATCGCGGCGACGACCGACACATAGGCGGCATAACGCGCCGAATTGCGCGCGCCGATCGCCAGCGCATCGCCCTTGCCGGTGGTCACGAAGGCCTTGGGCACCCGTTTGAGCGGCATCGCGTCGGCCGGCAGCCGCTCGCGCGGAAGATTATCCACCGTGGCGACGATGCGCCGAATCACACCCTCAGGGAGAAAATAGGCCCGCCATTTCCGGCCCAGCAATTCGTCCAGCGCCTGCAGCAGGGGCGCATCGCTTTGCTCCAGTGCCGGCAATCCCGTAGCCGTTACGCCGCCCAGCGGATGACGCATGGCCGGCGCGACAACCGGCGCAGGCGCGGCGCGCACAGGATCACGGGCTATCTTTGGCGGCGGCGGTGGCGGCGGAGGCTCATCCTGCAGGAAATAGTAGGCCGCCACCCCACCACCGATGAGCACGGCGGCGGCGGCGGCCACCCAGACAGTTTTTTGCATGATGCGATCTCCTTCCAATGGTTGCAGGACCGGCGCCACGATGAGGCCGCATCCCCTTCACTACAACCATAGTTCATCGGCGGGCGTCCGGCGAATGACAAGCGCCGACGCAGACCGCTGCGCCAAGGGCTTAATCGCGCTTCGGGATATGCGCCAGCACCCAGTCCAGCAGTTCGGACGCCACGGCCTCGCGATCCAGGTCGTTGAGCGTCTCGTGGCGGCTGCCGGGCCACAGGCGCAGGCTGCGGTCCGGGCCACCCCACAGGTCGAAAATTTCCCGGCTGCCGGCCGGGTCGGTCAACCGGTCGGCATCGCCGTGAAACAGGTAAACCGGCAAGCTCAGGCCGGCCGCGGCAGCCCGGTTGGCGACCATGATCCGCAGCAGTTCGGCCCCGGTGCGCGCCGGCGGCGCCTGCAGGCTCACCAGCGGATCGCCGACATAGGCCGCCACCGCCGCCGCGTCGCGGCTGATCAGCGCCGGATCGATGCGGGTGCCGCGCAGATGCGGCAGCCAGCGCGACAACAGCGGCGCCAGCGCCACCAGCAGACGCGGCACGTCGCCGCCGATCTTCAGCGCGGCGGACGACAGCACCAGCCCCGCCATCGGTTGCCTGCGCTGCGCCAGCCAGCGCAGGGCAATCGCGCCGCCCATGCTGTGCCCCATGAGGAATAGCGGGCAGCCGGGGGCCAGCTGCTGCGCTTTCACCAGCAGCGCATCGACGTCCAGCAGATAGTCGTCGAAGCGCTCGACATAGGAACGCTCGCCCGGCGAACGGCCATGGCCGCGCAAATCCACCGAAACGACGCCGATGCCCTGCCGATTGGCACTTTCGGCGATAAAGGCGTAGCGACCCGAATGCTCGGCGATGCCATGCACTACCACGATCATCGCGCAACAGCCAGGCGGCAGCCAGGCCTGACCCGCCAGGTTCACCCCGTCGGCGGTGCGCAGTTCGAAAGCCAGATATTCTGTGCTCATGCTCATGCCGGATGCTCCGCGCTGGAAGGGCCGGAAACTACCGGCGTTCCCTGACGACGAAAGGTTCGACCAGGGCTTCCTGCACCGAATCGCTGCGGTTCAGCGCCTGGTCGAAGCTGGCGTTCCAGACATCGGCATTGGCCAGGTCGGCATCCTGCATGTCGGCCTTGAAGAACACGGCTTGGCGCAGGGTGGCGCCCTTGAGCCGCGTCTGCCTGAGCCGGGCGCCCGTGAGGTCCGCCTGCTCCATCGCCGCGCCGGTCAGGTCGGCGCCGGACAGATCGGTGCCGACCAGGCGGGCACCGGAAAAGACGCCGCGAAACGCGTAGCAGTTGCGGATCGAGCCACCCGAGAGATCGATCCCCTCCATCAGCACGTCCTTCAGATAGGCGCCGGAGAAATCGGCCCGCAGTGCCCGGGTGTTGATCAGGTTGGCGCCGAACAGGTTGGCGCCGGCGAGATTCGCTCCGCTCAGATCGCCGTCGTCGAAGGTCGCATGGAACAGATCGGCATTGCGCAGGTCCGCGCCGGCAAGATTGGCGCCGGTAAACTTGGCCCATTTGGCGTTGCTGCCGCTCAGATCGGCGGCGGACAGGTTGGCTTTGTTGAAATCCGTGCTTTCCAGCTTGGCCCCAGCCAGCCGCGCGCCGTGCAAATCCTTGCCCGCCAGTTTCTTGCGCGAAAAATCGCAACGGGAGAGATCCGTCGCGGCCTGCGGCGCGGCGCAATTGCCCGCCGGCAAGTCGGCGGCGACGGCAGCGACGGCGAACAGCACCGGCAGCAGGCCAACACTGATGCGTGACGTCATGCGACGACCTCCCCGGTCCGATCCTGTGCGGTTTCTTGTGGGTGACGGTAGATGTGGAAAGGCGCACCGGCGAATTCGATCTCGCGTTCGAGCGTGGCACCGACCGCCAGCGCCAGCCGGATCGAGGCCTCGTTGCGGCTGTCGATCAGGCTGATCAGGCGCAGTTGCGGCAGGCAGTCACGCGCCATGCGCTGCACCGCGCGCACCGCCTCGCTGGCGTAGCCCTTGCCCCAGTGCCGCCGCGCCAGCGACCATTTGATTTCCGGCTCCGGCCATTCGATCGGATACCAGGGCCCGACCGTGCCCAGCACGGTGCCCGAGGACTTCTCCTCGACCGCGTAGGGTCCGTAGCCGCGCAGCAGCCAGTGCCCGGCCATGCTGGCCATGGCGCGCCAGGTCGCGGCTTCGGTCAGGGCGCGGCGAAAGGTAAAGCGCGTGCATTCCGGATCGGAGTAGTGCTCGTGCAGTCCGCGCCAGTCGTCGTCGCGGAACATCCGCAGCCGCAGCCGCCCGGTCTCCAGTTCCTGCGGTATCGCGAAACGCGCAAGCTCAATTCCCTGGTTCATTCTTGATCGCTCCCTTGGCAATTTCATAACAGGCGTCGACATGCGAGTTGCCCAGGTACATCATCGCCGTCACGCTGAGGGCCGCGGCGGCGGCCTGCCCGGCGACGGGAAGGTACTTGAGCACCTGCCTGGTGGCGAGGCGCACGCCGACTTTCTTCATGGCCGCGACCGCGAGTTGCTTGGTGATCGCCCGCCCTGCCAGGTCGCTGCCGACCTTTTTCAGCATGGCGTAGATCAGCACCTTGTGCCGCGGATCGAGTTCGTCTATCTGCTCCGGCGTGAGACCGAATTTCCGGTTGATCGCCGGTATCAGTTCGAGCAGCAGGCCGATGTCGCCGGCGATGTCCACGCCCGGAATCGGGATCAGCGACATGCCGCCGGAGGTCGCGGCGCGGCGCCTGACCATGGCCTTGCAGGAGGCGCGGATCTTCTCCAGTTCCGTCAGCGAGTTCGGCAGCACAGGCGCCCTGCCCTCAGGGTTTGCGCTCGGCATAGCGCGGATGCGTAGCGCCGACATCCCACCAGGATGCCTTCGAGTCGACGAAGATGTGGAAAACATTGTCGCAGGTGAAAGGCGTATCCACGGTGCCCAGGCGCAGGCGCTTAACCTCCGGCAGGCCGTCCTTGGCCGAGTAGATCGGACTGCCGCAGCGCGAACAGAATACCCTGGCCTTGTCCGGCGAGGAACGGTATTCCCGGAGCAGTTCGGCGCCCGCGATCAGCCTGAACGCAGCCGACGCCACCGGACCCACCGCGGCAAACGCCGACCCCTGCGCCTTGCGGCACTGCGCGCAATGGCAGAGCGAAATCTCACCGATCTCGCCGTCATACTGATAGCGGACGCCGCCGCACAGGCAACTACCTTCGATCATGGGCCACTCCTCGTCGGGGAAACGTTCTGCGGCGCGACGGGCGCCATCCGCATAGTAGGAGAAACTTCATTTGGGCGGCAAGGAATCGACGAATCTTGCTGCCATATGTGTCATAGCGCACATGCCGCCGCCGCGTTGCCGCCTATGCTCGCGGTCATAATCGAGCGGAGTTTTTGATGAATGCATTTTGCGCGGAACGCCCGATCCAGGCAACGGCAGCGCAGGTCCGCGGGCAGTTCCGGCCGGCCGGTGCGGCGGGTTGGCGGGCGGGCGCCCTAGCCGCCCAGGCGGCGCGCGACCCGCTGGCGCTGCTCCGGCGTCATGTGCAGGCCGCATTTGCTGCGGCGCCACAGCACGTCTTCCGCCGAGCGCGCCCACTCGTGGGCGATCAGCCATTCCAGTTCGCGTTCGCAAAGTCCGCCGCCGAAATCCTCGCCCAGGTCGGCCAGGCTGCGGGCATCGCCCAGGAGGCCCGCCAGTTCGCTGCCGTGGCGCCGGGCCAGGGCAGCGCACAGCGGGGCCGGCAGCCAGGGAAAGCGCGGCGCGATCTGCTGCGCGACGAATTGGTCGAGACCGCCTGCCGGCAGGTCGCCGCCCGGCAGGGTCGAACGTCCGGTCCATGCCGGCCGGCGCTGGCCGAGGGCGGCAGCCAGGCGATCGACCACCTGCTCGGCAAGACTGCGGTAGGTGGTGAGCTTGCCGCCGAACACCGACAGCACCGGCGCCTGCTGGTGGCTATCCAGGCGCAGCGTGTAATCGCGGGTGATGGCCGCGGGATCGCCCGAGCCGTCGTCGTAGAGCGGGCGCACGCCGGCAAAGCGCCAGACCGCATCCTGCGGCCGCGGCGCCTGCTGCAGATAGCGGCCGGCGGCGGCGCACAGGTAGGCGGCTTCCTCCGCCGTGGCCTGCGGCCGCAGCGGATCGCCGGTCTCCGGCACGTCGGTGGTGCCGAGCAGGGTGAAGCGTCCCTCGTAGGGAATCATGAACACCACGCGGCGGTCGTCGTTCTGCAGGATGAAGGCATGGTCGCCGGCGTACAGGCGCGGCAGCACCAGGTGGCTGCCGCGCACCAGCCGCAGGGAATCGGCGGACGGCACGCCGAGCCGCTGATTGAGGACTTGCTTGACCCAGGGCCCGGCGACATTGGCGATCGCTCGCGCCTGCAGGGTTTCGCCGCCGGCCAGTTGCACTTGCCAAAGGCCGCCGCTGCGCTGCGCAGCGACGAGTTCGGTGTGCGGCAGGATGCGCGCACCGAGTCGCGCCGCGTCGCGCGCGTTGGCAATCACCAGCCGCGCGTCGTCGGTGCGGCAGTCGGAATAGATGAAGCCGTGGTGATAGCGATCCTGCAGCCCGGCGTGAAACGGGCCGCGATCGAGCCGCACCGAGGCCGAGCGCGCCAACCGCGAATCCGCATGATGGCCGCCCAGGTGGTCATAGAGAAACAGCCCGACGCGGATCATCCAGCGCGGGCGCAGCCACGGCACATGGGGCATGACGAAGCACATCGGCCAGACCAGGTGCGGCGCCATGCGCAACAGCGTTTCGCGTTCCGCCAGGGCTTCGGCCACCAGGCGGAACTCGTACTGTTCGAGATAGCGCAAACCGCCATGGACCAGCTTCGAGGAACACGACGAGGTGGCGCCGGCCAGGTCGCCGCGTTCCACCAGGGTCACCGAGAAGCCGCGGCCTGCGGCGTCGCGCGCGATGCCGGTGCCGTTGATGCCGCCGCCGATGACCAGCAGATCGACGGGCGCAGTGGAGGGCGGAGTGTCGGCGGGCATGGAAGCGCATGTTACGCCGTGTCGGACCCTGCCTGCCGGCGATGCCGCTGCGCGGGCCGGCAGGCGCCAACTTTCGGAATCCGCGCAGCCAATCCCCTATCAGTTGAATGGCATTATTCGGACGGCTGCCGCGCCGCCGCCGGCTGTAGAATGTTTTTCCCGAGCCATCCCAACCAATCCGGCATCGACCGGAAAAACAGGGGCACCCAATGGATGTGATCACCTGGTTTGTTCCGCCCAACGCCCTGCCCGATCCGCGCCGCAACACAAGGCATCGGGGCATCGCGAAATCCCTGCTGACCATTTCGCTGGTGGTGTCGCTGATGTACCTCGGCGTCGCCTTCGTGCGCGGCTCGATGCCCTTTGCCGAGCACGTCATGTTCGCCGCCGGCATCCTGACGCCGGTATTCGGCGCGCTGCTGATCCGCGTCACCGGCGACATCAGCCTGGGCCTGGTGGTGACGAATATCGGCGGCATCCTGGTCATCGCGGTCTGGGCCTTCCTCACCGGCGGCATCACCTCGATCGCCCTGCCCGGTTTCCTTGCCAACATCGCGCTGCTGAGCACCTTCGGCAATCCCGCCATCCTGCTGGTGATGGGGGCCATCCTGGGCGCTGCGCTGCTGTTTCTCTATACGGCGACGACGCAGAGCTGGCTCCCCATCAGCATGATCCCAAATACGGAAATGCCGGGACTGATGCTGACCTCCATGCTCGGTTCGGTCGGCATCGTGGTGCTGGCCGGCTTCGTCGTGGCGCGCGACCGCGCCCAGGTCAAGACCATGCTGCGCACTGCGCAGCGTGCCGCGGAACAGTCGAGCCGAGCGAAGACCGTATTCCTGACCTCGATCAGCAATGAATTCCGTACCCCGCTGATCACCATTCTGGAACTTGCCGAGCGGCTGCGCGCGGAACCGGCGACTAGCTTGACCAAGGAGCAACTGGCCAGCGTCGGCCACATCACCAACGCCGGCCGGCACCTGCTCGGGCTGGTGACGCAGGTGCTGGACATGAGCCGCATCGAGGCGGGCGAGCTGAAGTTGAACATGGAACCCATCCATACCGACCAGTTGATCCCGCCCTGCCTGTCCCTGGTCGCGCTGGCGGCCGAAAAGAAACGCGTCGGCCTGGTCGACGACTGCAGCGCTGCGACCGACTGGATAGTCTGGGCCGACCGTGCGCTGATCAAGCAGGTGCTGCTGAACCTGCTGTCGAATGCGGTGAAGTTCAATCGCGAGGGGGGCAGCGTCACGATCTCCTGCCAGCGCGCGGGCACCGCCTATCTGCGCATCAGCGTGGCCGACACCGGCATCGGCATCGCCAGCGACTGGAAGAACCAATTGTTCGAGCCGTTTTCCCGCCTTGGGGCTGAACCCGGAAACTTCCAGAGCACCGGGCTCAGCCTCGCCATCTCGAAACAGCTGATCGACAGAATGCGCGGCCGCATCGGCTACGAGTCCACCTTGGGAATCGGCAGCACCTTCTGGATCGAACTGCCGCTGGCCGAGTCCAGCGCCTTGCGCGCCTGAACGCTGCGTCCCCGTTGCCGCGCTGCTAGACTCTGCGGGAAATCCCCACGGAGCACCCAATAATGAAATACATAGATCACGGCGCCGGTGGCCCCGCCGACTGCATGGCGCTGGCCGAGGGCCCGGTGCCGCAACCCGGCCCGGGCCAGATCCTGATCGAGGTGGTGTGCGCCGGTGTCAATCGGCCCGACGTGCTGCAGCGCTCGGGCCGTTACCCGCCGCCGCCGGACGCCTCGCCGGTGCTCGGCCTGGAGGTTGCCGGGCGTGTCGCGGCGCTCGGCGCCGGCGTCACGGAATGGAAAGTTGGCGCTGACGTGACGGCGTTGACCCCGGGCGGCGGCTACGCCGAATATTGCGTGGCGGCGGCCAGCCATGCGCTGCCGATCCCGGCGGGGCTGGACTTCGCCACCGCGGCGGCGCTGCCCGAGACCTGGTTCACGGTGTGGGCCAACCTGGTCGACCTGGGCCGCCTCAAGCGCGGCGAGCGGCTGCTGGTGCATGGCGGATCGAGCGGCATCGGCCTGGTTGCGATCCAGCTGGCGAAGCACCTCGGCGTCGAATGCATCGTCACGGTCGGCAATGAAGAAAAGGCGGCCTTCTGCCGCGCCGCCGGGGCCGCCCAGGCGATCAATTACCGCAGCTCCGACTTCGCCGAGGAGGTCAAGGCGCTGACTGCGGGCGCCGGCGTGGACGTGATTCTCGACATGGTCGGCGCACCCTATTTGCAGCGCAACCTGGCGACGCTGCGGCGCGACGGGCGCCTGGTCTACGTCGCCTTCCTCGAAGGCAGCAAGGGCGAGGCCGACCTGATGCCGGTCATGTTGAAGCGCCTGACCATCACCGGCTCGACCATGCGGCCGCGCACGCCGGCCGAGAAGACCGTGATCCGCGATGCGCTGGCGGCCGAGATCTGGCCGGCGCTGGCGCGTGGCGAACTGCTGCCGCACCTGTTCGCCCGCTTCCCGCTGGCGCAGGCCGCCGCGGCGCATCGCCTGATGGAATCCAGCCGCCATATCGGCAAGATCGTGCTGGAGGTGGCCGGGTCATGAACACGCTGAGCATCGATGTCGTCTCCGACGTGGTCTGCCCCTGGTGCTTCATCGGCAAGCGCCATCTCGACCGTGCCCTGGAACTGTGGCGCGCGGAACAGCCGGCCTGCGCGGTGACGGTGCATTGGCGGCCCTTCTTCCTGAATCCGGACACGCCCGAAGCGGGCGAGCCCTACCGGCCCTTCCTGGAAAAGAAGTTCGGCGGGCCCAAACAGCTCGAAGAGCTCTGGCAGCGCGTCAGCGAGGCGGGACACAAGGCCGGCATCGCCTTCGCCTTCGAGAAAATAGAACTGCGCGCCAATACGCTCGCCGCGCACCGGCTGATCCACCTCGCGCAGAAAGTTGGCGCTGACAGTACGGCGATCGGCGGCCTGGTCGAGGCGCTGTTCGCCGCACAGTTCCTCGAAGGCCGCCATGTCGGCGACCGCGCGGTGCTGGCGGACGTGGCCGGCGCATGCGGCATGGATGCGGAGGCCGTGGCGCGCTATCTGGAGAGCGCCGAGGATGCCGACGAGGTGCGCGGCGGCGCGGCGGAAGCCCGGCGCATGGGCATCAACGGCGTGCCTTTCTTCATTTTCAACCAGCGCCTGGCGGCATCCGGCGCGCAGCCGCCCGAGGCCTTGCTGCAGGTGATGCGCGACGCGGCGGCGCCGGCCGGCGGGCCTGCTTGAGCAGGCCTACTTCCTTGAACGCCTGCCGGCAGCTTGGCGCGGGCTTTTGTTAAGTGCGGCGGGCCTGTCCGGCGGCCTTTTGCTCGACGGCGAACACGGCGGCCTCGACGCGCGAGCTGAGGTTGAGCTTGGCCAGGATGTGCTTGACGTGAAGCTTGACGGTGTCGTGGCTGATGTCGAGCACGCGGGCGATGGCCTTGTTCGACAGGCCTTGCGAGAGTTGCTGGAGTATCTCGTGTTCGCGCGCCGTCAACAGCTTGAGGGTGTCGGCCTTGGTCGCGGCGGCATTGCCGCCCTGCAGCAGGTTGACCAGCTTCAGCGTCATCGCCGGCGCCACCACGGTTTCGCCGCGCACCGCGCGCTGCACGGCGTCGACCACGTCCTCGGGCTCCATGTCCTTCAGCAGATAGCCCTTGGCGCCGGCCTGCAGCGCCGCGGCGAGATCTTCCTCGGCATCGCTGACTGTCAGGATCAGCACCGGGCCGTGCCAGCCGTCCGCCACCAGTTGGCGCAGCAGGCTGAGACCGCCGTTGGGCGGCATGTTGAGGTCGGTGATGACGACATCGGGACGTGCCTGCGCAAAAATGCGGCAGGCCTCGTCGCCGCTACCGGCGATGCCGGCGACGGTGATGGTGCCGCGCTGCTCCAGCAGTTCCGCCAGCCCCTTGCGGAACAGCGTGTGGTCGTCCACCAGCAGCACGCGGATGGCTTCGGTCTGCGTGTTCATGCCTAAACGCCCCCTCCCGGCGGAAAACTGAGTCTGACGCGAAAACCGCCCTGCGGCAGATTGACGACTTCGAGGCGGCCGCCGATTTTCTGCGCGCGCTCGCGCATGATGGCAAGTCCGAAGTGATCGCGCAGGGCGGGATGCTCCTCGAAGCCGCCGACGCGATTGGCGATGGCGAAAAAGCCCTGCCCACCCCGGCCATTGTCTTCGACCGTGGCATTGTAATAGTCGCCGGCCGCTTCCAGGGTCATGCTGGCTTCGGTGGCCCCGGAATGGCGGGCCACGTTGGCCAGCGCTTCCTGCAGGATGTGGAAGACCTGGCTTTCCTGTTCCGGCGGCAGGCGCAGGTCGGTCAGCTTGTTGTCGTAGCGCAGCGCGATTCCGGTGCGTTCCTGGAAGCCGCAGGCCAGGCCCTGCAACGCATGTTCGAGGCCCATCGGATCCATCCGACTGCGGAACTGCACCAGCAGTTCACGCAGGTGGCCGTAAGCGTCGTCCAGCGCCTGGCCGACGTCGCCGGCATATTTCGCGCTGCGTTCGAGCGAGCCTTCGGCGATCGCATCGTTGAGCATGGCCATGCGCATTTTCATGTAAGCCAGAGTCTGCGCCAGCGAATCGTGGATTTCGGCGGCCATCATCTGCCGTTCGCTGGTCAGCACGATGCGCAGGTTTTCGCGCTTGAGCCGCGCGTTCTCCAGCGCCATGCCGAGATGCTCGCCGATCGAACGGAACAGTAGCGCGACTTCCTCGGGCAGTTCGAAGGCTTCGGGCAGGAACAGGTTGTAGGTGCCGAGCAGGCGTCCGGCCGTCTGCAACGGGACCACCACCATGGCCTGGCAGCCGGTCTTGAAAAACTCGCCGCCGGTACGCGCGTCGCAAGCTCTCAGGTCGATATCGAACAAAGGCCGGTTCTGGCCGATGGCGATTCCGCACAGTCCGCAGTCGCGCGAGACCAGGCGCTCCCTTTCGACCACCGCCGGCGGCAGGCCGCGCGAGGCGACCATGCGCAAATGCTTGCCGTCGCTGGTCAGCACCCGCACCACCCCGGCGTCGGCCTTGGCCAGGCGGATCATGGTGCCGAGGAAGCGGCCCAGCAGCTCGTCGAGATCGTCCTCGTCGGCCAGCGTGCTGGATATCTCGGCGAGGACATGCAGGGCCTCCAGGGTGTGTCCGCCGGACGGATCGAGATCGAGTTCTGCGTGCGCAGGCGTGGCGCCGGTTTGGTTGATCTGGTTCATTCGGGAGTGGGCCAGGCGCCGGAGTTGAGCTTGTCTGCCCACATCAGGGCGCTGATGGTCTTGCCGTCGGTGATCTCGCCGTCGCGCACGGCCAGAATCGCGTCGGCGACGCTCATTTCGACGATTTCGAGAAACTCGCCGTGATCGCGCTGATGGCCGACGTAGATCAGGCCGTGGGCCCAGAAGATTTCGATGCGCTCGTCCGAATAGCCGATGCACGGATGCATGGTGCCCAGATGACGCCAGAATTTTGCCTGGTGCCCGGTCTCCTCGCGCAATTCGCGCTTGGCGGTGTCGAGCGGATGCTCGTCCGGATCGATCTTGCCGGCCGGCAGCTCGACGAAGATGCGTTGCAGCGGATAACGGAACTGGCGCTCGAACAGCAGCTTGCCGTTATCCAGCGCGGCGATGACCACCACCGCACCCGGATGGGCGATCCACTCGCGGATGGTTTCGTGGCCGCTCGGCAGGCGCACGGTGTCGCGTCGCACATGCAGCAGCTTGCCGTCAAAAACCGGCTCGCTGGCGACGGTGTGTTCGATCAGGTCGGCATCATCCATAGTGCGTCAAGGGGAATAATTGATACTTGAACTTTTGTTCTCAGGCGCCATCTTATATTAGCCATCATTGATAGAGGAGGCTCTAATGTCAGGCTTGATTCCGGGATTGAACGGCGATGGCGTGGTGACCATCAACCGCGTGCTGTTGCGCCAAGGATATACCATCGAGGACCTCGAGGAACGGGTTGCCGTGCTCTGCGAGAACGTAAAAACCTACCATTCCGAAACGGGTTTTCTCGGCGGCATGGTGGTGCTCAACAGCGGCCAGGTTTCCAACGAAGGCAGCACCCTTGGCCAGGCCGTGGCGAGTCCGCTGCAGGACCGCGAGGCGCTGATCATCACCTTCTGGGAATCCTTCGCGCAACACGAAGCTTCACACCGCAGCGAAACCTTCCAGCCGCTGTTCCGCCAAGTGCTGGAACTGTGCGAAAACGGCAATGAAGAAATCGCCTATCGCATGCTGTGGTCGGGCAAGGCTTACTCGCCGGACGAAGCGGCCGAGGCCAGGGCGGCCAAGGCGCGCTACGCGAAAGCCGCGTAAGCGCGAACCAGCCGCCGGTTTACAGCGAACGCATCAGGGTGGTGGTGCACACCAGCATCACCGCATCGGGGAACAAACCGAAGGCCGCGATGGCCAGGCCGTTGAGCGACAGCATCACGCGCAGGTCGAGACCGGCGGCGATCGGAGCCGAGTCGACCGGCGCGTCGAAATACATCAGCTTGACCACGCGCAGGTAGTAGAAGGCGCCGATCAGCGAGAACATCACGGCGATTACGGCGACCGTCGTGTAACCCGCCTTGATAGCCGCCAGCAGCACGGCGAACTTGGCGAAGAAGCCGATGAAGAACGGAATGCCGGCCATCGAGAACATGATGATCAGCATCATCGCGGCGAACCACGGACTGCGCTGGTTGAGGCCCTTGAAGTCTTCGAGGTTCTCGGCTTCGTAGCCGGCGCGCGACAGCAGCAGCACCATGCCGAAGGCGCCGAGCGACATCAGCACGTAAGCGACGGTGTAGTAAAGGGCCGAGCTGTAGGCATTGACCGCCGTGAAGGGGTCGATCTGGCCGCCGATCACGCCCGCCATCAGGCCCAGCACCATGTAGCCCATGTGCGAAATCGCCGAATAGGCCAGCATGCGCTTTATGTTGGTCTGCGCGATGGCTGCCAGATTGCCCAGACCGATGGACAGCACGGCCATGATCAGCAGCATCTTCTGCCAGTCCATCGCCAGCCCGAACAGCCCATACACCAGCAGGCGCAAGGCCATGGCGAAGGCGGCAAGCTTCGGTGCGGAACCGATGAACATGGTCACGGCCGTCGGTGCGCCGTGATAGACGTCGGGAATCCACATGTGGAAGGGCACCAGGCCCAGCTTGAAGGCGATGCCGGCGACGAGGAAGACCAGGCCGAAGATCAGCACCGGCTTTTCCGAATGGCCCTGATACAGCGCCTGCGCCACGCCGCCGATTTCCAGGCTGCCGGTGGCGCCGTAGATCATCGACATGCCGTAGAGCAGCAGGCCCGAGGCCAGCGCACCGAGCACGAAATATTTCATCGCCGCCTCGGTGGCGCGCCGCGATTCGCGATCGATGGCGACCAGGCCGTAGAGCGAAAGCGACATCAGTTCGAGACCGAGATACATGGTCAGCAGGCTGGCGGCCGAGATCATCACCATCATGCCCAGCGTGGCGTAGAGCACCAGGACGTAGAACTCGCCCCTGTCCAGGCCGCGATCGCTCAGGTACTGCCGGCTGTAGACCAGCATCATGATGACTGCCAGGTAGCTCATCAGCTTGAGGAAATCCGACAGCAGGTCGTCGACGAACATGTTGCTGAAGGTCAGCGTCGTCTGTCCGTCGGAGGTCACCAAAGTGAGCGCGGCGCAGCCGAGCAGGGTGATCACGGTCAGCATGGCCGCGATCCAGCGGTGGGTGGCGCCGAAGACCAGGTCGACAAACAGTACCAGGAAGGACATCAGCAGGAGAAAAATCTCCGGCGCCGCCGGGTACAGGTCGGGCATCACGAAATTATTCAGCATCGCTTCTCTCGTGTTGCCTGCCCGCGAAGCGGAATTCCAGGCACGCAAAGCGCGTGCAGTTGGCCGAACGGATATTCATCACAGTTTACTCACCGCAACATGCTTGAGCAGGTTATCCACCGAAGCGTGCATCACTTCGGTGAAGGGGAATGGATAGATGCCCATGGCCAGGACGCAGGCCGCCAGCAGGCCGAGCACCAGGAACTCGCGGCCGCCGATGTCCTTCAGCTTGGCCACATGGTCGTTGGCGACTTCGCCGAAGACCACGCGCTTGACCATCCACAGTGTGTAGGCGGCGCCGAGGATCAGGGTGGTGGCGGCAGCGAAGCCGACCCAGAAATTGAACTTGATGGCACCCAGGATCACCATGAACTCGCCGACGAAACCGGAAGTGGCCGGCAGGCCGGAGTTGGCCATGGCGAAGAAGACGAACAGCGCGGCGAACTTCGGCATGGTATTCACCACGCCGCCGTAATCCGCGATCATGCGCGAATGCATGCGGTCGTACATGACGCCGACGCACAGGAACATCGCCGCCGAAACGAAGCCGTGGGAGATCATCTGCACCAGGGCGCCTTCGACGCCGATCTGGTTGAAGATGAAGAAGCCGAGGGTGACGAAACCCATGTGCGAGATCGACGAGTAGGCGATCAGCTTCTTCATGTCGGTCTGCACCAGCGCCACGAAACCGATGTAGATGACGGCGATCAGGCTCAGGGCGATCATCAGCGGCGCCAAGTGATGACTGGCGTCGGGCACGATCGGCAGCGAGAACCGCACGAATCCGTAGGCGCCGAGCTTCAGGGCGATCGCGGCAAGCACCACCGAGCCGCCGGTAGGCGCCTCGACGTGGGCGTCGGGCAACCAGGTATGCACCGGCCACATCGGCACCTTGACCGCGAAGGAGACCAGGAAGGCGATGAAAATCAGGATCTGCGGCGCGATGCCGATGCGCAGATGGTGCCAGTCGAGGATGTTGAAGCTGCCGCCGGACTCGAGGAACAGCCAGATCAGCGCCACCAGCATCAGGAGCGAACCGAGCAGCGTGTAAAGGAAGAACTTGATCGCCGCATAGACGCGGTTCGGGCCGCCCCAGGCGCCGATGATGATGTACATCGGGATCAGCGAGGCCTCGAAGAAAACGTAGAACAGCACGCCGTCGAGCGCGCAGAAAATCCCGTTCATGAGGCCGGACATGACGAGGAAGGCGCCCATGTACTGGGCCTGCTTGTCTTCGATGACTTCCCAGCCGGCCAGCACCACCAGCACGGTGATCAGGCTGTTGAGCAGGATGAAGGGCATCGAGATGCCGTCAACCCCGAGCAGGTACTGGACATTGAAGCGCGTGATCCAGGGTGCCTGCTCGACGAACTGCATGCCGGCGGTGCCGGTGTCGAAGCCCGTATAGAGTGGAATGGTGACCACGAAGCCGGCGATCGCCACGGCCAGCGACAGCCAGCGCACCAGCGTGCGGCGCTCGGAGCCGAGCCAGAACACCGGCAGAGCGCCAAGGATCGGCACCCAGATTGCGAGACTCAGGAGTTGCGATTTCATCGGATTAATATTCCATCAGACCGGTGTGCGTGTCATTGCATCAGGCCCTGGCGAACCAGAACGTCAGCAGCGCGAAGACGCCGAAGATCATGCCGAAAGCGTACTGGTAGATGCGGCCGGTCTGGAACAGGCGCACCAGTCCGGATATCCAGCCCACCGCGGCGGCCGAACCGTTAACCATGACGCCGTCGATCACGACCTGGTCGCCACCCTTCCACAGGCCGCGTCCGAGCAGGCGCGCGCCGCCGGCGAAGAACCAGTCGTTGAAGCGATCGAAGCCGTATTTCTCTTCGAGTATGGTCGCCAGCACGCCGGACTTCTGCTTGATCACCGCCGGCAGGTCCGGGCGCACGATATAGAGGTACCAGGCCGTGGCCGCGCCCGACAGCGCCAGCCAGAAGGGCAGCGTGGTCACGCCGTGCGCCATCATGCCGAACACGCCATGGAACTCGTGGGCCATGGTCGCCATGCCCTTGTGCACCTCGGCGATGGTGAGCGACGTGCCGAACCAGTTGCCATAGAGAACCGTGCCGATCAGCCAGCCCGAGGCGATCGCCGGGATGGCGAGCAGGATCAGCGGCACCGTGACCACCTTGGGAGTTTCGTGCGGCTCGACGGGACCGTGATGGCCGTGATCGCCATGGTGCGCATCGTGGCCATGGGCGTCATGCGCGGGCTCGCGGAAGCGCTCCTTGCCGTGGAAGGTGAAGAAAATCAGGCGGAAGGAATACAGGCCGCCGACGAAGACCGCGGCCAGGGCGCAGAAGTAGGCGAAGCCGGCGCCCGGCACCTGGGCCAGATGCACGGCCTCGATGATCGAATCCTTGGAGAAGAAGCCGGCAAAGGGCGGCAGGCCGGCGTTGGCGATGGCGCCGATCAGCATCGTGGCGTAGGTGATCGGCATGTACTTGCGCAGGCCGCCCATCCTGCGCATGTCCTGCTCGTGATGCATGGCGATGATCACCGAGCCGGCGCCGAGGAACAGCACGGCCTTGAAGAAAGCGTGCGTCATCAGGTGGAAGATGGCCACCGAGTAGGCCGAGGCGCCCAGCGCCATGGTCATGTAGCCGAGCTGCGACAGGGTCGAATAGGCGACGACGCGCTTGATGTCGGTCTGCACGATGGCGATCAGGGCCATGAACAGCGTGGTGATGGCGCCGATCACGATGACGAAGGACAGGGCCGTGTCGGACAGCTCGAACAGCGGCGACATGCGCGAGACCATGAAGATACCGGCGGTGACCATGGTCGCGGCGTGGATCAGCGCGGAGATCGGGGTCGGGCCTTCCATCGAATCGGGCAGCCAGACATGCAGCGGGAACTGCGCCGACTTGCCCATGGCGCCGATGAACAGGCAGATGCAGACGGCGGTGATCAGCGGCCAGCCGGTGACCACCTCGGTCATGGCGGCCAGCTCGCTGCGCTTGGCGAACACCGTGGCGTAGTCGAGGCTGCCGGCGTAGGCGGCGATCAGGGCAATGCCGAGCAGGAAGCCGAAGTCGCCGACGCGATTGACCAGGAAGGCCTTGAGGTTGGCGTAGATCGCCGTCGGCCGCGTGTACCAGAAACCGATCAGCAGATAGGAAACCAGACCCACCGCTTCCCAGCCGAAGAACAACTGGACGAAGTTGTTCGCCATCACCAACATCAGCATCGAGAAGGTGAACAGCGAGATGTAGCTGAAGAAACGCTGGTAGCCGGGGTCTTCGGCCATGTAGCCGATGGTGTACACATGCACCATGAGCGAGACGAAGGTGACCACGAGCATCATCAGGACGGTCAGCGGATCGATCAGGAAACCGATTTCGAGCTTGAGACCGCCGGATTCCATCCAGGTGTAGACCGCGCCGTTGAACACATTGCCGGCCTGCACGTCCTGGTAGATCAGCACCGACAGCACGAAGGATATCGCGACGCCGAGTATGGTCACGACGTGGGAGCCGGTGCGGCCGAGGATCTTGCCGAAGAAGCCGGCGAGGATGGCGCCGGCCAGCGGGGCCAGGGGAACCAGCAGATAGAGAGTTTTCATGCCCATGGTCCGACTAGCCCCTCAGAGTGTCGAGATCCTCGACATCGATGGACGACAGATTGCGGAACAGCACCACCAGAATGGCCAGACCGATGCCCGACTCGGCGGCAGCCACCACAAGGATGAAGAAGACGAAGAGCTGGCCCGAGAGGTCGTTGAGGTAGTGCGAGAAGGCGACGAAGTTGAGGTTCACCGCCAGCAGCATCAACTCGATGGCCATCAGCAGCACGATCAGGTTCTTGCGGTTGAGGAAGATGCCGACGATGCTGATGGCAAACAGGATGGCGCCCAGGATCAGGTAGTGCGACAGCGAGATCATGCCTTTTCCCCAGTTTGTGCCGCGGGCGCGGGCAGTTCGACTTCCGGCGCCATCTTGACCAGGCGCATGCGGTCACGGCTCTTGACCGCAATCTGGTCGGATGGATGCATGGCCTTGGTGTCCTTGCGCCGGCGCAGGGTCAGCATGACGGCGACGATGATGGCCACCAGCAGGACCACCGAGGCGATTTCGAAGGGATAGGCGTATTCGGTGTACAGCACCCGCGCCAGTTCCTTGGTGTTGCTGTAGTTCGCCGGCAGGTTATGCGCCGGCAGGTTGGCCAGGCCGAAATAGCGGCCCGACAGCACCGCCGCCATCTCGCCGATCAGCAGCAGGCCGACCAGCGCACCGAGCGGCAGGTTCTTCCAGAAGCCCTGACGCACCCGCTCGATATTGATGTCGAGCATCATCACCACGAAGAGGAACAGCACCATCACCGCGCCGACATAGACCATGATCAGCACGAGGGCCAGGAACTCGGCCTGCAGCAGCATCCACAGCCCCGCCACGTTGAAGAAGGCCAGCACCAGGAACAGCGCGGCATGCACCGGATTGCGGGCCGTGATCACGCGCAAGGCGGCGAACACCGTCACGGCGGAGAAGAGGTAGAAAAGTATGGTCTTGAATTCCATGGCTGGGTCAGCGAGGCATCAGCGGTAAGGGGCATCCTGGGCGCGGTCGGCAGCGATCTGCGCTTCGTTCTTGTCACCCACGGCCAGCAGCATCTGCTTGGTGTAGTAGAGATCGCCGCGCTTTTCGCCGTGATATTCGAAAATGCGGGTCTGCACGATCGCATCGACCGGACAGGCTTCCTCGCAGAAGCCGCAGAAAATGCATTTGGTGAGATCGATGTCGTAGCGCGTGGTGCGGCGGCTGCCATCCTCGCGCTCGGCAGACTCGATGGTGATGGCCATGGCCGGGCACACCGCCTCGCACAGCTTGCAGGCAATGCAGCGCTCTTCGCCGTTCGGATAGCGGCGCAGGGCATGCAGGCCGCGGAAGCGGTTGCTTTGCGGCGTCTTCTCCTCCGGATACTGAATGGTGATCTTGCGCGCGAACATGTAGCGGCCGGTCACCGCCATGCCCTTGAACAGTTCCTTGAGGAACAGGCTAGCTATGAAGTCTCTTGCACCCATGGTGATCTCCCGGTCCTATTTCCAGATGGTCAGCGGCGACATCATCCAGACGCCCACCACCAGAATCCAGATCAGCGTCAGCGGCACAAACACCTTCCAGCCCAGGCGCATGAGCTGGTCATAGCGATAGCGCGGGAAGGTGGCTCGAATCCAGAGGAAGAAGAACAGGATCGCGGCCATCTTTGCCGCCATCCAGTGGAAGCCGTCGGGCAGGAAAGCGACCGGGGACAGCCAGCCGCCGAGGAAGAAGATCGAGGTCATGGCCGAAATCAGGATCATGTTGGCGTATTCGGCGAGGAAGAACATCGCGAAGGCCATGCCCGAATATTCGACCATGTGGCCGGCGACGATTTCCGATTCGCCCTCGACCACGTCGAACGGTGCGCGGTTGGTCTCGGCGACGCCGGAAATCAGGTAGACCGCGAACATCGGCAGCAACGGCAGCCAGTTCCATGAGAACACGTCGATCCCGTAGCCGGCAAACCTGCCCTTGCTCTGGGCCATGACGATGTCGGTCAGGTTCAGGCTGTTCGACACCATCAGCACGGTGATCAGCGCCAGGCCCATCGATATCTCGTAGGAGATCATCTGCGCCGAAGCGCGCATGGCGCCGAAAAACGGGTATTTCGAGTTCGAGGCCCAGCCCGCGATGATGATGCCGTAGACGCCGACCGAGCTGATCGCCAGCAGGTACAGCACGCCGGCATCGACATTGGCCAGCACCCAGCCGGGCGAGAACGGAATCACCGCCCAGAGCGCCAGGGCCGGTGCGATGGCCATGATCGGTCCGAGCACGAACAGCTTCTTGTCGGCGGCGGTCGGGAACAGCACTTCCTTGAAGAACAGCTTGAGGCCGTCGGCGATCGGCTGCAGCAAACCCCAGGGGCCGACGCGATTGGGGCCGATGCGAACCTGCATCCAGCCGATGACCTTGCGTTCCCAGAAGGTCAGGTAGGCCACCGACAGCATCAGCGGCGCGAGGATCAGGACGATCTTGGCCAGGGTCCAGAGCAGCGGCCAGACCGGCTTGACCAGGCTCCAGATCGGCACCCACAGCGAACCGAAAACCGACGCGAGGAGGTTGAGGACGGTAGCTTCCATCACGCCTTCTCCACGCTCAGAACCGCGGACATAGAACCCAGCGCGACGGTGGCGGCATGCGCCGCCGCGACGCGAACCACGCCGTCGGGCAGGCCGGCATCGAGCTGCACCGGCAACGTCACGCTCGCCGTGGCGCCAGCGCCAACTCTTGCCCGGTCGCCTGCCGCCAGACCGAGTTTCGCCAGCATCGCCGCATTCATGCGCGCGGCGGGCGCGGCGGCATCGGCCGCCAGTTGCAGCGCCGCAGCGCGCCGCACCAGCGGGTCGGCAAAATGGATGGGCACATCGGCCAGGCGTTCCAGGCCGCCGCCAGCTGCCGCCAGATTCAGGGGCACGGCGTCGATGCCGTTGTCGAGGCCGCCGACGAATTCGGGCTGACCGCCCAGCGCTTCGGCACGCACATCCTCGCTGCTGTTGAATTCGAAACCGTTCAGGGCCAGCAGGTTGCCCAGCACGCGCAGCACCTTCCATGCCGGGCGCGTCTCGCCCAGAGGTTTGGCGGCGGCGTAGAAACTCTGCGCGCGGCCTTCGGTATTGACGAAGGTGCCCGAGGTTTCCGAGAAGGGCGAAACCGGCAGCAGTACCGCCGCATAGTCGAGCATGGCCTGCGACTTGAAGGGCGTCAGCACCACGGTGACAGCGGCCTTGCCGAGCGCGGCCAGCGCCTGGGCGCCGTCGGCGCAATCGAGTTCGGCTTCGGCGCCGAGCACCACATAAGCCTGACGCGGATCCTGCAACATCGCCGCAGCGTTGAGGCCGCCGGCGCCAGGCAGGGCCTTGGCGACATAGCCGCCGACACTGTTGGCCGCCTCGCCGAGGAAGCCGAAACTGCCGCCGAGGGCCGCGGCCAGTTGGCGGCCCAGCGCATGCAGCGTCGCCGCCTGCGGATGTTGCTGAGCGAAGTTGCCGAGCAGGACCCCTGCATTGCCACCGGAAACAAGGCTGGCGGCAATGGCTTTCGCCGTGTCGCCAGCGCCGACTTTGGCCAGCGCGGAATCTACCGCAACGCCCTTGAGGTCGGCGACTGCCTTCACCACTTCGGCCAGCATGGCCGGCAACTGGGACGGCGCGACAATGGCGCGCGCCGCCAGCCTGATCAGCAGGTCGTCGTCCGCGCTGTGCAGGATGCTGACCTCCGCGCCCTGCTTGGCCGACTGGCGCAGGCGCTGGGCAATCAGGGGATGATCCTTGCGCAGGAAGGAGCCGACCACCAGCACGCGATCAAGACGGCCGATGTCGGCGATCTTCATGCCCAGCCAAGGGGCGCCGCGGCGCTTGCCATCGGCCGAGAAGTCGCTGTGGCGCAGGCGGAAATCGATGTTCTCACTGCCCAGGCCGCGCAGCAGTTTCTGCGCGAGGTACATTTCTTCCAGCGTCGCGTGCGGACTCAGCAGGCCGCCGACGGCCGCGCCGCCGTGGGTCTTGGCCACGTCGCGCAGCGCATGCGCGGCGTAATCGAGAGCGACGCTCCAGGCGACTTCCTTCCACTCGCCCCCCTGCTTGACCATCGGCCGGGTCAGCCGTTCGGCCGAATTCAGGCCCTGGTAGGAGAAGCGCTCCTTGTCGCTGAGCCAGCATTCGTTGATGGCTTCGTTTTCCAGCGGCAGCACGCGCATCACGCGGTCGTGCTTGGTCTGCAGGATCAGGTTGCTGCCCAGGCCATCGTGCGGGCTCACCGACTTGCGCCGCGACAACTCCCAGGTGCGCGCCGAAAAACGGAAGGGCTTGGAGGTCAGCGCGCCGACCGGGCACAGGTCGATGATGTTGCCGGAGAGCTCGGTATCCACCGTCTTGCCGATGAAGGGCATGACCTCGGCGCGCTCGCCGCGGTAGGACTGGCCGAGTTCCATGAAACCGGCGATCTCGGCGGTGAAGCGGATGCAACGCGTGCAGTTGATGCAGCGAGTCATGTCGGTTGACACCAGCGGACCGAGATCCTTGTCGGGGACGACGCGCTTCTCTTCTTCGTACTTCGAGGCGGATTCGCCGTAGCCGACCGCGAGATCCTGCAACTGGCACTCGCCGCCCTGATCGCAGATCGGACAGTCCAGCGGATGGTTGATCAGCAGGAACTCCATCACCGCCTTCTGTGCCTTGACCGCAAGATCCGAGTGCGTGAACACCTTCATGCCGTTGGTGACCGGTGTGGCGCATGCCGGCATCGGCTTCGGCGCCTTTTCCACCTGGACCAGGCACATCCGGCAATTGGCCGCGATGGACAGTTTCTTGTGGTAGCAGAAATGCGGAATGTAAGTGCCGAGTTGGTGGGCCGCCTCGATGATGGTGCTGCCCTCGGCGACCTGCAGCGTCTTGCCGTCGATTTCGATTTCGACCATCAGGCAGCTCCCGCTTTGAAGAAACCGCTGCCCATCTTCTGAACCTCAGGATCGACGAGACACTTCTTGTTCTCGATGTGATACTCGAATTCGCTCTTGAAATGCTTGATGAAGCTGCGCACCGGGAAGGCGGCGGCATCGGCCAGCGCACAAATAGTCTTGCCCATCATGTTGTCGGTCACGCGATTCAGCAGGTCGAGATCTTCGGCACGACCCTGGCCGTGCTCGATACGATGCACGACGCGATACAGCCAGCCGCTGCCCTCGCGGCAAGGCGTGCATTGGCCGCAGGACTCTTCGTAGTAGAAATAGGACAGGCGCTCCAGCGCCTTGACCATGCACACCGTTTCGTCCATCACGATGACCGCTCCGGAGCCGAGCATGGAACCGGCCTTGGCGATCGAATCGTAGTCCATGGTGCAATCCATCATCACGTCGGCGGGCAGCACCGGCGCCGACGAGCCGCCGGGAATCACCGCCTTGAGCTTGCGTCCGCCGCGCATGCCGCCGGCCATTTCGAGCAGCTTCGCGAAGGGCGTGCCCATCGGCACTTCATAGTTGCCCGGGCGATTGACGTGGCCCGACACCGAGAACAGCTTGGTGCCGCCGTTGTTGGGTTTGCCCAGATTGAGGTAAGCCTCGGCGCCCATGCCCAGAATGAAGGGAATTGCGGCAAAGGTCTCGGTGTTGTTGATCGTGGTCGGCTTGCCGTAAAGGCCGAAATTCGCCGGGAAGGGTGGCTTGTAGCGCGGCTGGCCCTTCTTGCCCTCGATGGATTCGAGCAGGCCGGTTTCCTCGCCGCAGATATAGGCGCCCCAGCCGTGATGCGCAAAGAGGTCGAAGCTGAAATCCGAACCGAGAATATTGTTGCCCAGATAGCCGGCGGCACGCGCCTGATCGAGAGCTTCCTCGAAACGCTGGTAGATTTCGAAAATCTCGCCGTGGATGTAGTTGTAACCGCGCTTGGCGCCCACCGCATAGCCGGCGATGATCATGCCCTCGATGGTCGAATGCGGGTCGAAGCGCAGCAGGTCGCGGTCCTTGAAGGTGCCCGGCTCGCCTTCGTCGGTGTTGCAGACGACATACTTCTCCGGCGCCGCCTTGGGCATGAAGCTCCACTTGAGACCGGTCGGGAAGCCCGCGCCGCCGCGACCGCGCAGAACGGACTTCTTGACCTCGGCGATCAGATCGTCCTGCGTCATCTTGCTCGACAGCACGCGCTTCAACTGGGCGTAACCGCCGCGCGCTTCGTAATCCTTGAGGCTCCAACCCGCGTCGCCCCTGGCCCAGCCGGTGGTCAGCAGCGGATTGATGGTATCGATCAGGGCCATCTTATTTGCACTCCGCCAACAGCGCGTCGATCTGTTCGGGCAGCATGAAGCTGCACATGCGCTTGTTGTTCACCAGCATCACCGGTGCATCGCCGCAGGCGCCCATGCACTCGCCTTCCTTCAAGGTGAACTTGCCGTCCGGAGTGGTCTCGTTGAAGTCGATGCCGAGCTTTTCCTTGACGTAATCGGCGGCATGAACGCCTCCGGACAAGGCGCAAGGCAGATTGGTGCACACCGTCAGCTTGTACCTGCCGACCGGCTGCAGGTCGTACATGTTGTAGAAACTCGCCACCTCGTAAGCGGCGATCGGCGGCATGCCCAGATAGCCGGCAACGGCGGCGATGGTTTCCTTGGACAGCCAGCCTTTTTCGTCCTGGGCAATCACCAGCGCCGCCATGACTGCGGACTGCTTCTGGTCTGCCGGGTACTTGGCCACTTCCCGATCGATCTTCTTCAGAGCTTCAGCGCTCAATTCGGGACTCAACAGGGTGTTCTGGGTATTCATGCGGTCTATCTGTCAACGTCGCCAAGAACCAGGTCGATGGTGCCGATCACGGCAGTCGCGTCGGCCAGCATGTGGCCGCGACACATTTCATCCGTGGCGGCCAGGTGGGGAATTCCCGCGGTGTGCAGCTTGATGCGGTAGGGTTTGTTGGCGCCGTCGGAAACCGCCCAGACGCCCATCTCGCCCTTGGGGTGCTCGATCGCCACGTAGGCTTCGCCGGCCGGCACATGCATACCTTCGGAAAACAGCTTGAAGTGATGGATCAGCTCTTCCATGCTGCCCTTCATCTTCTCCCGCGACGGCGGCGCCACCTTGTGGTCGTCGATGATCACCGGCCCCGGATTCTTGCGCAGCCAGGCTATGCATTGCTTGATGATGCGGTTGGCCTGGAACATCTCCTCCATGCGCACCAGGTAGCGGTCATAGGTGTCGCCATTGACGCCGACAGGGATGTCGAAATCCATGCGGTCATACACTTCGTAGGGCTGCTTCTTGCGCAGGTCCCACTCGACGCCGGAACCGCGCAGCATCGCACCGCTGAAGCCGAGTTGCAGGGCACGCTCGGGGCTGACGACGCCGATACCGACGGTACGCTGCTTCCAGATGCGGTTGTCGGTCAGCAGCGTGTGGTACTCGCTGAGATAGACCGGAAAACGGTTGGTGAAGTCCTCAAGGAAATCGAGCAGCGAACCACTGCGCGCCTCGTTGAGCTCCTTGACGGTCTGCGCATTCTTGAAGCGGTTTTCCTGATACTTCGGCATCTGATCCGGAAGATCGCGATAGACGCCGCCGGGCCGGTAATAGGCTTGGTGCATGCGGATGCCGCAGGTGGCTTCGAGCACGTCGAACAGATCCTCGCGCTCGCGGAACGTATACAGCACCATGGTCATGGCGCCGATATCGAGCGCATGGGTGCCGATGTTGAGCAGGTGATTCTTGATTCGCGCGATCTCGTCGAACATGACGCGGATGTACTGGGCGCGGATCGGCACCTCGATGCCCAGCAGTCGCTCGACCGCGAGGCAGTAGGCATGCTCGCTGGGAATCATCGACGTGTAGTCGAGGCGATCCAGGTAAGGCAGGGTCTGCAGCCAGGTGCGGGTTTCCGCCAGCTTCTCGGTGCCGCGATGCAGCAGACCGATGTGCGGATCGGCCCGTACCACGACCTCGCCATCGAGTTCCAGCACCAGGCGCAGCACACCGTGCGCAGCCGGATGCTGGGGACCAAAGTTGAGGGTGTAATTCTTGATGTCAGCCACGGCCGCCGCCTTTTCCGTAGTTTTCCTCGCGCACGATGCGCGGCGTCACTTCGCGCGGTTCGATCGTCACCGGCTGATAGATCACGCGCTTCTGCTCCGGGTCGTAACGCATCTCGACATAGCCCGAAATCGGGAAATCCTTGCGGAAGGGATGGCCGACGAAACCATAGTCGGTCAGGATGCGGCGCAGGTCCGGATGGCCCTCGAAGTGGATGCCGAACAGATCAAAGGCTTCGCGCTCGTACCAGTTGGCCACATTCCAGATATCGACCACGGATTCCAGCACCGGAAACTCGTCATCGGTTGCAAATGCCTTGACGCGCAGTCGCCAGTTATGGGTGAGCGACAAGAGTTGACTGACTGCCGCGAAGCGCTTGCCCTGGTAGCCGGTATATTCGGAATAGTCGATACCGCTGAGATCCATCAATTGCTCGAAGCGGAAGGCCGGATCGTCACGCAACTGACGCATGACTTCGTGGTAATTTTGTGCCGGAACTGCTACCGTCAGTTCGCCCAGGGCGAGCACCGGTTCACCGATGCGCTCGCCGAAAGTTTCCTGCAATTGCCGGCTCAGACGTTCGAGTTTCGCGCTCATGAGTTTGGCCCGGATCAGCGGGCAATGGTGGTAGTGCGGCGGATCTTGCTCTGCAACTGGATCAGCCCGTACAGCAAGGCTTCCGCCGTCGGCGGGCAACCCGGCACATAGACATCGACGGGCACGATGCGGTCCACCCCGCGCACCACCGAATACGAGTAATGGTAGTAGCCGCCGCCATTGGCGCACGACCCCATCGACAGCACCCAGCGCGGTTCGGCCATCTGGTCGTAAACCTTGCGCAGTGCCGGCGCCATCTTGTTGGTCAGCGTGCCGGCGACAATCATCACGTCGCTTTGCCGCGGACTCGGGCGGAACACGATGCCGAAGCGATCGAGGTCGTAGCGCGAGCAACCGGCGTGGATCATTTCAATCGCACAACAGGCCAGGCCGAAAGTCATCGGCCACATCGAACCGGTGCGCGTCCAGTTGATGATCTTGTCCAGCGACGTGGTGACGAAGCCTTCCTGCAGAACGCCTTCGATGCTCATGCGCTGAAGTCCTTGATCCCGTTCATTCCCAATCCAGCGCTCCCTTGGCCCACGCGTAGACGTAGCCGACAACGAGGATACCGATAAACACGAACATCTCGACGAATCCGAACAGCTTCACCGCGTCGGTATTGACGATCTCCTTGAAGATCGTCGCCCAGGGGAAAAGGAAAGCGATTTCGAGATCGAAGAGGATGAAGAGAATGGCGATCAGGTAGTAGCGCACATCGAACTTCATGCGCGCATCTTCGAAGGGAGCGAAACCGCATTCGAAGGCCGAAAGCTTTTCGCTGTCCGGACGATTGGGTGCAATCAGCCAACCGAGGAGGATGGGTGCGCAACCGAAAGCGAGGCCCACCAAAATAAAGACAAGAATCGGGAAGTAATTATCCAGCATTTGGGTGGGACGGCCACTTCACTTGTTGGTTTCGGCCGGCCAACCTGCAATCCTTCGCAGGGGGACCGGCACACGACTGCCTTTTTGCTGCCTTGCTTGCTGCTTTTTTACTGGTGCCGACGGTGAGACTCGAACTCACACAGCTTGCGCCACTACCCCCTCAAGATAGCGTGTCTACCAATTTCACCACGTCGGCAATTTCGTTACTGCGGGAGCGGCGCGAATTATATAACAAGCCATTGACTGGTTCGTGCGCCGCAACAAAAAAATCTATGGCCGTTGAGGCCTGAAGCTTATTTCGGAATGTCCTTGGCCTTCGAGTCCGCTGCCGCCGGCGTCTGCGCCGGCGTCGCGGGAGCGGTCTGGGCGGCGGGCGCCGAATCCATCACGCTGCCTGACACCGTGGGGCGCGCGGTGGCGATGTAGGAAAGCGCAAGGCTGGTCAGGAAGAACACCACCGCAAGTGCCGCAGTCACGCGCGACAGGAAATTCGCCGACCCCGTGGCGCCGAACAGGCTGCCCGAGGCACCGCTGCCGAAAGCCGCGCCCATGTCGGCGCCCTTGCCATGCTGCAGCAGCACGAAGCCGATGACGCTCAGACCGGCGATGATATGCACGGTCAGAATCACGGTATGCATCAAGTCCATGAGAACCTCTTCAAATCTCTAAATTACGTTCAGGCAGCGGCGCAAATGGCGAGGAAATCCGCTGCCACCAGGGAAGCGCCGCCGATGAGTCCGCCATCGATATCGGCCTGGCCGAAGAGTTCGGCCGCATTGTTGGCCTTGACGCTGCCGCCATAGAGGATGCGCAGACCGGCGGCGACATCCTTGCTGTCGCGCGCGAAGCGTGCGCGAATCTGGGCATGAACCTCCTGCGCCTGCTGCGGCGAGGCGGTGCGTCCGGTGCCGATCGCCCATACCGGCTCATAGGCGACGACGGCGCGGGCAAAGGCGTCAATGCCATTCGTTTCAAGAACTGCGTCGATCTGCCGCGTCACCACCTCGCCGGTGATGCCCGCCTCGCGCTCCGCCAGCGATTCGCCGACGCACAACACCGGAATCAGCCCGGCCTTTTGCGCTGCGGCAAACTTGGCCGCAACGACGGCATCGGTGTCGCCGAAAAACGAGCGGCGTTCGGAATGGCCGACGAGGACATAGCGGCAGGCAAAATCCGCCAGCATCGCCCCGCTCACCTCGCCGGTCCAGGCCCCCTGGGCATGTTCGGAGACATCCTGGGCGCCCCAGGCCACGCTGCTGCCGGCGAGCGCGGCTTGCGCCTGAGCCAGATAGGGGTAAGGCACGCAGACAGCCACCTCGCCGCGGCCTTTGGCGCCGTCGCGTACGGCTTGCAGCAGTCCCGCATTGGTGGCGAGACCGCCATGCATTTTCCAGTTTCCGGCAACGAGTTTGGTGCGCATGATGACAAGTTTGGGGCTACACGAAGCCCGCGATTATAACGGCTGCGCGGCGCGAATGCCAGACCGCGAACAGCTTCCGAACGCGGGCATGGCCGCGCGACAACCGGGCGATACGCTGAGCCCAAGTCCAGCCGGGGCTGGTTGACTCAAGTCAACCGCGTCAAGAACAAAGCGTCGATACTATCGCCCCAAGAACAACGAATCCTCCGCAGGTGGCCCAATGGAAACCATATCGACCGATGTTGCAATCATAGGTGCAGGAGGTGCCGGGCTGCGTGCCGCGATCGCCCTCGCCGAAACCGACCCGAAACTGCGCATCGCGCTGATCTCGAAGGTGTATCCGATGCGCAGCCACACCTGTGCCGCGGAAGGCGGCGCCGCCGGCGTGATCAAGCCCGACGACAGTTTCGACATGCACTTCGACGATACCGTGGGCGGCGGCGACTGGCTCTCGGACCAGGACTGCGTCGAATACTTCATCCACGAAGCACCCAAGGAATTGATGCAACTGGAGCACTGGGGCTGCCCCTGGAACCGCGAAGCCGACGGTTCGGTGGCGGTGCGGCCCTTCGGCGGCATGAAGAAGCAAAGAACCTGGTTCGCCGCCGACAAGTCGGGTTTCCATATCCTGCACACGCTGTTCCAGACCTCGCTGCAGTTCCCCTCGATCAGCCGCTACGACGAGTATTACGCGCTCGACCTGCTGGTCGATGAGGGTCGTTGCCAGGGCGTCACCGCCATGGAAATGCGCAGCGGCGAGCTGCGCCAGTTCCACGCCAAGGCCGTGATCATTGCCGGCGGCGGCGCCGGCCGCATGTTCCCCTTCTCCACCAACGGCGCGATCAAGACCGGCGACGGCATGGCCATGGCCTACCGCGCCGGCGTACCGCTGAAGGACATGGAGTTCGTCCAGTACCACCCGACCGGTCTGCCCAACACCGGCAGCCTGCTGACCGAAGCCTGCCGCGGCGAAGGCGGCATCCTGGTGAACAAGCACGGACGCCGCTACCTGGCGGACTACGGCATGGGCCCGGAGACACCGGTCGGCCAGCCGCAGCTCAAGACCATGGAACTCGGACCGCGCGACCGCGTCAGCCAGGCCTACTGGCACGAATTGCAAAAGGGCAATACCGTCACCACGCAGTGGGGCGAATGCGTGCTGCTCGACATGCGCCACCTCGGCGAAAAGAAGATCAACGAACGCCTGCCCCTGGTGCGCGAACTGGCCGAAGCCTACCTCGGCGTCGATATCGTCAAGGAAGCCGTGCCGATCCGCCCCGTGGTGCATTACATGATGGGCGGCATCTCGACCAACACCGCAGCCGCCACTCCATTGCCCGGCCTGTTCGCCGCCGGCGAATGCGCCTGCGTCAGCTTGAACGGCGCCAACCGGCTGGGTTCGAACTCGCTGGTCGAACTGCTGGTGTTCGGCCGCCGCGCCGCGCTCTCCGCCGCCGAGCACGTGCAGGGCCTGCCGGCCGCCAATGCCGCCGCGCTGAACGCCCAGGCCGAAAAGACCCAGCAGCGCATCGGCGAACTCTTCTCGCGCACCGACGGCAGCGAATCGATGTCCGGCCTGCGCAAGGAGATGCAGCTGACGATGGAAAAGAACGTAGGCATCTACCGGACCGAAGAAGGCCTGCAGGAGGGCGTCAACAAGATTCACGAGCTGCGCCAGCGCTACCGCCGCGTCAAGCTCACCGACAAGTCCAGCGTCTTCAACACCGACCTGTTCCAGGCACTCGAACTCGGCTCCATGCTCGACTGCGCCGAAGCCGTGACGGTCGGCGCACTGGCGCGCAAGGAATCGCGCGGCGCGCACCAGCGCCTCGATTACGTGGAACGCGACGACAAGAATTACCTGCGCCACACCATGGTCCATCACCAGGGCATGGATTCGCCGCGCGTCGACTACCTCGATGTGGTGATCACCAAATCACCGCCGGGCGTGCGCGATTACTCGGGAGACCACAAATGACGCCACTGAAAGAGCGCCTGGTCCAGCTGGAAGTCCTGCGCTACAACCCGGACACCGACACCGAAGCGCACTTCCAGCGCTATGAGGTGGTCTGCCAGGAAGAATGGGTGGTGCTCGATGCCCTCAACAAGGTCAAGGCCGACATCGACCCCACGCTCAACTATCGCTGGTCCTGCCACATGGCGGTCTGCGGCAGCTGCGGCATGATGATCAACGGCGAACCGAAGCTGTCCTGCCATGCCTTCCTGCGCGACTACGAAGGTGTGATCCGGGTCGAGCCGCTGGCGCATTTCCCGGTCGAACGCGACCTCGTCACCGCGCCCGACGACTTCATGGAAAAGCTCAAGCGCGTCAAGCCCTACATGATCCCGAAGGAAAAGAAGCCGATCAGCGAGGGCGAGTACAAGCAGACGCCGGCGCAGCTCATGAAGTTCCGCCAGTATTCGATGTGCATCAACTGCATGCTGTGCTACGCCGCCTGCCCGCAGTACGGGTTGACGCCGAGCTTCATCGGCCCGGCGGCGCTGACCCTGGCCCATCGCTACAACCAGGATTCGCGCGACGGCGGGCGGGCGGAGCGGCAGGAAGTGGTCGCCACCCACGAAGGCGTCTGGGAATGCACCTTCGTCGGCGCCTGCTCCGAGGTTTGTCCGGCCCAGGTGGACCCGGCCAGCGCGCTGCAGCAGATGAAGATCACCAGTTCGCTCGACTGGATCGTCGAGCACCTGATTCCGGGAGGAAAACCATGAGCCGCAGACCCCTGGTTCGCGAATGTCCGCCGACCACCTGGTATTTCCGCCAGCCGCGCTACATGCGCTACATGTCGCGCGAGATCACCAGCATTTTCGTCGGCGCCTACTGCGTGCTGCTGGTGGTCGGCCTGCAACGCCTGGCCGACGGCCCAATGGCCTGGGAAGGCTTCCTGCTGGCACTGCAAAGCCCGGCATCGATCGTGTTTCAAATCCTCGCCCTGGTCGCTGCGGTGTATCACGCCGCCACCTGGTTCAACGCCACGCAAAAGGCCATGCCGATACAAATCGGCGAAGGCTTCGTGCCCGGCAAGCTGATTTCGGGCGCGCACTACGCGGCATGGGCGGTGCTGTCCCTGATCGTGCTGATTCTTGCGGGAGTGTTCTGAGATGGCCAAATCGCACAAACCTGTCGTCTGGTTCCCCTTCGCCGCCGGCGGCACGGTGATTGCATTCTGCATGCCGGTGATCGTCCTGCTGACCCTCCTCGCCGCGCTGGGCCATGCCCCGGCCGGACTCGACTATCAGAACATGCATGTCTTCGCCCGCAGCGGCCTCGGCAAGCTGATCATCTTCGGCGTGGTAGCCCTGTCGCTGTGGAGCTCGGCGCACCGGCTGCGCTGTACCTGCTACGACTTCGGCCTGCGCGCCGACACGCTGGCGGCGACCGTGCTCTATGCCGCGGCAATTTTCGGCAGCATTGCTGCGGCGGTGTTCCTGGCACGCATCTAGGCCAATCAATTACTTCTCAGGGAAAGAACAAGACCAATGGCACCACCCCCACTGGCCTCGCGGGAAGCTGTTCGCGAGGAACGTCTCGGCGACGTCTGGAGCAAGGAACTGAACGACGTCTTTGCCGACGTCGCCCCTTATTACGACCGTGCCAACAACATCGCCGCGCTCGGGCAGTTCGGCAATTTCCTGCGGCGCTTCATGCAGCTGGTCGATTTGCAGCCGAAGCAGAAGGTGCTCGATGTCTGCGCCGGCACCAACGCCATCGGCATCGCCCTGCTCAAGCGCGAACCGACGCTGGACGTGCACGCCATGGACCGCAGCGTCGCCATGCAGACCGTCGGCCAGCAACGCGCCGCGGCGCTCGGCTTCCAGATCAAGAGCACCATCGGCGACGTGCACACGCTGCCCTTCCCCGACAACCACTTCGACGTCGTCACGCTGCAGTTCGCCTCGCGCCACTTGCGCGTGCGCGAGGTATTCACCGAGATCCTGCGCGTGCTGAAGCCCGGCGGCCACTTCCATCATTCCGACATGCTGCGGCCGCGCAACCCGATCGTGAAGAACCTCTATTACACCTACCTGCGCGGCTGCCTCGGCATCACCGGCATGATCGTCGGCAGCGGCCCGGCCGCGGTCAAGGCCAAGCAGTATTTCCTCGACGCGCTGGAGCTGTTCTACACCGCCGAGGAGCTGTCGATCCTGCTGCGCGAACTGGGCTACATCGAAGTCAAGGTGGATACCGTGTTCCACGGCATGCTGGGCTTCCATCGGGCGACGAAGCCGGTACCGGCGGCTCAGGCCCTGCCGGACTAGCGCGGCGTGAAGCGGGCGCATTCACTGGCCAGGCTCAACGGCCGGATCCTCGCCACCTACAGCCGGCGCACCACCACCGCGCTGCGCGCCGCCCTGCCCTTGCGCCTGGCCCTGCCGCACCTGGAGCCGGTGCTGGCGCTCAACGTCGAGAAGGAAGTCGAGAAGGACAGGCTGGTGATCCTGCGCGCCCGCGAGCTGGCAGGCGCCGCCACGCCGGACTGGAACGCGGTGCTGCCGCAGTTGTTGCAGGCGACCCAGGAAATCGACCGCAGGTTCCTCGCCCGGGTCGGCCGCTTTCCGGTCGAAATCGTGATCCGCTACGAGGAGATCGCACCGATCCGCGCCCGGCGCATCAAGCTGCTTTACGACGCCGCAGCGAAAATCCTGGCCGCGCGCGACGGGATGCAGCGTCTGCGCGGCGCCATGCACGCAACATACGCGCACGAGGAATTCGCGCAGCTGCTCTATGAGTTGTTCCGCCTCTACGCCGAGGAAACCCGCTCCCTGAGCCGCTCGGTGCGCCTGCCCGGGCCGCTGGTGCCGCTGCGCGAACTGATCGCGCAGGAGTTGCTCAACGTCATGATCCGGGTCGCGCGGCCGCTGGCCTCCGAAATCGCCGCGAGCGCCTTTCGCAGCTTGCCGGCAGGCCCCGTCGCCCTGCCCCACAGCGAACCCTGAAGCGAACGCCGGGGCCGCATCGGCGTGGCCGGCGGCGACCCGCGGTGGTATCGTTGAGCTTTCAATCATTCCAGCGCACCGCTACCGGGAGTGACTCATGACAGCTCAGATCAGCATCCCCGCGACGACGCCGGCACGGCTGCTTCGGCTGGCCGGGTTTTGCGCCGCGCTGACAGGCGCAATACTGGCACTGCCGACAGCCGCGGCCGGGCCCAGAATGCCGATTTTCGACGCCCACGTGCATTACAGCCATGACGCCTGGGACAGCACGCCGCCCAGGGAAGCCATCGCCATCCTGCGCAAGGCAGGGCTCAGGCGCGCGATGGTGTCGAGTTCCAGCGACGAGGGCACGCAGAAGCTCCATGCCGAGGCGCCCGACCTCGTCGTGCCGTCGCTGCGGCCCTATCGCAAGCGCGGCGAGATTTCGACCTGGGTGCGCGACGAGACGGTGATTCCCCATCTCGAAGACCGTCTCAAGCGCTATCGCTACGCGGCGATCGGCGAGTTCCACGTCTATGGCAGCGATGCCGACCTGCCGGTGGTGCGGCGCACCGTGCAATTGGCGAAGCAATACAAACTCTGGCTGCACCTGCACGGCGACAGCGACGCCGTCGAGCGGGTGCTGGCGCAGGATTCCGAGGCGCGCATCCTCTGGGCGCATGCGGGCTTCGACCGGCCCGAAGCGGTGCGCGCGATGCTGAGGAAGCATCCCAAGCTCTACGCCGACCTGGCCTTCCGCAACGATCACGCCGCCGGCGGCAAGGTCGATCCGGCCTGGCGCGAGGCCTTCCTCGAATTCCCCGACCGCTTCCTGGTCGGTACCGACACCTTCACGCCCGAGCGCTGGTATTACATCGCCGAGCATGCCGACTGGTCGCGCGAATGGCTGGCCGAGCTGCCGCGCGACGTCGCCGAGAAGATCGGCTGGCGCAACGGCGAAACCCTGTTCGCCTCGATGATGGCGAGCAAATGATCAATAGTCGGCGCTGGCGCTACGGCGAAGATTTGCGCGGCGCGCTCGTTGCGTTGGCCTTGGGCGTAATCACGAGCAGCGCGCAAGCCGCCTGCCCGCCGGACGCAACCGACGGCGCAGTACTCAAGGCAGGCGAACTGGTGCTTGCCTATCGGCCCGTCCTGGCCGGCAAGCCAGGCCGGATTCCGATGGCAAAACACTTCGCGCTGGAGGTGCAGATGTGCGACAAGGCCGGCGTCTCGATCGCCCGCCTGCAGAAGGTCGATGCGACGATGCCGGAACACCGGCACGGCATGAACTATCGCCCGCTGATCACGCCACTGGGTGGCGGACGCTTTCGCGTCGAGGGCATGATGTTGCACATGGCAGGGCATTGGCAGCTCGTCTTCGAGATACAGTCAGGCAAGGAGGCGACGCGCCTCACCGATGACGTGCAGATCGACTAGGAATGCGGTGCGCAGGCTGCTGATCGCCGCTGCGCTGGCCGCGCTGCCGACCTCCGCAGCGTTCGCCGGCGAAGATTTCAGCGCCGCAGAAGTCGACCGCATCGCCGTCCATGGGCCCTGGCCCTTGCCGTGGACGGCGGACCCCGGCAATCGCGTCTCGGGCAATGCCGCCGCGATCCGACTCGGCCACGACTTGTTCTTCGACCCGCGCCTGTCGGCCAACCGGCGTGTGGCCTGCGCTTCCTGCCACGACCCGGCCAGGGGATTTCAGGACGGCCGCCGCACGGGGCGCGGCCTGGTGACGGGCACGCGCAACACGCCCGGCCTGTTCAACCTGCGCCATCAGCGCTGGTTCGGCTGGGACGGCGGCCACGACAACCTGTGGTCGGCGAGCCTGCGCCCGATTCTCGATCCGCGCGAAATGGGCGGCAAGGCCTCACGCGTGGCGCGCGCCCTGCGCAGCAAGTCGACGCTCGATTGCCACTACGCCGCGGCTTTCGGCAAGCGGCCCGATGCCGGCGACCCCGAACTGCTGGTCAACGTCGCCAAGGCCATCGCCGCCTGGCAGGAAACGCTGGTCTCGCCGGCCACGCCCTTCGACCAATTCCGCGCTGCGCTGGCGCGCCAGGATGCGCAGACGGCGGCGGCCTACCCCGCGGCGGCGCAGCGCGGCCTGCGCCTCTTCCTCGGCCGCGGCCAATGCGCCACCTGCCACGCCGGGCCGCTGTTCAGCAATGGCGAATTCGGCGACATCGGCATGCCCTTCTTCATCAAGCCAAACGGCGTCGATCCCGGCCGCCAGGGCGGCATCAAGCGCCTGCTGGCCAACCCCCACAACCTGCTCGGCGCCTACAACGACGACCCCACGCGCGACAACGCGACGGGAACGAAATTCCTGCGGCCCGAGCATCGCAACTTCGGCGAGTTCAAGGTGCCCAGCCTGCGCAACCTGACCCTGACCGCACCCTACATGCACAACGGCAGCCTCGCCACGCTGCGCGAGGTGGTGAAGCACTATTCGGAACTCGACGAAGACCGCCTGCACGCCGACGGCGAGCGCATCCTCAAGCCGCTGCATCTGAGCGAGGCGGAAAGCGCGGATCTGGTGGCCTTCCTCGAATCGCTGTCGCCGGACACGCCCCTGCCGGTACCCGCCGCGCCGCCTGCCGTCGCAAGCTGCCGTTGAATCGCCGTAGCGCCAGCGCCAACTCTTGGCGATCTGCCTCGCAACACCGTAGGGCCGGCTTCAGCCGGCCACAGGTGGATGGCGGACTGAACCGCTACGTCACTTGAAGGTTCAGCCGAACCTTCCAGTGATGTAGTCCTCGGTCGCCTTCTTTTGCGGCTTGATGAACAACTGGTCGGTGACGCCGAATTCGACCATTTCGCCGAGGTACATGTAGGCGGTGAAATCGGAGATGCGCGCAGCCTGCTGCATGTTGTGGGTGACGATGAGGATGGTGACCTTTTCCTTCAGTTCGATGATCAGCTCCTCGATGCTCGCGGTGGCGATCGGGTCGAGGGCCGAGGTCGGCTCGTCGAACAGGATGATCTCGGGGTCGGAGGCCAGGGCTCGCGCGATGCACAGGCGCTGCTGCTGGCCGCCGGAGAGGTTGGCGCCGAGTTCCTTGAGCCGGTTGCTGACTTCGTTCCACAGCGCGGCGCCCTTCAGCGCCGATTCGACGCGGTCGTCGAGTTCGTTCTTGTTGCGCATGCCGCGCACGCGCAGGCTGTAGGCGACGTTCTCGTAGATCGACTTGGGGAAGGGGTTGGGCTTCTGGAACACCATGCTGATGCGCATGCGCACTTCGATCGGGTCGACCTCGGGCGCCAGCAGGTTGGTGTTGTCCGGATACAGCACGATGCCGCCGCCGGCATAGCGGTTGCCCGGATACAGGTCGTGCATGCGATTGAAGCAGCGCAGCAGCGTCGATTTGCCGCAACCGGAGGGGCCGATCAGCGAGGTGACCATGTGGTCGTGGATCGGCATCGAGACCCGTTTCAGCGCATGGAAGGCGCCGTAATAGAAGTCCAGTTCGCGGACATCCGCCTTGAGCACGGTGCCCTCGACACCGGCTTCGAGTCCAACGGGTATTTGCATGGTATTTACCACTTGATGTTCTTGCGCAGACGATAGCGCACGTAGATCGCCAGGCCGTTCATGGCCAGGGTCATGAAGACGAGGACGAAGCCGGCCGCCGCGGCATTGACGGTGAAGGCCGCCTCGGGCCGCGAGGTCCAGTTGAACATCTGGATCGGCATCACCGTGAAGGGCGCGAAGATCCAGTCGAACAGGCCGGCCGGCGGCTCGCCGCTGAAGGGCGCGGTGGGCAGGAAGGCGATGAAGGTCAGCGCGCCGATGGTGATGATCGGTGCCGTCTCGCCGATGGCGCGCGCCATGCCGATGATCACGCCGGTGAGTATCCCGGCCGATGAATAGGGCAGGATGTGGTCGCGCACCGTCTGCCAGGTGGTCGCGCCGCAGGCGTAGGAGCCTTCGTGGATCGACTGCGGAATGGCGCGGATCGCCTCGCGCGTGGCGACGATGATCACCGGCAGGATCAGCAGCGCCAGCGTCAGGCCGGCGGAAAGGATGCTCTGGCCGAAGCCGAAGTAATACACGAACAGCCCGAGCGCCAGCAGGCCATAGACGATGGACGGTATGCCGGCCAGGTTGCTGATGTTGATTTCGATGATGTCGGTGATCCAGTTCTTCGGCGCGTACTCCTCCAGATAGACGCCGGCCGCGACGCCCAGCGGCACGGCGGCCAGCGCCGTCACCAGCATCACCAGCACGGTGCCGACCCAGGCCGAAAGGATGCCGGCATTGGCCGCGCGGCGCGAGGGAAAGGAGGTGAAGAATTCGAGGTCCAGGCGCGGCACGCCCTGGATCGCCATATCGAGGAACAGCACGCTGAAGGTCAGCACGCCGACCATCAGCGACAGGATGCCGAGCATGGCGAAGAACATGTCCCAGCGCTTGGCCCGCGCGATGATGGCGCGAACGGCGCGAATGGTGCTGGGATCGGCGGCGTTCATGGTCTGCCGCCGGGCCGCCCCAAGGCAGACCCTCCACGGACCTGCGAGCGAAGCGAGCCGAAATCACCCCTTTTCATGGAAAAGGAGATGGGGGAAAAGTTGTTCACCATCTCAATACACCTCGCGGAAGCGCTTGCGCAGCCAGTAGCCGAGCAGATTGAAGGCCAGCGTCATCAGCAGCAGGGTGAGGCCGGCGGCGAAGATGGTCTGGTAGCCGATCGAACCGTGCGGCAGGTCGCCCAGCGCCACCTGCACGATGTAGGAGGTGATGGTCGCGCCCGGCTCGGTCGGGTTGAAGGTCAGGTTGGGCTGCATGCCGGCCGCCACGGCGAGGATCATGGTCTCGCCCACCGCGCGCGAAATGCCGAGGATGTAGGCCGAGGCGATGCCCGAGGTGGCCGCCGGCGTCACCACCCAGAGCGCGGTTTGCAGCCGCGTCGCGCCCATCGCGTAGGAGCCTTCGCGCAGCGCCATGGGCACCGCGCGCATGGCGTCTTCGGAGAGCGAGGCGACGTAGGGAATGATCATGATGCCCATGACGAGACCGGCCGACAGCAGGTTGAAACCCGGCAGATCGGGGTAGATCTTCTGCAGGATCGGCGTCAGGAAGGTCAGCGCGAAGTAGCCATAGACGATGGTCGGCACGCCGCCCAGCAGTTCGAGGAAAGGCTTGGCGATCTCGCGCAGCTTGAAGCCGGCGAACTCGGACAGGTAGATCGCGATGATGGTGCCCAGCGGAATCGCCACCAGCAGGGCCACGCCGGAGCTGGTCAGGGTGCCCGAGAGCAGCACCATGATGCCGTAATGGGCGTCGTCGAACAGCGGCGTCCATTGCGTGTCGAAAAGGAAATCGGACAGCGGCACGGTCTGGAAGAACACCCAGGATTCCTTGACCAGCACGTACACGATGGCCACCGTGACGAACACCGAGAAGGCCGCGGCGCTGAACAGCAGGGCCTCGATGATGCGTTCCTTGACGTGGCGCGAGGCCTTCTTGCGCAGCCGGTCGCTGACGCCGTTCCCGATCGACGTGGACGGCGCCCCGTGGTGAGAAGGCAGGACTGCGCTGGCGGTCATTGCTGGATTCCGGGATGGTTCGGTTCAGGGCTGTGCGCGATTATAAAGGCGCGCATCGATCAAGGCGGACGCCGCCTTGCCGGCAACGTCCGCCCGGACCGGTCGTGGAAGCTTACTCCTTGGGATTGCGCTTCAGCAGGTCGGCCACCTTGACCCCGACCTCGGCCTCGCCGCCGAACCCGGTGCCGGTCTTCTTCTTGCTGAAGTTGTCCAGCGCATGCTTGTAGTCGGCAGCGCCCAGCGGCACGTACTTGACTTCCTTGGCCAGTTTGGCGCCGTTCTTGAGGTAGAACTCGACGAATTCCTTGATCTCGGGGCGATCCATGGACTTGGCGCTGACGTAGATGAAAATCGGGCGCGCCAGCGGCTCGTATTCGCCGGCCATCACGGCATCGATCGAGGGCGTGACGGCCTTGCCCTTGGGATTGACGATCTGCACCGCCTTCAGCTTGCCCTTGTTTTCGTCGTAGTAGGCGAAGCCGAAGAAGCCCAGCGCATTGTTGTCGCGCGAGACGCCCTGCACCAGCACATTGTCGTCTTCCGAGGCGGTGAAGTCGCCGCGGCTGGACTTCGACTTGCCGTTGATGGCTTCGGTGAAGTAGTCGAAGGTGCCCGAATCGGCGCCGGGGCCGAAGAGCTTGAGCGGGGCATCGGGCCAGGCCGGGTTGACGTCCTTCCACTTCAGGATCTTGCCCTGGGCGGCCGGCTCCCACATCTTCTTGAGTTCGGCGACCGTGAGCTGGCTGATGAAGGTGTTTTTCGGATTCACCACCACGGTCAGCGCGTCGAAGGCCACCGGCAATTCGATGTACTTGATGCCGGCCTTGGCGCAGTCTTCCATTTCCTTCTTCAGGATAGGGCGCGAGGCGTCGGAGATGTCGGTCTCGCCGCGGCAGAACTTCTTGAAGCCGCCGCCCGTGCCGGAAATGCCGACGGTGACGCGGACGCTGCCCTTCTTGGCCTTCTGGAAATCCTCGGCCACCGCCTCGGTGACGGGAAACACGGTCGAGGAGCCGTCGATCTTGATCAGCGCCTGGGCATGAACGGCCGCGGTGGCGAAGACACCGGCGACGACTGCAGCAATTTTCAGGGATTTCATAAACAGACTCCTTTGTGCTTGCGAAATGGAAGCCCGCAGTCTAGGCAGCGAATGTTACAGCGCCGTGAATTCGTTTCAGCCTGAAGGGAACGGTTGCCCTGCGCCCGGTAGTCATGCCCCTGTAACCGGGCCATCCTATCCTCGGCCGATGCGGCCTTTCCCCCTGCTTCCCAGCCTGCGCCTGTTGCCGATCGGGCTGCATCTGGCCTATGGCGCATTGCAGGCCGGCCTGCTGTTCCCCCTTGCCGACGCGGCGCGGCGCGAGCGCCTGAAGCGCCGCTGGTCGCGGCAACTGCTGGCCTTGCTCGACATCCGCATCGAATTCGCCGGCGATCCGGCCCGCATCGGAACCGGCCTGCTGGTGGCCAACCACGTTTCCTTCATCGACATCTTCGTCATCGACGCGATACTGCCATCGACCTTCGTCGCCAAGAGCGATGTCGCCGCATGGCCCCTGATCGGCTGGCTCTGCCGTCGCACGGACACCGTATTCATCGAGCGCGGCAGCCGCAAGGCGGCCCATCGCACCCGGCAGCAGATGCTGACGGCGCTCGGCGCCGGTCGCCGCCTGGCCATTTTTCCCGAAGGCACCACCACCGACGGCGAGCGCCTGCTGCCTTTCCACGCCGCCCTGTTCCAGAGCGCGATCGACGCCGCGGTGCCGCTGCACGCGCTCGCGCTGAGCTACCACGGGGCCGATGGCCTGCGTTCCGCGGCGCCGGCCTACATCGACGACATCAGCCTGCTGGCCTGCCTGACGACGGTCCTCAAAGCGCGCGGACTGACGGCGCAGGTCGCGCTGGCGGCCAGCTTCACGCCGCCGCTGGCCGACCGCCGCCATCTCGCGCACCGCGCCCACCAGGCGGTCGCGGCCGCGCTGGCGCATGCCGAGAGGCGCGCAACCTCCCCGTAACACGGCGGCAATCAGGCGGTAACGCGGGGTTTCGAAAATGCAGGCGAACCCAAGAGAGCCCAAGGAGAACGCCATGCAAAAACAAGGCATCGAAACCGGCACCGCAGCCGGCCAGCACACCGCTTACACGCTTGCGCTGGCGCACAGCGAAGAAGAAGTCCGCGAGGCGCAGCGCCTGCGCTACAAGGTCTTCGTCGAGGAACTCGGCGCCCGCATCCACTCGCGCCTGCCCCGGCACGACATCGATCACTACGACCCGTTCTGCGAACACCTGATCGTGCGCGAAAGCCAGGCCGACCGCATCGTCGGCACCTACCGCATCCTGTCGCCGACCGCCGCACGCCGGATCGGCAACTACTACTCGGAGAACGAGTTCCACATCAACCGGCTGCAGAACCTGCGCGGCCGCATGGTGGAAGTCGGCCGCTCCTGCATCCACCCCGAGCATCGCAGCGGCGCGGTGATCACCCTGCTCTGGGCCGGCCTGGCCAACTACATGGTGAGCAACAACTACGACTACCTGATCGGCTGCGCCTCGATCGGCATGGCCGACGGCGGACACAATGCCGCCAACCTGTTCAGCCAGATCGCGCCCGACCACATGGCGCCGGCGGAATACCGCGTGTTTCCCCAGCACGGCCTGCCCTTCGAGCGGCTCGCCAACGGCCAGCCGGCGCTGGTGCCGCCGCTGATCAAGGGCTATCTGCGGGTCGGTGCCTGGATCTGCGGCGAACCGGCCTGGGACCCCGACTTCAACACCGCCGACCTGCTCCTGCTGCTGCCGATGTCGCGCATGAATCCGCGCTACATGCGCCACTTCATCAAGTCTGCGGAACCGGTCGCGGCGTGAGCCTCGCGGGAATTTCCGGCATGGCTCGCGAGAACCGCCGCATGCACGTGCTGATGATCAGCGACGTCTATTTTCCGCGCATCAACGGGGTCTCGACCTCGATCCAGACCTTCCGTACCACCCTGGCGCGCCTCGGCGTGCGGGTCACCGTCGTGGCGCCCGACTATCCGGGGACAAATAGCGAAGCCGACGCCGACGAGGACATCCTGCGCCTGCCGTCGCGCGCCGTGCCGCTGGACCCGGAAGACCGCCTGATGCGCTGGAGCCACCTCGCGCAACTCGATCGCCGTCTCGCCAACGCCAACTCTTGCGAGTTCGATCTGGTGCATGTGCAGACGCCCTTCGCCGCGCACTACGCCGGACTGCGCCTGGCACGGGCGCGGGGCATTCCGTGCCTCGCGACCTACCACACGCACTTCGAGGAATACCTGTTCCATTACATCCGCTTCCTGCCGCGCAGCGCGCTGCGTTACGCGGCGCCCTGCCTGGCCCGCCATCAGTGCGCCGCGCTCGATGCCATCGTCGTGCCCTCGCAACCGATGGCCGCCACCCTGCGCGACTATGGCGTCGCCGCGCCGCTGCATGTGATTGCCACCGGCTTGCCGGAATCCCAGTTCCTGCGCGGCGACGGCAAGCGCTTTCGCCAGACCTGGGGCATAGGGCCGGAATGCGAGATTGCGCTCTTCGTCGGTCGCGCCGCGCACGAGAAGAACGTCGGCTTCCTGCTCGAAATGCTGGCCGTCGCACGCCGCCAGCGGCCCGCACTGATGCTGGTGATCGCCGGCGAAGGGCCGGCATTGCCGGCCTTGCGCCGCCAGGCGGCGGCGCTGGGCATCGCGGACCACGTGCGTTTCGTCGGCTACCTGCCGCGCGAGGGCGGCCTGCGCGACTGCTACGCCGCCGCCGACGTATTCACCTTCGCCTCGCTGACGGAAACCCAGGGCCTGGTGCTGCTCGAAGCCATGGCGGTCGGCCTGCCGGTGCTGGCCATCCCGGCCCTGGGCGCCGCCGAAATCATCCTGCCCCGGCGCGGCGCTGTCGCCGCCGCCGACACGCCCGAGGCCTTTGCCGCGCAACTGGTCGATCTGCTCGGACAGCCGACCCAACTGGCGGCGATGAGTGAACAGGGCATCGCCTTCGCCCGCGAGTGGGATGCCACGGCACAGGGCGCCCGGCTCGCCGCGCTGTATCGCCAATTGCTGCGCAGCGCGGCCGCCGTTGCCCCGCTGGCTCCGGCCCTGGTCCAATGAACGGAGAACCGATCGTGGAAGAGAGCCCGTTCAAGGGCCAGTCCGGCTTGCGCCGCATCTGGAACGCCTTCAGCTACTCGCTGTCCGGCTTGCGCGCGGCTTATCGCAACGAAGATGCCTTCCGCCAGGAAAGCCTGCTGGCGGCGCTGCTGATCCCGCTCGCGCTGTTCATGTCGGTGTCCGGCTTGGGCAAGGCGCTGATGATAGGCAGCGTGCTTCTCGTGCTCATCGTCGAACTGCTGAATTCGGCGGTCGAAGCCGCCATCGACCGCATTTCGCTGGATCGGCACCGGCTCTCCAAGCGCGCCAAGGACATCGGCAGCGCGGCGGTGTTGGTCGCGCTGATCAACGTGGTGGCGACATGGTCGCTGGTGCTGATCTGACATGACGCCGCCGCTTCACATCGCCGTCGTTACGGAAACCTTCCCGCCCGAGGTGAATGGCGTGGCCATGACGCTGGGCCGCATGGTGCAGGGCCTGCTGGCGCGCGGCCATCGCGTCAGCCTGACGCGGCCGCGCCAGCACGCCGGCGACGCGCCGCCGGTGGCACCGGGGCTGACCACGACGCTGGTGCGCGGCCTGCCGATTCCCGGTTACGCCGGCCTCAAATTCGGCCTGCGGGCACCGCGCCTGCTGCGCCGGCAGTGGCGCGCCGACCCGCCGGACGTGGTCCAGGTCGTCACCGAAGGCCCGCTGGGCAGCTCGGCGATCGCCGCGGCGCGCGAACTCGGCATCCCGGTGGTCTCGGAATTCCACACCAACTTCCACAGCTACAGCCGGCATTACGGTCTGGCCTGGCTCGAAGACCTGATCGCCGAACATCTGCAGCGCCTGCACAACCGCAGCCGCATGACCCTGGTGCCCTCGCGCCGGCTCGGCCTCGATCTGCAGCGGCGCGGCTACCGCAACCTCCGCGTGGTCGCCCGCGGCGTCGATACCGCCCTGTTCAACCCGGCGCGCCGCAGCGCCGCCCTGCGCGCCGCCTGGCAGGTCGGCGACCAGGACCTGGTGGTGGCCCATGTCGGCCGTCTGGCGCCGGAAAAGAACCTGCCGCTGGTGCTCGGCAGCTTCGCCGCAATCCGCCGCCATGCCCCAACGTCGCGCCTGCTGCTGGTCGGCGACGGCCCGGCGCGGGCGCGGCTGCTGCGCGACCATCCCGATTTCATCCATGCCGGCATGCGCCACGGCGAAGACCTCGCCGCGCACTATGCGTCGGCCGACCTGTTCCTGTTTCCGAGCATGACCGACACCTGGGGCAACGTCACCCTCGAAGCCTTGGCCAGCGGCCTGCCGGTGGTGGCCTACCGCATGGCGGCCGCCGCCGAACTGATACGCCACGGCGACAACGGCATGCTGGCCGAACCCGGCGCCAGCGACCAGTTCGTGCGCGCCGCGCTCGACCTCGTGACGCGCCCCGGCGCCCGCCACCGTGCCGCCGCGGCGGCGCCCCGCAGCGTCGCCGCACTCGACTGGGAACGCATCCACGAACAACTGCTGGCCGCGCTGCGCGAAGCCATCGCGCGGCCGATGTCGCCGCCAGCCGGGGAAGCGGCCTACCGCTGCATCGCCGAACCGTGAAGGTCCGCTCCATTTTCATCTCCGACGTCCATCTCGGCACCCGCGGCTGCCAGGCCGAACGCCTGCTCGATTTCCTGCGCGACTACGAAAGCGAGAACCTGTTCCTGATCGGCGACATCATCGACTTCTGGGCCATGAATCGCGGCATCCACTGGACCCCGGCGCAGAACACCGTGGTGCAGAAAATCCTGCGCCGCGCCCGCCATGGCGAGCAGGTGATGCTGATTCCCGGCAACCACGACGAAGCCATGCGCGAGTACGACGGCGTGTCCTTCGGCGACATCCTGGTGCGCTGCGAACACATCCACCTTGCCGCCGACGGCCGCCGCTATCTGCTGCTGCACGGCGACGAGTTCGACCAGGTGACGCGCTACCACCGCTGGCTGGCGGTGCTCGGCGACGTCGGCTACAACCTGCTGGTGCGCGCAAACGCCTGGCTCTCGCGCCTGCGCCGCCTGCTGCGCCGCCCCGGCTACTGGTCGCTGGCCGGCTACGCCAAGGCCCGCGTCAAGCGCGCGGTTTCCTTCGTCTTCGATTTCGAGGATGCGCTGATCCGCGCCGTGCGCGAACGCGGCCTGGACGGCGTGATCTGCGGCCACATCCACAGCGCGGCGATCCGTCCGATCGATGGCACGGTCTATGTCAATTGCGGCGACTGGGTCGATAGCTGCACCGCCATCGTCGAACACCACGACGGCCGCCTGGAACTGGTGCGCGCCTGGCAACCCGTCGCCGCCGCCTCGACGGCCACGCCGCACGCCGTGTCGCCAGCGCCAACTCTCGACGAGCTGCCGCAGGCGGGCATTATCTGCGGCGCGGAGACCGTGCGGCTGTAATGGCCGACCCAAGCGACAGAGCTGCTCCCCCCAATGCGACGTCACTGCGCGTACAAGGGCGAAACCGACAGGATGCGCTCGATGGTCGCCATCTCTGCATGTGAAATCATATGAGTCGAATCAGCGTTGTAATTGATACGCGCAGCCCCAAGCTTGCAGCCGTCGAAAACAAGAATTCCGCTCACCGAAGCGAGCGCAGCCAACAATTCATCGAAGGATGATGAGATGGTTTGAGTCTGTTTGCGCTTGAGCAGCAACCAATTACACAAGGATGCCGGCGAACGATTTCCGTTCGGCTGGCTCGCGAACATCTCGTCGAGAGCCCAACCAACGACAGGGCTGGATGCGGTTAGGTCGGAACTCACTGCATTCAAGGTGATCAGCAGCAGATTGGGCTCGCTGTCATTCAACTGGCTCTTGTGGACACTGAGCTTCGGTGCAATCTTGTCGAAGACCTTCTCGTACAAACGCCTGCTCTGAGTATATGCATCCTGCGATTCGCAGAAAACCGCATCGCGGTCCGCCTGCAGCGACTCAAGATGTTCGCCCCAGCGTTCATCGCTGGCCCGGCTCTCGCCGAGACTTGTGCATTCGATGCAGACGTTGCGAGTACCGATGTCGACTTTCAAGTCAGGACAACGGCCATTGGTCAGCGGCCGATCCAAACTGACGTTCGAAACCTCAGAGCTTCTCAATGCTGCTGCCTTGACGTAGACCTCGAACAGTCCCCCGGCCCAAGGCTGCGCTCCCTCTGACTCGGACCTGAGGAACTCGAAAGTCTTCCTCTCGTTGGTAATGCTGTGCGATTCAACTAGCCGAAGGTCATCGTCAAATGCGCGAATCGCCGCCTCGGAGCTATTTCTCACGAACAGAAACAAGGGTTGCCGGCAACCCCAGTCCAATTCTTCAATGGTGTTCGCCGGAATCTTGGCGGTGATCGCATCAAGACGCGACTGCGAAAAGCAGCGGCTGATCGGACTGTCGGCCGCGAGACGGGCAAGCTTGGAGCGAACCTCATCAATCATCCCGACAAAATACAGCTTGTCGCCAGTGACATCACCGGCCGTCATCGGCATCCCCGTCGTGACCGTCTTGGCCCAGCAGACCACCAGCCTCCCGCTCATCCAACTCCAGTTTCGGCATCGCTCCCTTCAGCCGTTTTTCAACTTCCTTGATGTGCTCGTCGGGCGGAATATTTTCCGGCAGCGTGCCGCCGATGCGTTTGATGGCGTCGCGCACTTCCTTGCCGACTTGTTCATGGGTCTGAATGGCCTGCGACTGATTGCGGACACCATCCCGCGCCAGCTTGTCGCGGGTTTGCGTCATGCGAAACTGGTTGGCTGCCAATTCCGTCGCGTTCATGCGATCAAGCAAGTTGTCTTTTTCGGGGATAGCCTTGCGCCGTTTGATGCCATCGCGGCCAAGACCACCATACAAGCCCTTGTAGCCCGCATCGTGAAACACGCCGAACATCTTGCTCTGCACGCCTGCATCCTGCGCAGCGCCCGATAGCGCCTTGAACTCTTCGGCGGTTTGCTTGCGCAGTTCCAACCGCTCCATGTCGGCGGTGACCTGGTCGTTCAGCTCCTGGCGCCGGGCTTGGACGGCGAAATATTTCTGGGCGTGGGCGATTTCTGGCTTGCGTGGATCACCGTTCTGGGCAATCAGGTAGCAGGCGAAGCGGGAGAGATGGTAGTCGTCCACCTCCCGTTGGCCACCCTTGCCAAGTTCGATCATTTTGCCGGCGCCGGCAAAATGATAGGCGGGCTTATTTCCCGATTGCCGACAGGATGTCATGGCGCGCTCGATTGCCTGCTCGAAGCGCCGCCACTGGCTGTAGCCCAGCAGGAATTGCAGATCGCGGGCGCTCCAGTATTCGGCGCCATGCTCGTTCGTTTGCTTGATCGACTCAAACGAGTTGGCGCCGAGCGTAGGCAGTTGTTTGTTGTTCATCGTTGCGACTCCATTCCGCTTCCGGCGGTGGCTGTTCCAATTGACATGGCAAGTCTACCCGGATCATGGCTCACCATGCGAGCCATGCCTCGCGCCAATTTCGGGTGGCAGACAAGAATTTTTATCATGAAGACCAATTGCTGGCTGCCGCACGCCGTGTCGCCAGCGCCAACTCTCGACGAACTGCCGCAGGCGGCCATCGCCTGTAACGAAAACGCAATACGGCTGTAATAATCGTTCAACGCCGCGGCAGCTACACTCGGACGCAATTTCCCGCCGGCATAGCGTCCATGGCTCAGCAAATCGCATTGAAGCTGGAAGTCGCCGCAGATCGCCACGGCGTCCTGCAGCGGCATCCTGCCCTGTCCGGGGCGGGCAACCGCGAGCAGCACCACCTGGTCAGCATCTACTACGACACCGGGCGCCTGGCCCTGCGCCGCGCCGGCATCCTGCTGCGCCTGCGCCGGCACGGCGCAGCGTGGCAGCAGACGGTCAAGCGCCAGGACCAGTCCGACGCCGGCCTGACGCAGCGGCCGGAATGGCAGGCGCCCTACCGCAAGCACTTCGATTTCTCGCAGCTCGACGACGCCGAACTGCGCGACTGGCTGCAGCGCGACAAGATCGCCGGCCGCCTTGCCGCGGTGTTCGAAAGCGACCTGCGCCGCACCGTCTGGCAGCTCGACGCTGAGCCCGGCAGCCGCATCCTGGTCAAGCTCGACCGCGGCTGGATCGCCTCCAGCGGCCGCCGCGAAAACATTTCCGAACTCGAACTGCAACTGCTGTCGGGCAGCGTCGACAGCCTGTACGCCCTGGCCCTCGAACTGGCGCAACGCCTGGCACTGCCGCCGCTGCTCTTGTCCAAGGCCGAGCGCGGCTACCGGCTGTTCCTCGCTACGCCGCCGGCGCCGGTGAAGGCCGGCGCGGTGCCGCTCGATGCAAGGGACACGCCGCTCGCGGCCTTCCGCCTGATCGCGCTGGATTGCCTGTCGCACCTGCAGCTCAACCACGCCGGCGCCGTGCATGGCGACGATCCCGAGTATGTGCATCAGATGCGGGTCGCGATGCGCCGCCTGCGCGCCGCGCTGCGCATGTTCCGCCCGGTGCTGCCGGCCGGCTTCGCCGCGCAGTTGGCGCCGCCGATGCGCGAACTGATGCGCGCGCTGGGCCAGGCCCGCGACCTCGACGTGCTGATGGCCGAGATCGTCGCCCCGGTTGCCGCCGCCCTGCCGGACGAGCCGCGCCTGACCGACCTCGCCAGCGCCATCACCAACCGTCTTTATGCCGCCCGCACCGCGATCCGCCACAGCCTGCGGCAACCCGGCTACGGCCGGTTGCTGCTGACCGCCGCGAGCCTGCTGCAGCGCGCGCCCTTCGTCGAAACAGCCGGGAACGAAGCCGCGCTGCCGACCCTGCTGCAGTTCGCCGACCGCCGCCTGCGCCGCCTGCACAAGCATATCCTCGACCTGGCCGCGGCCGCGCGCGTCGATTACCCGCCCTCGCTGCACGAGCTGCGCATCGGCATCAAGCGCCTGCGCTATGCCATCGAGTTTTTCGGCGTCATGCTGCCGGGAAAAACCGGCGCCGCCGCCGTCAAGCGCCTGACCGGCCTCCAGGACGAACTGGGGCAGCTCAACGATCTGGCCAGCGCCGGCACCCTGCTGATGGTCTGCGCCGGCCGCAACGCGCATCTGCGCGAAGCCGTGACCCTGATCGGCGGCTGGCACGGGCCGCGCCACGCCGCCCTGCTCGACGACATTCCGAACAAGCTGGAGCGCATCCGCGGCCTCGACCTGCCGCGGCTGGGCTGAGCCGCGGCCTGGCATCATCAATCTGCAACAGTCGAATGGTGGAATGTCGGCCTTCGCCGATTTTCTTCCTCTGCCTCCCATGATGTTTCTACTAAGCCCTGCGATTCGACTCATTGCCCGCGTCAATTTTCGCCGCAAGCTGCTCACGCTCGGCCTGCTGATCATGATTCCGCTGCTGGTTCTGGGCCTTCTGGTTTGGGATCGAGCCCAACAGCAAGTAAACCGCATGTTGACGGCAAGAAGCAGTCTGCCCATCCAACTGGCCTTGCTGGACCTGAATCTCGCGGTACAGGCGCATGCCGTGGATGCCCTGCGTCCCGTCGATCAAGGCAGCAGCCTGATTTCTCGGCGAAAGGCCGTTGCCGCTGCCCTGGACGCCACGACGTCGGCAATCAAGCAAACCATCAGCGACGAGACGGTGACGGCGAAGCTCGGCGAACTGCGCAAGGCTTGGGAAGCCGTCGCCGGCGGCGCCGCAAACAACCGCAAGGACATCGTCCAATCCCACGTCGTCGTTGGCGAGCGGATTGCGTTGCTGGCGGACGCGGTCGCCGACAGCAGCGAGCTGAGGCTGTTGGGCGAACGCGACAGCCTGGAGCTGGTGGACGCCGTTTCGCCGCGTTTGCCGGCGCTGGCTGTGTCACTGTCGCTCGCAGGCAATGCCGGTTATGCCGCCATCCTTGAGCAGCGGCTGCCATCCGCCATGCGCCAGTCGCTGGCCATTGCACGCGGCCGCATCGACGGCGGACTTGACTGGCTGGTCGCCGATGTGCAGAAGATCGCCGCCCGCCATCCGCAGGCCGGCAATAACATCGAACCGGCCGTCGCGCAGCTGAATGATGCCGTGCTGGGATTGCAGGAGTATCTCGTCACCAAGGTCATGGACACAGCCAACTACGATGTGGCACCAAGCGACTACCTGGCGCGCGGTGAAAAGGTCGCAAGCGCCTTTCATCTGGTGTCGCGTACCGTGATCCATTCGCTGGATGGAATCCTCGGCGCACGTCTTGCCGAACTCCAGAATCGCCAGTTGTTGCTCACCATCATGATTCTCGGCATCGTTCTGGCGCTGTCCTATGTCCTGGCCGCCGCCTATTTCGCGATCACCCGGCCGCTGCGCAGACTCGCCCAGGCATCGGCGGCGATGGCCAGTGGCGATCTGCGGGTACGGATAACAGTAGACAGCAGGGACGAACTCGCTGAAGTCGCTGCCTCCTTCAACAACATGGCGGATTCCTTCGAACGGGTAATCGACAGCGTGAACCAGGCGGTCAGCGGAGTGCTGGTGGCCTCCAAGCAACTGGCGGAAAAAGGGGAAGCGGTCCGCCTCGCCTCCGAGCGCCAGCACAGCGCTGCCGAACGAACCGCCTCCGCGGTACAGGAGCTGACCGCCAGCATTGCCGAAATCGCATCCAGTGCCGACGAAACCAGCGGCGTTGCATTGCTGGCGAGGAATCACACCGAAATCGGTCGCGAACATGCACGGGTGGCCGTGAGCCGCATGGGCGACACATCGAAATCGGTACACGCCGCGACCGATGTGGTGCAGTCGCTGTACCAGCGCTCCGAGTCGATCAACGCGATGCTCCTCACCATCAAGGGCATTGCCGGCCAGACCAATCTGCTGGCCCTCAATGCAGCCATCGAAGCGGCGCGCGCCGGCGACGCCGGGCGCGGCTTTGCCGTTGTCGCGGATGAAGTGCGAAAACTCGCCGACATGACCAACCAGGCGACGCATCAGATCGGCGGCATCATCCGCGACATCAAGGATGAAACGCAGCAGACCGCGGCAATGATGTCTTCCAATGAACGCTACGCGGTGTTGAGCACCGAGGCGCTCGATGGCCTGGCGCAGGCACTGGCTACCATCACGCGCGAAGTCGATCGGGCCGCCAGCCACGTGCAGACCATCGCCGGCGGCACCAGGGCCCAGCAGACATCGAGCGCCCTGATTGCCCAGAACATGGAAGAAGTCGCCCTGATGGCCGAAGAAAACCGGATCCACGCCCATGAGACGGCCGCTGCCATCGACAGCTTGAAAGAGCTTGCGGAACGATTGGGCAGCGTCGTCACGAACTTGAAGACGAGTCGAGGCCGCATCGATCAGGCCTTCGAGCCGCACATCCAGTTTCGTTGATTGGCTTTTCCGGTTTCCGGGACCGGGCGTCGGGGCAAGCCCGCCGCGACTCGCGGACCCCGGTCAATTAGCTATGGAACTGCCCCGCTGCCGTCAAACCAGCACCGCAGCCGTTCGAGAACCCATGCCGCATCGTCCAGCGGCAGGTCGTGTCCTGCCGCCGGATGGACGATGATGTGTGCATCCCATTGCGCAGTGAGTTGCAATGAGCAGCGCGTATCGACCAGGGCATCGCGCGCGCTTGCCAGCAACAGCAAGCGCTCCAGCGGCCGCTCTCGCGGCGCGCGGTAACGCGCCGCTGCCAACAGTTGGCGCAGGGCGTTGCGGCGCGACACGGGATTTTGCTGCCGCCATTGCAACCACTGTTCGATCACCGCGGCGGGATCGGGCTGCAGCCGCGTGGTCATGTCCAGGATTGCCGTCTCCAGTTCCCGGTCGCTCGGCTTCGCGCCGAACAGGCACAGCAGCCGCAGGTAATTGGCCGGCCGCAGGCGCTGGTAGAGCGGGCTGAAGGGCCGCAGGCTGGTGTTGATCAGCACGGCCGCGGCGACGTCGCCGGGGTGGCGCTGCGCCCAGGCGACGGCCACCATGGCGCCCAGCGACATGGCCAGCACGCGGCAGGGCACAGCGATGCCCAGCCTGGCGACTGCGGCATGACACCAGTCCGCCATGGCTTCGACGCTGGACGGACTTTCCATGGCATTGAGCTTGCCGTTGCCGGGCAGATCGAGACAGATCACCGGGGCGCCGGGAAACGCTTCGCCCAACTGTTGCGGGAAGCGGCCCCAGTGGCGCGACTCCCGCGTCAATCCGCGCAGCAACAGCCAGGGCGCGGCGGCGCCGTTCACGCCGGCAAACCGCCGTACCAGCGCTGCATGGCGAGCTGCCGGTGCGATTCGCGCGCCGCGCCCTGGGGCCGCCAGAGGGCGTTGCCGCTGGCGGCGCGGGTCATGAAATCGAGCCAGGCCAGATGACGGCGCAATACCCTTTGCCGGCGATGTTCGATCAGCGGATTGAACATGCCGTGCCGCGAAAAAAGTTGCCGCGGGTTCTTCTTGACCCACAGCCAGGAGCCCATCTCCAGCGTCAGCGGCAGGAACACGCGATCGCTGCGCTCCAGCGCGCGCAGGTAGAGGTAGTCCCACAGGTCGCCGTGCGCCAGGTATTGCCGGCTTTGCGGCTCGAACACGTAGCGATGATGGCTGTGCGTCTGGTCGAGGATTTCCAGCAGCGCATGCATTTCCGCCAGATGGGGAATCGGCAGCACGGTATGGGCGTAGGGGAACCAGATGCGGTCGCTGAGGCCGAAGCCGGAATGGCAATCGATGACCATGCTGAAACCGTGACTGAGCAGTTCGTCGTCCACCAAGCGGCATACAGCATCCGTTTCCGCCTCCAGCGGTCCGGCAAGCGGCCCGCGATACCACGGCAGACGTGGGCCGAGGCGATGTCCGCCGATGAGGAAGGGGGTGCGTTCGCGCGCCTCCAGCGGCGCATTGCGCATCAGGTCCACGCCCTGCGGATTGGCGCGCGTGCGCCGCCACATGCCGCCGGGATTGACGACCGGGACGAAGACCAGGCGCAGGTGTTCCAACTGGCGCCGCAAGGTGGTATCCCAGCGCAGCCGGCTGACGACGCTGTGCAGGAAGGCAAGCGCGACCTGGGCGCCGATTCTTTCCAGGCCATGCACGCCGCCGAAAATGCCGATCACCGGCACCGCAGGATCGGGATTGCCCAGGCTGATCGCATGGAGCGGCAGGCGCCTTGCGCCGCAGGTGATCTGGCACAGGGTCCGCGCCTCGATGGCGGAACCGCCGGCGGCGATGATCTGCTCAAGTTCTTCGAGTTCGTGTGCGCCGGCGTCGGTCATCGCCGCAGGATAACGCAAGGCTTCGCGAATTATTCCGTGGCGCGCAGCCTTGCGGCGCTCCGGCGCAATTTGTCATCCGGCTGAAAACTTGTTGCAACACAGGGCGGCTAAGGTGGGCGAGCCGGCTACATCAGACAAGGGGGTACACCATGCAAGCCCTGCTCGACAGATTCTTCAGCGACATCGACCGCCTGTTCGATCACGAATGGCTGGTGATCTGGCTGCTCGACGACTTTTGAGCCTGGCACGAGCATCCGTCGCCCGCCGATACCGAACCGCAAAGAACATGATGCGCCGCTTCGTCACCCATCCCGCCCTGGCGCTGGGCAGCACCCTGCTCTGGGGCGCCATCGAGTTGTTGGCCCTGCTGCGCTCGCGCTGGAACGATACCGGCCATCCGCGCAACGGCTAGAACACCCGAAGCGACCGGCAGCCATTTCCCAAGAAAGGCCAGGAAAGCATGAACATCCACAGCGACGGAGCCGTCGCCGATGCAAACCCGCAGGGTCGCGCGCTGCGGCAATTGATGGAGAAGCGCGGACTGTATGCGGTGTACCAACCCATTCTCGATCTGCGTCAGGGGCGCCATTTCGCCTGCGAGGCGCTGATCCGCGGCCCTGAGGATTCCGCGCTGCACACGCCGGCCGCATTGTTCGCGGCAGCCGCCGCGGCGCAGTGCACGCATGAACTCGAATGGCTCGCGGTGGAAACCGCGATCCTGCAATTTGCGGAGCAGCGCTGCGCGCTGCGCCTGTTCGTGAACATGAGCATCGGCTGCCTGCACGCGAGCCGCCAGCGCCTGGTCGCGATCCGCCAGGATCTGCTGCGCCTGGGCGTGCCGCCGTCGCGGATCGTCATCGAGCTGACCGAAAACCAGTCGGTGACGGATTTCTCCGACCTGCAGGAAACCTTGCAGGACTTCCGCCACATCGGCATCCAGATCGCCATGGACGACATGGGCGAGGGTTTCTCCAATCTGCGCATGTGGTCGGAAGTGCGGCCGGAATTCGTCAAGATCGACCGCCATTTCGTCTCCGGCATCGACTCCGATCCGCTCAAGCTGCATTTCGTGCGCGCCATGCACGAGATCGCCGACGCCTGCGGCAGCGCCCTGATTGCCGAAGGCGTGGAAACCAAGGAGCAACTGGAAGTGCTGCGCGATCTGGGCATTCCCTACCTGCAGGGCTTCGGCATCGCCCGGCCGCACCGCGTCATCGCCGCCACGCAAGGCAATGCCCATCCGGTCGCGGCCAACGACAACATCCTGGTGCTGCCCTCGCGGTCCCTTGCCGAACGCCGCATGCCGCGCATCGACCAGCTGCTGCACGAAGTGATGCCGGTATCCCCGGATACCGACAACGACGCGGTGTATTCCATCTTCGCCCACCAGCCGGCGCTCAACACCGTGCCGGTGGTCGCCAACGGCACGCCGCTGGGGATGATCACGCGCAGTTCGCTGATCGACCGCTTTGCCCGTCCCTTCCGCCGCGAGCTCTACGGCAAGCGCTCCTGCTCGATCGTCATGGAGCCGCCCCAGCTGTTCGACGAGGGGCAGAGCGTACAGGAGGTGGCGCAGCAGATCGGCAGCCTGCGCGGAACCGAGGTCTGCGACAGCTTCATCATCACCCGCCAGGGTCGCTATCGCGGCATCGGCTTCCTGCGCGAACTGATGGCGATCATCACCGACATGCAGATACGCGCCGCGCGCTACGCCAATCCCCTGACCCAACTGCCGGGCAACGTGCCGATCAACGAACAGATGGATCGCCTGATCGAAGCGAAACACGGTTTCGTCGCGGCCTACTGCGATCTCGACCACTTCAAGCCCTACAACGACGCCTATGGCTACCGGCGCGGCGATCGGATGATCCAGCAAGTCGGCACATTGCTTGCGGAAGCCGTGGCCGATCACAGGGATTTCGTCGGTCACGTCGGCGGCGACGATTTCATCGTGCTGATGCAAAGCAGCGACTGGGAAGCGCGCCTGCGCCGCGTGATCGGGGAGTTCGACGCGGCGCTGGCACAGCATATGACAGCCGAGCATCTGCGCGCCGGCGGCTATTTTGGCGAGGACCGACGCGGGCACGCCGTGTTTCACCCGGCGCCGGCCCTGTCGATCGGCTGCGTCATGGTGCAACCCGGAGCGTTCGCCGCCCACTACGACGTCTCCGCCGCGCTCAGCGAGGCAAAGAAGGAAGCCAAGCGCATCCCCGGCAGCGTGCTGTTCATCGAGCGCCGCCAGTACCACGGCAATGCCGGCGCGGCAACGGCCCCGCTCGAAGTCCTTGCCGTGGCGCCAGCACCAACTTCCGCCGCGCGCCTGCCCTGCTGGGCGATGTAGCCGCCGGCTTGCCGTCATCGCCCTGTCACACGCCCGGCTTAGTCTGCGGGCCTCACCGATTGGGATGGCAAATGGATCTGATACTCTGGCGTCATGCCGAAGCAAAACAGGCATCCGGCACCCTGGCCGACGGCGACCGCGAACTCACCGCACGCGGCCGGGAACATGCCGGGCGGATGGCCGAGTGGCTGCGGCGGCAGCGGCTGCCGAAGGTCATGGTGATGTCGAGCCCAGCCAAGCGGGCGGTGCAGACGGCTGAAGCACTCAGCTTGCCGTTCAAGATCACGCGGCAACTCGGCGTCGGCGCCAGCACCGCCGACCTGCTCGGCGCCGCCGGCTGGCCGGATCGTCCCGGCGCGATCATCCTGGTCAGCCACCAGCCGGCGCTGGGTCGTCTGGCAGCATTGCTGCTGGCCGGCAGCGAGGCCGACTGGACCATCAAGAAGGCGGGTATCTGGTGGTTCAGCAACCGCGTGCGCCACGACGAAACGCAGACCGTGCTGCGCGCGGTACACAACCCCTGATGGCTTACTCGCCGAAAGCCTGCCGCACGGCGCCGGCGATCGCCTCGGCCTGGCCCGACACGACCGCATCTTCGCGCCCTTCCACCATGACCCGCAGCAGCGGCTCGGTGCCCGACGGACGCAGCAGCACCCGCCCGCTGCCGTCGAGCGTGGCCTCGGCCGCCTTCACCGCGGAATGGATGCCGGCGTCGGCGGCCCAGTCAAAACCGGCCGGCATGCGCACGTTGATCAGCTTCTGCGGATACAGCCGCAGATCGGCGCAGGCCGCGGCCAGGGTCTCGCCGCCCGCGCGCAGCGCGGCCAGCACCTGCAGCGCCGCGATGATGCCGTCGCCCGTGGTATGGCGATCGAGGCAGATGATGTGGCCCGAGTTCTCGCCGCCCAGCAGCCAGCCCTTCTCCTGCATCAGTTCCAGCACATAGCGGTCGCCCACCTTGGCGCGGCCGAGGGCGATGCCGAGCCGGCTCAGCGCATGTTCGAAGCCGAGGTTGCTCATCTGCGTGCCGGCCACGCCGGGGACCGGCAGGCTGCGCGCGCGATGGCGGGCGATCACGTAGAGCAGTTGGTCGCCGTCGTAGAGGGCGCCCGCGGCATCGACCATGATCAGCCGGTCGCCGTCGCCGTCGAGCGCGATGCCGCAGTCGGCGCGATGCTCGAGCACGGCGGCGCGCAGGGCCGCGGGGGCCGTGGCGCCGACATTCAGGTTGATGTTCAGGCCGTTCGGCGTGTCGCCAACGCCAACTATCTCGGCGCCGAGTTCATGGAACACGCTGGGCGCGACGTGATAGGCCGCGCCGTGGGCGCTGTCGACCACGATCTTGAGGCCGCGCAGGTCGAGGTCGTTGGGAAAGGTGCTCTTGCAGAATTCGATATAGCGCCCGCCGGCGTCGTCGACGCGGCGCGCCTTGCCGAGTTTGGCCGATTCCATGCAGACCATCGGCTGTTCGAGCCGCGCCTCGATGTCGCGCTCGACCGCATCGGGCAGCTTGGTGCCCTGCGCCGAAAAGAACTTGATGCCGTTGTCGTCATAGGGGTTGTGCGAGGCGGAAATCACCACGCCCGCCTGCAGCCGCAGCGCGCGCGTGAGGTAAGCCACGGCCGGCGTCGGCATCGGCCCGCACAGCATCACGTCCACCCCCGCCGCCGAAAATCCGGCTTCCAGCGCGGCTTCCAGCATGTAACCGGAAATCCGCGTGTCCTTGCCGATCAGCACCGCGGGCCGCTCGGCGCCCAGCCCGTCGCGCGCCACCAGCGCCGCGCCGGCGGCGAAGCCCAGGCGCATGATCAGGTCCGGCGTGATCGGCGCCTGGCCGACGCGGCCGCGAACACCGTCGGTGCCGAAATACTTGCGTCCCATTCAATAATCCTCCACAGCTTGCAATACGGCCAGCGCGTCGCGCGTCGCGGCGACGTCATGCACGCGCACGATGCGGGCGCCGCTCAGCACCGCCAGCACATGCGCCGCGATTCCGGCATAGACCCGTTGCGGGGCGGCGCGCCCGGTCAGCAGGCCCAGCATCGACTTGCGCGACATGCCGACCAGCAACGGCAGCCCGGGTACCAGCAGTTCATCGAGGTGGCGCAACAGCTCGATATTGTGCGCCAAGGTCTTGCCGAAACCGAAACCCGGATCGACCGCAATCCGGTTCAGGGCGATGCCCGCCGCTTCGGCGGCGGCCACTCGCTCGCCGAGAAAGCTGGCGACCTCGCCGACGATGTCGCTGTAGTGCGGATTGTCCTGCATGGTGCCCGGGACGCCCTGCATGTGCATCAGGCAGACGGCGGCGCTGCCGGCGGCGACGATCTCCAGCGCCCCCGGTGCCCGCAGCGCATTGATGTCGTTGATCATGTCGGCGCCGGCCGCCAGCGCAGCGCGCATCACCTCGGGCTTGAAGCTATCGACCGACAGCGCGACACCGCAGCCGTGCAAGCCTTCGATCACCGGCAGCAGGCGGTCGACCTCCTGCTGTGCCGCGACCGGAGGCGCCCCCGGCCGCGTCGATTCGGCGCCGAGATCGAGGATCTGGGCGCCCTCTTCGACCAGGCGCAAACCCAGCGCAATGGCCGCCTCGGTATCGCCGTGCAGTCCGTCGCCGGAAAAGGAATCGTCGGTCAGATTGACGATGCCCATGATCAGCGGACGCTCGGCGTTGAGGACGAAGCGGCCGCAATGGAAATTCTGTGTCATGAAAAAACGCGGGCCGCCGAATCGGTTCTGCTTCGGCGGCCCATCCAGGCTGTGGTGGCGATCAGGCCGGTGCCGGCGCGGTCGGCTCGGGACCCGGCGCGCTGTCGCCGCGCGGTGCCGGCGGCGCGCTGGACGGCTTGGGCGGACGCGGCGGCAGGCCGGCCATGATGTCGTTGATCTGGTCGGCGTCGATGGTCTCCATCTCCAGCAGCGCCGCGGTCATCGCCTCGACCTTGTCGCGGTTGCTTTCCAGCAGCTTGCGCGCGCGCGCGTACTGCTCGTCGAGGATGCGGCGGATTTCGTTGTCGACCTTCTGCATGGTCGATTCGGAAACGTTCTTGTGCGTGGTGACGGAACGGCCGAGGAAGATCTCGCCTTCCTCTTCGCCATACACCATCGGCCCCATGCTGTCGGACATGCCCCACTGCGTCACCATGCGCCGCGCCAGATCGGTGGCGCGCTGGAAGTCGTTGGAAGCGCCGGTGGTCATCTGCTGCATGAACAGCTCTTCGGCGATGCGCCCGCCGAACAGCACGGTGATGGTGCTGAGCAGGCGCTCGCGATCCTGGCTGTAGCGCTCCTGGTCGGGCAACTGCATGGTCAGGCCCAGGGCGCGGCCGCGCGGGATGATGGTGACCTTGTGCACCGGATCGGTCTTCGGCAGCAGCTTGGCCACCACGGCATGGCCGGACTCGTGGTAGGCGGTGTTCCTGCGCTCTTCCTCGGGCATGACCATGGAGCGGCGCTCGGCGCCCATCATGATCTTGTCCTTGGCGCGCTCGAAGTCCTCCATGTCCACCAGGCGCTTGTTGCTGCGCGCGGCGAACAGTGCGGCTTCATTGACCAGGTTGGCCAGGTCGGCGCCGGAGAAACCCGGGCAGCCGCGGGCCAGGATCGAAGCGTCGATGTCCGGCGCCACCGGCACCTTGCGCATATGCACCTTGAGTATCTGCTCGCGGCCGCGGATGTCGGGCAGCGGCACCACCACCTGGCGGTCGAAGCGGCCGGGGCGCAGCAGGGCCGGGTCGAGCACGTCGGGGCGGTTGGTCGCGGCGACCACGATGACGCCGGCGGAACCCTCGAAGCCGTCCATCTCGACCAGCATCTGGTTCAGCGTCTGCTCGCGTTCGTCGTTGCCGCCGCCGAGGCCGGCGCCGCGCTGGCGGCCGACGGCATCGAGCTCGTCGATGAAGATGATGCAGGGCGCGGCTTTCTTGGCCTGGTCGAACATGTCGCGCACGCGCGCGGCGCCGACGCCGACGAACATCTCGACGAAGTCGGAACCGGAAATCGAGAAGAAGGGCACCTTGGCCTCGCCGGCGATCGCCTTGGCGAGCAAGGTCTTGCCGGTGCCGGGCGAGCCGACCAGCAGCACGCCACGCGGAATGCGGCCGCCGAGTTTCTGGAACTTGGTCGGGTCTTTCAGGAAGTCGACCATTTCATAGACTTCTTCCTTGGCTTCGTCGCAGCCGGCCACGTCGGCGAAGGTGATCGTGTTCGACGATTCATCCATCATGCGCGCGCGGCTCTTGCCGAAGGAGAAGGCCCCGCCCTTGCCGCCGCCCTGCATCTGGCGCATGAAGAAGACCCAGACGCCGATCAAGAGCAGCATCGGGAACCAGGAGACGAAAATGCTGGTCAGGAAGGACTGCTCCTCCTCGGGCTTGGCGACGACCTTGACGTTGTTCTTGAGCAGGTCGGAGACCATCCACAGGTCCGGCGGCGCGTAGGTAGTGATGCGCTTGCCATCGTTGGTGGTGGCTTCGAGCGTGCGGCCCTGGATCACCACCTTGGCGATACGACCCTGTTTCACCTCTTCGAGGAACTGGGAGTATTCCAGCGAGCCGAGCACGGCCTGACGCGTGTTGAACTGATTGAACACCGTCATCAGGACTATGCCGATCACCAGCCAGATCGCCATGTTTTTGAACATATTATTCAAGGAGTAGCCTCTCTTTCCCTCAAGCGGGAGTACATATCAGGTCATTCTAGTGCCGATCGCCCTACCCTGCAAACCACATAGACCGCGCGTCAGGCCCTCTTGTTCCGCGCCAGCAGGTATATCTCGGCGCTGCGGTTGCGTGACGCGGCGGGCTTTCTCATTTGCAAAGTCTGAAACTGTTGCTGCAGGGCTCGGCGCAATTCCATGAAGCCATCGCCCTGAAATACCTTGACCAGCATATCGCCCCCGGGTTTCAGGTGCAGCGCGCAGAATTCCAGGGTCAATTCGGCCAAAACCATCACGCGCGCCTGGTCCACCATGCCGATACCCGACATATTGGGGGCCATGTCCGACAATACAAGGTCGACCTGGCGGCCATCGAGGGCTGTCGCCAGCGCCTGCAACACCGCGTCCTCGTGGAAATCGCCCTGGATGAACTCGACGCCATGCACCGGCTCCATCGGCAGCAGATCCAGCGCAATCAGGCGCCCGCCCGGCGCGATGCGCTTCGCGGCAACCTGCGACCAGCTGCCGGGAGCCGAGCCGAGGTCGACCACGGTCATGCCGGGCTTGAGCAGCTTGTCCTTGTCGTCGATTTCGGTCAGCTTGAACGCGGCGCGCGATCGCCAGCCCTCGACCCGGGCGCGCTGCACGTAGGCGTCATTGACGTGCTCGGTAATCCACGCTTTGGTGGTCTTGTTCTTCTTGACCTTGCTCTCGATCTTGCCGCTCACGTTACAATTCCGCCATGACTGAAAATTCCACCCCACTGAGCCCCGCCCAGCGCCGTAGCCTGAGAGCCGCCGCGCATCATCTGAATCCCGTCGTTTCCATCAGCCAGAAAGGCCTGACGCCTTCCGTGCTGGCGGAGATCGACCGCTGCCTCAAGGCCCACGAACTGATCAAGCTGCGACTTTACGGCATCGAGCGCGAAAATCGCGAGGCCTTGTTTACCGAAATCTGCACCGCGCTCGGTTGCGCCGAGGTGCAGCACATCGGCAACCTGCTGGTGCTCTGGCGCGAAAACCCCAAGGATCTCGCCGCAGAGTTGGCGCTGGCGCCACGGCGCAAGGCGGCGCCCGCGACCAAGAAACAAGCGGCCGCACGCAGCGAGGCGCGCAACCGCAAGCCGCGCTGAGGCTAGCGTCCCCGACCCCGTTCCTGCAAGACCGCCAGCGCGATCCCGAGCAGGGATTGAATCAGGTAAAGCGCGCTCGACACGCCATGCCAGGTGGCGAAGCGCTCGCGCAAGGCGCTTTCCATGACCCGGCGCGGCAGCGCGTCGGCCTTGAGCTGCTCCAGTATCGGCTGCACGCCGAAATGCCCGGCCGCGGTCAGGGCCAGCATCAGCAGCACGATCCAGAACACGCCCGACTGCACCGAGCGCCAGCCCTTGGCAAACATCACGAACAGGATCAGGTAGCTGCCGCAGGCCAGGCCGACCCAGGCCGTGACGGTAAACATCGCACCGGCCAGGTTGCCGGCCATGGCGCGATCCGCCAACTGGGCGAACAGCACGGGGGCGGCGATGAAACCGATCGCCAGCAGGCCGCCGACCCAGACGGCAACCGCGATGCTGTAGAGCGCAGAGGCCAGTTGCCTCATGTCGGATCAAAGATACTTGACGTCGAGTATCTCGTACTCGCGCCGGCCGCCCGGCGTCTGCACCTCGGCCACGTCGCCGGCGAACTTGCCGATCAGCGCGCGCGCCACCGGCGAGTTCAGCGACAGCATGCCGGCCTTGATATCGGCTTCGTCATCGCCGACGATCTGATAAGTCACCTTGCCGCCGCTGTCCATGTCCTCCAGTTCGACCGTGGAACCGAAGACGACGCGGCCATCGGCATCCAGCGAAGCCGGATCGATGATCTGCGCATTGCCCAGCTTGCCCTCGACTTCCTTGATGCGGCCTTCGATGAAACCCTGACGCTCCTTGGCGGCGTCATATTCGGCGTTCTCCGAAAGGTCGCCATGCGAGCGCGCCTCGGCGATCGCCGCAATGACCGCAGGGCGATCGATCGTCTTCAGGCGCTGCAGTTCCTTGCGCAACAGTTCGGCGCCGCGCAGGGTAATCGGGAATTTTGCGCTCATACGTTCAACTCGGCGTGCAGGGATTGCAGCGAATAGGTTTCGAGACCGTCGTGGCGCATGCCGGCGCAGGCGGCACGGCCGCCCTCGACGGTGGTAAACAGCGTCACCTTGGCGCCGAGGGCGGAAGTGCGGATCGACCGCGAATCGGCAATCGCCGTGCGCTTTTCCTCGACGGTGTTCACGATCAGCACGATCTCGCCGTTCTTGATCATATCGACGACGTGCGGCCGCCCTTCGGTGACCTTGTTCACGATGCCGACCGGGATGCCGGCCGCCTCGATCGCGCCTCCGGTACCGCGCGTCGCAACCAGCGCGAAGCCAAGTTCATGCAGCTCGCGCGCGACATCGACGGCCTTCGGCCGGTCGGCCGGCTTGACGCTGATGAATACCTTGCCGGACCTCGGCAGACGCGTGCCGGCGGCAAGCTGCGACTTGACGAAGGCCTCGCCGAAAGTGCGGCCGACACCCATCACCTCGCCGGTGGATTTCATCTCGGGGCCGAGGATGGTATCGACGCCGGGGAACTTGATGAAGGGGAACACCGCTTCCTTCACCGAGAAATAGGGCGGGATGATTTCGCGCGTCACGCCCTGGTCGGCCAGGCTGCGACCGGCCATGCAGCGCGCGGCGATCTTGGCCAGCGGCAGGCTGGTCGCCTTGGATACGAAGGGCACGGTGCGCGAGGCGCGCGGATTGACTTCGAGCACGTACACCACGGCCTCGTCGCCATGCCCCTGAATCGCGAACTGCACGTTCATCAGGCCGACGACATTGAGGCCCTTGGCCATCATCTCGGTCTGGCGCCGCAACTCATCCTGGATTTCGAGAGACAGCGAAAACGGCGGCAGCGAACAGGCGGAATCGCCCGAATGCACGCCCGCCTGCTCGATGTGCTCCATGATGCCGCCGATCAGCACCTGCGTGCCGTCGCACAGGGCATCGACATCGACCTCGGTGGCGTCGTTGAGGAAGCGGTCGAGCAGCACCGGCGAATCGAAGGAGACCTTGATCGCGTCGCGCATGTAGCGTTCGAGGTCCTTCTGCTCATGGACGATTTCCATGGCGCGGCCGCCCAGCACATAGGAGGGGCGCACCACCAGCGGATAGCCGATCTCGGCGGCGAGGCGGATCGCGTCGGGCTCCGTGCGCGCGGTGCGGTTCGGCGGCTGCTTCAAGCCCAGGTCGTGCAGCAGCAACTGGAAGCGCTCGCGATCCTCGGCGGCGTCGATCATGTCGGGGCTGGTGCCGATGATCGGCACGCCGTTGGCTTCGAGTTCGCGCGCCCGCTTCAGCGGCGTCTGGCCGCCGAACTGCACGATGACCCCGGTGGGCTGCTCGACATGGACGATTTCGAGGATGTCTTCGAGCGTCACCGGCTCGAAGTAGAGGCGATCCGAGGTGTCGTAGTCGGTGGACACGGTTTCCGGATTGCAGTTGACCATGATAGTCTCATAGCCGTCCTCGCGCATCGCCAGCGCCGCATGCACGCAGCAGTAGTCGAATTCGATCCCCTGGCCGATGCGGTTGGGGCCGCCGCCGAGCACCATGATCTTCTTGCGGTCGCTGGGCCGCGCCTCGCACTCTTCCTCGTAGGTCGAATACATGTAGGCCGTCGCCGTCGAGAACTCGCCGGCGCAGGTATCGACGCGCTTGTATACCGGGCGGATGCCGAGCGCGTGGCGCCGCTCGCGCACCGCCGTCTCGCCGCTGGCGCCGGCCGCCGGATCGTGGCTGGCGTTGACCAGGGTGCCGATGCGACGGTCGGAAAAGCCCTTGCGCTTGAGATTGCGCAGGGTGATGGCGTCGAGGTCGTCGAGGTTCTGCGAACACATCCAGCCTTCGGTGGTGACGATGTCCTCGATCTGCACCAGGAACCAGGGATCGATCTTGGTCAGGTCGAACACCTGCTGCAGCGTGTAGCCTTCGCGGAAAGCCTGCGCCACGTACCAGATGCGCTGCGGGCCGGGGCTGGCCAGTTCGCGGTTGATTTCCTCGCGGTCGGCCGCGATTTCATCGAAGCCGTAGACGCTGACTTCCAGGCCGCGCAGGGCTTTCTGCATCGACTCCTGGAAGCTGCGGCCGATCGCCATGACCTCGCCGACCGACTTCATCTGCGTCGTCAGGCGGTCATTGGCCTGAGGGAACTTCTCGAAGGCGAAGCGCGGCACCTTGGTCACCACGTAATCGATCGAGGGCTCGAAGGAGGCCGGCGTGGCGCCGCCGGTGATGTCGTTCTTCAGTTCGTCGAGCGTGAAGCCCACCGCCAGCTTGGCCGCCACCTTGGCAATCGGGAAGCCCGTGGCCTTCGAGGCCAGCGCCGAGGAGCGCGACACGCGCGGATTCATCTCGATCACCACCATCGCGCCGTTCTTCGGGTTGATGGCGAACTGCACGTTGGAGCCGCCGGTGTCGACGCCGATCTCGCGCAGCACGGCGATGCTGGCGTTGCGCATGATCTGGTATTCGCGGTCGGTCAGGGTCTGCGCCGGCGCGACGGTGATCGAGTCGCCGGTGTGCACGCCCATCGGGTCGAGGTTCTCGATCGAACAGATGATGATGCAGTTGTCCTTGTGGTCGCGCACCACCTCCATCTCGTACTCTTTCCAGCCCAGCAGCGATTCCTCGATCAGCAGTTCCTTGGTCGGCGAGGCTTCCAGGCCGCGCTTGCAGATCTCGACGAATTCCTCCTGGTTGTAGGCGATGCCGCCGCCCGAGCCGCCCATGGTGAAGGACGGCCGGATGATCGCCGGGAAGCCGATGGCGCCCTGCACCTGCTGCGCCTCTTCCATGCTGTGGGCGATGCCGGAGCGCGCCGAGCCGAGCCCGATGCGGGTCATCGCCTGCTTGAACTTCTCGCGGTCCTCGGCCATGTCGATGGCCTCGCGCGAGGCGCCGATCATCTCGACGCCGTACTTTTCCAGCACGCCATGCTTGGCCAGGTCGAGCGCGCAGTTCAGCGCCGTCTGCCCGCCCATGGTCGGCAGCACGGCATCGGGCCGCTCCTTGGCGATGATGTTTTCCAGCACGCGCCAGGTGATCGGCTCGATATAGGTAACGTCGGCCGTACCCGGGTCGGTCATGATCGTCGCCGGATTGGAGTTGACCAGGATCACCCGGTAGCCCTCTTCGCGCAGCGCCTTGCAAGCCTGGGCGCCGGAATAATCGAACTCGCAGGCCTGGCCGATAACGATCGGGCCGGCGCCGATGATCAGAATGCTGTGTATGTCGCTACGCTTGGGCATGATTGCTTAAATTTGGTCCGTCATTTCAGGGTCGAATCGGCGAGTCTCGCGCCGAATCCGATGAACATCGCGCCGACCCCGCCGGTGGCGCCCGCCGCCAGCCGGCGTCGACTGCGGAACTGCCGTGCCAGATGGGCACCGCCCAGAATCAGGGCCGACAGATACAGGCCGCTGATGATCTGGCAGATCACGCCGAGAATCAGGAAGGACAGTGCCGGCCAAGCATAGCCCGGATCGACGAACTGGATGAAGAAGGAGACGAAGAACATGATCGCCTTGGGGTTCATCAGGCTGATCACCAGCGCGGCATGGAAAGGCCGTGTCGCATCGACCCTGGGCTGCGCCTCGGCGGCCTGCCCGCGTTGCAGCCACATGACCCATGCGGCACGCAACAGGCCGAGGCCCAGCCATGCCAGATAGGCCGCGCCGATGTATTTGAGCACCATGAACAGGGCGGGACTGGCCTGCAGCACGGAGGCCACGCCGGTCGCCGACAGCACCATCAGGATCGCGTCGCCGGCGAAGATTCCGCAGGCGCCGCGATAGCCGGCCCGAACGCCGCGCTGGGAAGCCACCGCCAGCACATACAGGGAATTGGGGCCCGGCAGCAGCACGATGAAAATCGTGCCCAGCACATAGGTCGTGAGATCGGTGATGCCGTAGACCATGGGCTATTTCGCGGCCATCGAGCGGATGAAGCGGTCGAACAGATAGGCCACGTCGTGCGGACCCGGACTGGCTTCGGGATGCCCCTGGAAGCAGAAGGCGGGCCGATCGGTCCAGGCCATGCCCTGCAGGCTGCCGTCGAACAGCGAGACGTGGGTCACCTTGACGTTCTGCGGCAGGCTGGCGGGATCGACCGCGAAGCCGTGGTTCTGGCTGGTGATCAAGACCTGCCCGGATTCGAGATCCTTGACCGGGTGATTGGCGCCATGGTGGCCGAATTTCATTTTCAGGGTCTTGCCGCCGGCAGCCAGGCCCATCAACTGATGGCCGAGGCAGATGCCGAAGACCGGCAGCCGCTTTTCGAGGAATTCGCGGATTGCCGCCACCGCGTAATCGCAGGGCTCCGGATCGCCGGGACCGTTGGACAGGAAAATTCCGTCGGGATTGAGCGCCAGCACCTCCGCCGCCGGCGTCCTGGCCGGCACCACGGTGAGCTCGCAGCCACGCGAGGCCAGCATGCGCAGGATATTGCGCTTGACGCCGAAATCGTAGGCGACGACCTTGTACGGGAAGTTCCCGGGTTGCGCAAAGCCGCTGCCGAGCGCCCACTCGCCTTCGCGCCACGGATACGGCCGCTGGGCGCTGACCACTTGCGCCAGGTCCATGCCGGCCAGGCCGGGGAAGGCGCGCGCCTGGGCCACGGCCGCATCGGCATCGAGATGTTCGCCGGCCGCGCTGGCAGCGACGAGGCAGCCGGCCTGGGCGCCGTTTTCGCGCAGGATGCGGGTCAGTTTGCGGGTGTCGATGTCGGCCAGGCCGAGCACGTTCTCGGCGCGCAGCCAGGCATCGAGAGTCTGTTCGCTGCGGAAATTCGACGCCAGCAAGGGCAGATCGCGGATCACCAGGCCGGCGGCATGAACGGACGCCGCTTCGCAGTCCTGGCGATTGACGCCGTAGCTGCCGATGTGCGGATAGGTGAGGGTGACGATCTGGCGGGCGTAGGAGGGATCCGTGAGGATTTCCTGGTAGCCGGTCAATGCGGTGTTGAAGACTACCTCGCCGACGCTGCTACCGCCGGCGCCTATGCCCTTGCCTCTAAACACCGTTCCGTCGGCCAGGGCAAGAAGGGCGGGCGGAAAGTGAGGCACGATGGGGCTCCCGGAACAAGACAATGCGGCAATCGGAACCGGACACCGCTCGATTCACAAAGCGTCCGGCAAACCTGTGGATTATAGCTTGTCGCGTTGCCCATCGCAAATGCGCGACGTGACGCAGCCGGCTACCGCATACCGACTTACTTCAATCCCAGCACGTCCTGCATGTCGAACAGGCCGCGCTCGCGACCTTGCATGAAGCGGCCCGCGCGCAGGGCACCCTGCGCGTATGGCATGCGGCTGGCGGACTTGTGGGTGATCTCGATGCGCTCGCCGGTGCCGGCAAACAGCACCGTATGGTCGCCGACGATATCGCCGCCGCGGATGGTCGAGAAGCCGATCTGCGTCGCCGGCCGCTCGCCGGTATGCCCTTCGCGGCCGTAAACGGCGCACTCGGACAAGTCGCGACCGAGCGCCGCCGCCACCACTTCGCCCATGCGCAGCGCGGTACCCGACGGGGCATCGACCTTGTGGCGGTGATGGGCTTCGATCACTTCGACGTCGTAGCCTTGATTGAGGATGCGCGCGGCGACGTCGAGCAGGCGGAACACGGCATTGACGCCCACCGCCATGTTCGGCGCGAACACCACGGGAATTTCCTGCGCCGCCTCTTCGATGCTGCGCTTGCCTTGCGCCGAAAAGCCGGTGGTGCCGATGACCAGGCTGACCTTGTGGCGACGGCAGGCCTCCAGATGCAGCAAGGTGCCCTCCGGCCGCGTGAAGTCGATCAGGCAGTCGGCGACCGCCAGCGCGGCATCGAGGTCGGCCGTGATCCTGACGCCGCAGGGCGCACCGACCAGTTCGCCGGCATCCTTGCCGATGAACGGACTGCTGCCGTGCTCCAGCGCGGCAGCCAGGCTGGCGCCCGGATCCTGCTGCACCGCCTCGATCAGGGTGCGGCCCATGCGCCCGGAACTGCCGGCGATGGCATAGCGTATCTTTTCCATGCCCTATTTCTTCTCTTGAGCGTCGGCCGCGGCGCCGGCCGGTGCCGGAATTTCCACGACCTGGGTCGTCGGGCGCGGCGCCTGCCCCGTGGTCGCTTCCTCGGCGACCACGTCGCCCGCCACGCGCGTCAGTTTGTTGTCCTGGAAAAACACGGTCATCGTCCGCTGCTGCACCTCGCCGCGCCCCGGCCGGAAGCGATACACGTAGTCCCAGCGATCGGCGTGGAACATGTCGGCGACCAGGGGCGAACCGAGAATGAAACGCACCTGGTCGCGAGTCAGCCCGGGCTTCAGCTGCGCCACCATTTCCTGCGTGACGAAGTTGCCCTGGCGCACATCGATGCGATAGGGCGTGAGATAGTTGGTGATCTGCGGGGTATTGGAACAGGCTGCCAGGAAAGGCAGCAGCAACAGGCATCGCTTCATCGAGGAATTCCGGGAAAACCACAGGTCGTTGATGGCCGCCCTATTCTGGCACGCCGCGTCATTTCCCGATCGCATTATCCCAATCGGGGCGCGAAAACTATATCATAGCTGCCCGCCCTCACTGCACCTACCCGAGCGGCCCCGACGCCACGCTAAGGCTTTATGACCCATCCCGACGATCTCAAGAGCATCGGTCTCAAGGCGACGTATCCGCGCCTGAAGATACTCGACCTGTTCCACAAACTGCAGGATGAAGGTTCGCCGCGCCACGTCACGGCAGAAGACGTCTATCGACACCTGCTGGCAGACGGCCTCGACATCGGGCTGGCCACGGTGTACCGGGTGCTTACCCAGTTCGAGCAGGCCGGATTGCTGCAAAGGCACCATTTCGAATCCGGCAAGGCGATTTTCGAACTCAATGAAGGGCAGCACCACGACCACCTGGTCTGCCTGCAATGCGGACGCGTCGAAGAATTCTTCGATGCCGAGATCGAAAAGCGCCAGCACAAGATAGCCGCAGAGCGCGGCTTCACGGTGCGCGAGCATGCGCTGTACCTTTACGTCGAGTGCAACAAGCCGGATTGCCCGCACCGCAAGCATTCCACGTAAGCAGTCGTGGAAGCCTTCCTGACCTCGACCACCCTGGTCGCGATCGCCGAAATCGGCGACAAGACCCAGTTGCTGTCCTTCGTGCTCGCCGCCCGACTGAGGAAGCCCTGGGCCATCATCGCGGGGATCTTCGTCGCCACGGTGCTCAACCACGCCCTGGCCGGCTCGGTCGGCGTCTGGCTGGCGCAGCTGATCGCCCCGCAATGGCTGCCGTGGATCACCGGCGCGGTGTTCATTGCCTTCGGCCTCTGGGCGCTGCACCCGGATTCGCTCGACGAAGACCCGAAGATCCATCCCGCCGGCGCCTTCGTCACCACCACGATCGCCTTCTTCATCGCCGAAATGGGCGACAAGACGCAATTCGCCACCGTGGCGCTGGGGGCGCAGTTTCAGGGCGCGCTGTTCGCGGTGGTGATGGGCACCACGCTGGGCATGATGCTGGCCAATGTGCCGGCCGTCATCATCGGCGAGAAACTGGCCAAGCGCCTGCCGCTGCACCTGATTCGCTGGATCGCCGCCGCGGTGTTCATCGCCACCGGCATCTACACCATGCTCGGCGCGCCGGCTGTTCCGGGCTAACCGACGCTCATGACTTCGATCAACCAGCCCGCATCATGATGAAATATTTTGCCGTCGCAGCGCCTCAAGCTGGCAAATGGGCCCGCCCCTCCCATCCTCCCCTCGCGGGGAGGCTACTAATTGGCTCGCTGCGCTCGAACCTGACACAGAGCGCCTGGCGAAGTATTTCACGCTAAGCCGAGCATTTCCGCCGCGTGGCGGCGCGTGGTGTCGGTGATCTTCTCGCCGCCCAGCATGCGCGCGATCTCGCCGATGCGGGATTCCCGGTCGAGCACGCTGACCGAGGATGTCGTCGCGCCGTCGCGCGTCTGCTTGGCGATCGACCATTGCCAGTCGGCCTGGGCCGCCACCTGCGGCAGATGGGTCACGCACAATACCTGGCAGCTCTTGCCCAGTTCGCGCAGCATGCGGCCGACGATCTCGGCGACGCGCCCGCCGATGCCGACATCGACTTCATCGAAAATCAGCGTACCGGCCGGGTTGGCCTGGCTGGCGATCACCTGCAAGGCCAGGCCGATGCGCGACAGTTCGCCGCCCGACGCCACCTTGGCCAGCGCGCGCAAAGGCTGGCCGGCATTGGCCGAAACCAGGAATTCGACGCTCTCCAGGCCGCTGGCGGCGCCATCGGGCAAGGCTTCGAGGGCAATCTCGAAACGCCCGCCGGCCATCGCAAGTTCCTGCATGCCGGCCGTGACCGCTTTGGACAAGGCCTTGGCGGTCTTGCTGCGCAGGGCCGAAAGCTGCTTCGCCACTTGGCGGAAAGCCGCTTCCGCCTTGGCTTCCCGCTCGGCCAGCGCGGCCGGATCGGCGCGTAGCGTGAGTTCGGCCAGGCGATCCTGCAGCCGCTGCAGCAACTCGGGCAGTTCCTCCGGCGTAACCCGGTGCTTCCTCGCCATCTGGGTCACGGCGTCGATGCGGTTGTCGAGTTCCTTGAGCCGCGCCGGATCGAGCTCCAGCCGGTCCTGATAGCGCCGTAGCGCCAGCGCCGACTCTTCGAGCTGGATCAGCGCGCTCTCGAACAGCTGCGCCGCCTCGCCCAGCGCGGCGTCGTAGCCGGTCAGTTCCGTCAGCCGGGCCCCGGCGTGCTGCAGCAGCGGCAGGCTGGCCGCCTCGCCTTCCTCCAGCGCCGCCAGCGCGGCGCTGGCGCCTTCCAGCAGGGCATTGGCATTGCCCAGGCGGCGCTGTTCCTGTTCGGTTTCCTGCCATGCGTCGGCATCGAAGGCCAGGGCCAGCAGTTCCTTGACCTGCCATTCGAGCAGTTCGCGCTCGCGCAGCGTGGCTTCGACATCCTTTTCCGCGGCGAGGCGTGCCTCGCGCGCGGCGCGCCATGCACCGTAGGCAGCGGCAACGTCGCGCGCCAGCGCCTGCGCCCCGGCGTGGGTGTCGAGCAGGTCGCGCTGGGCGTCACTGCGCAACAGCGAATGATGGGCATTCTGGCCATGGATGTCGGCCAGGAAATCGGCCACTTCGCGCAATTGCCCGAGCGTCGCCGCGGCGCCGTTGATGTAGGCCCGGGAGCGGCCGGCATTGTCGATCACGCGGCGCAGCAGGCAGGCCTCGCTGTCGTAGTCGTTCGCCTGCAGCCAGGCTTGAAGAGCGCCGCCCTGCGCGACATCGAATTCGGCGGAAATCTCGGCGCGCTCGGCCCCGCTCCGGACCACCGTCGCATCGGCGCGCTCGCCCAGAGCCAGCGACAGCGCATCGACCAATATCGACTTGCCGGCGCCGGTTTCGCCGGTCAGGGCGCCGAAGCCGCCGCCGAATTCGAGTTCGAGGCGGTCGACAATGACGAAATCGCGGATGGTCAGATGCAGCAGCATGTTTCGATAATTATCAACGACGGGGGGTCGAACTCCAGTGCAGCTTCTCGCGCAGCATCGCGAAATAGCTGTAGCCGGGCGGATGCAGCAGGGTGATGTTGTGGTGCGAACGGCGAATGCGCACGACGTCGCCGGCACGGGCGTCGAAGCGCGTCTGGCCGTCGAAGTGGAGCCGCGCATCGTGCGGCGGCAGCAGGGCGATATCGATCGTGCAACTGTCATTGACCGTGATCGGCCGGTTCGACAGCGCGTGCGGACACAGCGGCACGATGGCGATGCCGGGCACCGCCGGGTGCAGGATAGGCCCGTTGGCGGACAACGCATAGGCCGTGGAGCCGGTCGGCGTCGACACGATCAGGCCGTCGGCGCGCAGGACGTGGATCAGTTCGCCATCGACCTTCACTTCGAGTTCGATCATGCGGCCGATATCGCCCTTGTTGACCACCACATCGTTCAGCGCCAGCGTCTGGTAGGCCGCTGCGCCGTCGCGCAGCACCTCGGCATTGAGCAGGAACCTCTGTTCGCGGGAAAACTTGCCTTCGAGCAAGGCGGTGATGCTTTCGATCATCGCGCCCAGGGCGATGTCGGTCATGAAGCCGAGCCGTCCCTGATTGATACCGACCAGCGGCACGTCGAACCGGGCCAGGCTGCGCGCGGCATTGAGCATGGTGCCGTCGCCGCCCAGGATCACCGCCAGCCTGGCGCGGACGCCTATCGCCTCGTAGTCGGCCACCGCATAGCCGTTGGCGCCGACGGCCGCCGCAGTGGCCTCTTCCAGCAACACCTCGACGCCGCGCTGGCGCAGGAACGCAGCCAGAGACAGCAGGGACTCGGCAATCTCCCGGCTCTGGTATTTGCCGATCAGGGCGATGGTCGGAAATGCGCTGTTCATGCCGCCGATTAAACCACAACGCCGCCGGCTTTTTGCTGACGGCCGCCTGCCGAAGTCCGTGCGGAGACCGCCTGCGGGGCTGCTAGAATCAATGCCATGCTCGACTACCGTGCGCAAACCCTGCTGAAGACCCTGATCGAACGCTATATCGCCGAAGGTCAGCCGGTCGGTTCGCGCACGCTGTCGAAATACTCCGGCCTCGAACTGTCTCCGGCGACGATCCGCAACGTGATGTCGGACCTGGAGGAAATGGGTTTCATCGCCAGCCCGCATACCTCGGCCGGACGCGTGCCGACGCCTTTGGGCTACCGGCTCTTCGTCGACTCCCTGCTGACGGTGCGGCCCTTGAAGAGCAGCGAGCTGTCGGAAATGCAGGACGCGATCCAGCCCGACCAGCCGCAACTGGTGATCAGCCACGCCTCGCAATTGCTGTCGCAGCTCACGGCTTTCGCCGGCGTCGTGGTGGCGCCGCGGCGGCAGCAGCCGCGCATCCGCCAGATCGAGTTCCTCAGCCTCTCGGACAAGCGCGTGCTGCTGATCATCGTCACCGCCGACGGCGACGTGCAGAACCGCATCCTGTTCACCCAGCGCAACTACAGCCCGACCGAACTGATCGAGGCGGCCAATTACCTGAACCAGAACTGCCTCGGCCTCGACTTCGACCAGGTGCGCGCGCGCGTGGTCGAGGAACTGCGCCAGTTGCGCGCCGACATGTCCGAACTGATGACCGCCGCGCTCGATGCCGGCAACCAGGCCATCGCCGACACCTCGACGCAATACGTGATCAGCGGCGAGAAGAACCTGCTCGGCGTCGAGGACCTATCGTCGAACATGACCCGCCTGCGCCGCCTGTTCGACCTGTTCGAGCAGAGGACGGGCCTGGCCCAGCTGCTGGAACTCTCCAGCCGTGCCGAGGGGGTGCAGGTGTTCATCGGCGGCGAATCCGGCATCGCGCCGCTCGACGAATGCAGCGTGGTCGCCGCGCCTTACGAGGTCGACGGCGAGATCGTCGGCACCATAGGCGTCATCGGCCCGACACGGATGGCCTACGAACGCGTGATTCCTATCGTCGACATCACCGCCAAGCTGCTCAGCTCGGCACTTTCCACGCCCTGAGATGCCCCGCTACGCTGCCGAACCCGCGCCGCACCACGGGGCGCCGCGCCTGACCGCCGTCCTGCTGGTGAATCTCGGCACCCCGGAAGCACCCACGGCGGCGGCCCTGCGCCCCTATCTCAAGCAGTTTCTGTGGGATCCGCGCGTGGTCGAAATTCCGCGCGCCGTCTGGTGGCTGATACTCAACGGCATCATCCTCAACCTGCGCCCGGCGAAATCGGCGGCCAAGTACGCGCAAATCTGGATGCCCGACGGCTCGCCGCTGAAGGTGTACACCGAGCGCCAGGCCAAGCTGCTCAAGGGCTGGCTGGGCCAGGCCGGCCATCCGCAGCTCGTCGTGGGCTGGGCCATGCGCTACGGCCAGCCTTCGATCGCCGGCGTCCTCGACCAGTTCAAGCGCGACGGCGTCGAGCGCGTGCTGGTGCTGCCGCTCTATCCGCAGTACGCGGCGAGTTCCACTGCCAGCGTGATGGACGAGGTCGCCGACTGGATCAAGCGCAGCCGCAATCCGCTCGAAATCCGCTTCATCAAGCAGTTCCACGACCACCCCGGCTACATCGCGGCAGTGGCGACCACCGTGAAGGAACACTGGGCCGCCAGCGGCCGGCCGGACAAGCTGGTGATGAGCTTCCACGGCCTGCCGCGCCGCTCGCTCGATCTGGGCGACCCCTACTATTGCCAATGCCAGAAAACCGGGCGCCTGCTGGCCGAGGCCCTCGGACTGGCACAGGACGAATTCCTGATCACCTTCCAGTCGCGCTTCGGCAAGGCCGAGTGGCTGCAGCCCTATACCCAGCCGACGCTGGAACAGCTCGGCCGCGCAGGCACGGCACGGGTCGATGTGATCTGTCCGGGCTTCGTCGCCGACTGCCTCGAAACCCTCGAGGAAATCGCCATGGAATGCAAGGCCGCGTTTCTGTCGTCCGGCGGCAAGGAGTTCCACTACATTCCCTGCGTCAATGAGCGGCCCGACTGGATCGCCGCGCTGGGCGCACTGGTCTCGGCCCAGCTCGGCGGCTGGCCGCTGGACGCCGAGGCCGATGCCGCCGCCGCGGGGCGCGCCAAGGCCCTGGGCGCCAAGAGTTGACGCTGGCGCCACGGCGCGGCACTTGAACTCGGAATCGCCAGCCTTATATCAGTAACATCTGATATTTGGAGTGCATCATGTCCGAACCCCTGATCGTCGTCTGCCCGCATTGTCATGCCGCCAACCGCCTGCCTGCTGAACGCCTGGCCGACGGCGCCACCTGCGGCAAATGCAAGGCGCGCCTGTTCAGCGGCAAGCCGGTCGAACTGGCTGCGGCGAATTTTGACAGCCACATCGGACGCTCCGACATCCCGGTGCTGGTCGATTTCTGGGCACCCTGGTGCGGCCCCTGCCGGACCATGGCGCCGGCCTTCGCCCAGGCCGCGCAACAGCTGGAACCGGAGTTCCGTCTGGCCAAGGTCAATACCGAGGACGAACAGCAACTTGCGGCGCGCTTCGGCATACGTTCGATCCCGACCCTGGCGCTGTTCCGCAATGGCCGCGAAGTCGCACGCCAGGCCGGCGCCATTGATACCGCCAGCCTGGTGCGCTGGGTCCGCAGCCAAAGATAGAGCGCGTAACGGACTTGTCATCAACCGGTGGACAGGCGCCTTGCGTCGATCAGGGCGCAGACAGCCGGCGGACTGCATCGTGCGAGGATGCTCGCGTCGGCAGCGTGCAGGAGATCGGCATATATCGTAGGTAATACTCCGCATGGCGCCTTCGTCGTCATCGGCTAGAATTCGACCCTTGCAACAGGAGGGATAATGGCGCGTATTTCTGATCTGAAGATATGGGTCCGGCTCACGGTGGCCATCAGCGTGATGCTGGCAATCGCCGGATCGACGATGATTTTCTGGGAAAGCTACGTCAATCGGGAAACCGCGATCGGCCAGGCGCGCGATTTTTCCCTCTCGATGCACGAAGCGACCATGGCCGGGCTGACCGGCATGATGCTCACCGGCACCGTCGGTCAGCGCGAAGTCTTCCTCGACCAGATCAAGCAATTGTCGATCATTCGCGACCTCAAGGTAATCCGCGGCGAAAATGTCAGCAAGATATTCGGCCCGGGCAACGCGACGGATGTCGGCGCCAGCGACGACGTCGAAAAGCAGGTTCTGAGCAGCGGCCAGGAATTCAGCGCCGTTCAGTCCGACGCGAAGGGTGAATACCTGCGCGTGGTGAGACCGGCACTGGCGTCGAAGAACTACCTGGGCAAGGACTGCATCGCCTGCCACCAGGTGCCGGAAAAAACCGTACTCGGCGCCGTCAGCATGAAGATTTCCCTGAACCAGGTCAATGAAGCGGTGGCGGCCCAGCGCATCAAGTCGCTGATTGCCGCCATGGTCGTCGGCATCCCCCTGCTCGCCTTCATCTACCTGTTCATCCGCAACTTCATCACCGCCCCGCTGGACAAGATGGTCGCCGGTCTGCGCGACATTTCCAGCGGGGAAGGCGACCTCACGCGCCGCCTGGAGATCCGCAGCAAGGATGAGATCGGCGACGCCGCCGAAGCCTTCAACCGCATGATGGAAAAATTCAGCGCACTGGTGCGCCACGTCAGTGAATCCGCCGGCCAGGTCTCATCCGCCGCCCATACCCTGTCCGCCAGTGCGGGCCGGGTCGCAACGAGTTCGACGCAGCAGGACGCGAAGTCTTCCGCCGCGGCGATGGCTGTCGAACAGATGCTGGCCAGCATCGGCTCGATCGCCCAGGGCATGGAAAAGGTGCATCAGCAGTCGCGTGAAAGCCTGCGCCGCTCCGGCGAAGGCAATGAAAGCCTGTCGCGCCTGATCGGCGAAGTCAGCCAGGTCGAAGCCACGGTCAAGGAAATCGCGGATTCCGTGACCGAGTTCGTCAAGAGCACCGAATCGATCACCAACATGACGCGCCAGGTCAAGGACATCGCCGACCAGACCAACCTGCTGGCACTCAACGCCGCGATCGAAGCCGCCCGTGCCGGCGAGCAGGGGCGCGGCTTTGCCGTCGTCGCCGACGAAGTCCGCAAACTCGCCGAGAAATCGAGCGCTTCCGCCAGCGAAATCGACACCGTCACCCACACCCTGGCCCAGCAGGCGGAAGTGGTGCGCCGGTCGATCGAAAGCGGACTGGATCACATTGCGTCGAGCCAGAATTCGATGGATACCGTGGCGGAAGTCCTGGCCTCGGCCAGCACCTCGGTCACCGAAGTGGGGCTCGGCCTCGATGCCATCGCCAGCGCCACCGACGAACAGCGCCGGGTCAGCGGTGAAGTGGCGCAAAACATCGAGTCGATTGCCGCCATGTCGCGCGACAACGCCCACGCCGTGGAACAGACTGCGGCCGCGGCACAGGAAATGGAAGCCCTGGCGGAGAAGCTGCAAAACACGGTCGGCCGCTTCCACACTTAGAGCCGTGTTAACAAGCTCTTAAATTCTTGCACCGGGGGGCTTGAAGCCGCCGGATTCACCCTCATATGCGACGGGTTTCTTCAGGAGCCCGACCCATGCAGGAAAATTCAAGCACTCCCAACCCCGAAACCCAGGCCTTGCCCGATACCGGTGCCGTGGCGCCAACGCCAACTCCTGATCCGGCGACCGAAGCCACGGTGATGCCCAGCCTCGAAGACCTGCTCAAGGCCGCCGAACTCAAGGCCGCCGAGCACCACGACGCCTGGCTGCGCGCCAAGGCCGAAACCGAGAACGTGCGCCGCCGCGCCCAGGACGATATCGGCAAGGCCGCCAAGTTCGCGGTCGAGAAATTTTCCGGCGAACTCGTGGCGGTCAAGGACAGCCTCGAAGCCGCCCTGGCCAGCGACAACCAGAGTGCCGAACATCTCAAGGAAGGCGTCGAACTGACCCTGCGCCAGTTGGTCGCCGCCTTCGAGAAATCCGGCCTGGCCGAAATCAATCCGCTCGGCCAGAAGTTCGATCCGAACTTTCATCAGGCCATCGGCCAGATCGAGGCGCCGGACCAAACCACCGAAGCCAACACTGTGCTCAGCGTGCTGCAGAAGGGTTACGCCCTGCACGGACGCGTGATTCGCCCGGCTCTGGTGATGGTTTCGAAAGCAAAAGCGGCACCGGCGGCTTGAAGCCACCCGCAATACCCCCATATCAGGCATAGAGATTCGCTGCGGGACATCCCCGGCGAGCAACATTCTTAAAGGAAAAATCATGGGCAAGATCATCGGCATCGACCTCGGCACCACCAACAGCTGCGTCGCCATCATGGAAGGCGGCAAGCCCAAGGTCATCGAAAACGCGGAAGGCGCGCGCACCACGCCGTCCATCGTCGCCTACGCGGAAGACGGCGAGATCCTCTGCGGCGCCGCGGCCAAGCGCCAGGCGGTGACCAATGCCAAGAACACCCTGTTCGCGGTCAAGCGCCTGATCGGCCGCCGCTTCGAGGAAAAGGAAGTGCAGAAGGACATCGATCTGATGCCCTTCAGGATCGTCAAGGCCGACAACGGCGACGCCTGGGTCGAGGCCCGCGGCAACAAGATGGCGCCGCCGCAGGTTTCCGCCGAAGTGCTGCGCAAGATGAAGAAGACCGCGGAAGACTACCTCGGCGAGGAAGTCACCGAGGCCGTGATCACCGTGCCCGCCTACTTCAACGACAGCCAGCGCCAGGCCACCAAGGACGCCGGCCGCATCGCCGGCCTCGACGTCAAGCGCATCATCAACGAGCCGACCGCGGCCGCGCTGGCCTTCGGCATGGACAAGCAGGAAGGCGACCGCAAGATTGCCGTGTATGACCTCGGCGGCGGCACCTTCGA
>JAMPYF010000048.1 GCA_023700805.1 Sulfuritalea sp.
CTGCGACCTCGTGGTGATGGCCGAGGACGCCAAGATCGGCTACATGCCGGCGCGCGTCTGGGGCTGCCCGACCACCGCGATGTGGGTCTATCGCCTCGGCGCCGAGAAGGCCAAGCGCATGCTGCTGACCGGCGACACCATCGACGGCAGGACGGCGAAGGAATGGGGCCTGGTGATCGACGCGGTGCCCGAGGCCGAACTCGAAGACGCGGTGCTGAAGCTGGCCAATCGCATGGCCGGCGTGCCGAAGAACCAGCTCATGATGCAGAAGCTCATGATCAACCAGGCCTACGACAACATGGGCCTCGCCAATACCCAGATGATCGCCACGCTGTTCGACGGCATCACGCGCCACTCGCCCGAAGGGCAGTGGTTCAAGCATTACGCCGAGGAAAAGGGCTACAAGGAAGCCGTGCGCCTGCGCGATTCCGGCGAGCCGATTCCCGGCAGCAAGTCATACAAGGATTACTGAAATGAAACTTGGAGTCTTTTGCGCGAACGGGCCACAGGGGTGCTCTGCGCCGCTCATGTCACCCGTCGTCGGCCTGCGGCCTCCTCCTCCTTCTTTACTTCGCTTTGCAGAGCACCCCAGCGGCCCGTTCAGGACACGCCGTGGGTGTTTGGCGGCCAAGAACCGCGAGCATATCCCGCCGGGGGCGGTGGGTACCCGACGCAGCGAGGTAAAGGGGGAGAGTCGGGCACAGCCCGGCTCGGAGGACACGAGCAGCGACGGGTACCCACCGCCCCCGGCGGCCCCCGTCCCCTTCCAACAATCAAGGAGTTTCATGCGTCGCGAGGCACGCAAAGTTCGGGGGAGCAACTGAGATGGTACTGAGCCCGGAACAGGAACAGATCCGCAACATGCTGCGCGATTTCGCGCGCGAGCAACTCGCGCCCAAGGCCGCCGACTGGGACCGGACTTGCCACTTCCCGCGCGAGGAATTGCGCGCGCTGGGCGAACTCGGCGTCTGCGGCATGGTGGTGCCCGAGGAATGGGGCGGCGCGGGACTCGACTATGTGTCGCTGGCCCTGGCACTGGAGGAAATCGCCGCCGGCGACGGCGCCATATCGACCATCGTCAGCGTGCAGAACTCGGTGGTCTGCGGCCCGATCAATGCCTACGGCAGCGACGCGCAGAAAGAGAAGTACCTGAAGAAGCTCGCCAGCGGCGAATGGCTGGGCTGCTTCTGCCTGACCGAGCCGCATGTCGGCTCCGACGCCGCGGCGATCCGCACCAAGGCAGTTCTCGATGGCGACCACTGGGTGCTGAACGGCGTCAAGCAGTTCATCACCACGGGCAAGAACGCACAGGTCGCCGTGGTCTTCGCCGTCACCGATCCGGGCGCCGGCAAGAAGGGCATCTCGGCCTTCATCGTGCCGGCCGATACGCCGGGCTACATCGTCGCCCGCGTCGAGGAAAAGCTCGGCCAGCATGCGTCCGATACGGCGCAGATCCTGTTCGAGAACTGCCGCATTCCGTCCGGCAACCTGCTCGGCGGCGAAGGGCAGGGCTACCGCATCGCCCTGTCGAACCTCGAAGGCGGCCGCATCGGCATCTCGGCGCAGGCCGTGGGCATGGCGCGTGCGGCCTTCGAAGCCGCGCTGCATTACTCGCATGAACGCGAGAGCTTCGGCAAGCCGCTCTTCGAACATCAGGCGGTGAATTTCCGCCTTGCCGACATGGCGACGCAGATCGAAGTCGCGCGGCAGATGGTGCATCATGCCGCCGCCCTGCGCGATGCAGGGCGGCCCTGCCTCAAGGAAGCCTCGATGGCCAAGCTGTTCGCTTCCGAGATGGCCGAGAAGGTCTGTTCCGACGCGATCCAGATCCACGGCGGCTATGGTTACGTAGCCGACTTCCCGGTCGAGCGCATCTACCGCGACGTGCGCGTCTGCCAGATATACGAAGGCGCCTCAGACATCCAGCGGCTGGTGATTGGTCGGTCGCTGTCCGCCTAGGAGCTCCCATGGCCGAATACACGCTGCATTGCTTCGCCCAGTCCGGCAACGCCTACAAGCCGGCGCTGATGCTAGCTTTGTCCGGCGCCGACTGGGAACCGCGCTTTGTCGATTTCTTCAAGGGCGCGACGAAGACGCCGGAGTACCGTGCGCTCAACGTCATGGGCGAGGTGCCGCTGCTCGAACATCGCGGCCACATACTGTCGCAGTCCGGCGTGATCCTCGACTACCTGGCCGAGACTCTGGGCACCTACGGCCCGCAGGACAACGACGAACGGCGCGAAATCCTGCGCTGGACGCTGTTCGACAACCACAAGTTCACCAGCTACACGGCGACCCTGCGCTACCTGCGCAATTTCGTGCCGGCCACCGACCCGGCGGTACTCAGCGCATTTCGTGCCCGCGCCGAAACCGCCTGGAAAGTGCTCGACGCCCACCTCGCTGGGCGCCAGTGGGTGGTCGGCCGCCGTCCCACCATCGCCGACTTTTCCCTGGCAGGCTACGTCTTCTGGCCCGAGGAGATCGGCGTGGACTGGAACGACTACCCGAACATCCGCGACTGGTCGCAACGCATCGCCGGTCTGCCCGGCTGGCGGCATCCCTACCAACTGATGCCCGGCCATCCGCTGGCCGGCTGGGGAACAGGAGAGAGAAAATGAGCGACGCTAAAGAGCCCATCACCTTCTGGTTCGACTTTTCCTCGCCGTATTCCTATCTGGCCAGCGAACGCATCGACGAACTCGCGGCAAAGTACGATCGCCGGGTGAAATGGCGGCCGATGATGCTCGGCGCCGCCTTCAAGGCTTCGAACATGCCGCTGCTGATCACCATCCCGCTCAAGGGCGACTACAGCAAGCGCGACTTCGACCGCTCGGCGCGCTTCCTCGGCATCCCCTACAAGTTTCCGCCGAAGTTTCCGATTGCCACGCTGGCCGCCGCGCGCGGCTACTACTGGCTGCACGGCCAGGACTGCGCCAAGGCGAGGGAGTTCGCCCACGCCGTGTTCCGCGCCTACTGGGTCGACAGCCGCGACATCAGCGAGCTGCCGGTCGTGCTGGACATCGTCGGCCAACTGGGTATCGATCGCGATGCCTTCGCGGCGGCCATCGCCACGCCGGAGATCAAGGATCGCCTGAAGCAGGAAACCGACGCCGCGATTGCCCAGGGCATGTTCGGCGCACCCTATTTCATGGTGGATGGCGAGCCCTTCTGGGGCGCCGACCGCCTGCCGCAAATCGACAAGTGGCTCGCCACGGGAGGATTCTAGTGTCCGTCATCAAATCCAAACTCAACACCCGCAGCGAGGAGTTCAAGGCCAACGCGGCGGCGATGAGCGCGCTGGTCGCCGACCTGCGCGAGAAGACCATCGCGGTCTCGGGCGGCGGCTCGCCGGAGACCGCGGCCAAGCACAAGGCGCGCGGCAAGCTGCTGCCGCGCGAGCGCATCAACGCGCTGATCGATCCCGGCGCGCCCTTCCTCGAATTCTCCGCGCTGGCAGCGCTCGGTATGTACAGCGGCGACGTGGCCTCGGCCGGCGTGGTCACCGGCATCGGTCGCGTCAAGGGCGTCGAATGCATGATCGTCGCCAATGACGCCACCGTGAAGGGCGGCTCCTATTTTCCGTTGACCGTGAAGAAGCATTTGCGCGCGCAGGAAATCGCCCAGCAGAACCGCCTGCCCTGCATCTACCTGGTCGACTCGGGCGGCGCCAACCTGCCGACCCAGGACGAGGTGTTTCCCGACCGCGACCACTTCGGCCGCATCTTCTACAACCAGGCCAACATGTCGGCCCTCGGCATTCCGCAGATCGGCATCGTCATGGGCTCCTGCACCGCGGGCGGCGCCTACATGCCGGCCATGTCCGATGAATCCGTGATCGTCAGGAACCAGGGGACGATCTTTCTCGGCGGCCCGCCGCTGGTCAAGGCCGCCACCGGCGAAGTGGTCAGCGCCGAGGACCTCGGCGGCGGCGACGTGCATACGCGGATTTCCGGCGTCTGCGACCACCTGGCCGAGAACGACCACCACGCGCTGTCCATCGCGCGCCGCATCGTCGGCAACCTCAACTGGCAGAAGCCCGTTTCGCTCGACATCAGTACGCCGGAAGAGCCACTCTACGACCCGTCTGAGCTGGCCGGCGTGATTCCCTTCGATACGCGCAAGCCCTACGACGTGCGCGAAGTCATCGCCCGTCTGGTCGACGGTTCGCGCTTCGACGAGTTCAAGTCGCGCTACGGCACCACGCTGATCACCGGCTTCGCGCGGCTCTCCGGTTATCCGCTGGGCATCGTCGCCAACAACGGCATCCTCTTCGGCGAATCGGCGCAGAAGGGCGCGCATTTCATCGAACTCTGCGCCCAGCGCGGCATTCCGCTCTTGTTCCTGCAGAACATCACCGGCTTCATGGTCGGCCGCAAGTACGAGAACAGCGGCATCGCCAAGGACGGCGCGAAGATGGTCACCGCCGTCGCCACGGCGCAGGTGCCGAAGTTCACCATGATCATCGGCGGTTCGTTCGGTGCCGGCAACTACGGCATGTGCGGCCGCGCTTACAGTCCGCGCATGCTCTGGATGTGGCCCAACGCGCGGATCAGCGTGATGGGCGGCGAACAGGCCGCGTCGGTCTTGTCCACCATCAAGCGCGACGGCATGGAGTCTGCCGGCAAGCAGTGGAGCAAGGAGGACGAGGAAGCCTTCCGCGCCCCGATCCGCGCCCAGTACGAAACCCAGGGTCATCCCTACTACGCCACGGCGCGCATCTGGGACGACGGCATCCTCGATCCGGCGCAGACCCGGCGTACTCTCGGCCTGGGCATTTCGGCATCGCTCAACGCACCCATCCTGCCGACCAAGTTCGGCGTCTTTCGTATGTAAATCGCTTAACCACCAAGACACCAAGGACACCAAGATGCACCAAGAAAGGCAAGGACATTTGCCATACAGGTTTCCTTGGTGCTCCTTTGTGTCCTTGGTGTCTTGGTGGTGAAAGGAATTTGAATGTACAACAACATCATTACCGAAACCGACCTCGGCGTCGGCATCATCACCCTCAACCGGCCCGAGCGGCACAATGCCTTCGACGACGCGCTGATTGCCGAACTGTCGGACGCCATCGACCGCATGACGGTCGACCCGGCGGTGCGCGTGCTGGTTATTTCGAGCACCGGCAAGAGTTTCTGCGCCGGCGCCGACCTCAACTGGATGAAGCGCGCCGCGGGCTACGGCAACGACGAGAGCCTGCGCGACGCGCGTGCGCTGGCCGAGATGCTGCGCAAGCTCGCGCAATGCCCGAAGCCGACCATGGCCCGCATCCAGGGCCCGGCCTATGGCGGCGGCGTCGGACTGGTGGCCTGCTGCGACGTGGCGATCGCCACCTTCGAGGCCCAGTTCTCGCTGACCGAGGTCAAGCTCGGCCTGATTCCCGCGGTGATCAGCCCGCATGTCGTCGCCGCCATCGGCGAGCGCTACGCGCGCCGCTACATGTTGACGGCCGAGCGTTTTTCCGCGGCCGAGGCCTACCGCATCGGCCTGCTGCACGAGATAGTCACCGACGTTGCCGCGCTCGACGAAGCGGTCGGCGAGATCGTCGATGCGCTGCTCAATAACGGGCCGCGCGCGCTCGCCGAGTGCAAGCAGCTGATCACGGCCGTCGCCTGGAAGCCGCTCTCGCCGCAAGTCATCGAGGACACCGCGCAGCGCATCACGCGCCTGCGCGCCAGCGAAGAGGGCCGCGAAGGCATGAACGCCTTTTTGGAGAAGCGCAAACCCAGCTGGATCGCCCAGGGCTGACACCATGTTCACCAAAATACTGATCGCCAACCGCGGTGACCAGCGGCGCAGCGGCGCAGCGGCGAAGCCACATTGCATTGCACGCGCAGCGTGCTCAGGCGATTTCTCCCCGGAGTACAGCCATGTTTAACAAGATCCTCATTGCCAACCGGGGAGAAATCGCCTGCCGGATCATCAAGACCGCGCGGCGCATGGGCATCCGCAGCGTTGCCGTGTATTCCGAGGCGGACGCCGGCGCGCGCCATGTGCGTCTGGCCGACGAGGCGGTCTGCATCGGCGCGCCTTCGCCCAAGGAATCCTATCTGGTGATCGAGAAGATCATCGCCGCGGCACGCGCCACCGGCGCCCAGGCGATCCATCCCGGCTACGGCTTCCTTTCTGAGAACGAGGATTTCGCCGAGGCCTGCGCCGCGCACGGCCTGGTCTTCATCGGCCCGCCGGTGACGGCGATCCGCGCCATGGGCTCCAAGTCCGAAGCCAAGAAGCTCATGGAAAGGGCCGGCGTACCGCTGACTCCCGGCTATCACGGCGACAATCAGGACCCCGATTTTCTCCGGCAGCAGGCCGATGCGATCGGCTATCCGGTGCTGATCAAGGCTGCTGCCGGCGGCGGCGGCAAGGGCATGCGTGCCGTGGATCGCAGCGAGGACTTTCTCGATGCGCTGGCCTCCTGCAAGCGCGAAGCGGCGTCGTCCTTCGGCGACCAGCATGTGCTGATCGAGAAATACCTGCAGCGCCCGCGCCACATTGAAATCCAGGTCTTCGGCGACAGCCACGGTAACTGCGTGTACCTGTTCGAGCGCGATTGCTCGGTGCAGCGCCGCCACCAGAAGGTCGTCGAAGAGGCGCCGGCGCCCGGCTTGTCGCCTGCGCGCCGTGCTGCGATGGGCAAGGCCGCCGTCGATGCGGCGCTGGCGGTCGGCTACGTCGGCGCCGGTACCGTCGAGTTCATCGTACCGGGCTCAGTCGCCGGAGAATATGCGCAGGACGGCACTCATTTGCCACCCTTCTATTTCATGGAAATGAACACCCGGCTGCAGGTCGAGCATCCGGTGACCGAAATGATCACGGGCCTCGACCTGGTCGAATGGCAGTTGAAAGTTGCCGCTGGCGAGACGCTGCCGCTGCGCCAGGAACAGCTGGTGATCCGCGGCCACGCGCTGGAGGCGCGGATTTATGCCGAGGATCCGGACAAGGGCTTCCTGCCTTCCATAGGGAAGTTGATCCACCTCGCGCCGCCGGCCGAGACGCTCAATGTGCGCGTCGATACCGGCGTCGAGCAGGACGACGAGATTTCGCCGCACTACGACCCGATGATCGCCAAGCTGATCGTCTGGGACGAGACGCGTGAACGCGCCCTCGCGCGCATGCTGCAGGCATTGGCCGACTACCGCGTGGTGGGGGTGTCGAACAACATCGGCTTCCTCTCGCGGCTGGTCGCCTGTCCGGCTTTCGCCCAGGCCGATCTCGACACCGGCTTGATCGAGCGCGAGCGCGCCTTCCTGTTTCCCGAAAGCACCGAACCGCCAGCCGAAGCCTGGTTGGTCGCGGCCCTGGCGGAACTGATTCGCGACCAGCAGTACGCCGGCGCCGAAGCCACGGCGAGCCGCGATCCGCATTCGCCCTGGCATGCCCGCGACGGCTGGCGTCTCAACGGCAATGCGCGGCGCGAGATCAGGCTGCGCGCCGGCGAAGTCGAAAAACTCGTCAATGCCGGCTACGTCGGCGACGGCTTCACGCTCGAATTCGATGGCCGGACCGTCACGGCGACGGGACGCTTTGCCGCCGGCGGCGAATTGCACGTCGATCTAGGCGGGCGCCGCATCAATGTCACCGTGGTCTCCGCCAACGAGAAGCGCCACGTCTTCATCGACGGGCTCTCCTTCGTCTTTGCCGCCATCGACCCTCTGTTCCACGCCGGCAGCGGCGGCGGCGCCGAGGGCGGGCTGACGGCACCGATGCCAGGCAAGGTCATCGCGCTGATCGCCGCGGTCGGCGCCCGGCTGGAGAAGGGCGCGCCGCTGCTGATACTCGAAGCCATGAAGATGGAACACACGATAGCCGCACCGTCCGCAGGGGTGGTGAAATCCTTCTGTTTCAATGTCGGAGATCAAGTCAGCGACGGGGCCGAGCTAGTAGAATTCGAACTCGCCAAGCAACAGTGAATTCGTATGACCCTTCCCAGCAAAGTGCGCATCGTCGAAGTCGGCCCGCGTGACGGCCTGCAGAACGAAAAAAAGCCCGTCGCCACCGAGATCAAGGTCGAGCTGATTCGCCGCCTGGGCGCAGCCGGCCTCAGGAGCATCGAAGTCACCGCCTTCGTCTCGCCCAAGTGGGTGCCGCAGATGGCCGACGCAGCCTCCGTCTTCGCCGCCATCGAGAAGCTGCCCGATGTCGCCTACCCGGTGCTGACGCCGAACATGAAGGGCTTCGAAGCCGCGCTGGCGGCCGGGGCGAAGGAAGTCGCGGTATTCGGCGCGGCTTCGGAAGCGTTTTCGCAGAAGAACATCAACTGCTCGATCGCCGAATCGCTGGACCGCTTCCGCCCCATCGTCGAGGCCGCCAAGGCGGCCGAGGTCAAGGTGCGCGGCTATGTTTCCTGCGTGCTGGGCTGCCCCTACCAGGGCGAGGTGATGCCGCTGGCCGTGGCCGACGTGGCGCAGGCGCTGATCGACATGGGCTGCTACGAGGTCAGCCTGGGCGACACCATCGGCACCGGCACGCCCGAGCGCACCAAGGACATGATCGAGGCCGTGGCGCGACGCATTCCGCTGAAGAAGATCGCCGGCCATTTCCACGATACCTACGGCATGGCCACGGCCAACATCTACGCCGCGCTGCAAATGGGCATCGGCATATTCGATAGTTCCGTCGCCGGCCTCGGCGGCTGTCCCTATGCCGCCGGTGCCTCGGGCAATGTCGCGACCGAGGACGTGGTCTGGTTGCTGCAGGGCCTGGGCATCGATAGCGGGATCGATCTCGACGCACTGGTCGACACCGGTGCCTGGATCTCCAAACAGCTCAAGCGCGAATCGGCTTCGCGCGTGGCCCGCGCCATCCTCGCCAAGCGCGCCACGCAGGCGTGATCGAAAGGCCCGGCGCGGCGGCCGTTATGGTGAATTCGCCCTGCATTAACGTCTGCAAAATGGAAGAGGGTCTTTGCGCCGGGTGTTTTCGCACCCTCGACGAGATCGCGCGTTGGGCCAATGCCGGCGACGACGAGAAGCGGCTGATCCTGGCGGCCGTGGCGCAACGCCGCGGCCAACCGGCCCCCGGGCTCGCCGGCAGGACTGCGACCGATGAAGCTGCCTGAGACCATCCAGGTCATCGAGCGCGGCTGGCTCTCCTCGAACAACGTGCTGTTCTTCGAGGGCGACACGGTCACGCTGGTCGATGCCGGCTACGTCGGCCATGCGCCGCAGACCGTGGCGCTCGTAAAGTCGGCGCTGGCGGCACGGCGCGGCAGCGTCGGCCTCGGCCGCCTGATCAACACCCATTCGCATTCCGACCACATCGGCGGCAACGCGGCGCTGCAGGCCGAGTTCGGCTGCCGGATCGTGATTCCCGCCGGCATCGAACGCATGGTCGCCGACTGGGACACCGACGCGCTGCTGCTCGACGCCGCGAAACAGCGCGGCCACCGTTTCGCCCATGACGCGGTGATCGAGCCCGGCAGCGAATTCGACATGGGCGGCATGAGCTGGCAGGCCCTGCCGGCGCCCGGCCACGACATGGAGGCGCTGGTCTATTACTGCGCCGAACGGCGCCTCCTGATTTCGGGCGACGCGCTGTGGCAGGACGGCTTCGGCATCATCTTCGGCGAACTGATGGGCAGGAAGGACGCGCTGCCGGCCACGCGCGCCACGCTGGAAATGATCGGCCGGCTCGGCGTCGATACGGTGATCCCCGGCCACGGCGCGCCCTTCGCGGATTTCGACGCCGCGCTGGCGCGCGCCTTCAAGCGACTGGAATCCTTCGAGGCCGACTCCACCCGCGTCGGCCGCAACGCCGTGCGCGCCTGCTTCACCTTCAACCTGCTCGACCTGCAGCGCCTGCGCGAGGACGAGTTGCCGGCCTACCTGAAGAGCGTGCCCTTCTTCGACAGCGTCAACCAGCGCATGCTGGGTTTCTCCGATGAGGATTTCGCTTCCTGGCTGCTCGGCGAACTGCTGCGCTCGCGGTCCATCGAGATCAAGGACGGCTGGATATTGCCGACCATGGCGCCGTAGCGGACTCTGTCTGCCGGGGATTCCGCTTCGCGGGCCGGCAAGCGCCTACCGTTGCCGTCGTTCCAGTGGAAGCGGGAATCCAGGATTTACGTAAGTCATGCCGGGACTCGCCCCGGCGGATAGAGTCTGGCCGGCGTCGGACAACGCGACCGGAATTTCCCCGGCGGACCTTTCTCGCTCGGCGGGTCAGAGGGGAAGGAAAGCGAAGCTTCAGTGGAAGCTAACGCCGGCCCTATCGGCGTTAAGCGTAGCGGCCGAAACTAAAACCGTCGCGCGCGTCGGGCTCGTGTCGAAAACAAACCAAACCCGAACCTTACGAACGCGATTTGGTGACAGCAAAAAACTGGGGACTGCCCTTCGGCTCTTAGGGCAAACAGCTCTTGGGTGTCCTTTCCTGCCGTTCGACTTGCTTCGAAGCGGCTATTCGTCTCCTCCTGCCAGCCGTAGTTGCTCCATGGTCCCAAAACGTGGTGAGTTCGCCAATTCAGAATTCCGTTCGCCATGACGCCGCAATCCACCAGTTCGGTGCATCGCTTGTCGATGTGGCGTTAAGCATTAACGACGCCTGACCGCCACCCAGCCCCACCTCGGCGCCGACACCAAGACGAAGCCAGTCGCGCGTAACCGACTGGCCGGGAATGGTGAAGTTGAACAATCCAGGAAGTTCTCCGGTTGTTGCTGCAGCGGAACCCTCGAATCGATGTGCGGCATCGACGATAGCAAGAACCCGTGCGCTGCCGTTAGAAACGGGCAAGCTAACGTTAATGCCAGCATGCAGCTCGGTAGTCTTCTCAAGTTGTGTGTCGTATCGCAAGGGAAATCCGCCCCCGGTTTCCGAGTAGCCATCCATGCGCGCCCGGGCAACGCTGTATTGGCCGAATGGGCTGAAGGACAATGAATCAAGCCGCAACATATCATCCCATTCGATGCGTGCCCGAAACGCCGTTGTGTGCGTTGACGCCAGACCACTGGAACTGTCCATCAGCCCGGTATTGAGATAGCTACGCGAGATCGTAGAATCGCCCCGGTGACTGTAACCATCAATAACCACCCACAGGCCGCTACCGGTTGGCGTTACCTGAAGCGGAATCAGCAATTCACCCACCATAAAAGTACCATCAGCGCGAGTGGCTGTGCCCTGATCCGATTCTCGATCGCTTCGTGTCCGGGTATGTCCGATGGCGGCATTCAATTGGGCGGCACCGAAGTTCCTTCCGATACCGATCTCGGCGATCCCTAGCTTGCTGCTACTGGTCGCTGTGTCGTCGCGCCCAAGATCTCCGGCTACCCAAAACGCGGATCTTCCTGTTGCTACTCGCCGCGCGAGAGGGGCGCTATGCGCACCGTTGAGCAAGAGCCCGACAGATCTATGATGAGCGTTGCCTGCGCGCGCGCGTCCTTGAAGGCTCTCGTGTAGGTCCGACTCCCGTATCAGTCCCCGACTTGCGGGAGTAACGCGCGCAATAAAGCTACCGCCGAATCCGGTTCCTGCGACCGTGTTTCCGTCCCCGCTCACAGCGTAGGCAATTGAACTGGCTGGCCCGCTGACCGCGACGCCATTTTCTTGCAACCAAGCTTCGACAGTCTGCAGGCCGGACGCCGCAGTCCAACGCATTGCACGGAAATCCCCATTCAGCAGGTCTCCCCGCCCGACGATCACTTTTCCGTCTGCATTCGTTGCATAGGCGACAGATGCTTTCCAGCCCGGCGCGACGCCCAAGCTCACCATTCCCTCGGCAGCGGTCCATCGAAACGCACGATTCGAATCGGTCGCAACGTCATGCCAGAAGCCGACGACCACTTTGCCATCGCCACTGACGCCCTTACCATATGAGTTATCGCCCCCGCTGACGACGCCAAGACTCACCATGCCCAAGTCTTGCTTCCAGCGAAACGCCCGAGACCTATTTCCGTTTGCGCCATCCAAGGCCGAACCGACAACCACGCTGCCGTCCGCACTCACCGCTGCTGCCGATGAGTAGGACCCTCCGTTCAGTGCTCCGAGACTGGACATCCCAGTGGTTGAGGTCCAGCGAAATGCTCGGCCATCATTTACGACACCATCCGTCGCATCGCCGACTATGATGCGGCCATCATGGCTTGCAGCATTCGCTGCGGAATGGTTTCCCCCGTTTAGAGTGCCCAGACTGACCATCCCGCTCGCTGCGGTCCACCGAAACGCCCTTGTCGCGTTTGCCACGGCACCATCGCGGCTCACTCCGACTATGGTTCCGCCGTCACCGCTGATGCCATTGGCGAACGATAGTGATCCGCCATTGAGCGTTCCCAAGTTCTCGAGGCCTCCCTGGGTCCACCGAACTGCGCGAAAGACATTCCCGTTTGCGGCGTCCCGCGCATAGCCAACTGCGGTAGTTCCGCCATACCCGAAAATTATTGCGGGAGTACCTCCATTGATGTTATCCAAAATAGTCGTCAGCTGTGACCGTGCCGTCGGTGAAAGCAGGACCAGCACTGTCACGAGGAGCAATCTGAATGCAGCTACCAGCCCACCTCCCAGGTACCTGCAGCTCGGGTGGCCGTGATTTGTCATGCTCCCCATGCTCCAGTGCATGACTGATACCTTTCGGACGGCTTCATGCCTCCGAAGGCTACGCAATAGTCCTGAAATACCTGAGAACACCCCAAAGCCTGCCTTTCGGTGACGCAATACTGTGCTTTGCACTGAGCTGGGGCGCGCAACAACCTTTCCCATCCGACCGAACGGGCGCTTTTGCTGCGTGGATAATGTGTGGATTCTGATGGCTCAACGCCGCGTCCACTTTGGATTCTAGAATACTACAGCGGCATGATGCCAGCAAGCAATTTGCTGTTGTTGGAAAACCGGGCGGCCGCTTATGGCCGGGGTTTGCCGGTAACTCTCCATGACTGAACGGCCGGAATCGCTGCGCTGTAGCCGTTTCTGAATTGAATGGCGGGCTTCAAAGAAATCCATTGCCGTCGCGGCCTGTCACCCGCGACGGTTTTAGTTTCGGCCGCTACGCTTGACGCCGATAGGGCCGGCGTTAGCCTCCACTGAAGCTTCGCTTTCCTTCCCCTCTGACCCGCGGAGTGAGGCAGGTTCGCCGGGGCGGGTCTCGGCGTTCTACCTGTGGCGGATGTATGCTGGACTTCGCATTCTTCAGCCTTGACCGCTGCGAGAAAGTTGGCGCTGGCGGGACGGCGAATCAGACGCTCGTGGCGAATTATCCGAAGCCCGCCCCGGATAGTTTGCAAACCGTGAGCTTGCAGCACGGCGACCGAATGGAGGCGCCGGAAGCGGTTATCCTTGCACGCCCTGATGCTAGGATTGACGTATGAGTAACGTATTGCATATCGAGTTGCCCGACTTTCTGGCGAGGGCGAATGCCACGCCGACGGTTCTTGCAGCGCCGGAGGCGCGCATGCGTTTCGTGCTGGAACTCACGCGGGACAATCTTGCGGCGGGAGGTGGGCCGTTCGCGGCCGCGGTGTTCGAGCGCGACAGCGGCCGGCTGCTGGCGGCGGGCGCCAATCGCGTGGTGGCGAGCCGCTGTTCCTCGGCGCATGCCGAGATCCTTGCCCTGTCGCTGGCGCAGGCGCGGCTGGGCAGCCACGACCTTGGCGGTTCGGGGCTGCCCGCCTGCGAGCTGGTCACCAGCGCCGAGCCCTGCATGATGTGCCTGGGGGCGGTTCTTTGGTCCGGCGCACGCCACCTGGTGTGCGCAGCGCGCGGGGAGGATGTCGTCGCTCTGGGATTCGACGAAGGCCCGCGGCCGGCGAACTGGATCGATGAACTGCAGGCGCGCGGCATCACTGTGGCGACCGACCTGCTGCGCGACGAGGCCTGCGCGATCTTGCGCAGCTACCACAAGGCCGGCGGACCGATCTACAACGCGCGCCAGGGATGAGGGCGTTCCATGCCGTGCCGGATCCCTGGTCAGCGGCGTGGGTTCGCCGAGTCAGAGGTCTTTGAACAAGGGCTCACTTCTCCTTCGATGGCTCGATGAAGACGACCACGCCGAACGCCCCAACCGAGACAACCCGATCATTGACCGTGGTGTACGAAGCGACACCCAGCGGATGGTAGGTGGACACGAACGCGGTCAAGGCGCCCAGGCCAAGCACGGCAGCGATGGGGCTGCGCTCTCCCACCGCCTTCCTGATCTCCTCGCGGTGTTTCTCGGGCGAGGGATTCAGCGCGAAGGCCAAAGCCACGACAATCAGTACAACGACAGTGGATACGATGATGTTCTTGGACACGGGACTATCTCCAGAAGAGCCTGACGAATTGCGAGGCAAGCAAGGTTTGGCTTCGCGCTAGATTACGCCGCAAAGCCCGGCCTGGGTTCGACCGTTACATTGACGCGCTGCCCGTCGTAATCCGCTATCCTTTCACCCATGCAAGTCGTGCTCATCAGCGGCCTTTCCGGGTCCGGCAAATCCATCGCGCTCAACGTGCTGGAGGACGCCGGCTATTACTGTGTGGACAACCTGCCGGCGCCGCTGTTGTCGGACCTGGTCGATCATCTGCGGCTGGAAGGGCACCGCATGGCCGCCGTGGCGGTGGACATGCGCGGCGGGTCGAGCATAGCGGCGCTGCCGCCGCAGTTGCGCAAGCTGGAATCCGAGGGCGTCACGCTGCGTTTCGTGTTTCTCGATGCGCGCGACGACGTGCTGATCCAGCGCTTTTCCGAGACGCGCCGCCGCCATCCGCTGGCGACCGACGACGTGACGCTGGGGGAGGCCATCGCGCGCGAGCGCGAGGCGCTGGAAATGCTGGCTTCGCTGGGTCACCACATCGACACCAGCAATCTGCGGCCGAATGCGCTGCGCGCCTGCGTCAAGGAGTTCGCCGCGCTCGATGAGCGCGCCGGGCTGACGCTGCTGTTCCAGTCCTTCGGTTTCAAGAACGGCATCCCGCTCGACGCCGACCTGGTGTTCGACGTGCGCTGCCTGCCCAACCCGCATTACGACCCGGCGCTGCGGCCCCTGACCGGGCGCGACATCGAGGTGATCCGCTTCCTCGATGCGCAGCCCGAGGTGGCGCGCATGGAAGCCGACCTGCGCCGCTTCATCGGCGACTGGCTGCCGGCCTATATCCGCGACAACCGCTCCTATCTGACGGTGGGCATCGGCTGCACCGGCGGCCAGCACCGCTCGGTGTATCTGGCCGAAAGGCTTGCGCTGCATTTCCGCGATTCGGCCCGGGTGCTGGTGCGGCATCGCAGCTTGATCGAATGAATGAACGGATTCCCGACGGCCTGCGCGAGCTTCTGGCTCACGCCACCGCTGCCGGCCATCTGCCCTGGCGCAGGCTGCTGAAACCCGGCGACTGGCTGCTGCTGGTTTGCGCCGCGGCGCTGGTGGCCGCGTCCTATCCGCTGCTGTGGCGCGGCGGCGTGGCGGACCGCGCCATCGTCAGGCGCGACGGCCAGCTGGTGACCGAGCTGGCGCTGAACATTCCGCGCAAGTACGCGGTCGCCGGCGCCATCGGCACCACAGTGATCGAGGTGCAGCCCGGCCGCGCCCGCGTGCTTTCCGATCCCGGCCCGCGCCAGTACTGCGTGCAGCAGGGCTGGCTGACGCGCGCCAATGCGGTGGCGATCTGCGCGCCAAATCACGTCACGCTGCAGCTGGCGGGCCGCAGCGGCCAGAATGGCGCCTATGACACGCTCAACTATTGAGCTGCCGGTCACCGCCGACGACTACCGCATCGCGCGCTACGCGGCGGCGGCGATCGCGCTGACGGTCGCCGAGGCGGCGCTGCCGAGCCCGCTGCCGGGCATCAAGCCGGGCCTGGCCAACATCATCGTGCTGGTGGTGCTGACGCGCTATGGCTGGACGGACGCGGCCTGGGTCAGCCTGCTGCGCGTGGTGGCGGGCAGCCTGGTGATCGGCCAGTTCCTCGCCCCGGGCTTCTTCCTCGCGCTGGCGGGCGCCTTGTGCAGCCTCGCCGTACTCGCGCTGGCGCAGCACCTGCCGCCGCGCGTCTTCGGGCCGGTATCGGCCAGCGTACTGGCGGCCTTCGCCCACATCGGCGGGCAGATCGCGCTGGCGCGGATCTGGCTGGTGCCGCATGATGGCGTGTTCTACCTGCTGCCGCTGTTCGCCACGGCGGCGCTGGTCTTCGGTACCATCAACGGACTGGTGGCGGCGCGCTTACTGGCCATACCCGTGACCGCAGCCGTGACCAGCCCCGCCACGCCGTCTTCCGTGAAAGCCGCCCCATGATCGTTCCCCTGTTTCCCCTGCAATCCGTGCTGTTTCCCGGCGGGCGGCTGCCGATGCGGATTTTCGAGCAGCGCTACATGGACATGGCCAAGGTCTGCCTCAAGGAATCCGCCTCCTTCGGCATCTGCCTGATCGCCAAAGGCGAGGAAGTTGCCGTCGCCGGCCACAAGCCGGCCGAGCCGCATGCGGTGGGCACGCTGGCGCACATCGCCGACTGGGACATGCAGCAGCTCGGCGTGCTCGACGTCATCGCCCAGGGCGGCGAACGCTTTCGTTTGCAGCGTCACTGGGTGGAGGATTCCGGCCTGCTGCGCGGCGAGATCGAGTTGATCGCGACGACGCCGGCCATCATGCCGATTCCCGGCGCCTACGCGCGGCTGGTGCCGCTGCTGCGCGCCATCGTCGAAGACATGGAGGCCGATGCGCCGCATGCGCCGGCCCTGCCGCACCGCTTTTTCGACGCCGGCTGGCTCGGCATGCGCTATGCCGAGGTGCTGCCGATCCCGAATGCGGCGAAGCAGAAGCTGCTGGAGATGGACGACAGCATCGACCGCCTGGAAATCATTTATCGCTTTCTCGAAAGCAAGGGCCTGCTGCCCGACGCTTGAAGCGCATCGAGGATGGTCCGGATCGGCGCCGGCAGCGCCGCGCCTTCGGTGGCGGCCAGCTCCAGCCACTGCCGGCCCGGTTCCATCGCGCAGTGATGCGGCTTCACGCGCAGCAGCAGCGGCGCGATGTGCAGGCGGAAATGGCTGAAGCCATGTGTGAAGGTTGGCAGCGGCGCGCTCTGCGTACCTGGGCTTCCGCTTCGCGGGCAGGTAACGGCGATCACGCGGCAGCCGAAGCGCTGCTCGGCCCAGGTTTCTGCGTCGGCGCCTTGCGGCAATTCCGGCAGCGACAGCAGTCCGCCCCAGATGCCGCTCGGCGGCCGGGTTTCCAGCAGCACGCGAGCGCCATCCTGCAGCACCAGCAGCGTGGTATGGCGCAGCGGAATCTCGCGGCGCGGTTTCGGCGTCGGCAGTTCGGCGGTGCGGCCGCTGGCGCGGGCAACGCAGATGTCATTGAGTGGGCAGGCCTCGCAGCGCGGCCTGGTCCGGGTGCAGACCATGGCGCCGAGATCCATCTGCGCCTGGTTGTAGACGGCGCCCTGGCGCGCCGGCATCAGCTCCGTGGCCAGCGCCCACAGGCGCTTATCCACTGCGCTGCTGGCAGGCTGGCCTTCGATGCCGCAGGCGCGGCACAGCACGCGCTTGACGTTGCCGTCGAGGATAGGCGCGTGGGCGCCGAAGCAGAACGTGGCGATCGAGTTGGCGGTGGAGCGGCCGATGCCGGGCAGTTCCGCGATGACATCCGGATCGTGCGGGAACCTGCCGCCGTGCCGGGTCATCACCGCCCGCGCGCAGGCGTGCAGGTTGCGCGCGCGGGCGTAGTAGCCGAGTCCGCTCCACAGCGCCATGACTTCCTCGACCGGCGCCGCGGCGAGGTCGGCGAGCCGCGGAAAGCGCTCCAGGAAGCGCAGGTAGTAGGGAATCACGGTCGCCACCTGGGTCTGCTGCAGCATGATTTCCGACAGCCAGACGCGGTAGGGATCGGTGGTGTTCTGCCACGGCAGGTCGTGCCGGCCGTGGCGCCTGTGCCAGGCGATCAGGCGAAGTGAAATATCTTTCACCACCAAGGCACCAAGAACACCAAGTGGCACAAAGAAAGGCGCAAATAGAAAACTTGGTGCTCCTTGGTGTTCTTGGTGTCTTGGTGGTAAAGCTTAGCCTTTGACCGGCTTCACCCGGCTTGCCGCCAGCTTCGCCCGCGTCCGCGCCTCGTCGGTCGTGTCGGCATTCGCCACCGCGACGCCCATGCGGCGCTTCCTGAAACTCTCGGGCTTGCCGAACAGGCGCAGGTCGGATTCGGGCACCTGCAGGGCGTCGGCGACGCCCTCGAAGGCGATGCCCTTTTCTTCGAGGCCGCCGTAGATCACCGCCGAGGCGCCGGGCCGGCGCAGGGATGTATCGACCGGCAGGCCGAGTATGGCGCGCGCATGGAGTTCGAATTCGGACAGGCGCTGCGTCGCCAGCGTCACCAGACCGGTGTCGTGCGGGCGCGGGCTGACTTCCGAGAACCACACGGCATCGCCCTTGACGAACAGCTCGACGCCGAAGATGCCGCGTCCGCCGAGGTTGCCGGTCACGGCGCGGGCGATCTCGCGCGATTTCTGCAGAGCGCTTGGGGTCATGGCCATCGGCTGCCAGGACTCGACGTAATCGCCATTAACCTGGACGTGGCCGATCGGATCGCAGAAGAAGGTTTCCACCTCGCCGGAGGCACCGACGGCGCGCACCGTGAGCTGCGTGATCTCGTAGTCGAAATCGATGAAGCCCTCGACGATCACCCGACCGGCGCCGACGCGGCCCGCGGCCTGCGAGTAATCCCAGGCTTGCTGCACGTCGGCCGCCGATTTCAGCAGCGACTGGCCCTTGCCCGAGGACGACATGACCGGCTTGACCACGCAGGGATAACCGATTCCGCCGTCCGCATTTCCGTCGATGGCGGCCTGCAGCTCGGCCAGCGAGTCGGCGAACTTGTAGGGCGAAGTCGGCAGGCCGAGTTCCTCGGCGGCGAGGCGGCGTATCCCTTCGCGGTTCATGGTCAATTGCGCGGCGCGGGCGGTCGGAATGAATTCCGGAAAATGCCCGGCCACGCCTCCGCGCTCGATCTCGACCAGGGTCGCCGTGGCGATGGCCTCGATTTCGGGCACCACGAGCTGCGGCTTTTCCTTTTCGATCACCGCGCGCAGCGCGGCGCCGTCGGTCATGGTCACGACATGGCTGCGATGCGCGACCTGCATGCCCGGCGCGGCGGCGTAGCGATCGACGCCGATCACCTCGCAACCCAGGCGCTGCAATGCGATAATCACTTCCTTGCCCAGTTCGCCGCAACCCAGCAGCATCACGCGCGTGGCGCATTTCGATAGCGGAGTGCCGATACGTTTGACGATGCCCATCAGGTGCTCCCGATAAATTGATGTTCCCCCGATTTTAGAGCCTGCCGACGAGTAGCCCAATGAACCAGCCGTTTTCATACAGTTTCGACCCGCGCAGCCTGCGCGATGCGCTGGGTGACTTCGCCACCGGCGTGGCCGTGGTCACCGCGCGCGGCGCCGACGGCCAGCCGGTCGGCGTCACCATCAACTCCTTCGCCTCGGTTTCGCTCGATCCGCCGCTGGTGCTGTGGAGCCTGGGCCTGCACTCGCCCTCGCTGGCGGTCTTCGAATCCTGCAGCCATTATTCGGTCAATGTCCTCGCCGCCGACCAGATGGAATTCTCGCAGCGTTTTGCGCAGTCGCAGAGCGACAAGTTCGCCGGCATCGAACTGAAAGTTGGCGCTGGCGACACGCCGCTGCTGCCCGGCTGCTGCGCCTGGTTCGAGTGCCGCAACGAGATGCGCTATGCGGGCGGCGACCATGTGATTCTGGTCGGTTATGTCGAACGCTTCGAACGCCAGGCCAGGCCGCCGCTGATATTCCATGGCGGCCGCTACCGCAGCCTCGCTTGACCGCGCATCCATCCTCCTCGCGTGCCGGCTGGGTCGCGGTGACGGCGACCATCTGCATCTGGACCGGCTTCATCCTCGTCACGCGGGCCGGCGGCAAGGGCGTGCTGACCGGCTGGGATGTCACCGCGTTGCGCTTCGGCGTCGGCGCGCTGATCGCGCTGTTCTTCCTGCCGCGCGTGACGCTGCCGCCGCTCAAGGTGATAGCGCTGTTTTCGCTGTTCGGCGGCATCGGCTATGCGGTCGCGGTGTATTCGGCCTTTCGCCTGGCGCCGGCGGCCCATGCTTCGGTGCTGATGCCGGGCGCGCTGCCCTTCGAGACCGCGGTGATCGCCTGGCTGTGGCTCAAGCAGGCGCCCTCGCGGCCGCAACGCATCGCGCTGGCGCTGGTGTTTGCCGGCATCGTGCTGACAGCCGCCGATACGCTGCTTTACGGCGCACAGATCAGCGGCATGCAGATGGTCGGCGACCTGCTGTTCCTCTGCGGTTCCTCGTCATGGGCGACCTTCACCCTGTTGTTGCGCCGCTTTCCGGTCTCGCCGCTGACGGCGACGGTGAGCACGACGCTGGGCAGCGCCGTGGTGTATCTGCCGATCTGGTGGTTGTTGCTGCCGAGTACCCTGGACCAGGCGCCGCTGGCCGAAATCTTGATGCAGTCCGTGTATCAGGGGGTGCTGGTGGTGTTCGTCGCCATGCTGCTGTATACGCAGGCGGTGCGCCATCTGGGGCCGCAGGCAGTGGCCCTGCTGATGGCGGTCGTGCCCGGCCTGTCCGCGCTGGCGGCGGTGCCGGTGCTCGATGAGCCCTTGTCGCTGCTGGCACTGGCCGGCCTGGCCGCAGTCACGGCCGGCGCAGTGCTGGGGGCGCGACAGGCCCCGCAGGCGGCTTAGCCCGTCTCAGTGGGCCTGCGGATTCCAGGAGAACAGGTGGCGCAGGCTGGTGCTGATCGTCGTCAGGCCTGAATGGGCAGCGCGGGCCAGCCGGTGGCCGTAGGTGCTCACTTTCGCGAAGAACAAGCCTTGAAGGCGTTGCAGTTCGGCGGTACGCAATTGGCGGGCTTCCTTGTCGATGGTGGCCAAGTTGAGGGGGAGCATGATGACTTCCTTTTTGATTGTGCGGCGCAACACCGCATGCCTCCAATGTAATTACATATTGATATGAATACAATATGTAATTAAGGAACAACATTGATGAATATTATTCCATAATAGCTCATGGATCGCTCTGCCCAGATGACCGCCTTTGTCCGTGCCGTGGAAACCGGCGGGTTTTCTGCTGCGGCGCGGGAAATGGGACTGACGCCGTCGGCCCTGTCCAAGCTGGTGACCCGGCTCGAGGATCGTCTCGGCGCCCGGTTGTTGCAGCGGACCACGCGCCGCCTGCAACTGACTGCCGAGGGCGAGGCCTTCTACGCCCGCGCCCGGCCGATACTTGCGGCCATGGACGAAGCCGAGGCGGAGGTCGCCGAAGCCGGCGCCAGTCCGCGCGGGATGCTGCGCCTGTACAGCGGCTCCACCTTCGGCACGCACCAACTGGCGCCGGCGATCCCGCGCTTCCTCGAACTTCACCCGGCGGTCGAGATCGACATCACCATCAGCGATCAGCCCCTGGGGGCGATGCAGGAAGGGGTGGACCTGGCGATCCGCATCGGGCCGCTGGTCGAATCCTCGCTGGTGGCGCGCCGCATCTGCAACCTCGAACGGGTGATCTGCGCCTCGCCGAGTTACCTGGAGCGGCACGGCCGGCCGCGCACGCCGGATGACCTGCAGCAGCACAATTGTCTGTGGATCACCAGCCTGCCTGCCCTGCGCCGCTGGCCCTTCGACACCGACGATGGCATACGCGTGGTGCATGTGGACGGCAACGTCGTCACCAACAATGCCGAGACCGTGCTGCAGCTGGCCCTGGCCGGGGTCGGCATCACGCGCCTGTCCGATGTCGTGGTCGCCGAATCGATCCGCAAGGGCGCGCTGGTGCCGATACTTGCCGACTGGCATCACGTCGAGCCGGTGCCGCTGTTCGCCACTTATCCGAGCGGCCGCAACCTTTCGCCCAAGGTGCGCGCGATGGTGGACTTCCTGGTCGCCGAATTCGGCAGCGCGCCCTGGCGCCAGGCCCGCAGTTGAACCCGAAATTTCCGTGAAAGCGCTTCCATGGCCACCCTGATCCTGCATCCCGGCAAGGAGAAATCCGTCCTGCGCCGCCACCCCTGGCTGTTCTCCGGCGCCGTCGCGCAGCTCGACGGCCGCGTCCGGCCCGGCGCTACGGTCGATGTCGTCTCGCACGAAGGCCGGCCGCTGGCGCGCGCGGCCTGGAACCCGGCCTCGCAGATCCGCGCCCGGGTCTGGAGCTTCGATGCGGCCGAGACCATCGACCATGCCTTCTTCAAGCGCCGCATCGCGGCCGCCGTGGCGCGCCGCGCCTCCCTGCCGGAACTCGCCGGGCAGCAGGGCCTGCGCCTCGTGCATGCCGAATCCGACGGCCTGCCCGGCGTCATTGCCGATCGCTACGGCGACACCGTGGTGGTGCAGCTGACCACGGCGGGCGCCGACAAGTGGCGGGCCGCCATCGCCGACTCCCTGCACCAGGCCACCGGCTGCGCGCGCATCTACGAGCGCTCGGACGTCGAGGTGCGCAAGCTCGAAGGTCTCGAAGCCGTGACCGGCTGGCTTCATGGCGAGGCTGGCGGGGATGAACTGGTCATCGAAGAGCACGGCGTGCGCATGACGGTCGATTATGTCGGCGGCCACAAGACGGGCTTCTATCTCGATCAGCGCGAAAACCGCCGCCGCGCCGCCGAACTGGCGCGCGGGCGGCGCGTGCTCAACTGCTTCTGCTACACCGCCGGATTCTCGCTGCAGGCGCTGGCCGGCGGCGCGCGCGAAGTGGTCTCGATCGACAGTTCCGGCCCGGCGCTGGCCACCGCGCAGCGCAATCTTGCGCTCAATCCGCAGCTCGATGCGGCACGCGCGATCTGGCGCGAAGCCGACGTCTTCGCCGAACTGCGCAATCTGCGCGCAAGCGGCGAGAACTACGACCTGATCATTCTCGATCCGCCCAAGTTCGCCCACACCGCCGCACATGCCGAACGTGCCGGACGCGCCTACAAGGACATCAACCTGACCGCCATGCGCCTCCTGGCGCCGGGCGGCCTGCTGATGACCTACTCGTGCTCGGGCGGCGTCAGTGCCGAACTGTTCCAGAAGATCGTCGCCGGCGCCGCGCTCGACGTTGGGCGCACGGCGCGCATCGTGCAACGCCTGCAGGGCGCCGCCGACCACCCAGTCGATCTGGCCTTCCCCGAAGGTGAGTACCTCAAGGGCCTGCTGCTGCAGCTTGATTGATGGCGCGGCCTGTGGTCTGATAGCGGCCCCATGCGCCGCGTGCTGAATCCCTTGCTGGTCCTGCTGCTCTCGCTGCTGCTGCTCGGCAGCCAGCAGGCCGCGCTCGCCCACATGCTGGGCCATGCCGTGGCGCCTGCTGCGGCGCAGGCGGCCACGCAGCTGGCCACGCAGTTGAGCACCGATGTCGCGCAAGGCCAGGACGCCGAGCATGGCGCCGCGCTGGTGCTGTCGCATGTGTGCACCACCTGCATCGCCTTCGCCGCTGCCGACCTGGCGCCGCCGGCGCCGGTCCTGCCCCTGGCGTTCGCCACGGACAGCGCGGCCACGCATGCGGTCGCCGTGGCGCCAGCGCCAACTCTTGCTCTTCTCGCGGCGTTTCGCAGCCGCGCCCCGCCCTCGCTCTAAAGCCCCTGACGTTCTGCTGCGCCGCTGGCCCGTGCCGGGTGGCGCTCTTTGTCATTTGCTCTGGAGCGAACATGAACCGCATTTCCATTTCCATGCTGGCCGCCTGTGGCGTGCTGGCGAGTTTTCCCGCAGCGGCCGCCGATGCCGAGCTGCAGGCTCTGCGCGATGAAATCGCGCAGATGAGAAAGTCCTACGAGCAGCGCATCGATGCGCTCGAACAGCGCCTGGCGCAGGCCGAGACCGGCCGCGCGCAAGTCCCGGCCGCGGCGCCTGCCGCCAGGGCGAGCAGCTTCAATCCCGAGATCGGCCTCAACCTGCAGGGCGCGCTGACCTCCACCAGACTCGACCCGGCGAGCTGGACCCTGCAGGGCTTCGTCCCGCCCGGCGCGCCCGACGAGATCGGGCCGCCGCGCCGGCGCGGCTTCACGGCGCAGGAAACCGAACTCACGCTGGCGGCCAACGTCGATCCGAATTTCCGCGGCGCGCTGAATCTGGCGCTGACGCCGGACAACGCGGTCGAACTGGAGGAGGCCTATTTCCAGACCCTGGGCCTCGGCGCCGGCCTGACGCTCAAGGGCGGCCGCTTTCTGTCCGGCATCGGCTACAACAACGAACGCCATCCGCATGTCTGGGACTTCGCCGACGCGCCGCTGGCCTACACCGCGTTCTTCGGCAACAAGCTGAGCGCCGAAGGCCTGCAGCTCAAGTGGCTGGCGCCGACCGAAACCTGGCTCGAACTGGGGCTCGAAGCCGGTCGCGACGACGGCTTCCCGGGCGGCGCCCGCAACAAGGGCGGCCCGGCGCTGGGTGCGGTTTTCGCGCGCACCGGCGGCGACGTCGGCATCGCCCACAACTGGCGCGCCGGCTTCTCCTATGTCGCCACCGACCCCGGCGCGCGTGCCTACGACGGCGTCGATGCCGCCGGCCTCGCCACCCGCGTCAGCTTCGCTGGCAGGAGCCGTACCGCCGGCGCCGACTTCGTCTGGAAATGGGCGCCCAACGGCAATCCGGCCGAGCGCAATTTCAAGCTGCAGGCCGAGTACTTCCGCCGCGTCGAGAGCGGCAGCCTGAGCTGCGCCGAGCGCGACGCCAGCGGCGCCTGCGGCGGCGCGGCGGGCTTCAGCGACAGCTACCGCTCCAGCCAGTCCGGCTACTACCTGCAGGGCGTGTGGCAGTTCATGCCGCGCTGGCGGCTCGGCTACCGCCACGACCGGCTCGATTCGGGAACCACCCGCCTGGGCCCGGCGCTGGTCGCGACCGACCTGCCGCAACTCGCGGCCTGGAAGCCGCAGCGCAATACCCTGATGCTCGACTACGCCAGCTCCGAATTCGCCCGCCTGCGCCTGCAGTTCGCCCGCGACAACTCGCGCGGGCCGGGCCAGGTCGACCACCAGCTCTGGCTGCAATATGTGATGAGCATCGGCGCCCACGGCGCCCACAAGTTCTAGGAGATGGCGATGAAGAAAACTCTCGTGATTCTGGCCGCGCTGCTGGCCCTGCCGGCGCAGGCGGCGCTGAACGTGCTGGCCACCGTGCCTGAATGGGCGGCGCTGGCGCAGGAGATCGCCGGCGACAGGATCAAGGTGGCATCGGTGACGACGGCGCTGCTGGATCCGCATCGCATCGAGGCGCGGCCCTCGCTGATCGCGCGCGCCCGCAGCGCCGACCTGATCATCGCCACCGGCGCCGAACTGGAGGCCGGCTGGCTGCCGGTGGTGCAGCGCGAATCGGGCAATCCCCGCATCCAGGCTGGCCAGCCCGGTTATTTCGAAGCCGCGGCGCAGGTCAGGATGCTGGAAATTCCGGCCAAGCTGGATCGCGCCGACGGCGACGTCCATGCCAGCGGCAATCCGCACATCAATACCGATCCGCGCGTCTATCTGCAGGTCGGCGCGGCGCTGGCGGCGCGCCTGGCGCAGCTCGACCCGGCCCATGCCGCGGCCTACCAGACGGGTTACACCGCCTTCGCCACGCGCTGGCGCGCCAACCTGGCGCGCTGGGAA